>DWWX01000014.1 GCA_019119495.1 Candidatus Gemmiger stercorigallinarum | reverse complement strand
CGGCGTTTGATGGGGGGCGTTGCTGCGCGGCACGCGCGATGGTCCGGTAGATGCGGCGGGGTTCAGCCATGGGCATCACCACCGGACTTGCGGGCCATCAGGCGGGAAAGGGCCTGGTCGCGCTCGTCAAGCAGGGCCTGGTAGTAGGCGGCCTGCTCGTCGTAGACCAGCTGGTAGGTCTGCTGCAGCTGTTCCAGCTTTTTCCAGACGTCCGCTTCGTCCACGCCGCCGAACACCTTTTTGCGAAATTTCATGGCGGAGAGGGCCTCCGCAATGTCCTGCATGGTGCGCATAGGCGGTTACTCCTGCCGCCGGCGGCGGATGCGGCGGGTCACGATGCCGCCGATCAGCGCCAGACCGGCCATGCCGGCCGCCGTGATCATCAGCACATACGGCGTGGTGTGGTTGGATTCCAGCCCGGTGGGGGCGACTGGGGCACGGTAGTTCAAGAAATTGACAGTACCCAAATTTGTGCTTCCGTCGGCCAAAGCAACGGTCTCGACTGTTACTGTTGCTTTGCGACTAGCCGAGTCAACCTCAAATCCTTGCATCACCGAATTAGTAGTGTTATCTATCGGTGCGCTAACCGTCACCCGATAGCCCTGCGATTCAACAGCCTCTTCCTGAATTGCAATAATGTCGCTATCTTTCAGGTTGTAGATGGTAACCTGACCATTGGCCTTCATGTCAAAGGTAATGGTGTTAGATGTTGCAACGCCGGTAATGTTGGTAACATTCTCATTACCGACTACATCTTCAACAGCCAGGCTTGCAGTAGCGCCAGACTGAGCAGTTTTGGTAATGGTAAACCCAAACGGCTCCGTCGAGCTTGCCATTTCGCCATCAATCGACTTGGTGACAATCAGCGATTTGTAGGGGGCGTAAGTGTTGGTAGCGGTGATGGTTGTATTACCATTCAGCGTTACTGTACCGCTTGTCCCACCGTTTCCATCCGAATAGCTAACACCAGTCCAGTAATAGTCTTTGCCAGCAGTATCAGGGGCAATGTCGATATCGGGAATATTGGTCGTCACCTCTGCTACGGTGTACGTCTCATTCATCGGCAGGTCCGTAATTGTAACTGACCCTTCACCGGTGACAGTTACCGTTGCGGTCGCACTGCCGCCGCCTACCGCCGCTTCAAAGTCAACTGTGGTACCATTGCCATCCTTAATGTTAGCTTCAGCCAAAGACGCCGGGCCAGTAACCGTAAAGTTGAACTGCTGGCTTGCGATATGTGCTGCAAGCGTATCATCGACATCTTTTGTGATGGTCAGGTCGGCGGTACGACGGGTGTATGCGTTGGTGAAGTTAGCTGTTGCTGTACTACCGTCCACCAACGCCACATCTATTGCGGTTGCGTCTTCGGTGCTTCCGGCAGTTGGCGTTAATTCATATCCACTAACATCGGGGGCACTTTCTGTAACAGTAACAGTTGTGCCGCCTGCTATGTCACCAGTACCCAAATTGATGTAGGCGGTAACACTGCCGGTCCAGTTTTTGTTCGTCTCAGAGTAATCCCAGTTAGAGATTTGTACCGTTTGATCAATCCCCTCCGTGGTATTCTCGATATCAAAGGATACAGTATAGCCTTCTTCCGGCAACTCTGACAAGCCGGTGATTGTCTTATTAATCTGAACAGCTGCTACGCCTGCGACCGGGTCGAGCGGGTCGGAAGTGAACTGGATATTGTCCAGGAAGTTACCAACAGAATATGCGCGGCTACTAGTTGACCAGTTACCTTGACTGTCGTATGCTGTAGGGCCAGCCACAAATAGAAAACGTGTCATAAACTGATCATCCGGCACGGTATATTGCGACTGGTAGTCATCCCACTGGGTCGTCTGCTCTTCAGCATACGACTTATCCGAAATACGCCAAACGGAGACGCCAGGATATGCGGAGTCATCGCCAAATGTGTATACGTCGCTTATCTCATGGTCAATGTTCGGCTTATAATACTCCTCTGGTTCAAAACCTGCGGCACTTACAATGTCATTGATTTTGTCCTGATAAGTTTCCTCCTCAGTCGCTTCATTGTTAAGCTGGTCAGCAAGTTCGCTGGACATAATCACGACATACATTGTATCGTAGCCACTATAATAACGCTGATCATCCCATAGCCAACCATCAAAACTTGCTGCCGTTCTGGCTCTGTGCGACAGCTGCCAGTTCAAGGTTGCACCAGGTACAGTCAGTATGTCTTGATAGAGCGTTCCCTGGCTTGTCGCATTCAACTCAGCAATCTGACCACCATCCGCTGCTGCACTTACACCATAGCCATCAACCGTACCACTGCCCGGCTTAATGATCTCAATGCGGTTTTCTTTATCGGTGGTGCTCCAGATTACACCTTCATTGTTGGTTCCTAGATAAACGTCCTGGCCGCCGACAGTTTGACGGTACGGAGTTTCAAAACTTCCATTCTGCAGTTCTACATAATACGGAACACGCTTGAACAAGCGGGCGACTGTCACCCCATCAGGATTCACTACTTCGACCTGATACCACAAACGATGAGAATTGTTTACACCAGCAATATCTGCATCGACCGCGACGTTCATACTTCTGCCATTGTTGGTAATGTTAGAGTAAGACGAACTGCCGCGTTGCGGTGTAATCTCGGTGCTCCAGCCATCGGTTGGATGTACCTCTCCTTGTTCAATTGTAGCGTCCGCACGATACCATCTAAATGTATAGCCTTCAAAACTAAAATCCGGGCTGCCAGTTTTCTGCACTGTAAAGTTGCCGTCTGTTATGACTGTATCGACGATTTCAAAACCGCCATCATTGAGTTCTTTGCCAGCAGTCTGACCGGCATCTTCACTTATATCTTCGAAAACAAGATAGAATTGCAGATAAATTGTTTCATCGAAGGTGTTAACGGTCTCATAGCTATAGTGTGAATCTATCTCCTCTGTTGTCCCATCCGAGAAAGTAATTACAAGCTTTCTATCAGTAACTTGGATTCCTGCAGGCCCCATTTCCTTTTCAGCTCTTATTTTTGTTACGGTACGCCCATCTGTTGTTGCATAACGCGCTTCAACATATCGGTAAGTTTTACCGTCTGAGTTCGTCACTTGGTTATATTCTGCGAAAACCAATTCGTTATCGTCATTAAGTACGATTGTGTCGCTTTGTGCCCCCTCCAGCGGGTCACCATATTCGTCAACATAATTGACGGTAATATGAAAATTTGCACTACGCCAAAGATTTTGATTCACATTCCATGTAATTACAAAATTAGAGAACCCATCCACCTCAAACTCGGCCTTGACCTCGGCGTCGGCGGGCAGGGCGGCGGCGTCCTCCTCCAGCGAGAGGGCAGCGGCGCCGGTCTCAACCGTCACGGTGCCGGCGGTCTCGTCGGCCACGTCGGCCACGGTCTCAACGGTTTCGACCTCGCCGGTCTCGTCCTCGGCCAGGTGCTGCACCGCCAGGGTGGCGGGGTCGGCCTCGGCGGGGAGCAGGTCCGCGGGCAGGCTGAAGCTGACCGACACCGGCTGCAGCGGCTCGATCTTGGCGCCGGCGGCGTCCACAAACGAGATATCCAGCGCAACAAAGCCGTCGTAGTCCACGTCGGCTTCGTCCAGCTCGGCGGCCACGTCGGCGACGGTGTCCGCGGCGTCGGCGTCGGTGCTGGCGCCGAGCAGCTCCGCCGTCAGCCGCGCGTCGGCGGGCAGAGAGCCGGCAGGGATGTCCACCTGGACCGTCACGCCGGAGCCCTCGACCGTCTCGTTGAGCGTGCGGGCCGGGTAGGCGGAGACGTCAGGGGTGGGGCTGGGCGTGGGCGACGCCGGGGCAGCGGTTTCGGGCGTGGCGGCCGTCTCCGGGGTGGACGGGCTTGCCCAGACCGTGCTGACCAGGCTGCAGGCCATGCAAAGCACCAGCAATGCACTGAAAACACGTTTTTTCATGTGGTTCAACTCCTCTTGCCGGGGTGGTCCCCGATGGTTGGTTGGGATGGGTGGATATCGTGAAGCCGGGCGTGCCGGCGGTGGGTGGGGGGTGTTGGGGTGGGGCGCCAAACCGGGGGGGGCGGGTGAGCCGGGAGAGCACAGCGGCGCAGGGTCGCGGCGGGTGTGAACGCCCGCCCTACAAGCGGGCGGGAGGTAAGCGGCCGAAACCGGGAGGGAGCGGCGGCAGGGGGTGCGGCATCCGCGGAAGGGCAGGCGGCCGAGCCGGGGGGCTGCCGGGCAGCGCAGGGTCGCGGCGGGCGTGAACGCCCGCCCTACAGGTGGGCGGGAGGTGAGCGGCCGGGGCCGGGGGAGCGCAGGCTGCGCGGGGAGGGTGGCCGCGGGATGTGGGTGACCGTGACCGGGAAGGCGCGGCCGCAGGGGGCGGCGAAGTGGCCGCCTTGACCGACAAAGGGGATAGCCTTTGGGGGAAGGCAAGCGGCCGGGCCGGGAGGGTGCAGCGGCGCAGGATGTGGCGGACGTTTGTATCCAAAATATTTATTTTGTTGCCGCCAAAACAAAAAGAAGAAAGGAGACACAAGCCAAAACTATTTGGAAACAATTGTCTCCTATTTACGAACTAATACTAGCATAGAAAATGTGCAAAAGCAAGCACGGACGCCAATATTTGTTAATTTTGCCGATTTGTGCGCGAATCAACAGCACAATAAAACGGGCCGCGTCTGCCCGGCCTGGCAAACGCGGCTTCATTTGCACATTAGAATTTTACAAATCTTTTATTATGTTGTATTTATGAATGGGATTTTGTTTCCAAATTGTTGTGGCATTTTTGTTATTTTTTATTGCAGGGGGTGACAGGTATGTGCCGTTGACTGTTTACAGGGGAGTTGCGGGGCGGAGATTTTGGCCGGCGGCGACCTTGTTGACGGATGTCGTTTGCTAGGGTGTGGGCTGGTCATAAAGAAGCCGGGCGGGGTCGGCTGGTTGCTTTCATAACGGCATCCGCCGTGGGCTGCCGCTTTTGGAGCGACCCAAAAGCAGCGGAAAAGGCCGCCGTTGTCCGTGAAGCTGACAAAACCCGGAGCGATGAGCGAAGGGCGGTCCTTTGTTGTATGCCTGCGAAGGCAGGCAATAAAAGGTTGCACTGCAGGGTTGCCGGCACCGAGCGATCCTATCGCGAGTCTGCGCCGCAAGGCGCAGCGCCGGCAACGGGCGGAGCGATGAGCAAGCACGTTCCGCTCAGACTCCGACCCGCTCCCGCAGATCGGAATGGGGTGGCCGGAAGGCTCGCAGCTGTCGCACAGGCTGTCCTTGCCGCCAGGCGCCCTCTGCGCAGGGACCGATGATCTCATCGGCCCGCCGGCGGGCCTGACAAAGGACTGCCGCTTTTTGTGTTACTGCCCTCTTACAGGGGCTTTGTAGGGCGGGCGTTTTCGCCCGCCGCTCGGGGTTTGCGGCAGCGCAGGGTTTCCGGGACGATGCGAGCATCGTCCCCTACGGACGCGGGGCAAGGCCCTGCCGGGTTTTGAAGGATACCTGCGGGGCAAAGCGGCAATGCACCCCTCCGTCTGCGCCTTGCGGCGCATCCACCTCCCCTTGCAGGGGAGGCTTTGCAAACGGTTTTCACCCAAAAGGCTCCCCTGCAAGGGGAGCTGTCGGCGCCAGCCGACTGAGGGGTGCTGCGCCTTGTCCTGCCGATACCTTTCCGGGCCTTGCGGCATCGCTGGGTTTGCGGGACGATGCAAGCATCGTCCCCTACGGATGCGGAGTAAGGCCCTGCCGGGGTTTGCAGGATACCTGCGGGGCAGGGCGGCAATGCACCCCTCCGCCCGCGTTGCGGGCACCTCCCCTTGCAGGGGAGGCTTTTGGGGGCAGGCGGCGGAGAAGGACGCCGGCGGCAAGGATCAGGCCAAGCCAGCCGATGGCCGGGTACAGCGCACCCACCAGCCGGCCAAAGGGCAGGGCCGAGCCGGCAAGCCCGGCCAGGCCGACCGCCAGCACGGCGGTTCGGCTGCGGGCCAGGCGGCCGGGCAGCGCCCCGCAGATGCCAAACAGCAGCGGCGCGGCGGTGGTGTAGACGCCGGCCAGCAGCACCGGCACCGCGGCGGCCGCCGCCCAGGGCCACAGCCCGCGCACCAGCGCGACGGTGGGGGCGGGGTCGGCCAGGGACTCCGGCGCAAGGCAGAAGGCCAGATGCAGCAGCGCCAGCGCCGCGCCGAAAATGCCGCAGCCCAGCCAGGCGGCGCGGCGGGCGGGCTTTCGGCCGGGCAGCCGCCCGGCCAGCGCCTGCAAAAAAGGCGCCAGCAGGTACAGGTTATACCCGGCGTAGACCAGCGCGGCGGCCCACCAGCTGCGGGCCGGCGGCGCGGGCAGGGCGGGCAGAGGCTGCCCGGTGGGGCCGCGCAGCAGCGTCCCCACGCCGGCAGCCGCCACAAAGGCGGCGATCAGCGGGCCGGCGCGGCCCAGGATATCGGTCATGCGGCCCAGGCCGGCCAGCACGGTGACCAGCACGGCAGCGCACATCCCCGCGCGGCCCGCCGCGGCAGGCAGGCCGAACCCGCTTTGCAGCAGCGCCCCGGCCCCCGCCAGCATGACGGTGTAGACACCGAACAGCACCGCCGGCGACGCCCATCCCAGCAGCCTGCCCAGCCGCGGGCCGCACCAGCGGGTGAAGCCGCCGCCCTGCCCTGCGTCCGACAGCATTGCCGCGGCGGCCCCGCCCAGCAGGGCGCAGGCCAGCGCTGCGCCGCACAGCCCCCGCACCGGCCCGTAGACGGTGAAAAACTGCAGCACCTCCTGCCCGCTGGCAAAGCCCGCGCCGATCAGGCAGGCGACGACGGCCCCGGCCGCGGCGGCGGGCCCGGTATGGTTTTTTGGTCGCATGGGCAGCGCCTCCCCTCGCCACAGGGTATGCGGCGGGGCGGCCGGGCAGAAGCCCGCCCATGTGCAAAGCCGCCCGCACCCCGCAGGAGGCAGGGATGCAGGCGGCTTTGTGATTTGGCAGAGTCAGGCGCCGGCCGGGGCGGCAGGCGCCGCCGGGAAGGTGACCCGGATGGTGGTGCCGGTGCCCACCTGGCTTTTGAGGTCGATGCGGGCGCCGTGCAGCATGGCGATGTGCTTGACGATGGCAAGGCCCAGGCCGGTGCCGCCGGTGGCCTTGCTGCGGCTTTTGTCCACGCGGTAGAAACGCTCGAACACGCGGGTCTGGCTTTCCTTGGGGATGCCGATGCCGTTGTCCTCCACGCTCAGCCAGGGGCTGCCGTCGGCGGCGGTGCCGCAGCTGAGCACCACTTTGCCGCCGGGGCGGTTGTAGCGGATGGCATTGTCGCACAGGTTGGTGGCAAGCTCGGCCAGCAGGTCGCTGCTGCCCTGCACCACGGCGGGCGCGGCATTGCATTCCAGCGTGACGTAGGTCTTGCCGGCGTTGACCGTCATGTTGGCGGCAATGTCCCGCAGAAGTTCGGCCAGGTCCACCGGTTCGGGCACGATCTCTTTCTGCTGCTTTTTATCGCCCATGCTGTCCAACTCGGACAGCTGCAGGATGTCCGCCACCAGGGCGATCATCCGTTTGGCTTCCCGGTGGATGCGTTTGGCAAAGGTCGGCACGTCGGCAGGCTTGACCATGCCGCTCTCGATCATCTCGGCAAAGCCGGAGATGCTGGTCAGCGGGGTTTTCAGCTCGTGGCTGACGTTTGCGGTGAACTCCCGCCGCATGGCCTCGTTGTCCTCGCGCAGTTTGCGGTCCTGCTGGACGGTGTGGGCCAGCGGTTCCAGCTCGGTGTAGGGCACGTAGGCTTCGATGTCATCCAGATGCTCGGCCATGCGGGTGATGGGCCGCACCAGGCGGCGGGTCAGCCACCAGGCCAGCAGCGCCCCCAGCGCCAGCACCACCAGCACGCCGCCCAGCAGCCAGGGCAGCGCCTGGGTGTAGGACGACCACAGGTCGTCGGCCTCGTCGGCCAGGCGCAGGATGTTGCCGTCGGACAGGCGCAGGGCATAGTAGTGGGTCTCGTACCCCACCGTGGCACTGCGGCGGGTGGCCGCGCCGGAGCCGGACTCCAGCGCCGCCTGCACCTCCGGGCGGTCCAGGTGGTTTTCGATGTCGGTCGCGTCGGAGGATTCATACAGCACGTCGCCGTCCGGCTCGATCAGCGTCAGCCGCAGCGAGTCCCGCATGGGGAAATAGTCCTCCAGCACCGTTATGCCGTGGTTCTCGTAGGCGGCGGCGACGGCCTCGGCGGTGCGGGCCAGGTCCCGGTCCAGCTGCCGCCCAAAGGCGCGGTGGAACAAAAACGCGGTGCCCAGCGCCGTGAGCAGCACGCAGATCAGGCCGATCAGGGTCAGGCATTCCCAGATGCGGCGGGCCATGCTTTCAAGTCGTTTCATCCCCGGCCTCCGCGTCCAGCTTGTAGCCCACCTTGCGCACGGTGCGGATCACGTCCCCGGCATTGCCCAGCTTTTGGCGCAGGGTGCGCACATGCATGTCGATGGTGCGGGATTCCAGCAGGTCGTCGGTATCCCAGACGGCTTTCATAATGCGCTCGCGGGCCAGGACCTCGCCGGGATGCTCCAAAAAATAGTGCAGCAGCGAGTATTCCTTAAAGGTCAGCTCCACCGGCTCGCCGCCGGCGGTGACGGTGCGGGCCAGGTCGTTCATCACGATATCGCCAAAGCGCAGCACACCGCCGGCGGCAGGCGCTTCCGACGCCGAGCGGCGCAGCACCGCCTTGACCCGGCTGATGAACTCCAGCACGCCGAACGGCTTGGTGATGTAGTCGTCGGCGCCATGGTCCAGCCCCCGCACCACGTCGATCTCGCTGGCCTTGGCGGTGACCATGATGACCGGCACGCCGCGGGTGGCTGCGTCCTGGCGCAGGCGGGACAGGATGGCGATGCCGTCCTCGTCGGGCAGCATCACGTCCAAAATCACCAGGTCGGGCAGGCGGCTGTGCACGGCGGCCCAAAAGGTCCTGCCGTCGGCAAAGCCCTCCACCTCGTAGTCGTTGGTCTGCAGGGCGTACTGCTCCAGCTCACGGATACTGGCGTCATCTTCGACGATATAGATCATGTTACGTTCCTCTTTTCTTTCCGCCGGCCGGCGTCCCGCCCCCGGTCAGGGCGCGGGCGGAAGCCACGCGCGGCCAAAGCGGCGCACTGCCGCATGGTATATGTACCTATTATACAGGTTCTGCACACTTTGTCGACACCACGCGCGGGTAAAGTGTTTGTAAATTCTGCGTAAAGTACCGCGATAGGCGCGGGCGCCATCAAGCACAAAGGCCCCGCTCAGGACCCAAAGAACTGCCCCGGCTTGCATTGCGGCCGCGGCTGTGGTATGGTGAAGGCAGCACCAACAATGGGAAGGAGGCCGCCCCATGCGGAAAAGAAAAACCACCCTGTCTGCGGCATTGTGCGCGGCGCTGCTGCTGGCAGGCTGCGCCGCGGCACCGCGCAGCAGCATGGCGGCGGTGTCCCCCTCCCTTGCCGCAGTGTCCGCCGCCCCGACGCCGACGCCCACGCCGTCCCCCACGCCGCTGCCCGCCAACTGGCACCGCATTGAGCCGGCGCAGGACGGCAGCGTGACGCTGGCCTTTACCGGCGACGTGAACTTTGCCGACGACTGGTACATCATGCAGAAATACTACGCCAGCGGCCGCACGGATTTTGCCGAGAACTTCTCCCCCGACCTGCTGGCGCTGATGCGCGGGGCGGACATCCTGCTGTGCAACAACGAGTTCTGCCTGTCCGACCGGGGCGAACCGCTGCCGGGCAAGGCGTACACCTTCCGCGCGCAGCCGGGCAACGCCGTCTACTGGTACACCATGGGCGCGGACATTGTCTCGCTGGCCAACAACCACTGCGGCGACTACGGGCAGGACGCCTTTCTGGACACGCTGGACGTGCTGAAGGATGCGGGCATCCCCTGCATCGGCGCAGGGCGGGACCTGGCCGAAGCGCAGCAGGCCCAGTATTTTATTGCAGGCGACCTGACCATCGCCTTTGTGGGGGCCACCAGGGCGGAGAAATACATCATGACGCCCCAGGCCGCCGAGGACAGCCCCGGCGTGCTGTACACCTACGACCCGGCCCAGACGGTGGAGGCCATCCGCACCGCCAAAGCAAACGCCGACTTTGTGGTGGTCTACGTCCACTGGGGCACCGAAGGCTCCACGGTGCTGGAGCAGGCCCAGACCGACCTGGCCACCGCCTACGCCGAGGCCGGCGCCGACCTGATCGTGGGCGCCCACCCGCACATTCTGCAGGGGGCCGGCTGGCGGGGCGACGTGCCGGTGTTTTACAGCCTGGGCAATTTCTGGTTCAATATGGAGACCGAGGACACCGCCCTGCTGACGGTGACCATCGACGGGGAGGGCGCCCCCGCCTGCCGGCTGCTGCCCTGCCGCCAGTCGGGCGGGGTGACCAGCCTGCTGACCGACGAGAGCGAGATCGCCGCCGTGCTGGACCACCTGAACACCGTGATGGAAAGCGGCAGCTTTGCCCCCGACGGCACCCTGTTGCAGCCGGAGGACGCCGGGGCCGCCGGATAGCCGCCCGCACAGGCACAAAGGCACGCAAACGGCCGGGGACGGCTGCAAAACCGTCCCCGGCCATGTTGTTGTCCTGTGCGGTGGCATCAAGCGGCGGCAGGGCCGCGGGCTCAGCCGTAGGGCGCGTCCCGCCGCCAGCGGGCCAGGCGCTCCACCGTTTCGTCGTCCTCCACCCAGCCCTCCACGGTGCTGGTCTCGGCGTTGGGGGCATAGCTTTGCTGCACGCCGGGGGCGCTGCCGTTCAGAAATGCGCGGGCCGCCTTTTGGCGGGAGGGCATGGTGCGGGACAAAAACGCCTGGTCCCCGGCATCCCCCTGCCGGGCGTCCGGCGCGGGGCCGGCGCCCTGGGGCGGCACCGGCGTGGTGGGGCCTCGGGTCTCGCCGCGGGCGGAGTTCAGCGGCACATCCGGGGCAGGCGGGGCCGCGTGTTTCGGGTCAGACATGGCAGATGCCTCCTTTGCTGGCTTGCCGTTTGCAGGCAAGGTCTGCTATTAGGATATGCCGCCATCCGACCACTTATGCGTTCCTCATCTGAGCACTCACAACAAACCTTCTGCCCGAACACGAATGTCATAAAACAATCGAACCATTTCCGGTTGGCTTTTCATCGACTCTCTCATCTGCATCAGTTTTCGTTTTCCCACTCTCCGGTCCAGCAGAGCAAAAATCCGTACAAGCAGGTTTTGGCTCAGCAGGCTCTTCTCGATTGCTTGATTGTCAAATTCCTCAAAAGCACTATAAAAGCATCGCTGATCGAAAATGCCCAGTTTCAGTGCCGTATCGTCCATATACGCCATCTCTATATTTTTTCGTGTCTCATAAGTTTCATCTTTGGGAAATTGATCTGCTTTGGTCCAATTATTCCAGTAGCATCCTTTCAGAATTTCCTTACCGTCATACCGGATTGCCGCCCGCCCTTCTCGGTCATGACTGTTGGTGTACGTCGTGACATAATATTGAATATGTCCACGCAGGCACGGCGCCAGATAATCCATTTCCAGCTTTCTGCGGATACCGCTCCAAGTCGCCATTTCTTCCCCACCTTAAAGTCTTTTTTTTATTATAGCACATCCTGCAGACATGGCACAAACACCGCCGCCCGCCTACCAAAACCCGCCAAAATGTGCTATACTGGAAAGCGAATCTGCCCGCCCTGCGCCGCGGGCGGCCGCATTACAGGGATAAGGAGAATCCACATGGAGCTGAACGTCAAACGGGTCGTGTATCACATTCTGGACACCGGCGCGTCGGAGCCGCTTTTGTCGGACCGGGAGGCCGACCTGGACGCCGACCTGACCGAGTATTTCACCGTATGCCTGGAAAAGGCCTTTTCCGCCGACGACAGCCGCCAGTGCGATTTTTTGCCCGATTCGGCCTTTGCTCAGGAATTGCAGGGCAACCAGGATCTCATCGATCTGTCCCGCCGCATCGCCGGCGTGATCTTTGAGCAGATGCTGCAATACCCGGCCATCCCCGCCGGCGATTTGGCGGTGGTGGATTTTCTGGCCGGGGGCGTGCCCTGGCTGGGCGTGCTGAAGCTGAACTACAAGCCCGGCTACACCCACCAGACCCGCACGCTGGGCAACGCCCGGTATTCGGGCCTAAGCCCCCAGCGGACGCTTTTGCCCGGCACGCCCAAGGCGGACGAGGCCGCGCTGATCGACCGGGCCAGCTGCCGCATCCGCCTGATCGAGAAAAAGTACGAGATGGACGGCAAAAAGGATGTGTACCTGTCCACGCGGGTGTTTGGCTGCGCCCAGGCCCTGCCTGAAAAAGCCAAGCTGAAAGCGGTGTGCGAGTCCGCCGCCGCGGCGGTGCGCCAGGCTTACCCGGAGCCGGAGGCGCTGGACGACGTGCCGCCCTTTGACGGCGGCACCGAGACCGCCGTGGACCTGATGGTGCACAACCAGGCGGTGGACAACACCATCGCGGTGGAGGACGTGCGCGCCCGCATGCGGGAAAGCTACCCCCTGGCCGCCCCCGCCTTTGAGCAGGCGCTGGCCGAGGCCGGCGTGGCCGAGGACGACCATATGACCGTCAGCCCCGCCCGCATGCGCAAAATGGCCAGCCGCAGTTTCCGCACCGAGAGCGGCATCGAGATCAAGATCCCGGCCGAGCTGTGCAACAGCGACGAGGCGGTGGAATTTATCCACAGCGCCACCGGCGGGCTTTCGCTGCTGATCAAGGACGTGCTGGTGTAAGTACGGCGGCGGACCTGCCGGCGATCTTATAGCAAGCAGAGTAGCAAGCAAAGCGAGCGCCGGCCCTTTTGACGGGGCCGGCGCTCGCTTTGCTTTTTTGGTTTTGCAGGTTCTGCGCTGCGGGGGTTTGCCTCAGCGGTCCCACTTGTCGCACAGGGCCTGGATCTGGCTGGCGAACTTGGCCAGGTCCTTGTTGGCGCCGCCGCGGTTGTGCTCGATGACCACCAGCAACCGCTTGCCCATGTTGACCAGCCGCTCGAAAGCCGGGCTGGTGCGTACCACATCCCTGGCCGGGGCGGCGGGCTTTTGGATGCGCTCCCGGATGCCCGGCTCCAGGCAGAGGGCGTGGCCGCCGGTCAGCTCGTAGACGGCGCCGTTGTAGGGCGCGGCGGCGGTGTAGCCCTCGCTGCGCAGGTGGGCGGCCCAGGTCTCGGCCACATCGTCGTCGCCATGGTTGACGAACACAAAGGCCGGGCGGGGCGAAAAGCTGGCGATCCACTGTTCCAGCCCGGTGCGGTCGGCGTGGCCGGAAAGCCCGGTCATCTGCCGGATCTGGGCGTTGACCTGCACATCCTCGCCAAACAGCCGCACCTCGTCGGCGCCCTCCAGCAGGGCGCGGCCCAGCGTGCCGGCGGCCTGGTAGCCCACAAACAGGATGGTGCATTCCTTACGCCAGAGGTTGTGCTTGAGGTGGTGGCGGATGCGGCCGGCGTCGCACATGCCCGACGCCGAGATGATGACCTTGGGGGTGGCGTCGGCATTGATGGCAATGGAGTCCTCCTTGGTCTGGCTGATGCACAGGCCGGGGAAGAACAGCGGGTTCTGCCCGGCGCGGATCAGGGCCAGGGCATCCTCGTCATAGCACTGGCTGTAGTTTTCGCGGAAAACGGTGGTGGAGCGGTTGGCCAGCGGACTGTCCACATAGACGGGGAACCCGTCGTGGCCGCGGACGCGGCCCTCGGCCTTGATCTGCCGGATAAAATAGAGCAGCTCCTGGGTGCGGCCCACCGCAAAGCTGGGGATGACCACGTTGCCGCCCCGGTCAAAGGTGGACTGCAGCACGTCGGTCAGCTCGTGCAGGTAGTCGGGCCGGGGCGGATGGTCCCGGTCGCCGTAGGTGGATTCCATCACCACAAAATCGGCGTTGGTCAGGTAGTGGGGGTCACGCAGCAGCGGCTGGTTTTTGTTGCCGATATCACCGGAGAACACGATGGTCTGGGTGCGGCCGTTCTCGGTGACGCGCAGCGTGATGCTGGCGCTGCCCAGCAGGTGGCCCACATCGGTGAACTCGGCCTCCACGCCGTCAAAAACGCGCACCGGGCCGTCGCTGTACTGCTGGGGTACAAACAGCCGCATGGCCTCCTCGGCGTCGCGGGTGGTGTACTCCGGCTCCACCGGGGCACGGCCGCTGCGCTGGGCCTTGCGGTTTTTCCACTCGGCCTCCTGCTCCTGGATGTGGGCCGAGTCCTCCAGCATGATCTCGCACAGGTCCATGGTGGCGTCGGTGGCATAGATGGGGCCGCGGAACCCGTTTTTGTACAGGTAGGGGATGCGCCCGGAGTGGTCGATGTGGGCATGGGTCAGCAGGATGGCCTCGATCTCGGCCGGGGCGCAGGGCAGGGGCGTATTCTCGTACAGGTCTTTCCCCTGCTCCATGCCGCAGTCGACCAGGAAGCGGTGCCCCGCTGCCTCCACCAGCGTACAGCTGCCCGTGACCTCGCGGGCAGCGCCCAGAAATTGCAGTTTCATGCAAGGACCTCCTTTTTTGACCGGCAGGCTGGCCCGCCGGGGTTCGACTCGGTGTCCTTTCCCGCTCAATCCCCATCTATCGTTTTTGTCCGTACGGCCGCACGGCCGCCGGGGCTGCCCGTCAGCCGGTCACGTCGCCGCGTCCCACGCCGTAGCGGGGGGCTTCGGGCAGGGTGAAGCTCTCGGTAAAGCCGGCGGTGGCATCGTTGATGGCCATGCGCACGCACCAGAAGGCGTCGCCGTAGTCCCGCAGGACGGTGTAGCCCTGGTCGCTCAGGCCGCGCAGCGTGGCGGTGTCGGTCACCAGCAGCACCTGGCTTTCGGGGTCAATGTCCTTGGACAGCAGGCTTTCGGTGTAGGTCTCGGCGACGGCGCCGGAATCCAGCAGCTCGGCGTACATGGCGCCGGTGGTCAGCACCAGCTGCACCCGCTCCGGGGCGGGCAGGGCGTCCAGCAGTGCGCCGCGGGTCACCTCGCCCGCCGGCAGCTCGCCCACGCCGCCGGCCAGCGCCACCGGCGTCATGCCCTGGTACTCGGCCGGCCAGTTGGCCTGGTCGTCCACGGCAAGGCTCTGGTAGGTCTCGGCCACATAGTTGGCAAAGCTGATGGTGCGGCTGCCCTCCTCATGGGTGAACAGCGTCTGGGCGCGCACCTCCTCGTCGCCGGCGGCCAGCGCGTCCAGCGCGTCCCTGGCGGTCTGGTACTCGCCGGGCTGCTGGGCGGCGGCCGTGTCGGGAGACACCGTATCGGCGGCCGCTTCCACGGTGCCCTGGGCGGTAAAGGTCAGCTGCAGGCGTCCCACCGCCTCCAGTCCGCCGCCGGCGGGCACCATGGTCAGCGGCGCGCCGGCGGGCGCTTCGGTCAGGCCGCCGGCAATGACCGCGTTGACGCCCAGGCCTGCCAGGTCGTCCAAAATGTCGGTGCAGTCGGTGTCGGGACCGACGACGCAGACGATGGCGTCCACGTTCTCGGCCCGCAGGGCCGCCACCTGCTCCGATGCGGTCTGGACCAGGTCGGCGGCAGACAGATGCACGCTCTCGGCCGAGGTGCCCAGGCTGGCCAGCGAGAAGAATCCGATGCGCTTGCCCGCGGCCTTGAGCACCGCGTTCATGCCGTTGGTGATGCGGTTGCGGCTCCAGCTGGTGGAGCGGTAGAACAGCGGCACGCCCTCGGCATCCCGCAGGTTGGAAGCCAGCGACTCGCCGCTGGCGGTGACCACATCCTCCAGCAGTCGCTCGTAGCCAAAGGCCAGGTCAGAGGCGTCAAAGCACTGCAGGTCGTAGCCCACATCGCCAAAGGCGGAGGTCATATCCATGCCGCCGGTCAGGCTGGTGGCCTCGCTGCCCTGCAGGCTGCCGCCGGCGTCGATCAGCAGGGCGTCGGGGTCAGTGACCTTGAGGGCGGCCACGTCGGCCAGGCTGAGGGTATCGGTGGAGATGGTGCCCCGCAGGTTTCCGGTGGCAAAGACAGGCACCGTGATATCCCCCACCCGCACCACGCAGCTGGCCCAGGTGCGGCCGTCCGCCAGCGTGGCGGTGACGGTGCACTGGCCGTCGCCCCGGGCGGTGACCACGCCATTGCGGCTGACGGTGGCCACATCCTCGTCGCTGCTGGTCCAGTAGATGCGCTGGCCGCCGTTTTCCTCGTCCGGCTCGTCGGTGACCAGGGTGGCCTTGTCGCCCCGCTGGCCCAGGGCCAGCTCGCACTTGTAGGTATCGTTGGTAAAGGTGGGCGTCACCGTATCGCCGGCGGCGTCGGTGATGCCGGTAAAGGTCAGCTCCTCCATCACAAAGTCGATGTCCACCGTCTCGCTCTGGACGCCGTAGTCAGCGCCGGGGGCCTGGTAGGTGGCCTGCCACATGGAGTAGGTGCCGGTATACCCCAGGCTGGTGTTGAACCGGGCGATCCACAAATTGTCCCGCCAGGGATCGAAGGCAGGGTCGTCGAAGCGGGCGCGCACCCAGTTCAGCGAGGCATACAGCCCCTGCTGGCCGGTGTAGCCGTACTGCTCCAGCTGGTCAAAGAAAGCGGCGGTGATGGCGGCCATCTCCTCCGGGAACAGCCCGGTGATGGCCTTGTCCTCCAGGTCGTAGTAGACGGGGTAGCTCAGCTGGTAATTTTTGTGGGTGTAGCTGGGCAGCCCCTCCACCGTCGGGTCGATCAGACCCAGCAGCCGGGCCACGTGGGTGGCCTCGCTGCGGGCCATCTCCTCGGTGGTGGCGTAGGAATACAGGTAGACGCCGAAGGGGATGCCCAGCTCGGTGCAGGCGTCGGCGTTGCGCTCCCAGTACGGGTCGTCCTGGTTGTACTCTCCCTCGCCGTTCCACTCGCTGCCGTAGCCGCAGCGGATGATGGCAAAATCGATGCCGGCATCCTTGGCTTTCTGCCAGTCGATCTCGCCCTGGTACTGCGACACGTCGATGCCTTTCAGGGTGGCGGGCAGGATCACCTCGCCGGCGTTATTGAAGTAGTAGCCGTTTTCGTTTTTCATCCAGGCGCCGGCGCTGGTGCCGGTATCGGGCACCGCCGGGGCGCTGGTGTCCCGCCCGGTCAGCAGCGCCACCGCAATGATGGCCGCCGCCACAAGCACGACAAGCAGCACCGCCACAGGCAGAAGGTTTCTGCGGCGGGGGGGTTGGTTGCGTTTGCGATAGGTGGTTTTCACGGCTGGGGGTTCCTTTCTGTGGGGCTTGTGGCAGGGCGGGCGCGGGGGCTACCTATCTATATGCGCCCGCAGGCGGATACAGCCCGCGGCGCCGGGCGGGCGCCCGGCCTTGTCCGGGGGAAAATCATATGTATATATGGTATCATGTTGTCGAAAAAATTACAATGCTGTAACAGGCCGTCCCTGTGTAAAATCCAGAAATTGCCGGCGGCGCCTTGGCGCCGGCAGCAGCCGGGGAGCGTTGGCACGGCGCTTGCACGGCGTGCTATAATAATAGCGTACCGCATACAAAACGGCAGGGCGGACGCCGCCCCGCACACAGGAGGTCATGCTGTATGAATGTTCTTTTGATCAACGGCAGCCCGCACGAGAAGGGCTGCACCTGGGCCGCGCTGAGCGAGGTGGCGGCCGAACTGGAAAAGGCCGGCATCGAGACCACCATCTACCACATCGGCAAGGCGCCGGTGGGCGGCTGCGTGGGCTGCGGCGGCTGCGCCAGGGCCGGCAAGTGCGTGTTCGGCGGACCGCCGGCGGACGTGCTGCCGCTGGTGGAAAAGGCCGACGGCATCGTGTTCGGCGCGCCGGTGCACTACGCCACCGCCGCGGCCGGCATGCTGGGCTTTATGCACCGGCTGAGCTACTCGGCCGGGCGGTATCTGCGCCGCAAGCCGGCGGCCGTGGTCACCAGCGCCCGCCGGGCCGGCACCACCACCGCGCTGGACGCCATGATGAAAGTCCCCGGCATTTTGGAGATGCCGCTGGTGAACTCCACCTACTGGCCGATGGTCCACGGCTCCAACTCCGAGGAAGCCCGCCAGGACGCCGAGGGCATGCAGGTCATGCGCAACCTGGGCCGCAACATGGCCTGGCTGCTGAAATGCATCGAGGCCGGCAAGGCCGCCGGCATCCGGCAGCCGGAAGCTGAAAACGCGGCGCGGACAAACTTCATCCGCTGATCGTTTTTCAAAAAAGCACAAAAGCGCCCGGCGCGTTCCCTTTTTTCGGGAAAGCGCCGGGCGCTTGCTGATTTTGGTTCGGCTTTTCAAAGCCCTGCCGGGGTCACAGCACCTTGGACAAAAAGGCTTTCAGGCGCTCGTTCTCCGGGTCGGCAAAGAACTCCTGCGGGGGCTTGTCCACCTTGACGACGCCCTCGTCGATAAAGATAACGCGGCTGGCCACCTCGCGGGCAAAGCCCATCTCGTGGGTGACCACCACCATAGTCATGCCCTCCCGGGCCAGCTCCTTCATCACGTCCAGCACCTCCCCCACCATCTCCGGGTCCAGGGCGCTGGTGGGCTCGTCAAAGAGCATCACCTTGGGCCGCATGGCCAGGGCCCGAACAATGGCGATGCGCTGCTTCTGACCGCCGGAGAGCTGGGCGGGGTAGGCGTTGGCCTTGTCGGGCAGACCCACGATGTCCAGATACTCCAGGGCCCGCTTTTTGGCCTCCGCC
>DWWX01000013.1 GCA_019119495.1 Candidatus Gemmiger stercorigallinarum | reverse complement strand
GACAATACGAGATTGGGAATCAGATAATCCCCATATTGGGTGTAGGTCAGTTTCATAACGGCCTCCTTTGTGGGAATGTGTGGAGTTGACAGTTACGGTCAGGTGCAGGGCATCCCTCCTTCATCACAACTGTCTTTTCATTCGCCACAAATGAGCCGCAGTCATGATGTAATTTTCGGTGGTGTAATCCACCCTTTATAAATTACATCATGAAAACATTTATGAGTACATTGTCCATTATAGGTACTATTTTGGCGGCGACAATTGCGACATCGGTACAAATTAATAAATTGATGATCGATTTTAACGCGACATTTAAAGCTGACCAATCTCAAACCACAAATGTATCTGTGATTGGCAACTTAGGGGATATTTCACCAGAGGACAAACTTAGACAGGCAGAAATAGCGTTTGATGCAGAAGAGTATCAAACAATGCTAAACATTTATTCGTATGGTGATACTGAAAGTTCTGCAATCCGAAACAATAACTATGGATATGCATATGCAAATGGATTGTACGTTGAGCCAAACCTTGAAATTGCGGAATTGTATTTCGATAAAGCGATTGCTTTAGAGTTTGAACCGGGATACGCCAATAAATTTCGAGCAATAATGTGTCAGCGAGATTTCGAAAGGGCCGCTGCATTATTAGTTGAGTGGAATAGCCTTCCAAATCACGCAATTCTACAAGAATATTTCGAGGTAAATGTTACGAATGTTGTAGGGATTACTTTGGAAGATTTTTGCCATAACTTTTCTGTACAAGAACAAATTGATGTTTTACAAAGTCTTAAAGAGGATGAGTATCTGGGATATACTGTGCAATATAACGCACTTTCTAACACTGTCATTGGTGGTTATTATCACACATATGAGCTAACCAACATGGATACATACAATAATACGGATTCTCGAATAATTACAGAATATATTTATAAACACTATAAATCTGGTATTGTTGGTGGTGATTTATTAAATATATTTGCCCGGTGCTAAACCCAGGCATGTATTACCATAAAAGTTCTGATTGATAAAATATCTTTTTTGGAACGACACGCCACATTGATTGGCCGATTTGCCTGTCGGCCAATTTTTTTGTTCTGTCGCCCCAAAACGGCGTTTTGAAGCCTGCTGAATGCAGGCTTTTTCCATTCCTGTCGCGGCCGGCAAAACCGGCCGGACAACACATCGACCGCCCGGATGCAGTCTGCATCCGGGCGGCTTTCTTTTCCGGTGCGATCTGCCTGCCATGAAAGCAGTGGGGCGGACAGGGGATACCGGCAGCTGATTTTATTGACAACCATGCGCTGACGATCACCATGAGACGAGCTAGACGCGCCGGTGAAACTGCAGTGGACGGACACGGAAAGCCGGGCCCGCCTGGCAGGTATGTACAGTAAAAGAAGCGCCGGCCGCCCGGTCAGCCAGGCGCCACATCCTGCTGGCGCAAAGGGAACCATACATTCAGGAAAAACATGGAGCCACTGCTCTCGATGCTCATGTCGCCGCCGTACAGGCGTGCAATGTATTGGATGCTGCGGGTGCCATAGCCATGGCGGGAAGCATCCCCTTTCAGGGTTTCCGGCAGGGCGCCGTGCAAGCTCAGGCTGCCGGTAAAATAGTTGGATTCCTCGATCCGCAGTTGCCCGCCGTCCGCGCGGCAGACGAGCGAGATGACTCGAAGTTCCGGCTCCGGCAATTTGCGCACAGCCTCCATGGCGTTGTCCATTATGTTGCCGAACAGCGTATAGATTTGTACGGGTGTCAAAAAGTCCAGGAGGCTTCCGTCTGCCATGCAGGTAAAGCGGATACCGTCCCGCTGGCAGGCCATGGCTTTTTCGCACAAAACCACATCCAGCACCTCGTTGCCGGTTTTGATGCTGGAATCGTAAAACTCAATGGCGGAGCGCAGCGCCTCTGTCTCTTCGGCGGTAAGCTTACCAGCAATTTTGTCCAGGATGTGCTTCAGGTCGTGGCACTTCATGTTGATCACATCCATATTGGCCTTGATGGACTCGAACTGGGCCTTGTCTTGGCGCCACAGCTGGTGCAGCACGTCAATCTGGTGGTCCCGCTCGTTGAGAAAGAAAATGTGCGTGCAGGCAAACAGCACCTCGATGCCAAACAGGATGCAGAAGATCTTGACGACAATGTCCAGCGCCAGGCTTTCGGTCTCATAGGTGCGGGAAACACAGATCAGCACGTTCACCACCAGAATGGTCGCGGCGGAAAGCAGGCCGACGCTCATCGCGGTGCGGCGGCTGCGGTAAAGGCGGCTCTTGGGCTGGAAAAACCGGGAGAGCAGCCAGTAACAGGCCAGGTAAAAAGCAAAGTAAATGGCCCAGTCCCACCACTGGATGTCACCCTCGTGGAACAGCGAGATGGTCGTCAAATCATTGTAGCCCCGCAGCAGCTGCAGCAGGGGATAGAGCTTGTTGGTCAGCTGGTAGGCCGCCGTGCCGGAACAGAAGGTGAGCAGCAGCTCCTCAATGTTGTCCTTCCAGCAGAACACCAGCGCCAGAAAGTTCAGCAGGCTGACAATCAGGTAGCACAGCACCCGGACCGGCAGCGTATTCAGATGGGTGTACAGCATCACCAGCGGAAAGCACAGCAGGATGCCGCCCGCCAGCGACACCGCAACCCGCAGCGCGAAATGCCTGCGGCGCTCCAGCCGCCGGGTGAAAAAAGCCAGGCAGATGAAGCACTGCAGATAGGTCAGCACCAGATTGTAGGTCTGAAAGGTGTAATCGCCCAAAAGGAGATAAATTGCCCCGATCATTGTTTCCCACGCTCCATATACTTTGCCATCGCATCGGCAAAGGCCTTGCGCCGGGGGTAACTTACCGGCAGGACAGCGCCGCCCACATGCACCTCCATGCCGTCCATGCGGGACACGTGGGCCAGGTTGACCAGCAGATAGTTGTTGCACCGGGCAAAACTGTCGGCAGGCAGGCTGGACGCGGCGCTTTTCATGGTCTGGTAGCGGCGGTATTCCCCGTTGGCGGTGTGGTAGATGCAGTAGTGCCCCTTGACTTCTACATATAAAATGTCACGGCTGGACAGGCGTACAAAGCTGTTCTCGGTTTTCAAGAACACCTCGCGGCCGGTATCCGGCTGCGGGACTTTGGTCAGTATGCGGGTGAATTTCAGCGCGAACTCCGGATATGTCACCGGCTTGACAAGAAAGTCGCAGGCGTCCACCTCGTAACCCTGCACGGCGTACTGGCGCATGGTGGTGACAAACACCAGCGCAACCTTGTTGTCTTTCTGGCGCAGCAGGCGCGCCGCCTGCATGCCGTCCAGCATGGGCATCATGATGTCCATAAAAACGATCTGATAGTCCGCTGTATACTGGTCCAGAAAGGTTACCGCATCGTGAAACAGCCGCACCGATACCTGCAGGTGGTGCTCAGCGGCATATTGGCGGATATGCGCTTCCAGCAGCGCGGCGTGGTCCCGGTCATCCTCCACAATGGCGATTCCCAGCATGTTGATCCTCCTTATCGAATGCTTACTTAAATATAGCGATATCCACAAAACAAGTCAAGAAACAGAAAACTTTGCGGTGAATTTGAAGGTTATGCTGCCCACGGCTAAGGTTGTGCGCAAGCTGTTGCAAAAACTTTGTGAAAAGTTCCATAATGATTGCAAAAGCGCAGCCGGACCGTCCACCGGCGCGTAATCAGATGGAAAGGAGTATCAAACATGAAAAAGAAAGCAAGCAAACGCTGGGTCGTCCTGACAGCGGTCACAGCCGTTCTGCTGGCGGTATGCATTGTGGCGATCCCGGTCACAAACGCTTTTTCCTCCGTCATCAGCGTGGCATTGAACGCCAAGACGCAGGAGGTCATCCCCGACCCGGAAGCGACCGTGCACTTCACCAGCAATTACGACAACGAGGAGGACCTTGTCGCCTTTGAAAAGGAACTCTGCGAAAGCATCGAGGCGGAGGGCGCGGCTCTGCTGCTGAACAACGACAACACCCTGCCCCTGGCGGAAGGCACCAAGTTCACCACCTTCTCCCAGTCCAGCTACAACCTGATGTACGGCGGCACCGGTTCCGGCCAGGTTTCCGCCGAGGATGCCGTCACCCTGAAGGAGGCCCTGGAGGACGCTTTCGGTGAGGGCACCGTCAACCCTGCCCAGTGGGACTTTTACGCGAACTGTGGTTATGCCCGCGTCAACGCCGACACCACCGGCGGCAACCAGGCCCAATACCGCATCAATGAGGTGCCCTGGTCCGAGTATACCCAGGACCTGCAGGATACCTGGCCTGAATACGGCGATGTGGCCCTGGTGGTGCTGGCCCGCTCCGGCGGCGAGGGCGCCGACCTGCCCAGCGGCCTGCCGGAGCTGGAGCCCTACATGACCGACGGTGACTACCTGCAGCTCTGCCAGGAAGAAATCGACATGCTCACCAACCTGCAGCAGCTCAAGGAGCAGGGCGTGTTCAAAAAGATCGTTGTGCTGCTCAATTCCTCCAACACGCTGCAGCTGGACTTTTTGGACAGCTACGGCATTGACGCGGCACTGTGGATCGGTGACGTGGGCATGACCGGCATCAACGGCGTGGCTGACATCCTGGCCGGCAACGTCAACCCCTCCGGCCGCATCGTGGATACCTTCCTCAAGGACAACCATTCTTCCCCTGCCATGCAGAACTTCGGCGCCTTCAACTATACAAACGGCGCCGACTATGATGTGGCCACCGCGCAGAACAACACCGACCCCGGCGTTGTCAAGTGCAACGAGGACTATGTGGTCTATCAGGAAGGCATCTATGTGGGCTACCGTTATTATGAGACCCGCTATGAGGACTATGTGCTGAACCGCGGCAACGCCGGTGACTATGATTATACCGCCGATGTGGCCTTCCCCTTCGGCTATGGCCTGAGCTACACCACCTTCGAGTATTCCAACTTCACGGTGGAGGACAAGGGCGACACCTTCGAGGTTGGGGTGGATGTAACCAACACCGGTGATGTGGACGGCAAGCACACGGTGCAAATCTACTTCCAGAGCCCCTACACCCAGTACGATATCGACAATCAGGTGGAGAAGGCGGCTGTGGAGCTGTGCGGCTTTGACAAAAAGATGGTCGCCGCCGGTGCCACCGAGCATTATTCCATTACCGTCAACAAGGAAGACCTGACCAGCTACGATGCCAACAACGCCAAAACCTACATCCTGGAGGATGGCGACTACTACTTCACGGTTGGCACCGACGCCCACAACGCCATCAACAACATCCTAGCCGCCAAGGGCGCAGATACCACCCGCATGAGCGGCGAGGGGGACGCCAGCCTGGCCTTCAAATGGAACAACCCCAACTTCGACAAGACCACCTACGCGGTTTCCTCCGTCACCGGCAATGCCATCACCAACCTGTTTGACAACGCCGACCTGAACAAGTACGAGGGCGCCGAGGACCAGCAGATCACCTACCTGACTCGCAGCGACTGGGAAGGCACCTTCCCCACCGGCCCTGTCTCGCTGCGCATCACCGAGCAGATGTGGGCGGACGGCCTGTCCCATGATGAAGCCGACCGCGCCGCCCTGGTGGGACGCTACAAGGAGATGTACTATCCCGACGCCACCATGCCCGAGATGGGCGTGGCCGGCGATCTGTCCGCCAACGATTTTGCCGAGACGGATGCCGACGACCCCGCCTGGGCGGATCTCATCAAGCAGGTCCCTTACAGCGAGATGACCAACGTCATCTACAACGGCTTCCATCTGACCCAGCCGGTGCCGTCCATCGGCCTGCCCGGTACGCTGGACGAAAATGGCCCCCAGGGCTTTACCAAGAGCCTGATGGGCGGCTCCAGTGCCATGGCCTACACTTCCGAGGACGTCATGGCCGCCACATTCAACCTGGAGATCATCGAGAACATCGGCAAGTGCATCGGTGAGGATTTCCTGCATGCCCCCTCCGATACCGGTACCGTCTACGCTGGCATCTACGGCCCCGGCGCCAACATCCACCGCACCCCCTACTGTGGCCGCAACTTCGAGTATTACTCCGAGGATGGCTGGCTTTCCGGTCAGATTGCTGCGGTGGAGGTCGCCGCCATTCAGGACCGCGGCGTCTACGTCTTTACCAAGCACTTCGCCCTGAACGACCAGGAGGAAGGCCGCTACGGCATCTCCACCTGGTCCAACGAGCAGGCCATCCGGGAGCTGTATCTGGAAGGCTTTGAGGGCAGCGTCGCCAAGGGCGGCGGCATGGGTGTCATGAGCTCCTTCAACCGCATCGGCGTGGTCTGGAGCGGCGCCCACCACGGCCTGATGACCGGCATTCTGCGGGATGAGTGGGGCATGGACGGCGCAGCCATCACCGACTGCTCGGTCATGGCCAGCTTCATGGATTACCGCCTGGGCGTTCTGGCCGGGCAGGATCTGTGGGATGGCTACAGCATGGGCATGGCAACGCTTGACGGGCTGGAAAATGACCCCGCCATCGTCACCGCCGTGCAGCGCGCGGTCAAGAACATCGCCTACTCGGTCACCCACAGCCAGGCCATGAACATCGGCAACGCTACGGTACGGCCGATCACCCCCTGGTGGCAGATGACCCTGTACGTTGTCACCGGCGTCATGGCGGTGCTGACAATTGGCAGTGTGATCATGCTGGTGCGCAGCCGGAAGGCAAAGCCTGAAGCCGAGTGATCGGATCGCAATACCATCCTCTTCTTCCATTTAATATACTCAAGGGACCGGTTCGTCAGAACCGGTCCCTTGAGCTGCGATCTGGTGGAGATGACCTTCCGCCAGACCGGCTACGACGCCCAAGCCTCTATGCGGGGGCTGACCGAGGAACAGGCCGACCTGATTGCCGACCACCCGGATGTGGTGGATCTGGGCCGCAGCATCGTGCTGGGCCTTGCCGAAAACCAGCAGCTTACCGGGCAATCGGTGGAGATCCGCTGGGCCAACGACGCTTATGCCCAGCACTCCTATGCCACCCCCACCACTGGGCAGATGCCCCAGGCGGCGGACGAGATCGCGCTGGATACCAGCATCCTGGACCGGCTGGGCATCCCCCATGAGCTGGGGCAGACCGTAACCCTGGAGTGGCGCAAGGACCTGAACGCCGAAGAAGTGACTACCTCCACCTTCACCCTCTGCGGTTTCTGGGAGGGCAACCAGTCCAGTTATTCCTCAATGGCCTGGGTCAGCCGGGCCTATGCCGATGAGATGACCGGCGGCGTCATTTCCACCGATGAAAGCCAGGTGCTGGGCCTCTATATGGTACAGGTCAATCTGGCAAGCGACCAGAACATTGAGACGACGATGGACCGCATCCTGGCGGATACCGGCCTCACGGGCCTGGAATACAATGTCAATCTGGCATACTCCCCGGAGATGGGGGCGATGGCCGCCCAGGAGAGTATGCCCATGTATCTGGGCATGGTGCTGGTATTCATTGCCGGATACCTGATCATCTACAACATCTTCCAGATCAGCGTCACCGCCGATGTGCAGTTTTATGGTAAGCTGAAAACCCTGGGCATGACCACCAGGCAGCTGAAGAAGCTGATCTACGGGCAGGCCAACCGGCTCTGCATCATCGGTATCCCCATCGGTCTGATTCTGGGCTGGCTGCTGGGCAGCGTGCTGGTGCCGGTGCTCATGGGGACAATAGACGGCGAGGCCGTGGTCTCTGCCAGCCCCATCATCTTCCTCGGCTCGGCGGTCTTTGCCTGGGTGACAGTGCTGATCTCCTGCCTGCGGCCCGCAAGACTCGCCGGAAAAGTATCGCCCATTGAGGCCCTGCGCATGAGCGACGCCGACAGCTCCAGCAAGAAGAAAACCAAGCGCCGTCGTGGAAACGCCTCCCTGGCCTCGATGGCCTGGGCCAACCTGTGGCGCAACAAGAAGCGTACCATCACGGTGATCTGCTCCCTGACCCTGGGACTGGTGCTGCTCAGCAGCTTTTACGCCAAAAACGCCGCCTTTGATATGGACAAATATTTGGCCGACCTGATTCTGGCCGACTTTGAGCTGTCCGACGCCACCAGCGAGGATTATATCAACAACTATGACCCCCACGGCACCACCCTGACGGATTCTCTGGTAGCTCAGGCAGAAGGCCAGGAAGGCGTGGAGGCATCCGGCCACCTGTTCTCGGCCCAAATCGACTGGCGGATGGACGAGGGCACACTGCAAAATGTGGCGGCCTTCTACACCGAGGACAAACTGGCCGATTGGGAAACCTACGACGCCGCTGGTGCCCAGCAGCTTCGGGATGTGTTGGAGACCGGGGACGGCTCCGCCATCCTGTACGGCTTGGACGGCATTCCGCTGGATGTCATCACCCAGGAGCAGTATCTGCTGGAGGGCAGCTTTGACGCCGCCGAATTTGCCGGAGGGAACTATGTGCTGGCGGTGGGTCCCAGCCTGGAACTGGGTACAGAGTACCCGGTGCTGCCGACACCCTCTGCGGGCAGCACCGTGGAACTGAACGGCCGCACCTATACGGTGATGGCGGTGGTTTATCCGCTGAACCCGGTGACCCAGCTGACGGTGCAGCAGGGCGCGGGCGACAAGTTTAATTTGAGCTTCATCATCCCCAGCGAGGCATTCCGCCAGCAGTGGCCGGACCACACCCTGCGCAAGCTTTTCCTCAATGTGGATGACGCCCACATCGACACAGTACAGGCGTTCCTGGATGACTATATGGCGACAACGGACCCCGGCCTGCCGGTGGCTTCCCGCCAGACGATGGCCCAGCAGTACGAGGCCCAAACCCGGTCCTCCGCCGTCATGGGCAATGCTGTCAGCGTGGTCATCGCGCTGGTGGGCGTGCTGAACTTCATCAACTCGATGGTGACCGCCATCGTGTCCCGCAAGCGGGAGTTCGCGGTGATCCAGAGCGTGGGCATGACCAAGCGCCAGCTCAATCGGATGCTGGTGAACGAGGGATTGTTTTACGCGGTTTTGACGCTGGCGGCATCGTATCTCCTCAGCAGTCTGGCCGTGGGCGTTGTGGTCCGGGCGATGGTAGAGGGCGGATTTACCACCTTCCGCTTCACCCTGCTGCCGCTGGTGGCCTGCACCCCGATTTTGTTGGCGTTCGCGATTCTGATCCCGTACCTGTGTTTCCGCAACCTGGAAAAACACAGCATCGTGGAACGGCTGCGGATGGAGTGACGACGATGCTTTCCGGCACAAAACAGCCGGGAACGCCGCCGCGGGGCTTTTCAAGCGGCGGATATTTGTGATAAAATAGAGCCTGTATGATCAGCATCTGCCCGGCGCTCAGGCACACTGCGGCGCCGGGAAGCTGAAACAAGAACAGGCGCGCGGCCGCGCCTATGAAGGCGAGTGCAGACAACTATGGCGGGTCAGCCCAAGCAGATCAAATTGAACCGAGCAGAACAGCATATTTTGGAATCGTACATTCCGGTGGTGCAGGACCTGGCCGTATACCTGGGAAGCGCCTACGAGATCGTCCTGCATTCGCTGGAGGATTTCGACCATTCGGTCATCGCCATCGTCAACGGGGAGCATACCGGCCGCACGGTGGGGGCCCCCATCACCGACCTGGCGCTGGATATGCTGGACGCCTTGTCGAAAGGGCTGCCGGCCACCCCCTATTTCAGCACCAACAAAAAAGGCGAGCCGATGAAATCCACCACCATCGCCATCCGCGGCGACCATAACCGGATCATCGGCTTGCTGTGCATCAACCTGTATATGAACACCCCGCTGTCGGATATGCTGGCTGCCCTGACCCCCAAACCGTCCGCCGGCGCGACCGAGACCTTTGCCTCCAACACCAGCGAGCTGATCGCCACCGCGCTGGAGGGGGTCCGCCGCCGCGTCATGGCCGACGATTCCATCCTGCCCTCCAACAAAAACAAGGTCATTGTGGAGGAGCTGTACCGGAAAGGCATGTTCCGCCTGAAAGATGCGGTGGTCATTGCCGCCGATCTGCTGGGCGTCTCGAAAAACACCATTTATATGCACATCCGCAACTACCGCAAAGCCGCCGGCGAGGGCAAAACGGAGCAGCTGTAAAGCCGCAAGGCCCCGCAGAATGGAGGTCCCCCATGCCGGACGATTTCAGCCTGTCCTCCCATGTGATCCGGGAAAACCCGTTTATGGCCTACAACTACATCGAGGTGGGGCCGGTCTCCCGCGACCACGCCCAGGTGTATCTGGATATTAAGTAAGCAAAACCGCCGCGGAGAGCGTTCTCCGCGGCGGTTTTGTGTTTTTTGGGATGAAGCGTTTGGAGCGCGGCGCTCAGAGCAGGCGCCCTTTCGTTTTTCGGACGGGGGCCGGTGCGGGGGTCAGTGCCGGCTGTCTGCAAGCCGGGTCAGGGCGCCGCGGATGCGGTCCAGCGCGGCGAACACCTTTTCGTCGTCGCGGTAGACGCCCAGTACGATGCGCAGGTGCCCCTCGCCGCCGGGACCGTAGTTGACGCCGTCGTTCACCGAGACGCCGGCCTGTTCCAGCAGGTAAGCCGCCACGTCGGCGGAACTGCCCAGCGCCGACACGTCCACCCAGCACAGAAAGCCCGACTGGGGCATCTGCATCGAAACGCCGGGGATGCTGTTGAGCACCTCAAACGCCCGTTTGCGGCGGCGGTCGTAGGCATCGGCAAACTGCTGCATGAATTCCGGGCGGGCCAGCGCCGCCAGCATCGCCCGCTGGGCCGAGGTGGAGGTGGCCCCGATCACCGCCACCGCGTTGGCGTACATGGCGTCCATGATCCGGTCGTCGCAGACGATGTAGCCGACCCGCAGGCCGCTCAGGCCCATGCCTTTGGAGAAGGAGAACACCGTCACGGTGCGCTCGAACATGCCGGGCAGGGCGGCGGGGGAGAGCATCTCGTTGCCGAAGGTGAAATCCTCAAAAGCCTGGTCCACCACCAGCACCAGGTCGTGGCGGATGACAAAGTCCGCCAGCCCTTCCAGCGACGCCCGGTC
The DNA here is from genome assembly GCA_019119495.1 of Candidatus Gemmiger stercorigallinarum. GTDB lineage: Bacteria > Bacillota > Clostridia > Oscillospirales > Ruminococcaceae > Gemmiger > Gemmiger stercorigallinarum. Next base: position 36,535 of record DWWX01000013.1, on the reverse strand, counting down.
ATAGACGGTGGTGGTGGGGTTGTTGGGGTGGGTCAGCACCACCATCCGGGTGCGGGGCGTCACGGCGGCCTCCATCGCCGCCAGGTCCAGCTGGTAGCCGGTCTCCGGGCGCAGCTGCACCGGCACCGGCGTGCCGCCCATGATGCGCACGTCCAGAAAGTTGTTGGGGTAGCTGGGGCAGGGGATCAGCACCTCGTCGCCGGGATGCACAAACGGCAGGATGGCAAAGTACAGGCCGGAGTCCGAGCCGGGGGTGATCAGGATGTTGCGCTCCGGGTCCACAGTCAGACCGTTTTGGGCCTGGAGCTTTTTGGCAATGGCCTGTTTCAGCTCGGCGTCGCCGATGGGGGCTGTGTAGTGCGGGGCGGCGTCCTGCCGCACGGCATCCAGCCAGGCCTGCTCGATAAAGTCCGGCAGGGAACGGTCGGGCATAAAGGGGTCGGCCCAGCCCATCAGGGCAACGCCGCGGCGCTCCAGTTCCTGGTAGGCGCTGCCCACGTCGGCCTTCTCCACTGCCGAGAACAGCCCGCCCTGGGCCGTGCGGAAAGCGTCGGTCATTTTGCTGCGGATATCCATATGGCACCTCGTAACAATGGGCAAAGGCCGGGCAGCCCGGTCAAACGGCCGTCTGCCCGGCTTTGCCGGAAAAATTTCAGCAGAAATGCTCTTGCTGAGGGGAAATGTTGGGTTACTTGGCCTGGCTTGCGGCCTTCTTCTCGTCCGGCTTCCAGAACAGGACGGTCAGCACCGCGGCCACCACAAAGGCGATGACAAAGCCGGCCATGACCATGGCGCAGTTGTACATCGGGTTTTCGCCGCCCATGAACATGCCGAAGCTGAGGAAGGACGGGCCGCCGATGACGTAGGCTTTCAGGTGGAAGGCGGCGGCAAAGGCACCGCCGCAGGCGCCGCCGATGGAAGCGAACAGGAAAGGCTTGCCCAGCGGCACGTTGACGCCGTAAACGACAGGCTCGGTGATGCCGGTGCAGGCGGCAAAGCAGGCGGAAGCGGCGTTGCCCTTCAGGGCCTTGTCACGGGTCTTGAGCCAGACGCCGAAGGCCGCGCCGGCCTGGCCGATGTTGGCCGCGCCGGAAGTGGGCGAGACGTAGTTGAAGCCCTGGTCGGCGATCATCTGGGTCAGCACCGGGACCATGCCGTGGTGGATGCCCAGCACGACCATGGCCGAGTAGATGCCGCCGTAGACCAGGCCGGCAAAGACGCCGCCGTACTCAAACAGCATATTGACGCCGCTGGCCAGCACCTCGCCGATCCAGTAAGTCAGCGGGCCGACGGTAAGCAGGGTGACGGGGGTGGCGATCAGGATGGTCAGCGCCGGGACCAGGATGATCTTCAGCGCGCCGGGGATATACTTGTCCAGGAACCGCTCCACATAGGACGCCAGCAGGATGGCGAACACGATGGGCAGCACCGAGGACGAATAGTCGATGACGCGGAAGGGGATGCCCAGGAAGGTATAGGTCTCGACGCCCTCGGCGATCAGGCCGGACCAGGTGCTGGACATCATGCCCGCACAGATGGTCAGCGCCACGAACTGGTTCATCTTGAACACCTTTGCGGCGCTGGCCGCCAGCAGGAAGGGCAGGAAGGTGAACACCGCCATCGAGACGGAGGTGATGACATTAAAGGTCGGGTCGGACGTGGAAGCGCCGAACGCCATAAAGATGCTGATGAAGGCGGACAGGAAGCCGCAGCCTGCCAGCGCGGGGACAATGGGGTTGAAGATGGCGGCCACCGTCTCGAAGAAGCGGGTCAGCAGCGAGCCTTTTTTGTTGGCCAGCTCTGACTTTAAGTCCAGGTTCTCGTCGATGGCGTCCTCCTCGTCCACGCCGGTCAGCTCCACAAACTCTTTGTAGACATTGTTGACCTCGGCGCCGATGATGACCTGCACCTGGGTGGAGCCGCGGACCACGCCCAGCACGCCGGGGACCGCTTTCAGCTGGTCCTCGCTGATCTTGGACCAGTCCCTGGGCGTCACCCGCAGGCGGGTGGCGCAGTGGGCTGCCTGGGCCACGTTCTCTTTGCCGCCCAGCGCCTGGACAATGTCAGATACGGGGATTTTGGTTGCCATGATACATCCTCCTTGTTGGTTTTATATTCAGGCGTCCGGGCCGAAGGCGATGACCTCCACCTCGACCAAAGCGCCTTTGGGGATATCCCGGACCGCCACGCAGGAGCGCGCCGGCTTGCCGGTAAAGTACCGGCCGTACACCTCGTTGAAGGCGGCAAAGTTGCCGATGTCGGACAGGAAGCAGGTGGTTTTGACCACGTCGGCCGCCGTGCAGCCGGCCGCCTGGAGCAGAGCGTCAATGTTTTTCATGATCTGCTGCGCCTGGGCGGTGATGTCCGGCTCCACCAGCTGATTGGTGGCGGGGTCCACCGGCATGACGCCGGACAAAAACACAAGCTGTCCGGCCCGCACCGCCTGCGAGTAGGGGCCGATGGCGGCGGGGGCGTTTTGGGTAAAAATAGGTTCCAGCATGATATGCCTCCTGCAATAAAATTTATTTCATTACGAATCATAGCACTGAACAGAAGTGCTGTCAAGGGGAAACATTGTAATTTATTTAATTTTTTTGCAGGCGAAAAGAAATTATTGGGCAAAATGGTGAAAAGTATTGCAATATCTGCGGCTGCATGCTACACTGGGAATAACGCCGGGCAACCGGAAAAGTAAAATAATTTTCATTGCAATAAAAGGAGGACGGGCATGAACGCGACCAAAGGCTTCCCGAAGGACTTTTTGTGGGGCGGCGCCACCGCGGCCAACCAGGTGGAGGGCGCCTGGCAGGCGGACGGCAAGGGGCCGAACACCGCAGACGTGATGGCGGCGGGGGACCACCAGACGCCGCGGCGCATCACACTGGACATCGACCCGCAGAAATATTATTACCCCAGCCATGACGCGGTGGATTTTTACCACCACTATAAAGAGGACATCGCCCTGTTTGCCGAGATGGGGTTCAAGGTCTACCGCATGTCGGTCAACTGGGCGCGCATCTTTCCCACCGGGCTGGAGACCGAGCCAAACGAGGCCGGCCTGCGCTTTTACGACGATGTGTTTGCCGAGCTGAAAAAGTACGGCATCGAGCCGCTGGTCACCCTGTTCCACAACGAACTGCCGCTGAAGCTGGTGACCGAGATGAACGGCTGGGCGGACCGCCGCTGCATCGACCTGTTCCTCCGCTTTGCCGAGGTGCTGTTCCGCCGGTACAAGGGGGTGGTCAAATACTGGATCCCTTTCAACGAGATCAACGACCTGACCACCCCGCTGGGCAACTGGAACCACGGCGGCATCCTGAACCCCGGCACCGAGTTCTTTACCGCCCAGGCCGACGACCCGGACAAGCGTTTTGCGGCGCTGCACCACCAGTTTGTGGCCAGCGCCAAAGCGGTGCTGCTGGGGCGCAGCATCGACCCCGCGTTCCGGTTCGGCACCATGATCTGCCACATCACCGTCTACCCGCTGACCTGCCGCCCGGAGGACGTGCTGCTGACCCAGCAGGAGGACCTGATGCGCAACTGCTTCTGCGGCGACGTGCAGGTCAAAGGCGCCTATCCCTGGTACATCAAACGCTATTTTGAGCGCAACAACATCCATTTTCCGACGCTGCCGGAGGATGCGGAGCTTCTGCGCCAGGGCACGGTGGATTTCTACTCCTTCAGCTATTACATGACCAACTGCGTCACCGGCCAGAAGGACGCGGCGCAGGTTTCCGGCAACATTATGGGCGGCGCCAAAAATCCCTATCTGGAAGCCAGCGAGTGGAACTGGCAGATCGACCCGGTGGGCCTGCGCTACACGCTGAACCATGTGTATGACCGCTACGGCCTGCCCATCATGATCACCGAGAACGGGCTGGGCGCCCGCGACACGCTGGTGGACGGCCAGGTGCACGACGACTACCGCATCGCCTACCTGAAAGCCCACATCGAGCAGATGCGCCTGGCCATTGACGACGGCGTGGAGCTGGTGGGCTACACGCCCTGGAGCGCCATCGACCTGGTCAGCGTCTCCACCGGCGAGGTGGAAAAACGCTACGGCTTTGTCTATGTGGACAAGGACAACGCCGGCAGCGGCACCATGCGGCGCTACAGGAAGGACAGCTTTTACTGGTACAAAAACGTCATCGCCACCAACGGCGAGACGCTGTAACGCGCGTCCGCCTTCCGTAAAAGGCGGCGGACGCCAGGCATAGAGGGAAACGGAAATTCAAAAAGCCGGCCGGCAGCAAAAAAATGCTGCCGGCCGGCTTTGGCGTAAAAACAAAAAACAGTCAGGTGATCTTCAGCGCGCGCTGCACCCGGTAAACGATGTAGCGGAACAGCCCGGCGATCAGGCTGCACTCCACCCACAGATAGTTGGGCAGGTTGCGCCAGTAAAATTTCGGCTTGTCGATCCTGGGCAGGGCGGCTTTGGCCTCGGCAAAGCCCTTGGCATAATCGTCGCCGAAGCCCCGGTGGCGGAACATGACCACTTTTAACAGATACCCCAGCGCCATGGGGAGAAAGTTGACCGCAAGCATAACGGCGGGCTGGTTTTTGTAGGGCAGCAAAATGCTGTTGCGGCCGCTTTGGATGCTTTTGAAGGGGTTATACCGCACCGCGCCGGTGGTGGCGCCGCAGATGTGGCGGCAGCGGGCGGTGGGGCAGTAGACGTTTTTGTAGCCGAAGTTGTTGGCCCGCCAGCTCAGGTCCACATCCTCGTAATAGGCAAAGAACAGCTCGTCAAACACGCCGATCTTGTCCAGGATCGACTTGCGGTAGAGCGCCGCGCCGCCGCAGGCGGAAAAAATGCGGCAGGGCTTTGTGTAGCGGCTGGCTTTCAGCCCGTCGCCCCGCTTGCAGGCAAAGCCCAAAATCGTCACGTAGTCGCCGGCGTCGTCGGCCAGCTCCGGCTCGTAGTAGCGCAGCATCAGGCTGGACACCGCAAAGATCTTCGGGTCGGCTTCGGCGGCTTTCAGCAGTTCGGCCAGCCAGTCCGGCTCGGCAAAGGCGTCGTTGTTGAACAGCGCCACATACTCGCCCTTTGCGATGGCGATGCCCTGGTTGACCGCATGGGAAAACCCGGTGTTGCGGTCGTTTTCGATCAGGGTATAGCCGGGGCGGCCGCGGTAGCTGCGGGCAATGTCCAGGCTCTCGTCGGTGGAGCCGTTGTCGATGACGATCAGCTCAAAGTCCTGCTCGGTCTGGGCCCAGACCGACTCGATGGAGTCGCGCAGCCAGCCCGCGCCGTTCAGGTTGGGAATGATGACACTTGCTTTCAATCGGGAAACACCGTCTTTCTGCGGGGCAGGCCCTGGCGGGGCTTTAGCCGTACATATAGTAGAATATCAGCTGGTTGGCGGCGGCGCCGGCCAAAGCCAGCAGAAAGACCGCCACCGCCAGCAGCGTGACCAGGATCAGCGTCAGCATCAGGCAGGCGCGGGCCAGGTTCCGTTTGGCCGGGTGGATGCCCCGGCCAAAGGCAAAGCAGAGCATGACCACCAGACCGGCCACGGGGATCAAAAACAACAGCAGCGTGCCCAGGTACTCGGCCGAGGTCAGGCCGGGCAGCGCGCCGGCCGGATGGGCGTAAAGGGGCGGCCGGTCCTCCGCCGCCGGGGCATCCGGGGCGGGGGAGCGGGGCCCGGCGGCAGGCGTGCCGGCGGCCGCGTCCGGCCCGGCGTCCGGCGTTTTGCCGTCCGCCGCTTCGGGCGAGGGATCGGGGGCCGGCGCGTCCGGCGCAAGCAGCAGATAGCCGCAGGCGGGGCAGCGGGTCATGCCGGGCATCACCCGCGCGCCGCAATGGCTGCAAAATTTCATCAAAAAAGCCTTCTTTCTGCCGCAGCGCCGCTCAAAGCTGAAGGGGGCGGTCCACCGCGGTGTTCAGGATGATCTGGGTGTTGGTGGAACCCAGCTTCTGCATACGGGTCAGCAGATGTTCCAGGTCGTCGATGCTCTCGCAGCTGACCTTGACGATAAAGTTGTAGCTGCCGGTCACCCGCCAGCACTGCAAAACCTGGGGCTCCTGCTCCACCAGCGTCAAAAACTCCTCGCGGCTGGCGGCGTTGGCCGAGATGGAGATCAGCGCCTGCACGCGGGAAGCCTCGCCGGGGCGGTGCAGCCGCACGGTATACCCGCCGATGATGCCCTCGGCCTCCAGGCGGCGGATGCGGCTGGACACGGCGGGGCTGGTCAAATTGACATGCTCGGCGATCTCCTTGACCGGCATGCGTGCGTTTTTCATCAGCAGGCGGAGGATCTTTTGGTCCAGATCGTCCATGGATCGGTCATCCTTTCTGTGCGGCCGGCGGGCTGCGCGGCAAAGCGCGCCCCGGTGCCGGCAAGGTTTTTGTTCAATGCGCACAAAAAAATAAAATAAAGAAAAACGGGGTTGTGTGGTTTACCAAAATTCAGGAAAGCAAAATTTGCAACCGGAAACCGAAAAAAGTTAAGCGGCCGCCCCAATATTTTAACAAAACAAAAAGGAAAAAACAAGTACGGGATTTGACATGTTAAGGATTTTGAGTATACTAAAGGCATAAACCAAAGACAACTTCTCACCTTTATATACTTTCCCACCCCTCTATGCACAAAGGCCCGTCCGCAAGGACGGGCCTTTGTGTTGGAACGGGCGTTTTTTGCCGCCTGGCAGCGCCGCGGCCCTGCCGGCCGGCGGCCGGGCGCTCAGCTTTCGGCGGTGCGCAGCTCGTCGGGGACAACGCCGCCGGCGTCGGTCTCGATGGGGTCGGCGTAAACCAGATACCGCTGGGTGGTGGGCGTCTGGATGCCAAAGGGGTAGCAGGTGTACAGGATGCAGCTGGGCTCCTCGGCACCCCAGCGGCACTGGTCGATCTCGGTCTCGCCGATCACCTTGGTCTCGGTGATCTGGTAGGAAAAGGTGCCCCAGGGCGTTTCCAGGTGGATGATGCCGCCGATCTGGGCGGATTTCAGGTCCACAAACCAGCTGTCGGTGTGGCCGCCCACAAACACGGTGCCGTTCTCGCCGGGCAGCACGCAGCCGTCGGTGGAATGAGCCCCCGCGCCGTTGCGGAACTGGCTGCCGGTGTCGCCCCAGTACAGCGGGCAGTCCACCTGGGTGCCCTCCACCCATACGCGGCCGATCTGGTCGCCGTCGGCAATGTCGGCCTTGGCCTCGGCGGCGCGGGCCAGCTCGGCGCTGCGCAGGGCGGCCTGGGCCTCGGCTTCGGCGGCCTCGCGGGCGGCCTGGGCCTCGGCCAGCTGCTGCTGCAGGGAATCCAGCTGTTGCTGCTGGTCCGCCGTCTGGGCGGTCAGGGCATCCACCTGCCGGCCCATCGCGCGCAGGCGCAGGGTCTGGCAGATCGCCGCGGCGGCAAACACCACCGCCAGCCCTGCCGCGATGCCCACGGCAAGGCCGCCTCTGCGCCGGCTCATCGTGCCCCGGCAGCCTGTGCTGCCAGGTAGGCGGCCGGGCCGCTTTGGTACAGGTCGCCCCCGTGGGCGTCCAGCAGCACCGTCAGCGGCATGCTCTCCACTTCCAGGCGGCGCACGGCCTCGCAGCCCAGGTCCGGCCAGGCGACGACCTGGCAGCTTTTGACACTGCCGGCCATCAGTGCGCCGGCCCCGCCGATGGCGGCCAGGTAGACGGCGCCGTTTTTGACCACCGAATCCTTGACCGCCTGGCTGCGCTTGCCCTTGCCGATCATGCAGGCAAGGCCCAGGTCCAGCAGCCGCGGGGTATAGCTGTCCATGCGGCCGGCGGTGGTGGGGCCCGCCGCGCCGATGGCGCAGCCGGGGCGCTCCGGCGTGGGGCCGACGTAATAGACGGCCGCGCCCTGCAGCGCAAAGGGCAGGGGCAGCCCCTGGTCCAAAAGCTCCATCATGCGGGCATGGGCGGCGTCGCGGGCGGTATACACCACACCGGACAAAAGTACCGTGTCGCCTGCGGCCAGCGGCGACAGGTCCGCTTTGCAAAGCGGCGTCTGCAAACGATACTGCAAAACTTATTCCCCCTTCTGTGCGCGGCGGTACAGCGCCTTGACCTCGGCGTGGTGGCGGTTGACCATCTCCAGCTCCAACCGGCTGATCTGCGCCGGGTCGTCGCCGCGGCCGTCCAGCGGGATGTCGATGGGGGCGCGGCTGCGGCGCACGGCGTCCGGCTGGGCGCCCACGCCGTCCAGCGGAATGTCGATGTTCGGGTTGCCTTTCAGGGCCATGGCGGTACCTCCTTGGCGGGTTTGTTGTCCGGGATGTTACAGCTCCGCGCTGGCCCGGCGGGTCACGTGGCAGCTGACGTTGACCGCCACCGGCAGGCAGGCCACATGGGTGGGCATCTGCCGGATGGCCACCCCCAGGCAGGTGGTGCGGCCGCCAAAGCCCTGCGGGCCGATGCCCATGGCGTTTACGGTGTCCTTCAGCTCGGCTTCCAGCGCGGCGTAGTAGGGGTCGGGGTTGGGCTGGTCCAGCGGGCGCAGCAGGGCCTCTTTGGCCAGGGCGGCGCACTTGTCAAAGCTGCCGCCGATGCCCACGCCCAGCACGATGGGCGGGCAGGGGTTGGCCCCGGCCTGGCGCACCGTGTCCAGCACAAAGTCCTTGACGCCCTGCACGCCGTCGGCGGGCTTTAGCATGGCCAGGCGGCTCATGTTCTCGCTGCCGGCGCCCTTGGGGGCGACGGTGATGCGGCAGCGGTCGCCCTCCGCCAGGTGCAGCGTCACAAAAGCGGGGGTGTTGTCGCCGGTGTTCACCCGCTTGAGCGGGTCGGCGGTGATGCTTTTGCGCAGGTAGCCCTTCTCGTAGCCGCGGCGCACCCCCTCGTCGATGGCGGCCTGCAGGTCGCCGTCGATGCGGGCGTCCCGGCCCAGCTCCACAAAAACGCAGGCCATGCCGGTGTCCTGGCAGATGGGCAGCTCCTTGTCCGCCGCCGTGCAGAGGTTTTTCTGCAAAAGGCCCAGCGTTTCTTTCGCCAGCGGCCAAGGCTCGGCCGCCTCGGCGGCGTCCAGCGAGGCTTTCACATCGGCGGGCAGGCAGGTGTTTGCCTGGATGCACAGCCGCTCCACCGCATCGGTGACGGCGGCGGCAGAAATGGTCCGGATGCTCATGCCCGCGCCACGCCGCTTTCCCGCGCGGCTTTCGCCACTGCGTCGGCCACGGCGCCCGCAATGCGGGGGTCAAAGGCTTTGGGCAGGATGTTGTCCTCGCACAGCTCGCTGTCCGGGATCAGGCCGGCGATGGCTTTGGCAGCGGCCATCTTCATGGCGGGGTTGATGTCCCGCGCCCGCACCGACAGCGCGCCCTTGAAGATGCCGGGGAAGGCCAGCACGTTGTTGACCTGGTTGGGAAAATCGCTGCGGCCGGTGCCGATCACCCGCACGCCGGCGGCCTTGGCCTGGTCGGGCATGATCTCCGGGGTGGGGTTGGCCATGGCAAAGACGATGGCGTCGGGGGCCATGGCGGCGGCCAGCTCCTGCGTCAGCGCGCCGGCCACCGAGGTGCCGATGAACACGTCCGCGCCGCGGATGGCGTCGGCCAGCGTGCCGGAGATCCGCTCCGGGTTGGTGATCTCGGCCAGCTGCGCCTTGTGGCCGGGCAGGCCGGCGGGGCGGCCGGGCACCAGGATGCCGTTTTCGTCCACCGCGACGATGTGTTTTGCACCGGCGGTCATCAGCATCTTGATGATGGCGGTGCCGGCGGCGCCGGGGCCGTTCTGGACGATGCGCACATCCTCGATGCGTTTGCCCACCACCTTCAGCGCGTTGAGCAGGCCGGCCAGCACGATGATGGCAGTGCCGTGCTGGTCGTCGTGGAACACCGGGATGTCCAGCTCCCGCTCCAGCGTTTCCTCGATCTCGAAGCATTCGGGGCTGCGGATGTCCTCCAGGTTGATGCCGCCGAAGGTGGGGGCGATGGCCTTGACCGCCGCAATGACCTCCTCCTTGGTCTTGGCGTCGATGCAGATGGGGAAGGCGTCCACGCCGCCAAACTCCTTGAACAGCACGCATTTGCCCTCCATCACCGGCAGGGCGGCTTCGGGGCCGATGTTGCCCAGGCCCAGCACCGCGGTGCCGTTGGAGACCACCGCCACCATGCGCCCTTTGCAGGTGTAGCGGTAGACATCGGCCGGGTCGGCCTTGATTTTGCGGCAGGGCTCGGCCACGCCGGGGGTGTAGGCGGTGGAAAGCGCGTCGCGGTCGCGGCACTCCACCAGGCTTTGCACGGCGATCTTGCCGGGGAACTTTTCGTGCAGCTCCAAGGCTGCCTTGTTGTAATCCATAAACATCCTCCTTGCAGGCGGAGCGGGGCGGGCGGCGCAGGCCGGCCTTCCGCGGTGTGCGGTATCACACTAAAATCATACGACAAATTTGCCCAAATGTACAGTGCGGGTTCAGCTCTCCGGCGTCAGGTCGGCATACAGCTGCTCCAGCTGGATGACGCAGAAATGGTCGGGCCATTTCTGCCGCACCGCGTCCCGCAGGGCGTCCCGCAGGTCGCGGCCGGCGTCGCTGCCCTTGGCAAAGTAGCGGGGCGGGGCGGCGCAGTCAAAAATGACGTTGGTGTGGGTGGGGCCGGGCACGATGCGCAGGTCGTGGATGTTGATCTCCGGGTCGATGTCGCGGGCGGTCTCCTCCACAAATGTCCGCAGCTCGGCCACATGGGGGTCGCTGGTCACCACCGGGTCAAAGTGGATGGTGGTCAGCAGGCCGTCGTTTGTGTAAAAATCCTTCTCCATGCGGTCGATCTCGTCGTGCATGGCCATCACGTCGCCCTCGGCGGGCATTTCCAGGTGGAAGCTCACCAGCCGGTTGCCGGGGCCGTAGTCGTGGATCATCAGGTCGTGCAGGCCCAGCACGTCGGGGTAGGAGAGGGCTTTTTGCCGGATCTGCTCCACCAGCTCCGGGTCGGGTGCGGCGCCCAGGATGGGGTCCAGCGTGTCCCGCACCAGGCCGACGCCGCTGTACAGGATGAACGCCGCCACCGCAAGCCCCATGATGCCGTCCAGCCGGTCAAAGCCGGTATAGTAAGCCGCAATGGAAGCGACCAGCACGGCGGCGGTGGAGATGACGTCGTTGCGGCTGTCGGCCGCGGTGGCCAGCAGCGTTTCGGAATGGATGCGCCTGCCCACCGTGCGGTTGAAGGCGCTGAGCCACAGCTTGACCAGGATGGACGCCAGCAGCACCGCGGCCGACAGCCAGCTGAACTCCACCGGCGTGGGGGCAACGACCTTGGTCAGGCTTTCCTTGCCCAGCTCGATGCCGATGACCAGGATCATCACCGACACCGCCAGCCCGGCCAGGTACTCGTACCGGGCGTGGCCGTAGGGGTGCTTTTTGTCGGCAGGCTTGCTGCCCAGCTTGAACCCCACCAGGCTGACGATGTTGGAGCTGGCGTCGGACAGGTTGTTGATGGCGTCGGCGGTGATGGACAGGCTGCCGAACAGCGTGCCCACAATGAACTTGCCCAAAAACAACAGGACATTGCACACAATGCCCACGATGCAGGCCAGGTTGCCGCAGGCCGAACGCACGGCCCGGTCGGCGGTGTTTTGCGCGTCCTTGACAAAGGTGCGCAGCAGAAATTCGGTCATGATACGATAACTCCCTTATCCCCTGATGCAAAACGATAAAAATGGACGGACGCTGCCCCGGCTGCCAAAGAAACCCGCCGGGTTCGGGCAAAGGCCCTGACCCGGCGGGAAAGCAGTCTGATTCAGCTGTCGGTGCGGCGCCTGCGGGCAGGCCCGCGCCAAAAGGCAGCCGCGCTCAGCGCACGATGCAGGCGTCGCGCTCCGGGCCGACCGAGATGTACTTGATCTTGCAGCCCACGGCCTTCTCGATGTAAGCCACGTAGTCCTGCGCGGCCTGGGGCAGGTCCTCGAACCGGCGCACGGCGGTGATGTCGCAGTGCCAGCCGGGCAGCGTCTCCACAACCGGGCGGGCGTCGTCCAGCGTCTTGCCCATGGGGAACACGTCGGTCACGCTGCCGTCGGCCAGCTGGTAGCGGGCCACCACGGGGATCTGCTCCATATAGTCCAGCACGTCCAGCAGGGTCAGCGCCAGCTCGTCGCAGCCCTGGCACTGCACGCCGTAGCGGCTGGCCACCACGTCAAAGGGACCCACCCGGCGGGGGCGGCCGGTGGCAGCGCCGTACTCGTGGCCATGCTCGCGCAGAACATCCTTGTCGGCCTCGGTCATGGCCAGTTCGGCGGTGAAGGGGCCTTCGCCCACGCAGGAGGAGTACGCCTTCATGATGCCGATGGACAGGTCCAGCTTGCGGCCGGGGATGCCCGCGCCGATGGGCGCATAGGCGCCGATGGTGTTGGAGCTGGAAGTGTAGGGATAGATGCCGAAGTCGATGTCCCGCAAGGCGCCCAGCTGGGCTTCAAACAGGATCTTTTTGCCGGCGTCGTCGGCCTTGGCCAGGTAGTCGCCCACGTTGCAGATGTAGGGGGCGAACACCTGGGCGTAATGCTGGCACCAGGCCCACATCTCGTCCACCGAGACAGGCTTCTGGCCGTAGATGCGCTCCATCGTCAGGTTTTTGGACTCGACGATGGTCTCCAGCCGCTTGCGCACGCCCGCGTCCATGTGCAGCAGGTCGCCCATGCGCAGCGTCTTTTTCATGAACTTGTCGCCGTAGGTGTAGGCGATGCCCCGCTTGGTGGAGCCGAACTGGGCGCCGGTGGCCGAAAGGCGTGCCTCCTCCAGCCCGTCCTGGTCCACATGGAAGGGCATGGTGATGGTGGCGCGGTCGGAAATCTTCAGGTTGTCGGGGCTGATGGCAATGCCCTTCTCCCGCAGCTGGGCGATCTCACCCTCCAGGTGGTGGGGGTCGATGACCATACCGCCGCCCATGACGCAGACGACCTCCGGGCGCAGAATGCCGGAGGGGATCAGGTTCAAAATGAACTTGCCCCGCTCGTTCTTGACGGTGTGGCCGGCATTGTCGCCGCCCTGGTACCGGGCCACGATGTCGTAATCCTGGCTGAGCAGGTCGACCATGCGGCCCTTGCCCTCGTCGCCCCAGTTGATACCGGTGATTGCTGTCAACATGGATATTCTACCTCTTTCAAAAGGTCAGGCGCGCAGCCTTTTCCGCGCGCCCTGCGCGGGATCCGCTGCTGCGCCGGGCGCCGCGGACTGCCGCCGCGCCCAGTAACGAAAATATTATAGCAAATCCTGCCCAAAATGCCAATGGTTTGGGCAAAAATCGGCAGGGAAAACACGGCGCAGCGCCCGCGGCCGGACTGCGCAGGCAAAACGGCCGCCGGGCTGCCGCGTCAGTTTTTGCGCTCCGGCGGATGGGGGCGGCCCACGCCATGGCGGGTGCCGTCCGGCTCCACAATGACGATGCGGTCCATCTGGGCGCGGAAATTTTTGCGCACCGCCTCCAGGTATTCTTTGCGCAGGGCGTCGCGCTCGGCAAGCTCCTCCGGGGTCAGCGGGCCGGCCTTGGCTTTGCGGGCCAGCGCATTGATGCGGTCGATCTTGGCTTTGTCCATGGGTAAAAACTCCCTCTTTGCAGGTTTGCCTGCGGCGGCCCCGGCAGGAAAGGGGAAGCCGCAGATCTCCTGTTTTTCCTGTTTACTATAACTATAGTGTAACACACCGCGGGCCCCGCTGCAAACGCCCGGCCAGGCTGCCACCGTTTTGACACTGTACTTTTTTGCCGGCGTGTTGTATAATGATACACATTGCAGAAAAAGGCGCCGTCCCCGGCGGTGGAAAAACCGCCGCCCGGCGCTGAAAAAGACAAGGAGATATCCCGAATGAAACACAAAGCTTCCCTTCGTGCCGGCGCGCTGACGCTGGCGCTTGCCCTGGTGCTGGCCGGCTGCTCCCAGACCGACAGCAGCTCCGCCAGCTCTTCCGACACCGGCGAGAGCGCCGAGACCGCTACCGGCGAGACTTCCACCGCCGAGACCGCGCTGGATACCTACGGCTATCTGCTGGACTTCAATTACAGCGACATTTTTGACGAGAACGGCTATATCGCGGGCGTCCGCGCCCTGGACTGCGTGACGCTGCCGGAGGATTACGCCGCCCTGACGCTGCCCGCCGGCACCGACGAGGTCACCGAGGAGGACATCGACACCTACGTCAAGCAGAACCTGCTGTACAACGCCAGCACCCTGCCCCAGGTCACCGACCGTGCCGCCGAGATGGGCGATATCGTCAGCATCGACTTTGTGGGTACGGTGGACGGCGAGGAGTTTGACGGCGGCTCCTCTCAGGATTACATCCTGGAGCTGGGCAGCGGCAGCTTTATCGACGACTTCGAGGACCAGATCGCCGGCCACACCCCCGGCGAGACCTTTGACGTGGAGGTCACCTTCCCCGATCCCTACGACAGCAACCCGGACCTGGCAGGCAAGGACGCGGTCTTTGCCACCACGCTGAACTACGTGGCGGACCTGACCGACGAGTGGATCGCAGACAACGTCAACCCCTACCTGAACCTGAGCACCGTCCAGGAGCTGCGCGACTATATGCGCGAGGATATCCGCTACAACAACATGAGCGAGGCCGCCTACCAGGCCCTGCTGGAGGAGGCCCAGTTCTCTGAGATCCCTGCCGATGTGGAGAAATACTTCACCGACCTGTTCCTGCAGTCCTACTGCGTCAACATGGGCAGCTCCTACGGCATGACGCTGGAGCAGGTGCTTTCGCTGATCGACAGCTCGATGATGGAGGAGACCGCCGCCTATTTCTCGGCGGTCATTGAGGAGTCCGCCCAGCGCGCGCTGCTGATCCAGGCCATCGCCGAGCAGGAGAACCTGGTCTGCGACGACACGGTGCGCGACGCCAACATCAACGACGTGCTGAACACCGATACCCCCGACCCCTATATTGAGGCTTACGGCGAAAACTATGTCCGCGCCACCATCCTGCGCGACATCGTCCTGCATCAGGTCGTGGACAACGCCACAGTGGCCGAGGCGTAACCCCCGCGGCCCTGCCGGCGCCAGAAAAAAAGAAACACAGCCCCGCACGGTATCAAAGCCGTGCGGGGCTGTGCTGCGTTATCCACTCAAAGCCGCACCGACCACCCGTCAAAGGCAAAGCGGCCCGCGCCGTGGCGCAGCAGGCCGCGGGCGTTCAGGCGGGCAAAGGCGGCGGCCATCTCTCCGGCCAGCCCGGCGGGCACATCCAGGCTGTGGTGGCCGGGCAGGATGCGCCGCACCGGCAGCGCGGCCGCCCGGCGCAGCGACCGCAGATAGGCCTGCGGGTTGGTGGAGGGGAAATCCGCCGCCAGCTCGCCCAGGTAGATCAGGTCGCCGGTGAACAGATAGCCGGCGGCAGGCTCCCAGTAGCAGACATGCCCCGGCGAGTGGCCCGGCGTGTGCAGCACCCGCAGCTGGCGGTCGCCCAGGTCGATGGTCTCGCCGCCCCGCCACAGCCGGGCGGGCCGCCCATGGAACACCCGGTAGCCGTCCAAATCAAAACCTGCCGGCAGGCGCGGGTCGTTCAGCTGGGCGCGCACCGCGGCCGGCGGCAGCGGGAACTGCCCGGTCAGCCAGTCCAGCTCCGCCCGGTGGGCCGCAAAGGCGGGAAAGCCGCGCAGGCCGCCCATGTGGTCCCAGTGGGCGTGGGTCAAAACGGCGGTGACGGGCCGGCCGGCCAGCCCGGCGGCCACGGCGGCGATCTGCCCCACGCCCAGCCCGGTGTCGATCAGCAGGCTGGCGCGGTCGCCGTTCAGCAGGTAGCAGTGGGGCTCCTCCCAGTGGGCATATTCGCTGATGGCGTAGGTATCGGCGTCGATGGCCTCCACCGTGAACCATCGGTCAGAGGGGGTATGCTGCGGCATGGCGGGCGCTCCTTCCGGCGGGAACTCTTTCACCCGCAGGGCGTTTGCAGCCTGGCGGCCGAACCGCCGCGCACCTGGCCGCTGCCGCGGATGATATACTTGTAGGTGCACAGCTCGGCCAGGCCCATGGGCCCGCGGGCGTGCAGCTTTTGGGTCGAGATGCCCATCTCGCAGCCCAGGCCGAACTCGCCACCGTCGGTGAAGCGGGTGGAGGCGTTGACGTAGACCGCCGCGCTGTCCACGCAGGAGACAAAGCGGGCCGCCGCGGCGTCGTCCGCCGTGACGATGGCGTCGCTGTGGTGGGTGGAGTGGGCGCCGATGTGGGCGATGGCGTCGTCCAGGCTGTCCACCACGCCCACGGCCAGGATGTAGTCCAAAAACTCGGTGTCAAAGTCGTCGGGGCCGGCGGGCGTGCCGGGGATAAGGGCGGCCGCGCGTTCGTCCAGCCGCAGCTCCACCGGGGGCAGGCCCGCGGCGGCGCGGCTGTCCACCAGCGCCTGCTTCAACAGGGGCAGAAACTGCGGCGCGGCGTCCCTGTGCACCAGGCAGACTTCCCCGGCATTGCAGACGCTGGGGCGGCTGGTCTTGGCGTTCTCCACGATGGACACTGCCATTTCCGGGTCAGCGGCCTTGTCCACATAGATGTGGCAGATGCCGGTGCCGGTCTGGATGCAGGGCACCGTGGCGTTGGCCACGCAGGCCGAGATCAGCCCCCTGCCGCCGCGGGGGATCAGCAGGTCCACCAGGCCGTCGGCGGTCATCAGCTCGTTGGCGGAGGCGTGGGAGGTGTCCTCGATCAGGCTGACGGCGGTTTCGGGCAGGCCCGCCTGCGCCAGCCCGCGGCGCAGCGCCGCCACAATGGCGCTGCAGCTGCGCCAGGCGTCCCGCCCGCAGCGCAGCACGCAGGCGCTGCCCGCCTTGATGGCCAGCGCCGCCGCGTCGGAGGTGACGTTGGGGCGGCTCTCGTAAATGATGGCGATCACGCCCATGGGCACAGCGGTCTTTTCGATCACCAGGCCGTTGGGCCGTACGATCTTGCGCAGCACTGCGCCCACCGGGTCGGGCAGGGCGGCGACCTCCCGCATGCCCTTGGCCATGTCGGCCAGGCGGGTGTTGGTCAGCGCCAGGCGGTCCAGCATCACGTCGGACACCTTGCCGCGGGCAGCGTCGATGTCCTGGCGGTTGGCGGCCAAAATCTCCGGCGCGGCGGCCACCAGCGCCACGGCCATGGCCTCCAGCGCGGCATTTTTGGCGTCGGTGGAAGCCAGCGCCAGCGGCTGGCGGGCAGCCTGCGCGGCCAGCAGGATCTCGTGGGTTGTCATGGCAAACGCCTCCTTATAAAAAATGGCGGGGCCGGTGCGCGGCGCCCGCCGGTATCCGGACAGTATGGGCTCACTTTCGGCCGATGAAACGGGTGCCCACCGGCTTGCCCTCCACAATATCGTACAGCAGCGACGGCGTGCCGCCGTTGGCAATGACCATGTCCACCCCCGCGCCGGCGGCAATGCGGGCGGCCATGATCTTGGTGGCCATGCCGCCGGTGCCCAGGCCGCTGTGCACCCCGCCGGCCAGCGCCTCGATCTCCGGGGTGATCTCGGCCACCGTCTCGATGCGTTTTGCATCCGGGTGGGTGTGGGGGTCGGCGGTGTACAGGCCGTCGATGTCGCTCAGCACCACCAGCAGGTCGGCGCGGGCGTATTTGGCCACCAGAGCACCCATGGTGTCGTTGTCGCCCACGGCGATCTCCTCGGTGGCGACGCTGTCGTTCTCGTTGATGATGGGGATGGCCCCCAGCTGCAAAAGCCGGTAGACGGTGTTCTGCAGGTTCATCAGGCGGGGGGCGCGGTCAAAGTCCTCCCGCGTGACCAAGATCTGCGCCACGGTGTGGTTGTAGGCCGAGAACAGCCGGTCATAGGTGTACATCAGCTCGCACTGGCCCACCGATGCCGCAGCCTGCTTGGTGGGCATGTCCTGCGGGCGGGGGATCTGCAGCTTGCCCGCCCCCATGCCGATGGCCCCCGAGGACACCACGATCAGCTCGTGCCCGGCGTTTTTCAGGTCGCTCAGGGTCTTGACCAGTTCCTCGGTATGGCGGATGTTCAGCCGCCCGCCCGCATGGGCCAGCGTGCTGGTGCCGATCTTTACAACGATACGCATTTTTGCCCCCCCTGCCGCCGCGGCATCTGCCAGGCGGGATGAAAACATTGAAAACATTGTAATAACGATGGATCAAAAATGAGGGATAAGGGATCGGAACTTGAGGTGCGGCCGTTCGACCGCGATTGAAATTGGGGTTGGCGCTGCGGCGGATGCCGCGATGCTTATCGAAAGCCCTGCAAATTTTCCTGCGGGCCGGCAGAGTGTAGAGCCGGCCCCGCACGCTGCCTTTTTGAGCACGCGAACGCGTGCGGACGACCGAAATTCCTCATCTCTGATTCCGAATTGCCGTTGGCCCTTACCGTTTCCCCATCTCTTTCGTCTTGTCAAAGGCGGCCAGCACCGCGTCGGTCACGGCGCCGCGGAAGGCCCGTTCCTCCAGCAGCCGCACGCCCTGGATGGTGGAACCGCCGGGGCTGCACACCGCGTCCTTCAAAGCGCCGGGGTGGCTGCCGCTTTCCAGCACCATCCGGGCGCTGCCCAAAAGCATCTGCGCCGCGTACAGCTGGGCCTTGGCGCGGGGCAGGCCCGCCGCCACGCCGCCGTCGGCCAGCGCCTCGACAAACTGGTACGCCCAGGCAGGCCCGCAGCCGGACACACAGCTGGCGGCGTCGATCTGGCTTTCCTCCACCGGGTCCAGCAGGCCGGCGGGGGCCATGGCCTGCAAAAATTCCGCCATCTGCTCCGGCGTCACACCGGCGGAGCAGTACTGCACCATGCCGGCCCCCAACGCCACCGGCGTGTTGGGCATGATGCGGATGACGGGGTAGGCGTCGCCGGCCATCTGCCGGATGCGCGCCATCGAAAGCCCCGCCGCCATGCTGACCAGCACAAAGGGCGTCTGCCGCGCAGCCAGGATGTCGGCGATGCCGTCCAGCATATCCGCCATCATCTGCGGCTTGACGCCGAGGAAAATGTAGCCGCACTCCCGGGCGACCCGGGCGTTGTCGCCCGCCTGGCAGCCCAGCTCGGCGGCCAGGGCCTCGGCCTTGGCCGCAGTCCGGTTGGCCAGAAGCACCTGGCCGGCGCCCGCGCCGCGGCAGACCGCCCGCGCCACCGCGCCGCCCATGTTGCCGCATCCGATAAACCCGTAACGCATGGTAAACTGCACGCTCCTTTTGCCGTGTGCCATGCAGGTCTGCCGGAACGCGGCGCCCTGCATGGAAAAACCTGGTGTATGATCCGTGTCCTGTTTGTATAGTATCCTATCGCAAGGGGCCTGCTTTGTCAATTAAAAGCGGTGAAGGAGCCATTCCTGCGCCGCCGGGGCTGGGATGCGCCAAAACGGGCCGGCGCCCGCAAAAACAAAAATTGCATTTTGCGAACAGTCTGCTATAATAGTGTGGATATATCGCCGTGCGGGGAAAAGCCCGGCGCGGCGGACAACGGCGCGGCCCGGCCGCGGGGCGGCCTTTTGCCGGCCCCGCGGGCGTTTGCCCCGGCACGCCACCGGCCCGCGCCCAAACGGAGGCGTTATTGTTATGCAGTATGTTTCATTGGGGTCCACGGGATTGCAGGTCTCCCGCCTGGGCTTTGGCGGCATCCCGGTGCAGCGCATCGACCAGCCCAGGACGCGCCAGCTGCTGGAGGCTGCCCACAAGGCCGGCATCAACTACATCGACACCGCCCGCGCGTACACCGTCAGCGAGGAATGGATCGGCCAGGCTTTGCAGCAAAGCGGTCTGCGGGATGAATTTGTCATCGCCACCAAATGCCGCGCCATCACCGCCGAGGAGATGGCCGAGGAGCTGAACGCCAGCCTGCGCAGCCTGCGCACCGACCATATCGAGCTGTACCAGTTCCACAACCCCAGCCCGGAGGATTTTGACCGCATCATCGCCCCCGGCGGCGCGCTGGAGGCGTTGAAAAGCGCCCACGCGGTGGGCATTGTGGAGCACATCGGCGTCACGGCCCACCTGGCCGCCACCTTTGAGAAGGCGCTGGCCTGCCCCGACATCGAGACCATCATGTTCCCCTACAACATCGTCGAGCAGCAGGGCGCCGACCTGATCGCCCGCTGCAAGGCCGCCGGCAAGGCGTTCATCGCCATGAAGCCGCTGGCCGGCGGCGCCATCGAGAGCGGCCGCCTGGCCATCCGCTACACGCTGGCCAACCCCGGCGTGACGGTGGTCATCCCCGGCATGGCCGAGCTGCGGGAGCTGAGCCAGAATGTGGCCGCCGCCGAGGATGCTTCCCCCCTG
This sequence comes from Candidatus Gemmiger stercorigallinarum, assembly GCA_019119495.1. Lineage (GTDB taxonomy): Bacteria > Bacillota > Clostridia > Oscillospirales > Ruminococcaceae > Gemmiger > Gemmiger stercorigallinarum. The sequence goes on along the minus strand of DWWX01000013.1, from coordinate 16,394 downwards.
ACCGAGGAGGAGCTGGCCGCCTGCGAGGAGGTGCGCAAAAGCCTGGGCACCCAGTTCTGCCGCCGCTGCAACTACTGCGCGCCCTGCACGGTGGGCATCCAGATCCCCAACTGCTTTTTGTTCCAGGGATACCTCAACCGCTACGGCCTGGAAGGCTGGGCGCACGAGCGGTACAACACCCTCCCGGTCAAGGCAGGCGCCTGCATCGAGTGCGGCGCCTGCGAGACCCGCTGCCCCTACCAGCTGCCCATCCGCCAGATGCTGAAAAAGGTGGCGGCGGATTTCGGCGAGTAAGGAGGTCCAGCCCCGCCCGGCTGCGGCGTTCCGCGCGGCCGTACCGACAAACGTATGAATTTTCGCCCCGGCGCTTGTGTACAGGCGCCGGGGCGTGCTATAATTTAATCTGTATTTCTTTGCTTATTTTTGTCAACCGGCAATGCCGGGGCGCGGGACATTCCTGCTGTGGCAGGCTGCCCGCCGCTTTGCGCGGTCTGCCGCGGCGCACGCGCCGAAACCCATTTGAAAACGAGGCCATCCACCATGCGTACCGACCCCCACCTGCATTATCTGGACAACGCCGCCACCACCCTGGTGGACCCGGCGGTGGCCGACGCCGTCAACGCCGCCATGCGCAGCTGCTGGGCCAACCCTTCCAGCCTGTACGAGCCGGCCATCCTGGCCGAGAACAAACTCTCGGCCGCCCGCGGCAAGATCGCCAAAACACTTGGCTGCGCCAAAGACGAGATCTACTTTACCGCCTGCGGCAGCGAGAGCAACAATCTGGCGATTTTGGGCGCGGCCATCCCCCGGCAGAGCTGGGGCAATAAGATCGTCACCACCGGGTTTGAGCACCCCAGCGTCCAGCGGCCCATCCGGGCGCTGAAAGACCGGGGCTTTACTGTGGTGGAGATCCCGCCGGAGCCGGACGGCAGCCTTGACGTGCAGAAACTGATCGACGCGGTGGACAAAAGCACCGTGCTGGCGGCCTGCATGGCCGTCAACAACGAGACCGGCGCGGTGCAGGACATCGCCCGGCTGGCGGCGGGGGTCAAGGCCCAAAACAGCCGCACCGCCGTGCACATTGACGCGGTGCAGGCCTGGCTGCGCATCCCGCTGGACATGAAAAAGCTGCCCGGCGTGGACACGCTGGCGGTCTCCGGCCACAAGGTGCACGCCCCCAAGGGCATCGGCGCGCTGTACCTCTGCGACAACCAGCGCCAGCACCTGCGCCCGCCCTACCTGGGCGGCCATCAGGAGCGGGGCATCCGCCCCGGCACCGAAAACCTGCCCTACGCCGTCGGCCTGGGGCTGGCGGCCGAGCAGGGGGCAAAGCGGATGAAAGCCAGCGCCCGCAATGCCGCCGCCCTCAACGCACGGCTGCGGGCGGGGGTGGCCGGGCTGCCCGGCATCACCATCCATTCGCCGCAAAACGCCGTGCCGGAGGTGCTTAACTTTTCCACAAACTGTGTCAACAGCCAGACCTTCATCAGCTATTTGAGCGACCGGCAGATCTATGTCTCCGGCGGCAGCGCCTGCGACAAGGGCGAACCCAGCCACACGCTGCTGGCCATGGGCTGCGACGGGAAAGCCGTGGCCACCGCCCTGCGGGTCAGCTTCTGCGCCGATAACGACGAGGCCGACGTGGACGCCCTGCTGGACGCTCTGCGCGCCGGCCTGGCCGAGCTGCAGCACATCTGAGGCGGCAGCCGGCAAAATCATCGGCAAGGCGTTAGATCTGAAAAAGCAAATAACTTAACGTATAATGTTTTGAAAAAATACATATCGTAAACACAACGGGGCCTGCGTGCCGCTAAAATGACAAAAAATGTCCGGCGCATCGCAGAAAAGCGGCCTGCGCCGGCCTGCGGCTTCCCGAACAAATCCAACAGAAAAGGTTGAAACAAATGAGAGAGATCATCATGGCCTTCCAGGGCGAAATGGCCCTCAAGGGCCTGAACCGCGGCACCTTCGAGGCGAAAATGACCAAGGCGGTCCGCACCCGTCTGGCCGACCTGGGCGAGTTCAAGCTGCGCACCGCCCAAAGCACCCTGTACATCCAGCCTTTGGACGAGGACATCGACATGGACGAGGCGTTCCGCCGCGTCTCCAAGGTGTTCGGCATTGCGCGGCTCAGCCGTGCCGCCGTCTGCGAAAAGGACTTTGCCGCCATCTGCCAGACCGCCGAAGATTACCTGGGCAAGACGCTGCGGGGCATCAGGTCCTTTAAGGTAGAGGCCAAGCGGTCGGACAAGACCTTCCCGATGAAAAGCCCGGAACTCTGCCGGGAGCTGGGGGCCTTTCTGCTGTCCAAGCACCCCCACCTGCGGGTGGATGTGCACAACCCTCAGCTGGAGGTCATGGTGGAGATCCGGGACTTTGGCGCCTACATCCACGGCCCCAAGGTGCCCGGCCCCGGCGGCCTGCCGGTGGGCACCAGCGGCCGCGCGCTGAACCTGCTGTCCGGCGGCATCGACAGCCCGGTGGCCGCCTGGTACATGGCGCGGCGCGGCCTGGCTTTGCACCACATCCATTTTGCCTCGCCTCCCTACACCAGCCTGCGCGCCAAGCTCAAGGTGGTGGCGCTGGCGCGGGAGGTCAGCGAGTACACCGGCAACTGCATGCTGTTTGTGGTGCCCTACACCAAGCCCCAGGAGTACATCCGGGACAACGCCCCCGACGTGCTGTTCACCGTGCTGATGCGCCGCAGCATGCTGCGCATCGCCAACCTGGTGGCCGCCACCACCGACATGCAGGCGCTGGTCACCGGCGAAAGCCTGGCCCAGGTGGCCAGCCAGACGCTGGCGGCGCTGGCCTGCACCGACGCCGCCCAGGACCTGCCGGTGCTGCGCCCGCTGATCGGCATGGACAAGACCGAGATCGTCGCCAGATCCCGCGAGATCGGCACCTTTGAGACCTCCATCGAGCCGTACGAGGACTGCTGCACCATCTTCACCCCGCCCCACCCCAAGACCCGGCCCGCCCTGGCCGAGATCGAGGCCGCCGAGGCCGCCATGCCCGGCCTGGCCGCGCTGGAGCGGGAAGCCGCCGCCAATGTGGAAAAGATCCCCATCCATATTGGCGACGACCCGGAAATGTGAGCGGCACGCAGGCTGCCTGCCTTTTGAACTGTTTTCCCAAGGAGGGGATATCCCCATGACCGCCGAGATCATCTGCGTTGGCACCGAGCTTTTGCTGGGCGACATCGTCAACACCAACGCCCAGTTTTTGAGCCGGGAACTGGCCGAGCTGGGCATCACCGTGCTGCACCAGCATGTGGTGGGGGACAACGCCGCCCGCCTGAAAGAGCTGGTGGCCACCTCCCGCGCCCGCAGCGACCTGCTGGTGTTTTCCGGCGGGCTTGGCCCCACCGCCGACGACCTGACCAAAGAAACGGTGGCCGACGCCTTTGGCGATACGCTGGCCTTTGACCCGGAAGAATGGCGGAAGATCGTGGACTTTTTTGCCCGCACCGGCCGCACCCCCACCGAAAACAACCGCAAACAGGCCATGGTGCCGGTGCGGGGGCACAAGCTGCCCAACGCCCACGGCACCGCCCCCGGCGCCTGGTTCGAGGATGAAAACGGCCATTGCGCCGCCCTGATGCCCGGCGTCCCGCGGGAGATGAAGGCCATGTGGGCCGAGCAGGTGCGCCCCCTTTTGGAGCGGCGGCAGAACTGCACCATCCACAGCAAGACGCTGCACGTGCTGGGGGGCGAGAGCCGCATTGCCGAGAAGGTGGGCGACCTGTTTGACAGCGCCAACCCCACCGTCGCCATCTACTGCAAGACCGGCGAGAGCGAGATCCGCGTCACCGCCAGGTCCGCAACCGCCGCCCAGGCGGAAGCCGACTGCGGCGCCATGCTGGACAGGCTCCGCGCCCGGCTGGGCGACGCCGCCTACGACGTGGACGTGCCCGCGCTGGAATACACCGTTGTCCGCGCGCTGAAAGAACGTGGGCTGCATGCCGCCGCGGCCGAGAGCTGCACCGGCGGCCTGGTGGCGGAAAAGCTGACCAATGTGCCTGGCGCCAGCGAGGTGTTCGGCTACGGCTTTGTCACCTACGCCGAGGCCGCCAAGGCAAAACTGCTGGGCGTGGCCCCGGCGCTGATCGAGCAATACAACGTGGTTTCCGGCCCGGTGGCGGCGGCCATGGCGCTGGGGGCGCAGCGGGTCTCCGGCGCCGAGCTGGCCGTGGCGCTGACCGGCATTGCCGGCCCCGGCGGCGCGCTGCCGGGCAAGCCGGTGGGCACCGTCTACCTGGGCGGCTGCGACGCCCGCAAAAACCGCGTGTATCTGATGCGCCTGACGCTGGGCGGCTACCGCGAGCGGGACATCATCCGCACGCGGGCGGCGCTGTACGCGCTGGACCTGCTGCGCCGCATGGCGCTGGACCTGCCCCTGCCGGATGCCCTGGCCGCGCCGGCGGACCGCTGCCTGGCCGACCCGGCCGCGCTGGACATCTGACAGCGCGGCGGAATGCGGCATTCTGCCGGCGCACGCACTTGATCTTTTTCTGAACTGCCCGCCCCCGCGCCGGCGGGGCGGCCCCAACCACAACCACCCGGAGGTGTTCCCATGGTGTCCACACAGCTGCGCATCCTGCGCGTGTTCGGCCTGACATCGGCCGAGGTCACCGCCATCCTGCGCCAGGCGCAGGCGGACGGCTGTACCGGCCTGCGCCTGCTGGAGCGGGACGGCGAGTTTGCCGTCTGCGTGCAGGCGTCCGCCCCCACGCAGGCAATGGCCGACGAACACTGCGACAAGTGGGCGCAGAAACTGGCCGCCCGCTTTGGCGACGCCCTGTATGCCACCGGCGAGACCAGCCTGGCCCAGGCTGCGCTGGACGCCCTGCTGAAAAAGCGCCGCCTGCTGGTGGCCACTGACGAGACGACCGGCCGGCTGGTGGGGGCGCTGCTGCGGCCGCTGAAGCACAGCGAGGCCGCCTTTGACTTTGGCACCCAGACCTACGCCGACCCGGTCAGCGCCCGCAAGATCATCACGCCGCCCGGCCTGCTCAACCGCTTTCCCGGCGATGTGGTGCAGGCGGCCGCCGGCCGCGCCCAGCTGGCGCTGTCGGTGGGGCAGGCGGACTATGCGGTCTGTTACATGCCGGCCACCGTGGGCCAGGCCCCCTTTGTGCTGCTGTGCGACCGCCGCGGCGCGGTGGCCTGCGCCGTCAGCCCTGAGCTGACCGACGCCGCCATCGGCAACAACCTGCTGGATCTGGTGCGCCGCCGCGCCCTGGGGCTGAAAAACACCGCCGGAACCATCCAGTTCCGCCCCGGACACGAGCACCCGCTGCTGCTGGTCTCGCGGGCGGGGCAGCCGAAACCGGGGGATACCTCCCGCTTTTCGCTGCGACGCCGGCGCAAGGCCGGCAAGGCCGATTTTGAGCCGATGCTGGACTTTGACACCGCCCAGATCCCCAAGGCGGCTGCGGAAGCCGCCGCGGCGGCGGTGGCGGCCTCGGTGGGGGAGGAACAGCCCCCCAAAAAGGCCGCCCGCCCCACGCCGGATAACGCCGCCACGGTGGCCGCCTCCGCCTGGGCCGCCGCCGAGCGGGACTGGGACACCGACGCGCAGCCGCCCGCCCGCGGAGGTTCCCCGCTGACCGGCAGCATCACCTTTGAGCCTGACGCAGAGCCCGGCGCCGCCCCGCAAAAGGGCGCCCGCACCCCGCCCCGGGCCGAGCCGCCCATGGACTTTGAGACCGCCGGCGCGCCCAACGCCGCGGCCCACCGTGCGGTGCGCACCGGCAGCGGCCGCCGCCCCGCCGAGCCCCCGGCCCGGCAGGAGCCGCCCCACTCGATCCTGGACGACGACCTGCCGGACCTGACCACCGGCCTGGACCCGGAGGCGGTGCGCGCCGCCCGCCAGGCCGACGACTCGGCCCCGCCCCGCAGCCTGGAAGACTTCCAAAGCGCGGCCCGCCGCCTGTATGACAGCGACGACCCCGACGACGTGACCGACCCGACCAAAAACCGCAGCCTGGCCCGCATCGAAAAGACCGAGCGCCGCCAGCAGCGCACCATGGTGGCCATGTTCGTGGCCTTTTTGCTGCTGGTGGCGGTGGGCGGTGCGGCGCTGTACTGGTATTTCAGCAGCAGCCTGGGCGCCAAGCCCGCCGCCCGCGGCTACGGCACCGCGCAGTTTGACGAGAGTGCGCAGGCTTACCTGGTCAACGCCGCCGCCAAGCGGGAAGGCGTGGCGGGCTACCTGGCCTTCCCCGGCTTTGAGGGGCAGCTGGTCTACACCGACGGCGCCACCTCGGAGGACGCCGCCTCCGCCGTGCCGCAGCTATCCGGCGGGAACTGGCTTTCCGGCGGCGCCGGCAACACGGTGCTTGTGATGAACAGCACCCTGCTGGACGGCCTGACCGACCTGGAGACCATGCGGGACAACGCCGGCTTTACCCTCTACCTGGCCGACGGCACCTACCGCTGCAAGACGATGGCGGTCTATTACAGCGACCCCGACGAGGCGGGCGGCAGCTACTTTGTGCCCGCCGGCGGCGCGCTTGCGGCCTATGACGATTACCTGGACTTTGTGCTGGGCGCGCGGATGCGCTCGCTGTACGACACCGACATCACCGTCACCGACGGCTCCCGCTTCCTGACGCTGGTCTCGGCCCCTGACGCCGACGGCATCAGCCTGTGCGTCACCGGCCGTGTGATTGAGGACAACGAGGACGCCCAGCTGGCCACCGCGACCATCACCCAGCGGGAAGACCCGCTGCTGCCCGCCGCCCGCTGCCAGGACGGCAGCCAGCGGCCGGACACGGCCAGCCTGCTGGCCGCCCAGCTGGAATGGTACGCCACCGCCAGCGCCGCCCAGCCCGCCGCCGCCCCCGGCAGCGAGGCCGAGGAGGCCCAGGGGGAGGAAACATCCTCCGGCGACCTGAGCCAGGATATCGCCGAACTGCAGGACCAGACCGACGCGCTGATGGACGACGTGGACGCGCTGCTGGCTGGCCTGACCGACAAGGCCGGCGAGGCCGGCGCGGCGGAGTCCGACCTGAACCAGGGCGCCGAGGGCACCCTGCCGGAGCAGGATGTGCCGCTGGACCAGGTGGTGGCGACGCCCGCGCCCACCCCCACGCCGGACACTTCCGCGGACGGCGGGACGGACAGCGGCAGCTCGGCCCCGCCGTCGGACAACGGCGGCTCCACCGGCGAGACCATCAACGTGACGATGAACGGCAGCCAGCAGACGCTGGACCTGGTGACCTGCCTGGCCATGATCGCCCAGAACGAGCTGGGCTCCAACGCCCCCGCCGAGGCCTACAAGGCCCAGTGCGTGGCCGCCCATTGCTGGATCCTCAGCCAGGGGGGCTACCCCTCGGTGGCGGGCGCGACCCCCGGCGCGGCCGCGCTGGCCGCCGCCCAGGAGGTGGCCCATGTGCTGATCACCTATAACGGCAACGTCTGCTTTACCCCCTACTTTGCGTCGGCCTCCACCGGCACCGCGTCGGCGGCGGACGTGTGGGGCAACGACCGCGCCTGGCTGCAGGCGGTGGAAAGCCCCTACGACCAGAGCACCGCCACCCACTGGAACACCAACGGCGCCACCTCCGGCACCGCCCGGTTTTCCCGCGCCACCCTGCAGCAGCGCATCCTGGATGTGCTGGGCATTGACCTGAGCGGCGTGGACCCCAACAGCTGGTTCAAGATTTTGTCCGCCAACCAGTACGGCTGGGTCAGCCAGATGCAGATCGGCCCCGACGGCGGCCCCAACACCACCTGCCGCGGCAGCTGGTTCCGCGAAACGCTGCTGGCCGGCCAGAGCGTGGACGGCCGCAGCCTGCGCAGCCAGTGCTTTACCGTCACCTACGATGCCGGCAGCGACTGCTTTATCTTTGACGTGTACGGCTACGGCCACGGCGTCGGCATGAGCCAGTGGGGCGCGGTGGGCTACGCCAACAACGGCTGGACCTACCAGCAGATCCTGCAGCACTACTACCCTGGCACCACGCTGACCACCTATTGAGTTTCCTCCCGCCCCGGCCTGCTTTTCCCGTCAGGCCGGGGCGGGATTTTTGCTGCCCGCGGGGATTAAACCGCCCCCCTTGCGCATACAATACAAGGGCGGCCCCTCTGCGCATATGCGCCGGGGCCGTACTGCAAAGGGGGCGCCGCTATGGAAAAAACCGTCTACCGTCAGCCCCGGCGCGGTCCCGGCCGTGCGCTGGCCGGCCTGCGCCGCCGGCTGCGCGCCGCCCCGGCGCTGGATCTGCCGTTTCTGGCCATACTGCTGGCGCTGGTCTGCCTGGGGCTGGTGGTTCTGTTCTCGGCCGGGTACGCGGTGGCGCTGTACCGCCGGGGCGACGCCTACACCTACATCCGCCCCCAGCTGCTGTTTGCGGCACTGGGGGTGGCGGCCATGTACGCGGCCTCCTTTGTGGATTACCACGTCTGGCACAGGCTGGCCTGGCCGCTGATGGGGCTTTCGCTGCTGCTTTTGGCGGTGGTGCTGTTCATGCCGGAATACAACGGCTGCAAGCGGTGGATCGTGCTGCCCGGCCTGGGCACGCTGCAGCCCAGCGAGATCGCCAAATTCTCGGTGGTGCTGGTATTTTCGCACATCATCTCGCTCAACCATGACAGGATGAAAACCTTTACCACCGGGGTGCTGCCCTTTGCGGTCATTTTGGCCGCGGTCACGGTGTTGATGCTGCTGGAGCCGCACCTGTCCGGCACGCTGCTGATCTTGGGCATCGGGGCGGTATTGATGTTTGTGGGCGGCACCGGGCTCAAGTGGTTCGGGCTGGCGGGGGCGGCGGCTGCGGCGGCCATTGCGGCGGCGGTCATTTTGCTGCCGGAGCTGGTGCCCTACGCCGCCGACCGCCTGGCCAGCTGGCAGGACCCCTTTGCCGACCCCCTGGGTGAGGGCCACCAGACCATCCAAAGCCTGTACGCCATCGCGTCGGGCGGCATTGCCGGGCTGGGGCTGGGCAACAGCCGGCAGAAATACCTCTACGTCCCCGAACCGCAGAACGACTTTATCTTCTCGATTTTGTGCGAGGAACTGGGCTTTGTGGGAGCGGCGGTGGTCATCGGGCTGTTTCTGCTGCTGCTTTTGCGGGGCATGTCCATTGCGGTGCGGGCAAAGGACCGGTTCGGCGCGCTGCTGGTGGTGGGCTTTGTTGTGCAGGTGATCCTGCAGGCGGTGCTGAACATCGCGGTGGTCACCAACACCATCCCCAACACCGGCATCAGCCTGCCGTTTTTCTCTTCCGGCGGCACCAGCCTGATGATGCTGCTGGGAGAGATGGGCATTGTGCTGTCGGTCTCCCGCCAGGCGGACGCGGCCTAGCGGCACGCCGGGCCATGGCGGTTGAAGCCGCCGGCCGGTTTTAGTATAATGGGAGGGCAGGGGAGCCTGCCCTCCCGTTTGTCTGCCCGGCCGCCGTTTGCGCTGCCGCGTTTCGGCCCGGCCGGGCAGAAAGGCCCGCCGCGCCGGAAAAGACCGGCCCCTGCCGCTGTTGCCGCCAAATCCCGCCCCTCTGCGGCCGCCCCGCAGCCGGGACCATAAAGGAGCTTTTTGCCATGCCCAGGCCTGACCACGCCGAACATCCATCCACCCCCGCCCGCCGCGCCGCCCGCTTTACCGGCCGCGCCGCGGCGGTGTTTGCCGTCACGCTGGCGGCGCTGTTTTTGCTGCTGCTGGCGGCCTTTGCGCTGCCCGGCGGGCCGGTGCGGGCAAACATCGCCCGCTCGGTGCCGCTTTTGCAGCAGGAGGGGCTGTACCCGGAACTCTTCGGCTTCAAGCTGTTCCAGATGGACAACTACACCGACACCATCATGCTGTTTGAGGCTGCCGCCGCCGACGAGAGCGACCCCCTGACCGCCATGATGACCGCCGCCGCCTACAACGTGGACAACTTCGAGACGCTGCCCGACGACCTGCAGACCTATCTGGTCGCCCGCGACCGGGGGCTTGCCGGCGCGGACACCGGGCTGGAGCCTTTCTCCTACGCGCGGTACTGGCACGGCTACCTGATCTGGCTGCGCCCGCTTTTGCTGGTTTTGACCTACGGGCAGGTGCGGGTGGTCAACTACATCGTGTTTTTGCTGCTGGCTGGCGCGCTGCTTTGGCGGCTGTGGAAGGTCTGCGGCCGCTGGCCGGCGGTATGGTTCGCCGTCAGCCAGCTGGCGGTGTCGGCCTTTTTTGCGCCACGCCAGGTGCAGTTTTTTACCTGCTTTGCCATCGGCTACGCTGCCTGCCTGTGGGTGCTGGCAAAGCCCCGCGCCGCCGGTACGCTGGCCGTGGGGCTGGTGGCGGTGGGGGTGTGCACCTCCTTTTTGGACCTGCTGGTCACCCCCATCCTGACCCTGGGCCTGCCGCTGACCGTCTGGCTTTTGGACCCCCGCGTGCCCGGCAGCCGGGCGCCGCTGCGCCGCTGCGGCGCGGTGGCAGGCGGCGCGGTCTGCTGGGGCGCCGGTTACGCGCTGTGCTGGGCGTCCAAATGGGTGCTGGCCGGGCTGGTCACCGGGCAGGACATTGTGGGCGACGCGCTGCACCAGGCGGCGGTGCGCACCTCGGCGGATACCTGGCACGGCATGGAGCTGACCTGGGGCAATATCTTCCGCTTTGTCTACGATACATTGAACAGCCGCGGGCTGTTCTGGCCGCTGATCGCCGCGGTGCTGGTGTGCGCGGCGCTGTTTGCTCTGTGCCTGCGCAGCCGGCAGGCGCTTTGCGCCGCGCTGCCGCTGCTGCTGGCGGCGCTGTCCGCCCCGGCCTGGCTGGCGCTGCTGCGCACCCATTCCATCCAGCACGGGTGGTTCACCTGGCGCAGCCTGGGCGTCACGGTGTTCGCAGGGCTGGCGTTTGTGTACCAGGCGTGCAGCCTGTCCGCCGCCCGGCAGCGGCTGCGCCGAAAAAGGGACTGACCGCGGGCGGCCGGCGTACAAAAATGCGGCGGCGCTGCGGCAAAAGGGCCTTGCATCCTTTCCGAGAATATGATAATATTCGTTATCAGATGTGAAAAGCATGGGATGAAATGCGGATGCCGCTGCCGGCGCATGTGCCCGGCAGTGGGGAAAACGGGGAGGAAGAAACGCCATGGAAGCATACGAGTTTTACCGGGATGTGTTGAAGATACAGGACGAGGCGCTGATCCGGAGCCTGCTGCCCGTAACCAGGGTCCGCCGCCTGGCCCGGCGGGAGATACTGGCGCGCGAGGGCGAGGTGCCCAGGGAGATCGGCTTTGTGCTCGGCGGCTGCCTGTGCGGTTTCTCGCAGAATTCCGAGGGCGAGGAAGTCGTCACCTGTTTTTGCTGCCACACGGGCGATACGACCATGCCGTCTTTCTCGCTGACTGAGCCGGCCGTCGCCTCGATGATGGCCCTGACCGACAGCGAGGTGCTCTGCCTGCCCACCGACCTGGTGGCGCAGCTGGTGCAAAGCTCCTTTGTCTGTTTGCAGCTGTACAACACCCTGCTGGAACAGTCTCTGCGGCGGGCCGTCAAGATGCAGATGGTCATTTACCGGGGCAGCGCCATGGAGCGGTACCGCTGGTTCCTGCAGGAATACCCCGGCCTGGTGGAGACCATCAACAACAAATACATCGCATCCTTCCTGCAGATGACCAACGTCACCCTCAGCCGCCTGCGCCGCACCGTGCGGGAGCAGGATACGATCCGGCCGCAGCCGGACGCCGGCCGGACCGAGGCAGAGTAAAAAGCCAAAAAGCAGCAGCCCGCTGCTCCCGAAATTCCGGGGGCAGCGGGCTTTGCGTTTCTGTTTGGGACGTCACAGCGCCAGCGGGGCGCCGTCCAGCACGGCGCGGGTCAGTGTGTCGCCGTCGTAGTACAGTTCCAGGTGGAAAAACGGCGCCTCCTCCGCCAGCAGGCGGAAAAACAGCTTGTCGCCGGTCCAGATGGGCAGGTCCTGGATCTTGTCCTTGGGCACCCAGGCCAGCTCGCCCTCGTCGCAGGGGCAGGGCGTGCCGGAAAACTCGGTGCAGGTGAACAGGTGGATCTGCTCCGGCGGCCAGGGCGGGCAGGTAAAATCCAGCACGCCCCGGTACCGCGGCCTGTCCATCGTGTAGCCGGTCTCCTCCCGCACCTCGCGCAAAACGCAGGCCAGGGCATCCTCGCCAGGCTCAAACTTGCCGCCCACGCCGATCCACTTGTCCCGGTTCACGTCCTTCTTTTTCTTGACGCGGTGCAGCATCAGGTAGCAGCCGTCCCGTTCCAGGTAGCACAGCGTCGTCTGCAAAAGTTCTGCCATGTTTGTGCGTTCCCTCCTGCCGCCCGGCCGCGCCGGGGGCTGTGGTTTTATCTTTTATAGTATACCGCCTGTGCGGGCGATTGAAAAGCCCCGGCTCCCCGGCAGGTATATTTTGCCTTGCCCGGCGGAACAATAACCCCGGATTGTCAAAAAAAGGCACCGCGCGGCGCCGGGCCGCAGCCGACCCGCGCCGCGCGGCCACCATCTGGGAGGGTAAATCTATGAAAGCAACAGGCATCGTGCGCCGCATCGACGAGCTGGGCCGGGTGGTCATCCCCAAGGAGATCCGCCGCACCCAGCGCATCCGCCAGGGCGACGCGCTGGAAATTTTTACCGCGCCCGACGGCGAGGTCATCTTCAAAAAATACTCGCCCCTTTTGGAGCTGAACGAGCTGGCCGACGTTTACGCCGAGGTCCTGGCCAAAAGCCTGGGCGTGCCGGTGCTGGTCTGCGACCGGGAGGCGGTGGTGGCGGCGGCCGGCAGCCCCAAAGCCGCCAAGGAGGGCATGCTGGGCCGGCCCATCACCCGCGAGCTGGAAAAGCTGCTGGCGTCCCGCAGCGTCTACACCGCCCCCGCCGACCCCGGCCGCCGGGTGCAGGCGGTCAGCGGTGCGGGCGGCCAGGTGCTGGGCTGCGCCGCGCCCATCGTGGTCAGCGGCGATATCGAGGGCGGCGTCTGCCTGCTCAGCCCCGACCGGGCCGACCCGCCCGACGATGCCGAGACCGGCGCCGTGCGCATTGCCGCCAGCTTTCTGGCGCGCTGGATGGAAGAGTGACAGCAAACGCCGCCGCAGAATGGCTTTGCCTGCGGCGGCGCTTTGCGTCTGCCCCGCGGCGCAGACGGCCTGCCCGGCGGGGTTTGTGACGAAACTGTTAAACTTTCAAAAGTTTTTGCCAACCCCCTTGACAGAATCCGAGGTTGGAATATAATAGATTTAGCACTCAGGAACATAGAGTGCTAAAACCAAACCCGAAACAAAACCCATGGACAGGAGGCGGCACAGATGGCAATGGACGCACGCAAGCAGCGTATCCTGGAAGCTATCGTCGCCCTGTATGCGCTGGACGGCGAACCGGTGGGCTCCGGCCTGCTGGCCAGCTATTTCGACATGGCGGTGTCCAGCGCCACGCTGCGCAACGAGATGGCGGCGCTGACCCGGCTGGGCCTTCTGGAACAGCCCCACACCAGCGCCGGCCGCGTGCCCAGCGCAAAAGGGTACCGCTATTATCTGGATCACCTGCTGCAAGGCCCCGACGCCATGGCCCTGGCGGACGAGGACCGGCGGAAAGTTGACGCACTGTTTGACGCCATGGACGCCGAGCCCGAAAAGCTGGCCCCTGCCGCCGCCCGCGCACTGGCCGATTACACCGGCTGCGCCGCGGCGGCCAGCACCCCCCGCGCCGACGACCTGTGCATCGCCCATTTTGAGGTGGTGCAGGTGGGCCGCTACTCGGCGGCGGTGCTGGCGGTCACCAGCGCCGGCGGGGTCCGCACCCGCGTGGCCAGGGTGGACACCGGGCTTTCCCGCAGCGACGCGGCCCAGCTGGCCCAGCTGCTGAACCAGAACCTGACCTTTGTCTCGCCGGAGGACCTGACCCCCATGCTTTCCGCCAGCCTGCGCATGGCGGCGGGGGCAAGGCTGTGGCCGGTGGTGGCGGCGGCCGAGGCACTGGTCCGCACCGGCCCCCAGGTCTACCTGGAAGGCGCCCAGTACCTGGCACAAAAGCAGGACGTCCGCCAAAACCTGGGCGAGCTGCTGGAGATCTTCTCCGACACCGAAGCCGCCACCGAGCTGATCGAGCCGGAGGGCGGCCGCGTTACCGCCAAGCTGGGGGACGATTTTGACCCCGCCATGCCCAACCTGTGCGTTGTCTGCAAGCGTTACCTTGCGGGCGGCGGCCTGACCGGCAGCATGGCGCTGATCGGCTCCAGCCGGATGGATTTCCGCAGGCTGATCCCCATTCTGGATTATTTTGCCGCCAGGCTCGGCCAGAGCATGTCCGGCAAACGACAGGAGGAACAAACATGAGCGAAGAAACCAAGGTTCCCGGCACGCAGGCCGGGGAAACGGAGGCTGCCCCCCAGGCCGAGACGGCCGAGGCATCGCAGCCGGCCGCAGCGCCTGAGACCTCCGCACAGGCAGAACCTGCAGCCGAGGCGCCCCAGCCCGACGGCAAAAAGCCGGAGCAGGGCAAGCAGAAAAAGGACTGGTTCGGCGGCAAGACCGCCAAGGAACTGGAGGCCACCAAGGCAAAGCTGGAGGCGGCCGAGAAAAAGGCCGGCGACCTGCGCGACCAGCTGCTGCGCACCGCCGCCGAGTACGACAACTACCGCAAGCGTTCGGCGCGGGAGGCTGACCAGAAATTCAACGACGGCGTCTCCCACGCGGTCAGCCAGATCCTGGGCATCCTGGATACGCTGGATATGGCAGCCAACGCCGCCTGCACCGACGACAACTACAAAAAAGGCGTCGTGATGACGCTGGACACCGCCGCCAAGGCGCTGGAAAAGCTGCACGTGACCGAGATCGAGGCGCTGGGCAAGCCCTTTGACCCCAACTTTATGAACGCCGTGCAGCAGGTGCCCCCCGCCGAAGGGCAGGAGAGCGGCAGCGTGGTGCAGGTCTACCAGAAAGGCTACATGATCGGCGACAAGGTCATCCGCCACGCCACCGTTGTGGTAGCCGAATAAACCAAAGCACCCCAAAGGCATGACGGGCCGCGACCTCCGCGAATAAAGAAAGAACGCGGAAGCAACAGCCCGATCACATAAATCAAAAATCAACCACATGTTTTCAATAGGGAGCCGGGCGCCGGGCCAGTACCCGCCGCGCCCCCATAGAGAGGAGATCATCTATTATGAGCAAGATCATTGGTATCGACCTTGGTACTACCAACAGCTGCGTCGCCGTGATGGAAGGCGGCGAGCCTGTCGTCATCGCCAACGCTGAGGGCGCGCGCACCACGCCTTCCGTCGTCGGCTTCACCAAAAACGGCGAGCGCCTGGTGGGCCAGGTGGCAAAGCGCCAGGCCATCACCAACCCCGAAAACACCATCTCGTCCATCAAGCGCAAGATGGGCACTGCCGAGAAGGTCCATGCCGGCGGCAAGGACTACACCCCCGAAGAGATCAGCGCCATGATCCTGTCCAAGCTGAAGGCGGACGCCGAGGCTTATCTGGGCGAGCCTGTCACCGAGGCGGTCATCACCGTGCCCGCCTACTTTAACGACAGCCAGCGCCAGGCAACCAAGAACGCCGGCACCATCGCCGGCCTGAACGTCAAGCGCATCATCGACTGGATGGCCGAGGACTTCCAGCGCGAGAACGGCATCGACCTGCGCAAGGACAAGATGGCTGCCCAGCGCCTGAAGGAGGCCGCCGAGAAGGCCAAGATCGAGCTGTCCAGCGCCATGACCAGCCAGATCAACCTGCCCTTCATCACCGCCGACGCCACCGGCCCCAAGCACCTGGACATGACCCTGACCCGGGCCAAGTTCAACGAGCTGACCGTGGACCTGGTGGACCGCACCATGACCCCCGTGCGCAAGGCCCTGGCCGACGCCGGCCTGCGCGCCTCCGACCTGAAGAAGGTCCTGATGGTGGGCGGCTCCACCCGTATCCCCGCCGTCTACGACGCCGTCAAGAAGGAGCTGAACTGCGAGCCCTTCAAGGGCATCAACCCCGACGAGTGCGTGGCCGTGGGCGCAGCCATCCAGGGCGGCGTCCTGCAGGGCGACGTCAAGGGCCTGCTGCTGCTGGACGTCACCCCGCTGAGCCTGGGCATCGAGACCCTGGGCGGCGTGTGCACCAAGATCATCGAGCGCAACACCACCATCCCCACCCACAAGAGCCAGGTGTTCTCCACCGCGGCCGACAACCAGCCCTCCGTCGAGGTCAACGTCCTGCAGGGCGAGCGTGAGTTTGCCCGCGACAACAAGAGCCTGGGCGTGTTCCACCTGGACGGCATCGCACCGGCGCCCCGCGGCGTGCCCCAGATCGAGGTCACCTTTGACATCGACGCCAACGGCATCGTGAAGGTCAGCGCCAAGGACCTGGGCACCGGCAAGGAGCAGAACATCACCATCACCGCCTCCACCAATATGTCCAAGGAGGACATCGACAAGGCCGTCAAGGAGGCCGAGCAGTATGCCGCCGAGGA
>DWWX01000012.1 GCA_019119495.1 Candidatus Gemmiger stercorigallinarum | reverse complement strand
GGTAGTCAACGCACTGAAAAAGTTGCTGGCAGCAGGCGAGTTCCGGGGAACAGCCACCGAGCTGGCAGCGCAACTGGAAAAACAGGGCAACTATTGGAGCCCGGCGATCCTCTCCAAATACCTGCAAAGCCACGATGGGGCGCTGGCCCGATACGGAATCCTGTTGGAGACCAAGCGCACCAACAGCAAACGGCTGCTGTGCCTGCGCTATGAGGCCCATGTTGGTGACATCTGTGACGCGAGTGACGGCGGTGACGGGTGTGACAGACACAGCTATACCGGGGGTGTCCCGTCACTGCCGTCACAACCGTCACCAGCGTCACGTCCGTCACTGGCATCATGAAATTCAATGAGTAAGGGAGGTGCCTGTATGGCATATATTCAACAACGCGGAGAAAGAAGGTATAAAATTACAGTTTGTAATGGATACAAACCCAACGGCCAGAAACGGATGCAGGCACGAACTGTCGATGTACCCAAAGAGGTGCCGAAGCGGGGCATCCGGCAATACGTCATGGCCGAGGCGGAACGCTTGGAAAAACGGTTCCGCACTGGCATTGATCAAAGCGAGAATACCCGGTTCGAGGATTACGCCAATCGATGGCTGGAACGAATGGCCAAACGCTACAAAGTCAGTACACTGGAGGGCTACCGGCGGATGCTGGAAGCGGTGTACCCCACCATTGGCGGCTTGCCGTTGTGCAAGATTCGGCCAATGGTGTTGGAAGAACTGTGCGAAGATTTGCGGCACCGTCCTAGCCGCAATGGCAAAATGATGTCGGAGAATACTGTACATAAATACTTGGACACCATTTCCACTGTCTTGCAAGATGCCGTAAAAAACGACATCCTGCTGTACAACCCGGCTCACCGTGTGGACAAACTGCGTGTGAAGAAGCCGCAGCAACGCATACCCCAGGCATGGGAGATGCAGAAGTTGCTGCAATGTATTTTGCAGGAACCGCTGCTCTACCGGGTGTACTATCTGCTGGCGCTGTCCACCGGCCTGCGCCGTGGGGAGCTGTGTGCCTTACGGTGGCAGGACCTGCACGGTGGGAACCAGCTGCTGATCCAACATTCCCGCAGCACAGTTGTGGGTAAGGGCGTGGTGGAAAGCGACACCAAAAGCCACCGCACCCGCGTGGTAGTGATTCCCCAACTGGTATACGATTATTTGGGCGAGTTACTTTTCAACCAGATTGTGGAAAACAATGGCATCCGCTCGAATGACCTGATTTTCGCCCACAAGGGAAAGCCCATTCACCCGGATACGTTCAGTCGTCACCTACGCAAGTTGTATGACCGAAACGGCTTCCCCAAAGACTACCACCTGCACACGATGCGGCACTTTTTCGCCACCTACCTGCTGGAAAACGGGACCAGCAAACAGGTGACCGCCGATCTGCTGGGTCACGCGGACACCGCGTTTCTCGAGCGCACCTACTGCCATCCGCAGGACACCTGCAAAGAGCAGGCAGCGGGGCTCTTGGATACCATGTTGCAACCGGTGGATGCCGTTGCCTGGGAGCGGGAACAAAAAATGCTGGAAGTGGGAAACCTGTAAGCCTATAAGACCGTAAGACAAAAAGCGACAGGGAAGCCTCATGCTCCGGGGCTTCCCTGTTGTTGGTTGTGGTGGATGTTCGGACAAATTTGCCGCCAAAGTCTGTTGGCTTTGGTGATAGCAATATGCCACAGAGGTTGATATGCTTTGTGGTGCAAATGGTAAAAAATAATGACCAGACGTACAAAAGCAAACGCGAAGCAGAACGGAAAGGACGTGGTGGTATTCCCGGGCCAGTACAACACTGGATATTTATGCCCACATCTTCGACAAGAAGAAGCGGGAAGCGCAGGAGAAGTTGGGGGAGGTGATGGGGCTGTAAAAAGTCCCATGAAAAAATGGCATACGGCCAGCAATCGTTGTTTTGGGGGCGTATGCCGGATTTGGTAAAGAATGTGATCGATAAAGTTATTTGTGAGGTGAAATCTGGCTATTCATCGATATGCCAGAGTTCTTTTAGGCGTTTGACGGTAAAATTCCATTTGTCTGTTTGCGGACGGCAGACAGTGTTTTGATTGCCAAAAAAGCCGGTCTCTTTAACAGCTTGATTGGCAGAAACTGTTTTGATCCAGTGTACCTTGACCAAGTATTCTGCTTTTTCCGGGTCATCGGCGCAACCCAGATATTGCCCTTTAAGTGGAAGTTCGGCCAATCCCTTCTCCACACCAGCCAGCGAGAACCGGGCATCTCGTGCAATGATGGCAGGTGCTTCCACAACACCAACGCCCACATACCCAATGTGGGGAAGATTGACCCAAACCCGATCACCAGGTTCCAGCATATTCAGCGTCTGACTGTACCAGGCTCCGCCGCCGCCGGAGATAAAGCCGTATTGCTGCGCATCCTCCCAGCGGCGAGACCCGGAACCAAAGGATACATAATACTCACCGTTCCATTTGCCTACGGGAGCTACCGGTGCTGGTGTTTCCTCGGCGTCTTCGGCAAACCAAGCACGGCTAATGAAACGCTTGTCATTATAGCTGAACACATGGAAAAACAAAATGTTAATATCCACCATATAAGTGTTACGCAGATAGGTAATAATCCGTTCTGTACTGTTGTCCATTGCGGTTGCTACGATGACCATTTTGACATTCTGCTGGTTGATAATAGTTTCATCCAGTGCAACGCCATATTTATGCAGAAAAGCTTTATCCAAGTTCTGCTCGGTTTCAAGATACTTCTTTGCATAGTTGAGATATATATCGGCAACCATAGATGGATTGAATGCAGATACCGATGCAGCATAATCAATAGCCTGAGCAGTGACTTCCCGAGGGGTTAGCTCCTTCTTTAACTCAACTACAATCAGGTCACCATCTTGGTCCATACAAAGCAAGTCGATACGCTTACCGGACGGCATTGTGATCTGGCGGCCAATTACCAGCCAGTTTGGATTTAGTAACTCAATATGCGCATGAAGCAAATCCTCAAGTTCAGATTCGCTGGTGAGTTTTGAAGCCGCCAATGGACATTGGTCATCCAAAGACCAGACAATTTGCGAGATCGCCATGGAAATTGCCTCCTGTATCTATTTTACATTAATTAATTCTATTATACTTGTTCTTAGCCTGCAATGCTATCTGCAACAAAAAACTGATAAAACAGTCCCTGCGCCAACTGCTAGCTAAATAAACCGGCACAGAAGGGAGGTCCCCTATGGACTATCTTATCAGTTTTGTTGTATCTGTCATGGCCGATATCGCAGCGTACATTGTCACAAAGTGAATCGACAGGCGCGAACCATGACAAAACAAAAATGTCGCTGTACGGCAATACAGCGACATTTTTTGGTGCGGCTGACAGGATTCGAACCTGCGGCCTTTCGGGTCGGAGCCGAACGATCTATCCAGCTGAGCTACAACCGCACATGTATGAAAATCGTCGCTGGGACGAGATCCATCGTATGAAATTTTGTGAAAATTTGGAGTGAAACGTACATGGTGGTCAATTCGTGGTCAGACCACCAGGGAAATTGGCGTGGCACCGAATTTTCAAGCGACACACCGCCAAAAATCAGCAAACTATGCCACCGCGTCACAGTTGTCGGAGCCGAACGATCTATCCAGCTGAGCTACAACCGCACATGTATGAAAATCGTCGCTGGGACGAGATTCATCGTATGAAATTTTGTGAAAGCTTGGAGTGAAACGTACATGGTGGTCAATTCGTGGTCAAACCACCGGGGAAAATGGCGCGATGCCGGATTTTCAAACGACGCATCGCCAAAAACGACTTGCCACGTCGCCGCGTCACAGTTGTCGGAGCCGAACGATCTATCCAGCTGAGCTACAACCGCACATTTATGAAAATCGTCGCTGGGACGAGATTCATCGTATAAAATTGTGAAAAA
The DNA here is from genome assembly GCA_019119495.1 of Candidatus Gemmiger stercorigallinarum. Classification (GTDB taxonomy): domain Bacteria; phylum Bacillota; class Clostridia; order Oscillospirales; family Ruminococcaceae; genus Gemmiger; species Gemmiger stercorigallinarum. The sequence goes on along the minus strand of DWWX01000012.1, from coordinate 50,516 downwards.
AGACTGGTGGTCAGTTCGTGGTCAGACCACCGGGGAAATTGGCGCGATGCCGGATTTTCAAACGACGCATCGCCAAAAATCGGAAAACCATGCCACCGCGTCACAGTTGTCGGAGCCGAACGCTCGATCCGGCAAAGCTGCGGCCGCATAAGAGCTGACGCCGCGGAACAGCGTTCATCAGCAAACAGTATTATAGCAGACCTTGGGCAAAAATGCAATCCTAAAAATCAGCACGGAAGGAAAACCCGCGCAGCAGGGCACACGGGCCCCAAAAACAGCCGCAATCGGCAAACCGCGCCGGACAGCCGTGCAGCACGCTGCGGCGGGGGACGGGCGGCGGTTTGCGTCCCGGTGCGGCAGATGGTATAATACAATGCAGACATTGTACTTTTTGCCCCGCCGCACCCGGCGCACGTGGCCCTGCTGCGGGGCGGGGATCTGCTGTGCAGGGGACCCTGACAGAAAGGAGCCGTTCCATGATCCGCATTGCCATTGTCGAGGATGACGCCCAGGTGCGGGAACAGCTGGTGGACTATGTGCATCGGTACGAGAGGCAGTTCGGCCGGATGTTCGAGCTGACCACCTTCTCGGACGGCGACGAGATCGTGTCGGACTACCGGCCGGTGTACGATATCATCCTGCTGGATGTGCAGATGCAGCGCATGGACGGCATGGCGGCGGCGGAGGCCATCCGGCAGGTGGACAGCGACGTGATCCTGATCTTTATCACCAACATGGCGCAGTTTGCCATCCGCGGCTATGCGGTGGACGCGCTGGACTATGTGCTTAAGCCGGTGCCCTATTTTGCCTTTACCCAGCAGCTGCAAAAGGCGGTGAACCGGCTGCAAAAGCGGCAAAGGACCTTTTTGACGGTGGCCGTGGAGGGCGGCCTGCGCCGCATTGCGGTAGAGACCATCTACTATCTGGAAAGCGACGGCCACAACGTCCGGCTGTATGCCGAGGACGGGATGCTTTTGTGCGCCGGCAGCCTGAAATCCTTTGAGGAAAAGCTGGCCGGCAAGCCCTTTGCCCGCTGCAACAGCGGGTACCTGGTCAATCTGGCGCAGGTGTCGGCCGTGCAGCAGAACACCGTGCAGGTGGGACCCCATGAGCTGCAGATCAGCCGGCCGCGCAAGAAGTCGTTTTTGGAGGCATTGACCGACTACATCGGAGGTGGCGTCAAGTGAGCCTGCCGGATATCCCGCGGCTGTACACCGCGCTGGCCGAGTGGCTGGCCTGCACCATGTATCTGCTGGCGCTGCGGCCCCGCTTTGGCCAGGCAGCCACACTGCTTTGCAGCGCCGCCTGGCTGGCGGGGCTGGGGATTTTTTTGCAGCTGACCGGCAACGTGCCGCTGGCCTGGTGGATCCCCTGCATGGTCACGGCAGTGGCGGCCATGTTTTTGTATATCTATGTCTGCTGTTCGGTCACGGCGGCGGACGCCGGCTACTGCTGCGCCAGGGCGTTTATCCTGGCCGAGTTTGCCGCCAGCCTGGAATGGCAGCTGCACTGCATGCTTTGGCCGGAGCTGGGCGGCGGGGCGCCCCCGGCGCTGCTGCTGTTGGCGGCGGTGTACGCGGCGGTGTACGGCCTGGTCCACCGGCTGGAGTTCCGGCGGCTGCGGCAGCATCCCGCGCTGGGCATCACCGGGCGGGCGCTGGCCAGCGCGGTGATCATGGCGCTGGCGGCCTTTGCGGTCAGCAACTTTACCTTTGCGCAGCAGGGCGAAGTGACCATGAGCGTGTTCTACATCCGCACGCTGGTGGACCTGGCGGGGGTGCTGGTGCTGTCGGTACAGCAGGAACAGCTGCGGGAGGCCCGCCTGCACCAGGAGCTGGAGGCGATGGACAGCGTGCTGCGCCGCCAGTACGAGCAGTACCAGCAAAGCCGCGAGAGCGTGCGGCTGATCAACCGCTACTGCCACGACCTGAAACTGCAGATCGCGGCCATCCGGGCCGAGCAGGACCCCGGCAAAAAGGCCGCCGCCCTGGACGAGATGGAAAGCGGCATCCAGATGTACGAGGCCCGGAACAAAACCGGCAACGCGGTGCTGGACACGCTGCTGACGGCCAAAAGCATCTTCTGCCAGCAGCACGACATCAACTTTACCTGTGTGGCGGACGGCCACCTGCTGGATTTTATGCCCACCGGGGACATCTGCACGCTGGTGGGCACGGCGCTGGACAATGCCACCGAGAGCGTCCAGACGCTGGCCGACCCGGAAAAACGGCTGATCCGCACCGCCATCTATGCCCAGCACGGCTTTGTGATGCTGCGGTTTGAAAACTACTGCGAGGTGCCCGTGCCGCTGGACGACGACGGCATGCCGCCCCACGGCTACGGGATCCGCACCGTGCGCGCCACCGCCGAAAAGTACGGCGGCACCGTGACGGTGCACTGTGAGGACAACTGGTTTATCCTGCGGGTGCTGGTGCCGCGCAACCCGTGACAAAACGGCACAATAAGACCGGGGCTTCCCCGTCCGTCCGCGATGCGGCGGCAGCGTGGGAGCCCCGGTCTGTTTTTTGGGGTGCGTTAATAGATGGCAAAGTAGCCCACATGGGTGGGCTCGTTCTCCTCCACCAGCACGGTAAAGCCGCCGGGGTTGACCTCGGCCGTTTTGCCAAAGGCCTCCACCGCCAGCAGGTGCGGGCCGCGGTTGAGCACGATCTCGGCGGTCCGGGTGCGGCCGATGCGGCGGTACTGCAGCAGGTCGCCCTCCGCCCGGACGATCTCGAACCCGCCGCCGTGGAAGGCGTCGCAGCTTTTGCGCAGGGCGGCCAGGTTGCGCAGCGGCCCGCGCAGCCGCTGCTCGGTGCTGGTCCAGTCAAAGTAAGCGCGGTTGAAGGGGTCCCGGTATCCCTGCATGGCGATCTCGTCGCCGTAGTAGATGCAGGGCACGCCGGGCAGCGTAAAGACCATGGCGTAGGCCAGCAGCAGGCGGCGGATGGCCTCGTCGTACTGGTCGTCGGGGATGCGGCGGCCGCTTTGCCAGTAGCGGTCCCGGCCGTTGGCCGGCTCGCCGGAGATGGCGGTCATGGCGCGCTCGGTGTCGTGGGTGGACAGGAAATTCATCAGGCAGTCCACCGCCGGCTTGGGGTAGTTTTCCACAATGTCCATCAGCCCGTCGGCCACGGCGGCGGCGTCGGCGCCCCGCACAAAATCAATGGTCAGGTTGCGGAAGGGGTAGTTCATGGTGGTGTCCAGCCCGTGGCCCCGCAGGTAGGTGCGGCGGCGGCCGAACGCCTCCTTGGTGGTGGCGTCCTCCCACACCTCGCCGATCAGCAGCTTGTCGCCGCCGTGGGATTTCACCGCGGCGCGGATCTTCTCGATAAACTCGTCGGGCAGCTCGTCGGCCACGTCCAGACGGAAGCCGGAAGCCCCGCGGTTCAGCCAGGTGTCGATAACGCCGCCCTGCCCGCAGATAAAGTTCACGTAGGAAGGGTCGTCCTCCTGCACTTCCGGCAGCGACTCGAACCCCCACCAGCTGCGGTAGCCGCAGTTGTAGCCGGAGTCGAAGTCGTACCAGCTGCGGTAGGGGGAGTTCCGGTCGCGGTAGGCGCCGCCGGGGCCGTAGCGGCCCTCGCGGTTGAAATAGAGCGAATCGGACCCGGTGTGGCTGAACACGCCGTCCAGGATGATACGGATGCCCCGCTCCTTCGCCTCGGCGCACAGGCGGGTGAACTCCTCCGCCGTGCCCAGCAGCGGGTCGGGCTTGAGATAGTCGGCGGTGTTGTACCGGTGGTTGGAGTGGGCCTCGAAGATGGGGTTGAGGTAGATGCAGGTGACGCCCAGATTGGCCAGGTAGGGCAGCTTCTGGCGGATGCCTTCAAAGTCGCCGCCGAAGTAGTCCCGGTTCAGGTAGCCGTCCTCCTGCTCGTTGGGCCAGAAATAGGGCTCGCCGTCCTTCTTTTCCCGGTAGATGCGGTCGGCAAAGCCCATGGGCTTGCCCGGCACCCCTTCGCAGAAACGGTCGGGGAAGATCTGGTACATGGTGCCGTCGGCGATCCAGTCCGGCGTTTGGTAGTCCGGCTCGTAGACGGTCAGCTGCCACTGGCGGCCCGCCACCCAGGAAAGCTCGCCCTCGCCGTTTGCGCCGCGGAAGATCTTGCGGAAATCGGTGTACAGGTCAAAGTAATAAAAGTACAGCCCGGTGGTGGTGGGGCGCACCCGCACCGAAAAATGGTTGACGTGGGGGGTCTGGCCTTCAAACTCCATGCGGTAGTGGACCGGGTCCTCGCGGTCTTTGGTCAGCACCAGGTGGGGGTCCACATAGCCCAGTTCCTCCGGCGTGGTCAGCCGGAACACCACCTCGGTCCCTGCCGGGACCGCGCCGAAGGGCTGCTTGTACGCCGGATCGGCGCTGTTGTAGTATACGTGTGCCATAGGCGCCCTCCTTGCCTATCCCTGACGCAAAGGCCGCCCCGGCACGGTGCGGGGTTTCCCCTGCCGTGCCGGCAGCGGCCTTGGCCATGCTGTGCCCGGTCAGCCTGCGGCTGACGGGTACAGAGCTTTCTCATTCCATTCTATGCCGAAGCGGCTTCTCCCGCTTATTTTACCGGCGTGATGCCCCAGATGTTGCGGGCGTAATCCATCACCGAGCGGTCGGCCGAGAACACGCCGGAGTTGGCAATGTTCATCAGGCTCATGCGGTTCCAGGTCTCGCGGTCGGCGTACAGGCGCTGCACGTCGGCCTGGGCGCGGCGGTAATCCTTGAAATCCGCCATGACCATATACGGGTCGGAGTTGCGCAGGTTGTTGGTGACCTCGCTGAAGTTTTCGCCGTTCCAGCCCTTTTCCAGCATATCCAGCACAGCCATGGCCACATCGTCGTCGTAGATGAAGCTGCTGGGGTGGTAGCCCATGCCCTTCAGCGCGTTGACCTCCGGGGTCAGCATGCCGAAGATGATCTCGTTCTCGCGGCCGGCGGCGTCGGCGATCTCGACATTGGCGCCGTCCAGCGTGCCCAGCGTGATGGCGCCGTTGAGCATGAATTTCATGTTGCCGGTGCCGGAAGCCTCGGTGCCGGCCAGGCTGATCTGCTCGGACACCTCGCTGGCGGGCATCAGCCGCTCAGACAGGCTGACGCAGTAATCCTCCAGGTAGACGATGCGCAGCTTGTCGCGCACGGCGGGGTCGCTGTCGATCAGCTGGCCCAGCTTGCAGATCAGGCGGATCATCTGCTTGGCCATATAGTAGCCGGGGGCCGCCTTGGCGCCAAAGATGTAGGTCTTGGGCGTGAAGTCGGCGTTGGGGTTGGCCTTCAGGTACAGGTACTGGGCCGCGATGTTCAAAGCGTTCAGGTGCTGGCGCTTGTACTCGTGCATGCGCTTGACCTGGCAGTCAAAGATGGAATCGGGATCGATGACCTGGCCGGTGGCTTTTGCCAGATAGTCGGCAAAGATGGCCTTGTTCTCCCGCTTGACCTTGCCCAGGCGCTCCAGCACCTGCTTGTCATGGGCAAACTTCTCGAACTTTTTCAGCTCGGAAGCGTCCTGCTTGAAGCCGTCGCCGATGGTGTCGCTCAGCAGGTCGGTCAGGCCCTGGTTGGGGGCCAGCAGCCAGCGGCGGTAGGCAATGCCGTTGGTCACGTTGGTAAAAGCCTTGGGCTTGTACAGGAAATAATCGTGGAAGACGCTGTCCTTGATGATCTCGCTGTGCAGCTTGGACACGCCGTTGATGGCGTGGCAGGTGTAGCAGCAGATGTTGGCCATGCGGACCTGGTTGTCGCCCAGGATGGCCATGTAGTTGATCTTGCCGATATCGCCGGGGAAGGCTTTCTCCAGGTCGGCGCGGCAGCGGCGGTCCATCTCGCAGACGATCTGCCAGATGCGGGGCAGGGTGGAACGGAAGATGTCCACGTTCCACTTTTCCAGCGCCTCGCTCATGACGGTGTGGTTGGTGTAGGCGAAGGTGCGGCGGCAGATGTCGAAGGCGGCGTCCCACTCATAGCTGCACTCGTCCAGCAGGATGCGCATCATTTCGGGGATGGCCAGGGTGGGATGGGTGTCGTTGAGCTGGATGGCCACCTTGTCGGGCAGGTTGTCCAGCGTGCCGTACTGGCTCAGGTGGATGCCCAGGATGTCGGCGATGGAGGCCGCCGAGAAGAAATACTGCTGGCGCAGGCGCAGGATCTTGCCCTCGGTGTGGTTGTCGTTGGGGTAAAGGACCTTGGAGATCAGCTCGGCGCTGGCGCTGCGGCTGATGGCCGTGGAATAGTTGCCGGCGTTGAAGCTGCTCATGTCAAAGCTGGGGGCTTTGGCCTGCCACAGGCGCAGCTTGGACACGCCCTGGGAGTTATAGCCGGCCACATACATATCGTTGGGGATGGCCATGACGCTGTTGTAGTTCTCGTAGCGCACATGGTGGAAGCCGCCGTCCCAGCTCTCGACGGCCTGGCCGTCAAAGCGGATCTCCTGGGCCTGGTCGGGGTGGCTCTTGATCCAGACCTGGCCGCCGGGCAGCCAGTTGTCGGCGGTCTCCTGCTGCCAGCCGTCCACGATCTTCTGCTTGAAGATGCCGTACTCGTACAGGATGGAGTAGCCGGTGCCGGGCACGCAGTCGGTGGCCATGCCGTCCAGGTAGCAGGCGGCCAGGCGGCCCAGGCCGCCGTTGCCCAGGCCGGCGTCCGGCTCCTGGTCGTAGACCTGGTCAATGCGGATGTCGGCGTCGGCCAGCACCTGCTCGGCCACTTCGTTCAGGCCCAGGTTGAACAGGCTGGTGCGCAGGCTGCGGCCCATCAGGAACTCCATGCACAGGTAGTACACCTGCTTGTGGCCGGAACCCAGCGTCTTGGCCTGGAACACCTTCTGGCGGTCGGACATGATCTCGCGGGTGATCATGGCCAGGGCGCGGTAGATCTGGGTATCGGAGGCGACTTCCAGCGTGACCGCATATTCGCTGGTCAGTTTGTCGCGCAGCATCTTGTCGAACTCTTTTTTGGTGTAATGTAACACGATTTTTCTCTCCTTACATGGGCCGGCGGAAGGGGCTGGGGCCGAGGTACAGGTTTAACGGAATGGTTGCCGGTTCAAACTAACGGATGAATGATTTGACGATAGCAAACGATTTCCTGCCCCATCCTATCTTTACGATTATAGTAAAAATTCTTCCCCGATGCAAGGGATTCAGGCAACAAATCGAGATTTTTTTGTTTTTCCTGAAAAGGGGCTTTTTCTCGGCGGCATGTTATAGTATAATAATGGTGTATATCAGCGTGCCGCCGGCCGGTGCCGGCGGCGCCGGAAACGCTTTTTCCCGCGCGCTGCGCGTTCCCTTTTGGTCATCTGCGAAAAGCAAAAAAGGAGTTGGAACAGTATGGCAACCAGCAAAGTACGTTTGAATATCTGCGGTTCAAGCTATGTCATCGCCACCAGCGAGAGCGAGGATTATATGCAGAACCTGGCCGACCGGCTGAATCTGGACATGAACGAGCTGATGAGCTCCTCCAAGTCGGTGTCCATCACCACCGCCGCCGTCATGACGGCGCTGAGCTACCGCGACGAGCTGGAAAAGGCCAGCGGCAGCGCCGACAACATGCGCCGCCAGATCAAGGATTATCTGGAGGACGCCGCCAGCGCCAAGATGGCCGCCGAGGAGCTGCGCCGCGACAACGTCGCCCTGCGCAAGCGGGTGGCCGACCTGGAAGCCCGCCTGAAGGCGCGGCAGGACATTCCGGACTGATGGGGGCAGCCGGTATGCCGCAGCAGGGCCTGCGGCCTGAGATCCTGGCCCCCGCCGGCAACGCGGAGATGCTCAGCGCCGCTGTGTTCAGCGGCGCTGATGCTGTTTATCTGGGCTTTGCGGGCTTTAACGCCCGGCGCACGGCGGGCAATTTCACGCCCGAAACGCTGCCCGGCGCGGTGGCGTTCTGCCACGCCCGCGGCGTGCGGGTCCACGCGGCGCTGAACATCCTGATCTATGAAAGCGAGCTGGACAGCCTGGCAGCCGCCATTGAGTGTGCGGCAAAGGCCGGCGTGGACGCGCTGATCGTGGACGACCTGGCCACGGCCGCGCTGGCAAAGCGCATCGCCCCCGGCCTGGCGCTGCACGGCAGCACCCAGATGAGCATCCACACGCCGGAGGGCGCCTGCCAGCTGGCGGACATGGGCTTTGAGCGGGCGATCCTGGCGCGGGAGCTGTCGCTGGCAGAGATCCGGCAGATCTGCCGCAAAAGCCCCATCGAGACCGAGATCTTTATCCACGGCGCCATGTGCATGGCCGTCAGCGGCCAGTGCATGATGAGCGCCTTTCTGGGCGGGCGCAGCGGCAACCGGGGCGCCTGCGCCGGGCCCTGCCGCCTGCCCTTTGACGCGTCCGACCTGCGCCCCGGCCAGCCCGGCAGGGCCTGCCACCTGAGCCTGAAGGACATGGACCTGATCCCCCATATGGCGGATATCATGGACGCCGGCGTGGCCAGCGTCAAGATCGAAGGCCGCCTGCGCCCGCCGGAGTATGCGGCGGCCGCCGTGACGGCCTGCCGCCTGGCGCGGGCGGGCCAGCCCTACGACGAGGCGCTGGTGCGGGACATCTTTTCCCGCTCCGGCTTTACCGACGGCTACTTTACCAACCGCAACGACGGCCGGATGTTCGGCGTGCGCACCGAGGAGGACGCCGCCCGCACCCGCGTCGCCACCCCCAGGGCGCGGGAGCTGTTTCGGCGGGAGTACAGCCGAGTGCCGGTGGATCTCTCGCTGACCGTGCGCGGGGACGGCGCGTCGCTGACCGCCGCCGACCGGGAGGGGCATACCGTCACGGTGGCCGCCCCGGCCGGGGAGCCGCTGGCCGCCGCCCGCACCGACCCGGCCCCCGCGCTGGAAAAAAGCCTGCGCAAGACCGGCGGCACCCCCTTTGCGGCGGAAAACTGCACCGTTGCCCAGCAGGGCGGGCCCTGGTTCCTGCCCGGCAGCGCCGCCAACGAGCTGCGCCGCCGGGCGCTGGACGCCCTGCTGGAAGCCCGCAGCGCGCCCCGGCCGCTGGAGACCTTTTCGGTCAGACTGCCGGACTTCCCGCGCCGCGCCCCGGCCGGGCCGCCCCGGCTGGCCGCCCGGTTCGAGCGGGCGGACCAGATGCCGCCGGAAGCGCAGGCGCTGGGCTGCCTGATCTTCCCGCTGGCGGAAGCCGGCCGCGTGCCGGAAGCCCTGCGCCCCAAAACGCTGCTGGAGCTGCCGCGGGTGATGTTCGCCCCCGGCGGCGAGGAGACCGTCCGCCGCCGGATGCAGGACGCCGCCGCGATGCGCCCCGCCTTTGCGGGCTTTGCGGCAAACAACCTGGCCCAGTTCCGCCTGGCCGCGGGGCTGGGGCTGCCGCTGTACGGCGGCATGGGCCTGAACGTGACCAACCCGCTGTCGGCGCGGGAGTGCGGCCGCCTGGGCGCGCAGGGGCTGCTGATCCACCCCGAAACGCCGGTGAGCGCCATGGGGCGCATCGGCGCCGGCATGCCCGCCGCCGCGCTGTGCTACGGCCACATCCCGCTGATGCTGACCCGCGCCTGCCCGCTGAAAAACCGCCCCGACCATGCAAGCTGCGCCGGGTGCAGCCATGCCGGCCGGCTGCGGGACCGCAAGGGCAAGGATTTCCCGGTGCGGTGCGCGCTGCCCCAAAACGGCGTGCGCACCGTCTACAACCCGGTGCCGCTGTACATGGGCGACCGCCTGCGGGAACTGCCGGTGGACTGGGTCGTGGCGGCCTTTACCATCGAGAGCAAAGCCCGCGCCGCCCAGATATTGGCAGCCCTGCAGGCCGCCAGACCCTTTGACGGGGACTTTACCCGCGGGTTATATTATAGTGAGCCGACCAAAGGATAAAAAGGAGGTTCCCCCATGAACAGACTGACCGACGATCAGAAACAGGCGCTGGCGCTGCTGGCGGTGGGTGCGGCGCTGGCCGCGCTGGCCCTCCACCCGCCCAAATGGCTGGTGAAAGTTTACCTGGCGGTGGAAAAAGCCGCCGCCCTGGCCGCGGGCGTGCTGCTGGCCGTGGCGGGCGCCTCGGCGCTGCTGGGGCTGGACAGCGGCAGACAGGCCGCCGCGCCGGATTACACCATCGAGTTTGATGAGGACGAGAAAAATCAATAAGGAGCGACCCATGGAAGCCAAAACTGTCAAATACAAGCTGCTGGACCCGCGGGCCAAGGCACCCGCCTACGCCACGCCGGGGGCTGCCGCCGCCGACCTGTGCGCGGTATTGGACGAACCGCTGACGCTGGCCCCCGGCCAGCGCGCCATGATCCCCACCGGCCTGGCCATCGAGCTGCCCGACGCAAGCTGCGTGGCGCTGGTCTATGCCCGCAGCGGGCTGGCCATCAAGCACGGGCTGACGCTGTCCAACAGCGTGGGCGTCATCGACAGCGACTACCGGGGCGAGATCCGCGTCGGGCTTGTCAACCTGGGCGGCGAGGCTTACACCATCGCCCCCGGCGAGCGCGTCGCCCAGCTGTGCATCGCGCCGGTGTGGCAGGCGGCCTTTGTGCAGGCCGACGCGCTGAACGACACCGCCCGCGGCGCCGGCGGCTTTGGCTCCACCGGCAAGCTGTGACTGTCTGCATGATAGCTGGAAATATTTTCCACTTTCGCCCCGATGCGCGTTCTTTCGCCACCGGCCTCCCCCTATACTGTAATCACGAAAGGCAAGATACACCATGGCCCTGATCCTTGCATCCGGCAGCCCCCGCCGCCGGGAACTGTTGGCGCTCATCACGCCGGACTACATCGTCCGCCCCAGCACTGTTGACGAGAGCACCGTCACTGCCCCAGACCCCGCGCAGCTGGCCCGCGCCCTTGCCGCAGCCAAGGCGCAGGACGTGGCCGCGGCCTGCCCCGGCGACATTGTGCTGGGCAGCGACACCGTCGTGGACTGCGGCGGCGAGGTGTTCGGCAAGCCCCGCGGCCGGGACGACGCGCTGCGCATGCTGCGGGCGCTGTCCGGCCGGGCGCACAAGGTCCACACCGGGCTGTGCGTCTGCGCCGGCGGCAGGACGGCCGCCACGGTGGAGACCACCACGGTGCATTTTGCCCCCATCCCCGAAGCCGAGCTGCAAGCCTACGCCGACACCGCCGAGCCCTACGACAAGGCGGGCGCCTACGCCATCCAGGGCCGGGCCGCGCTGTGGTGCAGCGGCATCGAGGGATGCTACTACAACATCATGGGCCTGCCCGTCCACCGCACCGCACAGCTGCTGGCCGCCTTCGGTCTGACGTTCTGACGCGGCCCGGCGGGCAGCACCCGCCGGAGGGAGCGGAGGATGAACATTTTCAGACGAATCATTGACTTTTTCACCAGGAGATTTCGCACTATGTTCCAGAAAGACATCGGCATCGACCTTGGCACCGCCAACACGCTTGTGTACATGAAGGGCCGCGGCATCATCATGCGGGAGCCCAGCGTGGTGGCGGTGGACACCAAGACCGACGAGCTGCGGGTGCGCAGCGTCGGCCACGAGGCCAAGGCGGTCATCGGGCGGGCGCCGGGCTCCATCGTGGCGGTGCGCCCGCTGAAGGACGGCGTCATCGCCGACTTTGACGTGACCGCCGCCATGCTGCAGAGCTTTATCCGCCAGGCCTGCGGCCGGGGGCTGTTCAGCCGGCCGCGGGTGGTCATCTGCGTGCCCTCCGGCGTCACCGAGGTGGAACGCCGGGCGGTGCGGCAGGCCGCCATGCGGGCGGGGGCGCGGCAGGTCATGGTCATCGAGGAACCGATGGCGGCCGCCATCGGCGCAGGGCTGCCCACCACCGAGCCGGTGGGCAGCATGATCGTGGACATCGGCGGCGGCACGGCCGAGGTGGCGGTCATCAGCCTGTCCGGCATCGTGGCCAGCCAGAGCATCCGCTGCGCCGGCGACGCGCTGGACCAGAGCATCATCGCCTTTATCAAGCGCAAGTACAACCTGCTGGTGGGCGAGCGCACCGCCGAGCAGATCAAGATCGAGATCGGCTCCGCCGCGCCGATGGACCCGGAAGTGACGATGGAGATCAAGGGCCGCAACCTGGTGGACGGCCTGCCCAAGGACATCGTCATCCGCTCCGAGGAGGTGCGCGACGCCATGAGCGAGAACCTGCTGCGCATCGTTGACGCCATCAAGGACACGCTGGAGCGCACCCCGCCGGAGCTGTCCAGCGACATCATCGACCGGGGCATCACGCTGTCGGGCGGCGGCGCGCTGCTGCGGGGGCTGGACCAGCTGATCCAAAGCGAGACCGGCATCCAGGTCCACGTGGCCGAAAGCCCGCTGGACTGCGTGGCGCTGGGCGCCGGCGCGGTGCTGGATAACCCCGCCCTGGCCGGCCGCCGGCGGGAGGAGCCCAGCTACCTGTAACGCCTGCAAAACAAAATGACAAAATAAAGCGGCACAGCGTTTTTTCGCTGTGCCGCTTTATTTTTCTGTGCCGCGCTTACCCCAGCAGCGTGCAGGCCAGCTGGGTGCCCTCGCCGTCCAGCCGGTAGCCGGCGGCGGTCTCGGCGCCGGAGAGCACCGTGTACTCGATGGCGGCCTCGCTGCGGCCGTGCAGATAGGTAAGGGTGTCGGCAAGGTCGTACAGGTCCTGGGCCGTCAGGTCGGTCAGGGTGCGGGCGCTCTGCTCCCGTGCCGCATCGGCCAGCAGGGTCAGCCGGGCGGGGTTCTGCCGCAGGTAGGCCGCCCACACCGCCGCCCGCAGCTGCGCGGCGTCCTGGGCGGACATGCCGGTGCGCAGCGTCTGCAAAAATTCCTCGGTGCTGTCGGGGGTCAGCTGGGCCACATTGTCCTCGCCGTAGCCCAGCGCCCGGCGTTCCTCCAGCGTCAGCGCGGCGGCGGTGTCAAACCGCGCGGTGGTGTCGGCGCCGATCATTTGGGCGTAGGTGTCGGGCGTGGCGGCAAAGTAGGCGTCCGGCCCAACGCCCAGCGTGCCTTCCAGCAGCTGCGCCGCGCGGGCGGGGCCGGCGGCCAGGTAGCAGTCGGCCAGCGTGGTGCGGCCCTGGGGGGCGTCCACCAGCGTCTGCCCCGGCACCGCGCACAGCGTTATGGTGCGCGCCGGCGCGTCGATGCGCAGGATCAAAAACTCCGGCTCCTCGGTCTGCACGGCCAGCAGCAGGCGGTGGGTGTTCTGCGCGCCGGCGTCGATGCCCACCTCGCCCCGGCCGGCCGCGGCGGCCAGCTCCAGCTCGGCCTGCTGCTGGCGCTGGTCGGCAAAAAACAGGACCGCCGCGCACATGGGCACCAGCGCCAGGCAGGTCAAAAGCAGGCTGCGCCAAAAAAGTCCCCGGCGTGAACGCATAAAAACCACCCTTTCGTCCCCATACTGGTATATGACCGGCGGCGGGGCCGCCATGTTCAGTGTGGCCCCAAACCGGGCAGGCTATTCACGAAAGGAGAACGAACCATGTACCATGAACCGTTTGGTCCCGAAGGGACCGAGAACGAGCACAGCGATTTTTGGACCGACATCCCGGAGGGCAGCGACATGATGCCCGGTGTGATGCCCGGCATGATGCCCGGCGGTGTGCCGAGCCCCCTGGCCGACGACCTGTACCCCACCGGCCGCCACGCCGCCCAGAAAAACGAGTACGGCACCGGCATTGACCCCGCCGTCCCTGGCACCAACGCCGCCCCCATGCCCGGCGACGCGCCGGAACAGCGGCCGGATATCCGCGCCCAGGGCGACGGCAGCGGCATGGCCGATTGGGACGCCGACGGGGAGGTCGCGGGCAACTTTGAACCGGGCAGCCGGCAGAGCACGGAGAAAGCCGGGGACCTGCCCGGCAGCCAGGACTGCGACCGGGCCGGCGAGCCGGACAGCGGGCTGTAAGCCGGGCCGCCAGACAAAAAGCGCAAAGCTGCAAAAGGGAACAGAAAAGGCGGACGCAGGCCTGCGTCCGCCTTTTCAGACTGTCAAAAAAGTATAAAATCGTCGCCGTCGGCGGACAATCTCCGGCCTAAGAGCCGGGCCTTGCGGCCCGGTTGGCCTCCGAAACGCGCCTGCGGGCGCAGTGCGCCGCCGACGGCGACACCGACAGGAAAATTTTGCGACAAATTGTGTGCGAGGAGCATAGTGACGAGTGCGCGATTTGCCGGCGTTTGGGCAGATCGGGAAAGAGGGGGCGGCGGCCGGCTGCTTTACCGGATGCGGCGGATCAGCAGCCAGGCGGCCAGGCACAGCACAGCCAGCGCCAGCAGTGCCAGCGGCAGGCCGTACAGCGCCAAAAAGCTGCCCACCGGGCTTTGCGGCCCGGCGGTGACATAGATGGAGGTGGGGCCGTCCGCCCCGCCAATGATGCCGACGCTGCCGCCAAACAGCGCCATGCGCACCGCCGGGCTGGCGGCCAGGCACAGCACGGCCAGCACCAGCAGCACCGGCGCGGCGGCTTTGGCGGCCTGCTGCCAAACGTACCAGCGGCGGGCGGGGGTGCCGTCGTAAGCGGCGTTGAACTCGGCGGCGGCCCGGTCGGGGCTGCCCATCTCGGCCTGGATCTGCGCCAGCGTTTGGCCGGCATCCTGCTTGGCGGCAATGTCGGCCAGCAGGTCGGCGCGGATGCGCCGCTTGACGCCGTCCGTTACCCGGATGCGGCGCAGGATCTGCCGGATATACTGTTCCCTGGTTTTGGGTGCCATGGCTCAAACCTCCATAATATCGTCGATACAGCGTTTGTATTCCTGCCAGAATTGCTGCATCTGCGCCAGCGTGCGGCGGCCGGCGTCGGTGATGCGGTAATACTTTTTGGCGCGCCCGCCCGGCGGGGCCAGCACCTCGCTGGTCAGCAGGCCGGCGTCCTCCAGCCGGTAGAGCACCGGGTACAGCGTGCCCTCGCGGATGTTTTGGAACAGCGGCCCGCCGCGGCGGTTCAGCGTCAGGATGATCTCGTACCCGTAGGTTTTGCCGCGGGCCACCACCGAGAGCAGCACCATCTCCAGCGCGCCCTTTTTGAACTGCTGCCGGTACTTTTCTTCCACAGGCACTCCCCCTTGTCTCGTTTGTTTTGCATTGCTATGCTTTGCAGTGCTAAGTATAGCGGGTATCGCTGCGACTGTCAATAGGGGAGGGGACCCGCCTGCAGTCCGCTTGCCGGGACCCTGCGGGAAAACGGCCCCGCGGGCAGACCGCCGCCCGGCCGGGAGAGGCCCGCCCCGGCGGAAAAGCCCAATGCGGCGGCCGGGGCTTCGGCTATCTGCTGCATCGGTGCGGCGGATAGCCCTGCAAAATTGTAGGGATATACAAATCCACGGAAAACCCGAAAAAACTTCGAGTTAGCCATTGACAACTTATAGTTAGCCATGGTAAACTATGCTTGTCGAAAGGAACCGAGCCGTTCCGGACGAACTTCTCTCCGTCAACTCCCATCTCCTGATGAAAGCATATACAGCAACACAAAAGGCACGCTGCTTGCCCGCGGCGTGCCTTTTGTGTTGTGTTTTTGCATTGTGATCGCGGCGCGGTCAGCCCCGCCAGGCGCGGGCCAGTGCGGCGGCCGCGGCGTCAATGTCGCTGTCCGGCAGGGCGGCGTAGCCGGCCACCACCGTGTCCGGCGGGCAGAGCTCCGGCCGGGCCAGGTAGTATTCGCTCAGGCCGTGCAGCCGCACGCCCCGGGCCGCGGCGCGGGCGGTCATCTGCGCCTCGCCGCCCGCGCCGGGCATTGTCAGCAGCAGGTGCAGCCCCGAATGCCGCCCCCGGATGGTCAGCGCCGGCCCCAGCGCGTCGGTCAGCGCCGCGGTCAGGTGTTCCATCCGCTTTTTGTAGGTCAGGCGCATCCGGGCCAGGTGCCGGGTAAAATAGCCGCCGGTCATAAACCGGCACAGCGTTTGCTGCTCAAACCGGCTGACGGTGTTGGAATACAGCGCAAAATCCTGCCGGTAGCGCGCCAGCAGCGGCCCCGGCAGCACCATGCAGGCGATGCGGATGCCCGGCGCCAGACTTTTGGAGAAGGTGGTCAGGTAGACCACCGGCCCGTCGGGGCCTGCCATGCCCTGCAGGCTGGGCAGCGGCCGGATGTCGAACCGGAACTCCGAGTCGTAGTCGTCCTCCAGGATATAGCGGCCCGGCTGCTCCCTGGCCCAGGCCAGCAGCTGGGCGCGGCGGGGGGCGGGCATGGTCACCCCGGTGGGGAAGTGGTGGCTGGGGGTGATGTAGCACAGGTTGGCCCCCGTCCGCGTCAGCGACGCCGCCGAAAGCCCGCTCTTGTCAATGTCGGCGGGCAGGCAGGGGATGCCGCTGTTTTGCAGCACCGCCCGCGCGCGGGAGTAGCCGGGGTTTTCCACCGCGGCGGTGCCGCCGGCAAACAGATGGGCCAGGCAGCCCAGCAGGTACTCGATGCCCGCGCCCACCACGATCTGTTCGGGGGTGCAGCGCACGCCCCGGAAATCGCCCAGATAGTCGGCGATGGCGGCGCGCAGCTCGGCGTCGCCCTGGGCTTCGCCGCGCTGCAGCAGCTGGGGGCTATTGTACAAAAGGTCCCGCTGGATGCGGCCCCAGCTGCGGGCGGGGAACAGCGCCGTGTCGATGCCGGTGGTGGACAGGTCGTAGCGGTACGCCGGCGCTGCGGGCGCAGCCGGCGCGGGGGCGGGGGAGACCGGCCGGGGCGCGCCGCTTTGCAGCATGCCGCCGGTCTCCTGCACATAAAAGCCGCTGCGGGGGCGGCTTTCGGCCAGGCCCTCGGCGGCCAGCATCTGGTAGGCGGTGTCCACGGTGTTGACGCTGACGCCCAGCTGGGCGGCCATGCTGCGCCGCCCCGGCAGCGGCTTGCCGGGCGGCAGCACGCCGGACTGGATGTCCGCCGCCAGCGCGCGGTAGAGCTGTTCATACAGCGGCGTCCTGGATTCGGGATGCAGAGTGATCATGGGCGGGGGACCTCCTGGCGGGACGCCGCGCCCCGGCATGGGGCGGTGGGGCCGCCGGTTCTGCCGCTTACTCCCCGGCCGGGGGCACGGCGCCGGCGGTCAGGGCGGCCCAAAGCGCGTCGCAGGCGTTAAAATACTCGTTTTCCGCCTGCCAGTTGCCGCGGCGGGCCACGTACACATCGGCCAGCAGCTCCTGGCTGCTGCCGGTGACGTCGTCAATGGTGGTCAGGCCGGTGTAGTCGCCCAGGTCCAGCCCGGCCAGCACCGGGCAGTCGGCCCAGCGGTAGACCATGTTCTGCCAGTCCCCGGCGCCGTCGGACGGCAGGGTGCCGTCCAGGTACTGCAGCGCGCCGGTCTGGTTCTGGAAGCCCTCCGGGTCCTGCAGCAGATAGATATAGCACCCGTCCTCCAGGCTCAAATCGCCCTCCAGGCGGGTCAGCATCGCCATGCGGTAGGTGGGGTCAGTCTCGTCATCCTCCGGCGGGTCAAAGTCAAAACTGAACTGGGTAAACTCCACCAGGACCTGCCCGTCGCCGTCCAGGTCCTGGCCGTAGGCGGCCAGCTGCTGTTCCAGCGCCGCCACCGTGTCCTGCGGCAGCTCGGCCTCGCCCACCCAGCCGATGTAGTAGTCCGGCCGGGCCCGGCCGAACATATCGTACAGGATCCATACGGCGGCCGCCGCCAGCAGCACCGCCGCCGCCACCATCACCTTGTGGTAGTGCCACCAGTTGCCGGCTTTCTCCCGCCGGGTATACTGTTTGGGCGGTTCGGGGGTTTGGTTGTATTCTTCCGTGCTGGATTTTGTTACCCAGGCCATTGGCGTGTACCTCTCTTGCGTTTTTGCCCGGCAGACCGGGGATCGATTTCTTTATATCATAGCATACCCGGCCGCAAAAGTCATCCCGGACCGGGGCGGGCGGCGGGGATTTCACATCCTGCGGCGGGGCGCAAGTTCCTCCAGCCGGCGGGGCGGGGTGTAAAACCGATGGTAGGGGTTGGGGGGCAGCGGCGGGCCGGGCCGGGCGGCGGGCCGCCGGCGGCGTGCCAGGCGCAGCGCCAGCGCCGCCAGCAAAACGGCGGCCAGAACAGCCGGGAGGGCGCGCCTTTGGGCAGAACGGTCGGGCATGGGAAAGGCTCCTTTCAGCGGGGCGGAAGATCCCGGCCCCGGTGGGGATGGGCCGGGATCGTTGCCATACACCCCAGTATACCCGCCGCAGGCCGCGCCTGCAAGCGCCCGGCGCTTGCAACCCGGCGCAAAAACGGATATGATTAATATAACACAGACCACACAGGCGAACCATTATGACCGGGAACCTCCCGCCAAAAAGCAGGTGCCAACGCTTATGGAAAAACGATCCTTCTTTCTTCTGCACGATACCGAGGAGTTCATGCGCGGCGAGCTGGACAACGTGACGGTGGCCGAGTCCCACATCCTGCTGGACGTGGTGCAGGGGGGCTATGTGCCCTACGGCTGCTACACCAGCGCCCCCATCCCGATGCCCGCCTTTGACGCGCTGCGCCCCAGCTGGAACGCCTATACCCCGCCGGGCACCGCCGTGGAGGTGCAGGCCCGCGTGATGGTGGACGGCAACTGGACGGCCTGGTCCGGCTTTGGCCGCTGGAGCCCGTTTTTGCGGCGGGAGGGCGCCAGGACGCTGACCCGCGGCCCCCTGACGCTGACCCCCGACCTGCTGACGCTGGATTCCAAGGTGGCCAACCAGGTGCAGCTGCGCATCTACCTGTACACCAAGGACGAAAAAGCCACCCCCCAGGTGGCGCTGCTGGGCGCCGGGGTGCGGGTGGTGGACGTGATCCCCGGCGGCGGCCGCCCGGTCAATGCCCGGCTGCGCCTGCCCGCCTACGCGGTGGCGCGGCGCGCGCCGGCGCTGCGGCCCCAGATGGACCTGGCCTGCAGCATCGCCAGCCTGACCAACCGCTGGGGGGCGGATATCCTGCCGGAGGAGCTGGCCCTGGCCATGCGGGACTGGCTGGGCGGGCCCAACCTGTGCTTTGGCGCCGCGGCGGCGGGCTGCTGGGGGTTCCCGGCCTGGGTGTGCTGGGCCGACCTGGGCCTGCTGCGGGCCGAGCTGCGCGCCGGGTTTGGCGTGGTGGTGGAGCTGGAAAGCAGCCCTGCCCGCCAGCAGGCCGGCTGGCCGGAACGCCGCTATGCCGCGCTGCGGGGCTTTGCCGTGGTGGACGGCCAGCCCCACGCCCTGCTGAACGACCCCTGCGCCGCCGAGACCGACTTTGACACCGAGGTCAGCATGCCGCTGGACGATTTTTTGGTGTCGTGGACCAACGTGGCGCTCTGCCTGCGGCCGCGCAAGGCCGTCCCCATGCAGGGGCGGCCCTGGCGGTCGGGGGTGTGGGTGCGCCCGGCGGGCAAGGACCTGCCCGGCATCTACCGCATGACGCTGGCCGGCGAGGAAAAGCGGCTGCCGGATGATTTCTGCGGCAGCTTCGACGCCCCCACCGGCGTGCTGGCCTGGACCGCACCGGAGGAGCGCCCCCACGCCACCACCGCCCACAAGCTGTTCCATTTTGTCGAGCCGGTGTCCGGCGGGGTGCAGCTGGCGCCCGGCGATGAGGGCCGGCACATCAAGTACACCGTCTATGCCATCGACGCTTCCGGCTGTATGCTGGTGGGCGACGTGACGGTGTGAGCCGGCAGGGCCTGCCGTATCCTTCCCCAAAAAGAAATCCCGCCCCGCTTTTTGGGATCACAGCCAAAAAGCGGGGCGGATTTTTGTTTGGTCTGCCAAAGCGCAGCCGGCGCATTGCCCATGAAGCGGGCGGCCGGGCCGCTCTTTGCGGGAACTGCCGGATGGGGTGGTTTTAATAGACCAGCTGGCGATAGATTTTGTCGTTGGCGGTCTCGTCGCGGGCGGCCGCATCGCGGATGCAGGCGTCCAGCGACGCGGCAATGTCGTCCATGCTGCGCCAGTGCTCGGCGCCGGCGCGCAGGTGCTTGTCCAGCAGGGGACCGATCTCGGTGTGGGCGCAGGCGCCCTCGATCAGGTAGGCGCCGGGCTGGGCGGGGCGGATGTCCGGCTGGTACCCGTCCTCGGTGGAAAAGGTCGCCATCTGAAAGCCGCCCTTGCGGCCCCGGCCGCCCACCAGAAACCGCACCCCCAGCGGCAGGGTGTGCACCTGGCGCATCCGCTCGCACAGCACCTTGACGATCTTTTCAAAGGTCAGGTACTGAACGTTGTACTCGTCCAGGGCGTTGACCGCCTGCACGGCGGCCAGTGTGTCGCCGGCAAAGCCGACGCAGACATTGCGGTTGACCTTGCGCAGCTTGGGCAGCTCCTCGCTCAGGATGTTGGGCTTGCCCGGAACGGCGGGCTCCTCCACCATGCGGCCGTCGCTGGCCATGGCGCAGAAATTCTCGCCGCATACGGCCAGGATCACGCTCATTGGGGATCTTCCTCTCTCTGTGGTTTGGGCGGGGCGGTCATTCCTCGTCGATGGCGTCGCGGTAGGCGCCGTCCATGCGGCCGCCGCCGGCGCCGAACATCTCGCGGCCCAGCAGGCCGTTGTCGCGGCGGGCCTGCTCCACCAGCTCGCTGAGCATATCCTTGACCTGCTGGCTGTTCCTGATGTTTTTCAGCGTCAGGATGCTGTCAGAGGCATCCTTGGTGCGCAGGATGACGCTGCCGGTGCCGCAGATGCGGTTGAGCAGCGTGCGCTTGAGCGAGATATCCAGCACGCGGTAGATCATGCACTCGTTCTCTTCCTGGTTGAACAGGCCCTTGCGGCAGTAGATGCGCCCGTTGGCGACGCGGTAGACGTCGAACGTCCAGGGGAACCACAAAATATGCCTGCGGTCGGTCCACAGGGTCTCTTGCTCGTCTGTATGGGGATTCGCCATAGGGAAAACGCCTCCTGTCATGCTGCTGCGCCGCCGGCGGGGCGGCGCCTTCTGGCACTACTATACCACAGTTCACCCCCCGCGGCAAGACGGGCGGGCGCGCCAGGGGCCGAAAAAACGCCCGGCGCGGGCGGTACAGCCCTGCGCCGGGCGTTTTTTGCCTTTCTTGCGGATGCCGCTTACTTGGACACCTTGAGCAGGTCGGCGCCGGGCTCGACCTCGCCGGAGGCGACCAGCTCCACACCGGCAAAGTCGTCGGTGTTGGTCACAACGGTGATAACAACGGCGGGATGGCCGGCGGCCTTGATCTTGTCCAGATCCATGGTCAGCAGCAGCTGGCCCTTGGTGATCTTGTCGCCCATCTTGACGTTGGCGGCAAAGCCGTCGCCGTTCATCTCAACGGTGTCCACACCCACATGGATCAGGATCTCGACGCCGCTGGTGGCCTGGATGCCCAGCGCGTGCAGGGTATCCGGCGCCTGGGTGATGGTGCCGTCGCAGGGAGCATAGACCTTACCCTCGCTGGGGTCGATGCCGCAGCACTGGCCCAGGATGCCCTGCGCGAACACATCGTCGGGGATGGACTCCATCGGGACGACGGTGCCCTTGGCGTCCGCCGCCACAATAAACGGCCAGGTCACCGGGGCGGGCGCGGGCTCGGCTTTCTTTTTGAACATATCAAAGAATCCCATTGTCATTCTCTCCTTTTGCGTGGGTGCCCGCCGGGCGGAAGCCGCAGCCGGCTTGCCCTGGGGCGTTTTCTCTATTATACCTTGCACCAGCACCGAAAATCAATGCCGGACAGCAACATTTTTCAGCAAAGTGTCAATTTTTCGGCGGTCATTCCGACGTGCCGGAAGCCGCCGCCCAAATGGCCCGCACGGCGTCCCAGGTCATGGCGGACATCTCCTCCGGCGACTGGGTGCGGCCGTTCTGCAGCCAGGCCTCGATGCTGCCCACGCAGCCGTTGACCGCAAAGCTGGTCAGGTAACGCTGGCGGGGCGTCTCCTGCCCCGGCTCCACAAAGTGGCCGATGACCCGCTTTTCCAGCAGGTCGCAGATGCGCCGCACAAAGGCGGCGTCGCCGTTTTGGCCCATCAGCGCGCCGCACAGCGCCTCGTGCTCGTTCAGGTAGACAAACAGCGTCAGCAGCGCCTCCGGCGGGGCCTGGCTGTCCATGCTGGGCAAAATGGCCCCCATCAGCGCGTCCAGGCCCTCCAGCTGGTCCTGTTCGATCTGGGCCAGCAGGTCGTAGATATCGGTATAATGGAAATAGAAGGTCCCCCGGCTGACCTTGGCCAGGGCGGTCAGCTCCCGCACGGTGATCTCCCGCACGGGCTTTTGGGCAAGCAGGGCGATCAAGGCGTCGCACAGGCGGCGCTTGGTCATGCGCACACTGCGGTTGGCGTCCCCTTTTGCATTCATCCCGTCGTCCACCTTTCGCCGCACCGCGCCGCGGCGGCGGACGGATGGCGCAGCCCCTGTCCGCGTTGTGCCAGGGCACGGATGCTTGGTTCTTCAGGCGCCGCCCATCCCCGGCCGGGCAGGCGGCTGTACCTCATCATTAGTGTAAAATGCCGGCAAAGAAAAGTCAAGAATTTGTGAATAATTTGCACAGTTTTTGGGTTTTTCGTACAGTGTTTTTGTGCTTTCTTTTGGCAGGTTTCTGCACAAACACCGCTTTTTTACGCCGTACGGTTCATTTTTGAACACGGTGCGCAAAAATGACGGGGGCGCGGCGGGTCCCGCCGGATGCAGGCTGTGCTATAATAGATACAAGAAAATCAGCGGAACCCTGAACGGTTCCCCAAAGGAGCGATCGCCATGCCATTGGACCGCCGCCGGGCGCTGGACGCCTTTGCCGCCTACGCCGCCCGCTATAACGACAAAGACCCCAAGGTCAGGCTGAAGATCGACCACACCTACCGGGTGGCCGCTTTGTGCGGACGCATCGCCCGGGCCCAGGGGCTGGACGCCCCTGACATCGACCTGGCCTGGCTGTGCGGCCTGCTGCACGACGTGGGCCGGTTTGAGCAGCTGCGGCGGTACGGAACCTTCAACGATGCGGCGTCCATCGACCACGCGGCCTGCAGCGTCCAGGTGCTGTTTGACGAGGGGCATATCCGGGACTACCTGCCCGACCCCGACCAGGACGCGCTGCTGCGCACCGCCGTGGCCTGCCACAGCGCCTACCGCCTGCCCGGCGGCCTGGACGCGCGGACGCTTTTGTACTGCAACATCCTGCGGGATGCCGACAAGATCGACATCCTGCGGGTCAACGTGGAGACGCCGCTGGAAGAAATTTACAATGTCACCACCGCCGAGCTGCGCGCCGCGGCCATCACGCCGGCAGTGGCGGAGGCCTTTTACGCCCACCACGCGGTGCTGCGGTCGCTCAAGCGCACCCCGGCCGACAATGTGGTGGGGCATATGTCGCTGGTGTACGAGCTGGTCTTTGCCGAAAGCCGCCGCATTGTGCGGCAGCAGGGCTGGCTGGACCGGCTGATGGACTTTTCCACCGGCAATCCCGCCACCGCCCGCACGCTGGCCAACATGCGGGACCACATGCACGCCTGGCTGGCCGCCAACGCCTGAGGCCTGCACACAAGACCGCGCCCGCCCGGCAGAGATCTTTCTGCCGGGCGGGCGCCTGATTTTATGGATGAGAATGACGGGGGCGGCCGGGTCAGCGGGCGGGGTCGTTGTGGGGCAGGGCGGCATAGCCCCGGTCCACCGTGATCTCGCAGCGGCAGCGGGGGTAGCGGGCCGCCACACGGGCCGCCAGCCGGGCCTGGATCTCGCCGTCGGACAGGGGCAGGCTGGCGGGGGCGGCGCAGTCAAAGCTGAACACCGCCGCGCCGCCGTCCGCGCCGGGCATAACGGCCAGGTCGTGCACCGTCAGGGCGGGGTCCACCGCCCTGGCCTGCGCTTCCACCCACTGCCGGAACCGCCCCGCCGCGGTGTCCACATCGGCCACCGGGTCCATGTGCACCACCAGGTTCAGGCCGTATTCCCGCAGGAAATCCCGCTCGATGGTGTCCACCACGGCGTGGCTTTGCAGCGGGTCGTCCGCCGCCGACATCTCCACGTGGACGCTGGCAAACTGGCGGCCGGGGCCGTAGTCGTGCACCAGCAGGTCGTGGGTGCCAATGACGCCGGGGTAGCCTAAAATTTTCTGCCGGATGGCTTCCACCTCCGCCGGTTCGGGCGCGCGGCCCAAAAGCGGGTCCAGCGTGCCCCGCACCAGCCCAAAGCCGCTGTAAAGGATGAACACCGCCACCCCCAGGCCCACAAAGCCGTCCAGCTCCCGCCCGGTCAGCCGGCTGAGCAGCGCCCCCGCCAGCACGCAGCCGGTGGCCAGCACGTCGTTGCGGCTGTCGGCCGCGGCGGCGGTCAGCGTGTCGGAACCGATGCGCCGGCCGGTGCGGCGGTAAAACACCGCCATGCCCGCCTTGACCGCAATGGACAGCACCAGGATGGCCGCCGTCAGCCAGGTAAAGTCCACCGGCTCCGGGGCCAGGATGCGCCCGATGCTGGAGCGCAGCAGCTCGATGCCCACTGCCAGGATCAGCACCGAGACGCACAGTCCGGCCAGATACTCGTACCGGCCGTGGCCGTAGGGATGCTCCGGGTCGGCGGGGCGCTCGCCCAGTTTGAAGCCCAGCAGGCTGATCAGGCTGCTGGAGGCGTCGGACAGGTTGTTGAAGGCGTCCGCCGCCACCGACAGCGACCCGGACAACAGCCCGGCCGCCAGCTTGACGCCGAACAGCCCCAGGTTGCACCCGATGCCGATGATGCTGGCCCGCTTGCCCGCCGCCGCGCGGCCGGCCGATTCTGACTGCTGCATACAAACACCTGCTTTCCGACAAAACCGGGAACAAAGCAAAAATTAGGAATGAGAAATTGCGGCGGGCGGCTGCGCCGCCGGGAAAAGGGGACAATTACAGGATATGCCAAAACCACACCCGCCGGGCCTGGGGGTGTGGTTTTGAGGAACGATTTGGAATCTTGCGATGAGGATTGTCTGCCAGGACCGATGGTTATCCGGCGCTGGCAGTCTCCGATGTCGCGCTGGACGGCGGCGTTACCGTTCGGATCAGGGTGCCGCAGCGGGTGCAATAGATGTTGCCGGAAGAATCGGCCGTTCCCTCTGCATGCCCCAGCGCCGCCACCTCGCTGTCGATATAGTCGCGGCTGGAGTCCTCATTGCAGTGGTGGACGGTGTAGCCCTTCTCGGTGCAGGTGGGGGCGATGACCTCCTCCCAGTAGGTGTAGGTCTGGGACGAGGACGACGCCTGGGACGAGGAGGCCGGCTCCGGCGTGGGGGTCGCCTGGCTGGAGGAGCTGGCCGGCGCGCTGGAACTGGACGTGACCACCGAGCTGGCCGTCTGGGCGGACACGTCCTTGTCGTCGGTGTGCTTCGGGATGCTGGTCAGCGTGGGGCGGTCGTCCTCGGTGATATAGCTGTGGGTGCGGATATACTCAAACAGCACATCCATGCCGCTGCGGGTCAAATGGATGCCGTCGGAATCCACATAGTCGCTCTGTGCATAGCCGTCCGAGCCCTTCAGCGCCTCGGCGCTGTTCAAAAATTTCCAGCCGTTGGCTTCACACATCTCCACGATGGCGCGGTTGTACTCGTCCAGCTGTTCCTGGTCCAGGCTGGAATTGATGTGGCTGCGCCCGATGGGCGGCACCGAGTTGACGATGATGTCCACGCTGGGGTAGGCTTCCTCCACCGCCTGGATGCCGGCCTCGTAGTTTTCGATAAAGGTATCCACGTCGGTGCCGGCGTCGTTGGTGCCGAAGGTGATGATGACCCGCTCCGGCTGCATCAGCGCCACGGCCTCCGGCATGGTGACGTAGTTGGAATATCCGGCAAACTGCACGCAGGCGTAGCTTTCCAGCTGCCGGGCCGACATGCCCACCGAGCCGATGGCGTTGTCGTAGCTGCAATAGTCGAACATCCGGTACATGCGCGCCGTGTTGGAGTCGCCCAAAAACAGCGTGCTGTCAATATAATCCTCGCCGGCGTCCTCGGTCTCGGCCAGCACGGTGCCGTCGTACTGCGACGCGTCGATGGAGTTGGCGCTCTGGTCGTAGTCGCTGCCCGATACCACCGAGCTGTCGCCGGAAGTTTCCTCGCCCTCTCCGCCGGCCGTGTGCACCGCCACAAATGCCCCGATCACAGTGATCAGCAGCGCGGCGCTGCACAGCGCCAGCACAAAAAACATCCGGCTGCGCACATCCATCCGCTGCCAGAAATTGCCGCCCTTTGCCGCGCGGGTCTTTCGCTTTGCCATACGGGTTCCTTTCCGGGCGCTGCCGCCCGCCAGTCGTTCAGTAACATAACGGCACTTATTTTACACCCTTTTGGGGAAAAGCGCAATTCTGTCCGCGGCGAATTGTCGTAAATTTTCGCAAACAAACGGCCGGGGCCCCGCGGGCTGCGCAGGGCGCGGCGTCCGCGGCGGTCTCCGGCCGGGTGCGGCGCCGGGCCCCGGCAGGGGGGCTTGCCGGCGCTGCGGCGTTCGTTTGGACATCTGTGGGGGGGATTAGTGGGCGGTGCGGGCGCCGGGCAGCAGGCGGGCCTTTTTCAGCGCCGGGTACAGCGCCAGGTACAGCGCCACCGCGCAGACGGTGGACACCACCGAGTTCGCCAGCGTCACGCCGCTGGCGATGCCGGCCATGGCGCCTGCCAGCTCCACCGGCTGGCCGAACAGGTACCGGTTGCGGAAATACCCCAAAAACGGGTCGGCAAACACGTTGACCAGCAGGCCGCTGAAGGCGCTGGCCGTGACCGCTGTAAGATATTTTGCGCGGCCGGCGTGCTGCGCATCCATGCCGTGCAGATGGAAAACCTTGTCAGCCACCGTGCCGCAGACGATGCCGATCAAAAACTTGAGCAGGAAGGTGGTCACCGCGTAGCCGGGGTCGCCGGCCACCACGTCGGCCAGCGCCAGCCCGAACGCGCCGGCCAGCCCGCCCGAAACGCCGTCCAGCAGCAAGGCGGTCAGCGCGGTGAAGGTATTGCCCAGGTGGAAGGAGGAACCGCTGTTCAAAAACGGGATGCGGAAAAACTCGTAGGCCACAAAGCTCAGCGCCGCCATGACGCCGATCAGGGCGAGCTTTTGGGTGGTAAAGCGGGTGCGGGTGACCGCCACAAACAAAACCGCCGCCACGATCACAACAAACAGCAGCAGCCACAAAACAGAATTGGAAACCGGCATGGTACTTTCCCTCGCGATCTGGCAGCCGCCGCGGGGCCGCGCAAACGGCCGGCGCCTGCCTGGATTTGCCCCCGCGCCGGGGGCATGCTCCCATTATAGCCGCATCTGGCCTTTTCAAAATGCCCAGAATACATATTTTTTGTGGGGCCAGTTGCCCGGCGGGGCAGGGGAGCACCCGGCAGGGACACGCCTTCCCGGCCCGGCCGGCCGCCACAAAAGGCACAAAATAAAAAATCCGTAAAATCTACCCCGCCGGTATTGAGGAAAAGACCGCTTTATGGTATACTCAAACTAAGTATAGACCGGAGGAAATGCCATGGAACTTTTGCAGCAGGCGCGCGCCGAGATCGACGCCATCGACGCGCAGATGGCCGCCCTGTTTGAGCAGCGCATGCAGGCGGTGGCCAGGGTGGCCCAAAGCAAGGCGCAAAGCGGCAAGGCCGTCTTTGACCCGGAGCGGGAGCGGGCGGTCATTGCCAAAAACACCGCCCGCATCACCGACCCGGCGCTGCAGCCCTATTACTGGCGGTTCATCACCGGGGCCATGGCGGTCAGCCGGGCCTACCAGCGGGAGATTTTGGGCCGCAATGTGGCCGCCTACCAGGGGGTGCAGGGGGCCTGGGCGCAGATCGCATTGCAGAGCATCTTCCCCTTTGCCAACCAGCTGCCCTGCGAGACCTGGGCCGACGTGTTCGACGCAGTCTCCGCCCGGAAGGCCGAGTACGGCGTGCTGCCCTTTGAAAATTCCAACGCCGGGGATGTGTCGGCGGTTTTGGACCTGCTGTACGCCCACCCGGAGCTGTCGGTGGCCGGCATGTACGACCTGCCCATCCGCCAGGATCTTCTGGGCGTGCCGGGCGCCGCGCTGGAGGGGCTGAAAACCGTCGTCAGCCACCAGCAGGCGCTGAGCCAGAGCGGGCCGTTTCTGCGGGCGCACCACCTGGAGACCAAGGCCTGGGGCAACACCGCCGACGCCGCCCGCTACGTGGCCGAGCTGGGCGACCCCGCCGTGGGGGCCATCGCCTCGGCCGAGACCGCCCGCCTTTACGGCCTGACCGTGCTGGCCCAGGGCGTCAACGAGGACGGCGACAACACCACCCGCTTTATCGTTGTGCAGCGGGGCGGCAGCGGCGATATGCCGGTGCACGCGGGCCAGCGCATCGCGCTGCTGTTCACCGTTGACCACAAGCCGGGCAAGCTGGCCCAGGTCATCGAGCGCATCGGCGGCATGGGCTTTAATATGGAAAGCATCAAAAGCCGGCCGCTGCCCCATGTGCAGTTCGAGTATTACTTTTTTGTGCAGCTGATCTGCCCGGCGGACGCCGAGGGGCGGACCTGCGCCGCGTTGCTGGAAAATCTGCAGGAGCCCTGCCGCACCGTGCGGCTGCTGGGCGTTTTTGACCGTGAGACCCGCGAGCCGGGAAGTGAGGAGGCCTGACCCATGAAGTTGACCATGCGACTGAAAAAACACAGCTACGATATTATTTTGAAGCGCGGCTGCCTGAAAAACCTGTACCAGTTTGCCAATGTCCGGGAGCGCAAGGTCTTTGTGCTGACCGACGCCGGCGTGCCCGCGCAGTACGCCCAAACGGTGGCAGACCAGTGCACCGACGCTGTTATCTACACCATCCCCCAGGGCGAGGCCAGCAAATGCCTGAAAGTTTACGGCCAGGTGCTGCAGGCCATGCTGGATTTCGGCATGGGCCGCCGGGACGTGGTGGTGGCCGTGGGCGGCGGCGTTGTGGGGGACCTGGGCGGGTTCTGCGCCGCCACCTACATGCGGGGCATCGACTTTATCAACTGCCCCACCACCACGCTGGCGCAGATCGACTCCTCCATCGGCGGCAAGACGGCCATCGACCTGGGCGAGACCAAAAACATCGTGGGGGCCTTCTGGCAGCCCCAGGTGGTGCTGATCGACCCCGACGTGCTGGACACGCTGCCCCGCCGCCAGTACGTCAACGGCCTGGCCGAGGCGCTGAAAGCCGGCCTGATCGCCGACCCGGAGCTGTTCGCCCTGTTTGAGAAGGGCGACTGGGAGCAGGACATCGAGCAGATCATCTACCGCAGCCTGAAGGTGAAAAAGAACATCGTCGAGCAGGACGAGCACGAGCACGGCCCCCGCGCGGCGCTGAACTTCGGCCACACCATCGGCCACGGCATCGAGGCGGTCAAGGGGGTGCGGGGCCGCCGCAAAAACGGCCTGTACCACGGCGAGTGCGTCGCCCTGGGCATGCTGCCCATGATCGAGGACAAGGCCCTGGCAAGGCGCACCCGCGCCGTCATGCGGGCGCTGGGCCTGCCCACCCGCGCCAGCTACGACAAGCACAAGGTGCTTGCCCAGATGCGCCACGACAAAAAGGGCCGGGGCGGCAGCATCACCGTCATCAGGGTGCCGGGCCTGGGCTGCTGGCGCGCGGACAAACTCCCCATGGCCGACCTGCCCAAGCTGCTGGGCATGGAGGAGGAATGACCCCATGAAAAACACCTTTGGCAGCGCGGTGTCGCTGACCATCTTTGGCGAAAGCCACGGCCCGGCCATTGGCGCGGTGCTGGACGGCCTGGCCGCCGGCCTGCCGGTGGACGCGGATTTTATCGCCGCCTGCATGGACCGCCGCCGCGCCCGCGGGGACGGGCTTTCCACCAGCCGCACCGAGCCGGACCGGGTGGAGTTCCTTTCCGGCGTGGTGGACGGCCGCACCACCGGCACCCCCCTCACGCTGGTGGTGCAGAACACCAACACCCGCAGCGGCGACTACGCCAAAACCGCCGCCCTGCTGCGCCCCGGCCACGCCGATTACACTGCCTGGGTCAAGTACGAGGGCTATCAGGACGCCAGGGGCGGGGGGCATTTTTCCGGCCGGATCACCGCGGCGGCGGTGGCGGCGGGGGCAGTCTGCCAGCAGGTGCTGGCGGGGCTGGGGGTGCGGGTCTACACCCACATTGCCCGCTGTGCCGGCGTCAGCGACGCGCCGCTGCCCGGTGACGGCAGCCTGCCGGAAGAGGCCGCCCCCGGCCATTTTTCCCTGATCGACCCGGCGCGGGAGATCCCCATGCAGCAGGCCATCCGCGCGGCCGGCGCCGCGGGGGACAGCGTGGGCGGCATATTGGAGACCGCCGTCGCCGGCCTGCCTGCCGGTGTGGGCGAGCCGTTTTTTGACAGCGTCGAGAGCCAGCTGGCCCACCTGATGTTTTCCATCCCGGCGGTCAAGGGCGTTGAGTTCGGCGCGGGGTTCGGCTTTGCCGACCTGACCGGCAGCGCCGCCAACGACGCCTTCCGCATGGGGGCGGACGGCCGGGTGGTCACCGCCACCAACCGCAACGGTGGCGTCAACGGCGGCATCAGCAACGGCATGCCGGTGGTGTTCCGCACGGTGGTCAAGCCCACCCCCAGCATCTACAAGCGGCAGCAGACGGTGGACTACCCCGCAAAGGCCGATGCCGACCTGGTCATCCAGGGCCGGCACGACCCCTGCATTGTGCCCCGCGCCGCGGTGGTGCAGAACACGCTGACGGCCTTCGGCCTTTTGGACCTGCTGACGGTGCGCTACGGCACCCTGGCCCAAAAGCACGGCCTGCCCAAAGCATAACGGACATAAAAAGGCGGCGCGGCACCGCAAACTTGCAATAACAGTGTCAGCGTCAGGCCGCCGGACGGCCGCGCCCGGCGGCATACAAACCATCAAGGAGGAGAATACCATGGAATACGGCCTGATCGGCGAAAAACTGGGGCACAGCTACTCCCGCCAGATCCACGAGCAGATCGGCGGCTATTCCTACCAGCTGCACGAGCTGCCCACCGAGGCGGACGCCCGCGCTTTTTTGGAGGCGCGGGACTTTAAGGGGGTCAACGTGACCATCCCCTACAAAAAGCTGGTCATCCCATACTGCGACAAGATCGAGCCCAGGGCGGCGGCCATCGGCGCGGTGAACACGCTGGTCAACCGGGACGGCAAGCTGCTGGGCTTCAACACCGACTATGACGGGTTCCAGTACCTGGCCCGGCGGCACGGCGTGCGGTTCCGGGGCAAGACGGTGCTGATCCTGGGCAGCGGCGGCACCCGCAACACGGTGGCCGCCGTGGCCCGCGACGGCGGCGCGGCGCGCATCATCACCGTCAGCCGCACCGGCGGCGACGGCGCCGTTACCTACGCCCAGGCCGAGGCCTCCGGCGAGGGGCAGATCATCGTCAACGCCAGCCCCGCCGGCATGTACCCCAACAACGGCAGCTGCCTGATCGACCTGCGCAGATTCCCCGACCTGGAGGCGGTGCTGGACGTGGTGTACAACCCCTTCCGCACCGAGCTGATCCTGCGGGCGGAGGAGCTGGGCATCCCGGCCTACTGCGGCTTTGAGATGTTGGTGGCCCAGGCGGTGGTATCGGCGGGGCATTTTCTGGACAAGCTGTTCTCGGCCAACCAGATCGACGAGGCCTGCCATGCCCTGCGGCGGGAACTGTCCAACGTGTCGCTGATCGGTATGCCGGGCTGCGGCAAGTCCACGGTGGGCCGCGCGCTGGCCCGCGCGCTGGCCAAAAAGTACGTGGACCTGGACGACGTGATCGAGGAACACGCCAAAATGCCCATCCCGGACATTTTTGCCCAGTACGGCGAGGAGACCTTCCGCAAATATGAGGCCGAGGCGGTGGCCGCCTGCGCCAAGCTGACCGACCAGGTCATCGCCTGCGGCGGCGGCGTTGTCAAGACGCCGGGCAACGCCCGCCTGCTGCGGCAGAACGGCCCGGTGCTGTGGATCCGCCGCCCGGTGGAAAAGCTGCCCACCGCGGGCCGGCCGCTCTCAATGGGCGGACACAGCCTGAAGCAGATGGAAGCCGAGCGCACCCCGCTTTACCGCGCCGCGTCGGACGCCGCCGTGGACAACTACGGCCAGCTTTCCGACACCGTCAAGGACGCGGTGGAAGCCTTTGACCAGACCTTTGACGTGAAGTGACAAGGGGGCCACGCCTGTGGATGCAAAACTCTCTGTCAGCCACATCGGCGGCAGTCTGGCGGTGCCGCCCAGCAAAAGCGCGGCCCACCGGGCGGTGCTGTGCGCGGCGCTGGCCGACGGCGCCAGCCGTATCGACAACATTGAATACAGCGACGACATCCGCGCCACGCTGGACGCCGTGGCCCAGCTGGGGGCCAAGGTCGCCCGCGGGGAGCGCAGCGTCACCATCCAGGGCTGCGGCGGGGGCTTTGCCACCGTCACCCGGCCGGTCTTTTGCAACGAGAGCGGCAGCACGCTGCGGTTTTTGATCCCGGTGTTCAGCCTGACGGCGCAAAAGATCCGCTTTACCGGCGCGGGGCGGCTGTTCGCCCGCCCGCAGGAGATCTACCGCGCCCTGTTTGAAAAGCAGGGCCTGAAATTCGAGCAGGCCGCCGACGGCCTGACCATCTTCGGCCGGCTGCGCCCCGGCGTGTTCACGCTGCCGGGGGACGTGTCCAGCCAGTTCATCAGCGGGCTGCTGTTTGCCGCGCCGCTGCTGGAGTCGCCCTCCACCATCCAGATCCTGCCGCCGTTTGAAAGCCGCAGCTATGTGGGCATGACGCTGGACGCGCTGGCCCGCTTTGGCGTTCAGGTCACAGAGGCCCCCGGTCCCGACGGCAAAACGGTTTTGACCATCCCCGCGCCCCAGCGTTACCGCCCCTGCGATATGGCGGTGGAGGGCGATTACAGCCAGGCTGCCTTCCCGGCGGTGCTGGGCGCGCTGGCCGGCGGCGTCACCGTCACCGGGCTTGCGCCGGAAAGCCGCCAGGGCGACCGGGTGATTTTGGACATTTTGCAGCGGTGCGGCGCAAAATTTTCCGCCGTTTCCGGCGGATACCGGTTCGAGCGCAGCCTGCTGCGGGCGGCGCCCATCGACCTTTCCGACTGCCCGGACCTGGGCCCGGTGCTGATGGCCATGGCCTGCTTTTGCAGCGGCGCCACCGTGATCGAAAACGCCGGCCGCCTGCGGCTGAAAGAATCCGACCGCATCGCCGCCATGCAGGCGGAGCTGGCCAAGTTCGGCGGCCGGGTGGAAAGCAGCGGCGGCACCGTCACCATCGACGGCTGTGCGCTGCACGCGCCGGAAGTCCCGCTGGACGGCCACAACGACCACCGGGTGGTCATGAGCCTGGCCGTCGCCGCGCTGGCCGCCGGGGTGCCGGCCGTTATCCGAGGGGCAAACGCCGTGGCCAAAAGCTGGCCGGACTTTTTCGACGCCATGCGCGCCCTGGGCGCCAGGGTGGAACTGGAGGAATAAGCCATGCTGGAACGCGACAAAACGATACTGATCGTTGGCCTGGGCCTGCTGGGCGGCAAGTACGCGCAGGTGCTCTCCGGCAAGGGGTACACCGTCTGGGGCATCGACAGCGACGCCGCCACGGTGCAGTGGGCACTGGACCGGGCCTACATCAGCCGCGGCGCGGCCGCCCCCGACCGGGCGCTGGTCAGCCGGGCCGACCGCGTCATCTTTGGCTTGTACCCCACCGTGCTGCTGGACTGGGTCAAACAGTACGGCGGCTGGCTCAAGCCCGGCGTGCTGGCCACCGATGTGTCCGGCGTCAAGCGGGGCGTGGCGGCCCCGGTGCAGCAGATGCTGCCCGACGGCGTCGAGTTCATCGCCAGCCACCCCATGGCCGGGCGGGAGACCAGCGGCATCACCCACAGCGCCGAGGTGGATTTCGCCCCCGCCAACTTTATCATCACGCCCACCGAGCAAAACACCCCGGAAGCCGTCGCCTGGTGCCGGAACCTGGCCCAAACGCTGGGCTTTGCCCGCATCACCACCCTGAGCATCGCCGAGCATGACCGGATGATCGGCTATGTCAGCCAGCTGTGCCATGCCATCGCCGTCAGCCTGATGTGCGCCAGCGACAACTCCAGCCTGGCCGACTACACCGGCGACTCTTTCCGGGACCTGACCCGCATCGCCCGCATCAACGAGAAACTGTGGGCCGAGCTGTTTTTGTGGAACCGGGACAACCTGATCGGCGAGATCGATATGTTCGACGCGGCGCTGCAAAAGCTGCGCGGCTTTTTGGCCGACGGCGACCGCGCCGGCCTGGAGGAGATGTTCCGCCTGTCCACCGTGCGGCGGGCGGCCTTTGACAAAAAGCAAAACGAGCCTGCCGGGGTCCCTGCCGCCCGGCAGCCTGAACACTGAACCGCAAAGGGGGAGATCTGCCATGTCCCGCAAGGAAGGCCAGAAGCTGAAACTGTTGACCCTGATCGACATTTTTGTGCGAGAGACCGATGAAAAGCACCCGCTCAGCGTGCCGCGGCTGGTGGAGATGCTGCGCCAGCGCGGCATCGAGGCCGAGCGCAAGAGCATTTACGCCGACATCGAAACGCTGAAAAACCTGCCCGATTCGCCCTTTGACATCATCCAGCGGCGGGGCCGTGGCGGCGGCTACTACATGGCCGACACGCCCTTTGAGCTGGCCGAGCTGAAACTGCTGGTGGACGCGGTCTATACCAGCAAGTTTATCACCGCGAGAAAAAGCAATACGCTGATCGAAAAGCTGGGCAATTTTACCAGCCGCTGGCAGCAGGAGGAGCTGGACCGCCAGGTGCAGGTCTCCGGCCGGATCAAAAGCCAGGACGAAAAGATCCTGTACACGGTGGACGCGCTGCACGCGGCTATCACCGCCGGGGTGCAGGTGAAATTCAAATACTGCGACTGGACGCTGGAAAAGAAGATGAAGCCCCGCCACGACGGCCGGTTTTACCAGGTCAGCCCCTGGACGCTGGTGTGGGAGAACGGCAACTATTACCTGATCGCCTACACCGAGGGCGCGCTGCGCCATTACCGGGTGGACAAGATGCAGAACGCCGAGGCGCTGCCCGACCTCCCCCGCGAAGGCAAAAAGGCGTTTGAGGGCTTTGACGTCAACACCTACACGCAGCAGCTGTTCGGCATGTTCAACGGCCCGGTCAAGCAGGTGACCCTGCGGTGTGAAAACCGGCTGGCCGGCGCGATGTTCGACCGGTTCGGCACCCGGCCCACGCCGGTGATCTGCCCCGGCGGCGACAAGTTCGAGGTGACGGTGACGGTGCAGGTCAGCCCGCAGTTTTTCGGCTGGGTGGCGGGCTTTGCCGGCGGCGTGGAGATCACCGCCCCCGCCGACGTCCGCGCCGAGATGAAAAAGACGCTGGACCTTTTACAGGAGCAGTACCGGTAAATTCAAAATTCCTCATTCTTTCCACAGAGGTTTGGTAATTTGAAAGCAAGTAAAACATGCAGACCGCTGCAAATTTTGCGCCGCCTGGCGCCCTGGGCGGCGCTTTTGGTGTTGTTTGCCGGCCTTGCCGCCGTGCGCGGCCTGGTCGACAGCTTTACCATCGACTACGACATCATGAACGGCGACTTCCAAAACTACAACCCGGTGCGGCATCTGCTGGCCGGGCAGGCGCCCTATGCGGATTTCACCGTCTACCTGGGCGCGGGCGAGCTGTACGGCGTGGCGGCGGTGCTGCTGGTCATCGGCAACAGTTTTGCAAACAGCATGTTCGCCGCCGAGTTTTTGACCTGGTTCTGCTTTGAGCTGCTGGTGCTGGCCGCCTGCCGGGCGCTGTTTGTGACCGGGCGGGGCGCCCGCGCCGCGTCCGCCGCCGTCAGCGCGGTGTGCTTTCTGGCGGTGCAGGGGGCGGCGTTCCCCGGTGCGTCCTGGCTCAGCGGACTGCTGGAGTATGCGGCGTCCAGCGGCAACAGCGCCCGCATGATCCGCTCCGGGGCGCTGTCGGCGGCGGTGCTGGCCATCGGGGCGCTGCTGGCTTTCTGGCGGCGGCACCCCGCGCAGGCCGGCGCCGGGGGCCTGCGCCGTCTGCTGCCCCCCGGCCCGGCGCTGGCGGTGCCCTTTGCGGCCGGCGCGCTGTTTGTCTGGAGCAACGACATGGGCGCGGCGATGTACATCTCGGTGGCGCTGGCTTACGGGCTGTTTTTGCTCCGCCGGTACCGGACCGACATCAAAACCATCGCGCTGCGGGTGGTGCAGTATGTGCTGGTCAGCGGCGTCGGGCTGGGCGTGTCGGTGACGCTGGTCAGCTGGGGGCACCCGTTTGCCTGGCTGCGGCAGACCCGCGGGGCCTCGGCCTACCAGGCCTGGTATTACGGGTCCGAGCCGGAAAGCAAGCTGTACTATCTCAGCCAGCTGAAACTGGACTGGAGCTTTTGGGTCATGCTGGCGCTGGCGGTGCTGGCCGCCGTCTGGCTGTTTGCTGCCAAACGGGACGAGGACGCCGTGCGCGCCGGCGGGCTGTTTGCCTTGACACTGGGCATGGCGCTGTGGAACCTTTTGTACTGCCTGCTGTCCTCGGCCCGCAACGGCCCGGACGGCGGCGCCAGGGCGCTGCTGGCGGTGCTGGCTCCGGCGGCGCTGCTGGCGGGCATCGGCCGGCTGGCCAACCACTGGCAGGCCCTGGCACAGCGCCTGCCCCGGCTGCTGCCCGGCGCGCTGGCCGGCGTGCTGGGCGCGGCGGTGTTTGCCTGGGGGCTGGCCGGCCAGCTGCAGGCCCGCCAGGCCGGCCGGGGCGAGGGCTATACCAACGTGCCCGCCCTGGGCGGCTGGCTGGGCGACCAGGCCGCCCGGCTGGAGACCGAGCAGACGGTGCTGGCCGGCCGCCGGGTGTGGAGCACCTACGCCAGCGCGCTGGAGGCCATGACCGGCCAGCTGCAGCCCTCCGGCACCGACTACATCATCCACGTGCTGGGCGACCGCCAGCGGGTGGACTACCTGCAGCAGTTCCAGGCGGCTGCCGACTTTGACCTGGCCCAGACCCCCAGCTACAAGGTCAGCTCCTTCGAGCGGTGGAGCCGCAACGCCAACTGGTGGTTCTACCGGGAGCTGTACCGCTACTGGCAGCCGGTGGGCACCACCTACGCCTGCGGCGGCATGCACATTTTCTGGCAGAAAAACGGCGTGGACAACGACCAGAACGAGCCCTGCACCGTCACGCTGGAACAGCTTGCCCCCAACGCCGTCACCCTCACCGTCACCACCGCGGACCCCGCCTACAAGGGCGTGGCCGATGTGACGCTGGACTACGACTTTGCCGTGGCGGGGGATTTCCTGCTGCGGGGCGGCGTGGGCAGCTTTTTGCATGTCTCGGTCGACACCGAAAAGCGCCTGTGCGAGGCTGCCGGCCGCGAGGGCACCTACTGCGACTGGTTCCTGCCCACCGACCGCGGCACCTACGACATCCCCGTCACCATCGAGAACGGCACCGGCTCCGTCACGCTGACGGCCCTGCCCGGCGACGCCGCCACCCTGGCGGTGAACAGCGCCGTGGTCAACGGCACGTTCTTTGACTGGGAATATTTTTACGAGTGACGCAAAGCCCCGCCCCAAGCCGCCTGCCGGGCCGCCAAAGGCCGGCGGGCCGGCCGGGGGAATGTGTAACTTTTCCCCTGCGGCGTTGAAAGCCGCGGCGGAATGTGGTATGCTATTTTTGTGTATCGCCGAGCATCGCCGGGCATCCGGACATGCCGGGGCGGGCGGCTTTGCGCCGTATCCGCCGGACGTAAAAAATCCGGGAAAGGAGGCGGACAGCCCCTGTGATTGAAAAAAATCGCCGCATCCGGGCTGTGTGCAGCTGCCTTGCGGATGCTGTTCTGATCTTTGCGGCCTATGTGCTGGCCAATTATCTGCGCTTCAATTATATGCGGTTCTTCCAGCCCGGCGGCGCAGGCCCCGCGCTGGAGATCGCCCAGGATATCCGCACCATTGCCGCCGGCGCGGTGGCGGCCGCGGCCACCGTCTGCGTGCTGTGGATGCTGCGCCTGTACGACAGCCGCCGGCTGTACGGCCTGTGGCGGCAAAGCCGGATGATCGCTGTGGTCAACGCGCTGTGCATTCTGGTGTTCCAGGCGGTCTTGTACCTGGCCCGCGTGACCAACTTTTCCCGCATGGTGCTGGTGCTGTTCTACCTGCTGGCCACCGGCTTTCTGGTCGCCAAGCGGCTGGCGCTGCGGTGGTACCGCCGCCGCCAGCGGGACCGGGGCCAGGGGCTGCGCCATCTGCTGATGATCGGCGGCGGGGCCATCGCGGCCAAGTACCTGCTGGCGCTGGAGCACAACCCCTACTACGGCTTTGTGGTGGACGGCTACCTGGCCGGCGCCGAAAACCCCGCCCTTGCCTGCCGCTACCTGGGCGGCTATGACCGGATGGACGCCAGCCTGGAGGACCCCGCCGTTGAGGAGGTGGTCATCGCGCTGGACGCCGCCGACATGGACCGCATCCCGGAGGTGCTTTCCGCCTGCGACAAGCACGGCACCCGCGTGACCATGGTGCCCTTTTACAACGACTACCTGCCTGCCCGCCCCACCATCGACGTGCTGGACGACTGCAAGCTCATCAACATCCGTCAGACGCCGTTTGACAACCTGGCCAACGCGGCCGTCAAACGGCTTTTCGACATTGTGGGCAGCCTGATTTTGATCGTGCTGACCAGCCCGGTGATGCTGGCGGTGGCCATCGGCGTCAAGCTGTCCAGCCCAGGGCCGGTGCTGTTCAAGCAGGAGCGCATCGG
Organism: Candidatus Gemmiger stercorigallinarum; assembly: GCA_019119495.1. Taxonomy (GTDB): domain Bacteria; phylum Bacillota; class Clostridia; order Oscillospirales; family Ruminococcaceae; genus Gemmiger; species Gemmiger stercorigallinarum. Next base: position 12,097 of record DWWX01000012.1, on the reverse strand, counting down.
CCTGAACAAGCGCCCCTTTATGATGTACAAATTCCGCTCCATGCGGGTCAACGCCGAGGCCTCCACCGCCTGGAGCACCAACTCGGACCCCCGCAAGACCCGCTTCGGCAGCCTGATCCGCAAGTTCAGCCTGGACGAGCTGCCCCAGTTTTTCAACGTGCTGAAAGGGGACATGAGCCTGGTGGGCCCCCGGCCGGAGATCCCTTTCCATGTGGAGCACTTTAAGGAGGAGATCCCCCGCTATCTGGTGCGCCAGCAGGTGCGCCCCGGCTGCACCGGCTGGGCCCAGGTCAACGGCCTGCGGGGCGACACCGACATTGCCGAGCGCATCCGCTACGACATCTGGTATATCGAAAACTGGACGGTGGCGCTGGACATCAAGATCATCTTCCGCACCGTGTTCGGCGGCAAGATGGTCAACGACGAAAAGCTGACCTGATCCCGCGCAGGCAGGGCCCGGCGGGGCGCAAGACAGGAGGCATGCTATGCAAGAAAAGAAACCAAAAGTTGCCATCGTACACGACTGGCTGGTAGGCTACGCGGGCGGCGACCGGGTGGTGGACTGCATGCACCATATTTTCCCCGACGCGCCCATCTACACCCTGGTCTATGACCGGGACAACATGCCCGCCTGGTTCCGGGACTACGACATCCGCACCACCTACATCCAGAAACTGCCCTTCGCCACCAAAATTTACCGCTCGCTGCTGCCCTGGATGCCCGCCGCCTTCGAGGCGCTGGACCTTTCAGAGTACGATTTGGTATTGTCCTCCTGCTCCTCCTGCAGCAAGGGGGTCATCACCCGGCCGGACGCGGTGCACATCTGCTACTGCCATACCCCCACCCGCTATGTGTGGGATTTCTACTATACCTACCGCGCAAACGCCAACTGGCTGGTGCGCCGGGTCATGCCCCGCCAGATGCACAAGCTGCGCGTCTGGGACAAATGCGCCGCCGACCGGGTGGATTACTTCATCGCCAACAGCCATTACATCGCCCAGCGCATCAAAAAGTATTACCGCCGCGACGCCGACGTCATCTACCCCTGCGTCCACATCAACGAGGAACCCCTGCTCCCCAAGGAGGACTTTTACCTGACGGTCGGCCGGCTGACCTGGTACAAGCGGGTGGATCTGGCGGTGGCCGCCTGCACCCGCCTGGGCAAAAAGCTGGTGGTCATCGGCGGCGGGGGAGAGCTGTCCAAATTAAAGGCCATGGCCGGCCCTACGGTGGAATTTTTGGGCGGCGGACTTTCGGACGCCGAGGTCCGGGGCTACTACCTGCGGGCCAAAGCCTTTTTGTTCCCCGGCGAGGAGGATTTCGGCATCACGCCGGTGGAGGCCCAGAGCGCCGGCACCCCGGTGCTGGCCTTTGGCCGCGGCGGCGCCTGCGAGAGCGTGCTGGACGGCCGGACCGGACTGTTTTTCCACGAGCAGACGGTGGACGCCGTGGCCGGCTGCATCCGGCGTTTTGAGGCGGAGGGCGTCGCCTGCACCGCCGAACAGATCCGCGACCACAGCCGCAGCTTTTCGGAAGCGCGGTTCGAGCAGCAGCTGAAAGATTACTGCATGCAGCGTTACCGGGACTGGCAGGCCGAACTGCGGGCCTGTTCCCGCCGGGGGCTGGTCCCCGGCCCCGGCGAAACCACCCCGAACGGAGGCAATCAGGTTTGAGACCCATCGTCATCAACGGCACAGTTCTGTGCGATAAGATCACCGGCATCCCCCGCTATGTCTACGAGGTGGTCACCCGGCTGGATTCGCTTTTGGAAGGCACCGGCCTGGATGTGCGCCTGGCCTACCGGGACGACGGCCGCCCGCTGCACCTGCCGCCCATGAAAAACATCCGGGTGGTGCCGCTCAAGGCCATCCGGTACAGCTACAACCTGTTTGTGCTGCCCGCCTACCTGCGCAGGCACCGCGCCTTTTTTGTGGGCTTTGCCAGCGATATGCTGATGACGCGGGACAGCGTGGTGGTGCTGCACGACATCCGCCCGCTGGTCATGGACACCGACCGGGGCTTTTTCCGCTTCAAGTTTTGGGTGCACTGTCTGTCCACCAAATGGTTTGCGCGGGAGGTCTACACCGTCAGCGACGACCAGCGCCACCTGATCGCCGACAAGCTGGGCATCCCGCTGGAAAAGATCGGCGTCACCTACAACGGCTGGGAGCATATGAAGGAAGCCGAGCCGGACGAGAGCGTTTTTGACAAGTTGCCCGGCGTGCAGAAAGGCGAGTATTTTTACGCCCTGGGCAGCCTGGCCAAACACAAAAACTACAAGTGGGTGCGGGAGGTGGCCGCCCGCAACCCGGACAAGACCTTTGTGGTGGCCGGCGGGGCCGACCTGGCCGCCTTTGGCCGCGACGAGTCCGACGCCGCCCAAAACACCGGCAACATTTTTTACCCCGGCTACGTCACCGACGGCGAGAACAAGGCGCTGATGCGCCACTGCAGGGCGTTTCTGCACCCGGCGGTGTTCGAGGGCTTCGGCATCCCGCCGCTGGAGGCGCTGAGCCAGGGGGCAAAGATTTTGCTGTCCAACGCCAGCTGCCTGCCGGAGCTGTACGGCGACACCGCCGCCTACTTTGACCCCAACGACTACGGCGTGGACCTGGACGCCCTGCTGGCAGAGCCTGTATCCAAACCGGATAAACTGCTGAAAAAATACAGCTGGGACAATACGGCCCGCTTCTGGCTGGAACAGTTCCGCCGCTACGCGGCCGACTGACGCCGCGAATTTGAAATGAAGAACGAACCGGGAGGAATTTGTGATGGATGCCATTGCGGTGCTGATCCCCTGCTACAACGAGGAAAAAACGGTGGAAAAGGTGGTGGCCGATTTCAAGGCCGTCCTGCCCGAAGCCACCGTCTATGTTTACGACAACAACTCCACCGACCGCACCGCCCAGCTGGCGTCGGCCGCCGGCGCGGTGGTCCGCCATGAGTATATGCAGGGCAAGGGCAACGTGCTGCGCCGCATGTTCCGCGAGATCGACGCCGAGTGCTACATCCTGGTGGACGGCGACGACACCTACCCCGCCGAGGCCGCGCCGGAGATGGCCCGCCTGGTGCGGGAGCGCCAGGCGGACATGGTGGTGGGTGACCGCCTTTCCTCCACCTATTTTACCGAGAACAAGCGCCCCTTCCACAACTTTGGCAACAGCCTGGTGCGGGCGTCCATCAACCGGCTGTTCGGCGCGCAGATCCAGGACATCATGACCGGCTACCGGGCTTTCAGCTTCGAGTTTGTCAAGACCTTCCCGGTTTTGTCCCGCGGGTTCGAGATCGAGACCGAGATGTCCATCCACGCGGTGCAGCGCAACATGCAGGTGGAAAACGTGGTCATCGATTACCGGGACCGCCCGGCGGGCAGCGTCTCCAAGCTCAACACCTACTCCGACGGCGCCAAGGTGCTGGGCACCATCCTGCGCCTGTACAAAAACTACCGGCCCTTCGGCTTTTTTACCACCATCGCGGTGGTGCTGGCGGTGATCTCGCTGCTGTTTATGGCGCCGGTCTTTGCCGAGTATCTGGCCACCGGCCTGGTGCCCCGCTTCCCCACGCTGATCGTCTGCGGCTTTGTGATGGTGGCGGCGCTGATGCTGTTTGTGGCCGGCGTTATTCTGTCCAGCCTGCTGGCCAAGGACAAACGGGACTTTGAGTTCCACCTGCAGCAGGCCGCCGTCTGGAAGGCGAAAGCCCGGCGGCGCTGAGGCCGGCCTCAAAGGATTTCCTTTCGATAAAATTTGGATTCCAATCGCGCACTGCGTACACAATTTGGATCCCAATTTCCCTGTCGGTGTCAGCATTGTCGGCGCATGTCCGCCAATGCTGACGGATTTCAATTTTTGGTATGGTGCACAAAATAGAGAGAGGTACCCAAAATGATGCAGAACAAACCGTATGATTACCTGATCGTCGGCGCCGGCCTGTTCGGCGCGGTCTTTGCCCGCGAGGCCACCGCCGCCGGCAGGCGCTGCCTGGTGGTGGACAAGCGCCCCCACATCGCCGGCAACATCTACACCGAGGAGATCGAGGGCATCAACGTCCACCGCTACGGCGCGCACATCTTCCACACCAACAACAAGGAAGTGTGGGACTACGTCAACCGGTTTGCGGTGTTCAACCGGTACACCAACTCGCCCATTGCCAACTACCACGGCGAGATCTACAACATGCCCTTCAACATGAACACCTTCAACAAGATGTGGGGCGTGGTCACCCCCGCCGAGGCGATGGCCAAGATCGAGGAGCAGCGCGCCGCCCACTTTACCCCGGAGCCGAAAAACCTGGAGGAGCAGGCCATCAACCTGGTGGGCGTGGACATCTACGAAAAGCTGGTCAAGGGCTACACCGAAAAGCAGTGGGGCCGCCCCTGCACTGAGCTGCCGGCCTTCATCATCCGCCGCCTGCCGGTGCGCTTCACCTACGACAACAACTATTTCAACGCCCTGTACCAGGGCATCCCCAACGGCGGCTACACCAAACTGGTGGAAAAGATGCTGGAGGGCGTGGAGGTCCGCCTGAACACCAACTACCTGCAGCACAAGGCCGAGCTGGACGCTTTGGCCGGCCGGGTCATCTACACCGGCCCCATCGACGCCTATTTCGACTACTGCCTGGGCGCTTTGCAGTACCGCAGCGTCCGGTTCGAGACCGAGGTGCTGGACACCCCCAACTACCAGGGCAACGCCGTCGTCAACTACACCGACGCCGAGACCCCCTACACCCGCGTCATCGAGCACAAGCACTTTGAGTTCGGCACCCAGCCCAAAACCGTGGTCAGCCGGGAATACTCGGCCGAGTGGAAGCCCGGCGACGAGCCCTACTACCCGGTCAACGACGAGGCCAACGATACGCTGTACGCCAAGTACAAGGCCATGGCCGACGCCGAGCCGCACGTGGTGTTCGGCGGCCGCCTGGGCGAGTACAAGTACTACGACATGGACAAGGTCATCGAGAGCGCCCTGGCCCGCTTTGCGGTGGAGCAGGACAAGATCAACCAGTACCAGCAGTAAACACAGGCGGAAGCGACGCGCTTTTGCACAGGATGGGGAGGCAGACGCTATGCCCAAAAAGAAGAACAACACCCCCAAGACCCGCCTGGAGCGGGTGCGGGACGAAATGGCGGCCCACGGCCTGACCCAGCTGCTGGTCAGCGACCCCACCACCATCTTTTACCTGACCGGCCTGCGGCTGAACCCCGGCGAGCGGATGTACTGCCTGCTGTTTTCCGCCGACGGCAGCGTGCGGCTGTTTGTCAACCGGCTGTTCGGCACGCCGGATGTGGGCCTGCCGGTGGTCAATTTTGACGACACCGACGACGCCCCCGCCCTGCTGGCGCCCTATCTGGACGTGAAAAAGGCGCTGGGCGTGGACAAGGACTGGCCCGCCCGCTTTTTGCTGCGCCTGCAGGAGCTGCCGGTGGCGCGGGAGTACCGGGTGGGCAGCATCTGCTGCGACATGGTCCGCGCCGTCAAGGACGCGGCTGAGCAGAAAGCCATGATCGAGTCCAGCGCCGTCAACGACGCCTGCATGGCCGAGTTTGCCGCCGCCGTCCGCCCCGGCGTCACCGAGCGGGAGCTGGCCGAAAAGATTCTGGCCGTCTACAAGGCCCACGGATGCAGCGGCCCCAGCTTTGAACCCATCGTTGCCTTTGCCGATGATGCCGCCGACCCCCACCACCAGAACTCCGACCGGGCGCTGCAACCCGGCGAGATGGTGCTTTTGGATGTGGGCGGCGTCTACCACGACTATTGCAGCGACATGACCCGCACCTTTTTCACCGCCGAGCCCACCGCAAAGCAGCGCCAGGTCTACGAGCTGGTGCGCCGCGCCAACGAGGCCGCCGAGCGGCTGGTGCGCCCCGGCGTAAAGATGTGCGAGCTGGACGCCGCCGCCCGCAATGTGATTTTTGAGGCGGGCTACGGCAAATACTTCAACCACCGGCTGGGGCATTTTATCGGCCTGAACGACCACGAGTACGGCGACGTCTCCGCCGCCTGCCGCATCGAGGCAAAGCCCGGCATGTGCTTTTCCATCGAGCCGGGCATCTACCTGCCGGGCGAGTTCGGCGTCCGCATCGAGGACCTGGTCCTGGTCACCGAGGACGGCTGCCGGGTGCTGAACGCCTACCCGAAAGAGATCACGATCCTGTGAGAAATATAGAAATGAGGAATTAGGAGTTGGGAATTGGGAATTGCGGTGGTCCGCGCGCGCTGCGCGCTCAAAAAAAGCGACGCAGGGGTGGGGCACGGGTTTACAGAGGGGAAACCGGCCCGCGCCATGCAGTTTGACCTGGCATCGCCCATTTTGACCGCGGCCGCAGGCCGCGCCAAGATCCTGCATTCTGAACTGACAAAAAGGGGAAAGTATACGTTATGATCAAGCTCAGCCCGTCGATTCTGGCGGCGGATTTCGCCCGCCTGGGCGAGCAGTGCCGCACCGTGCTGGACGCCGGCGCGGACATGCTGCATTTTGACGTGATGGACGGCCATTTTGTGCCCAACATCAGCTTCGGCGCGCCGGTGCTGGCCAGCCTGCACCGGGCGCTGCCCGACGCCTTCTACGACGTCCACCTGATGATCTCGGACCCGGCGGGCTACGCCCCCGCCTTTGCCAAGGCCGGCGCCAGCTGCATCACCTTCCATGTGGAGGCGGCGGACGACCCCAAAGCCGTCATCGCGGCCATCCGCGCCTGCGGCGTGCAGGCGGGGGTCAGCCTCAAGCCTGGCACCCCGGTGGAGCGCATCTTCCCGCTGCTGCCGCTGGTGGACCTGGTGCTGGTCATGAGCGTTGAGCCCGGTTTCGGCGGCCAGGCATTCCTGCCGGACGCGGCGGGGCGCATCGCGGCCATCCGCGCCGCCTGCCGGGCGCAGGGCGTCGATCCGCATATCTCGGTGGACGGCGGCATCAATGCCGAGACCGGCGCCCAATGCGCCGCCGCCGGCGCCGATTGGCTGGTGGCGGGCAGCACGGTGTTTGCCGCGCCGGACCCCGCCGCAGCCGTCGCCGCGCTGCGGGCGCTGTAAGCCCGCAGGGAACCGTTTTTCTTTTCCGATCTGCCGGGGCCAAGACCGCCCCGGCCGCAAAGGAGCTGCCATGCCCAGACATCCCAAAATCGAACGCAGCGCCAACTACACCTACTATGCAGACCTGCTGTGGTGCAGTGTGCCGCTGCTTGCGCTGAGCTGTTACTACTACGGCCTGCGCCCGGCGCTGCTGGCCGCCGTCGCGGCGGTCACGGCCTATCTCTGCGACGGCATTTTAAGCCCGCTGCACGCCAGGGGCTACCAGTCCCACGAGCCTTCCAGCGAGTGCTTTGCCGTGCTGCTGGTGCTGCTTCTGCCCGCCAGCGCGCCCTACTACGTGGTAGTGGCCGGCGCTATCGTGGCCGTCTTTGTCAAGGAGGCGTTCGGCGGCGAGGGGCACTACCCCTTCCATCCGTCTGCCGCCGCATTGGCCGTGGTGGGCATTTCCTGGCCGGACCAGGTGTTTTTCTACCCCACCCCCGGCACCATGCTGCCCCTGTGGGACGCTTCCTCCGCCGCGCTCTCCGCCGGCATGAACGCCACCCTCAGCAGCGGCGGCCTGCCCACGGCCACCACCCTCAACCTGGTCATCGGCAACGTGGCGGGACCCATGGGCGCCTGCTGCATCCTGGCGGTGGCGGCCTGCGGCCTGCTGCTGCTCTGCCGCGACCATCTCAAGCTGTCCACCTTCCTGCCCTACCTGATCGTCTGCGTGCTGGTGCCCTGGCTGCTGCCCAACCTGAACGACCTGCCCTCCTTCAGCTTCCCGTGGGAGTACGTGCGCCAGCGCGTCTATCTGGAAAAATATATCATCCTTTCCGGCACCATGCTGTTCGGCGGCATCTTTTTGGCCAGTGAGCCGGTCACCCAGCCCAACCGCCATTCCAGCCGCATCATCTACGGCCTGGCGCTGGGCGCCTTTGCCACCGCCATGCGCTATTTTGCCGACTACGAGACCGGCTTCTGCTTTGCGCTGCTGCTGGTCAACGCCATCCCCGAATGGCTGGACCGCCTGGCCCGCCGCACCGAGCGCATGCGTTTTATGAGAAGGGAGGAGAAGCGCCTTGCCCAGCACAGACCCGAATAAGCCCCGCGGCAAAAATCCCCGCGCCGGCAAAAAAAAGAAGCCCGAAGGCCCCCAGACGCTGATCATCCCTCAGATCTCGCCCGAAATGCTGGAAAGCGCCCGCCGTGCCGCCAGCGAGGGCAAGACCCGGCAGGAGATCGAGCAGGCCGCGCTGGACACCGCCCGCCAGCAGCAGGAAGCTGCCCAGGCGGCGCAGGCCGCGCAGGCTGCCGAAGCCCAGCCCGCCGCGCCCCAGCCCGCCCCCCGGCCGGAAGCCGAAAAGCGCCGCCGCAAGACCCGCGCCGAAGCCGAGGCCGAACTGGCCCAGCGGGTGCACGACGACCACCTGTGGCTGAACAACCCCGTGATGATGCGCGGCCTGGGCCTGGCGCCCATTGTGGTGGCGGCGTCCAACTGCGACAACGCGCTGATGCTGTGCGCGGCGGCCATCCTGCTTTTGACCACCACCCGTATGCTGGCGGTGGCTGTCTGCCACCTGACCGGCAACCGCTTCCGCCCGGTGATCTACGTCTATTCGGCGGCCGTTTTGTACATCCCCGCCTACTGCATTTTGTACAACCTGTTCGGGGCCGACCTGACGCTGCTGGGCATCTACCTGCCGCTGATGGTGGTGGAGCCCGCCATCATCAAGCGCATGGAAAATCCCGACCTGGAACCCGTCGGCGAGGCGTTCCGCCGCGGCATCAACAACACCGTGGGACTGTGCATCGCCATTCTGCTGGTGGGTATGCTGCGGGAATTTCTGGGCGCGGGGTCGATGTTCGGCGCGGTGCTGCTGGACACCCCACCCCTGCCCATCGCCAGCGAGCCCGCCGGCGGGTTTATCCTGGTGGGCCTGGTCGCCGCGCTGTGGACCGGCGTGGCCAACGCCTATGTCCGCTACAAACAGGAGGAGGTGCGCCACAACTATGCTGAACGCCGCCGCTGAGCTCAGCGTCCTGGAGGCTGTGCTGCACTTTTTCACCTATGCGGTCATGGCCGTCTTTGCCGAAAACATCGTGTTCAGCCACGGGCTGGGCGTCTCCCACCTGCTCAAGCTGGTGGAAACGCGGGACATCCGCACGCTGCATTACTGCCTGCCCATCCTGCTGGTACAGCTGCTGTCGGCGCCGCTGGTGTGGGCCGCGCGGGTGTGGTTTACCCCCTGGGTGCGCACGGTGCTGCCCGGATGGCTGCCCGCCGCCGCCCTGCGCCCGGTCATCTACCTGACCTGCGCCACCATCGCCATGGCGGTGGTGTGGCTGCTGTTCCGCCTGTTCGGCCGCCATGCGGCGCCTTATCTGGAGCAGCTGCCGCTGGCTACCTACAACTGCTGCGTGCTGGGCACCATTTTGATCTGCGTCAACCAGAACTTCACCCTGCTGGAGACGGTGGCGTTCAGCCTGGGCAGCGGCCTGGGCTACCTGTTCGCCGTGGCTGTGGTGGACGAGGGGCGCCGCCGCCTGCGCAGCAAGGACGTGCCCGCTATCTTTACCGGCATGCCCATCTCGCTGATCTACATCGGCATCCTGGCGCTGGCCATCTACGGCCTGGTGGGCCATTCCATCGTGTAAACAAACCCGCCGCGGGGCTGGCAAAGCTCTGCGCGGCCTTTCAGAATGGGGGAAAAGCAATGGACAGACCGCACTTTGCGCCCTGCTTCGGCCCGGCGCGCATCCTGCTGCCCGCCGAGGGCACGCCGCTGGAGACCTGGGCCTGCATCGCCGTGGACCAGTTTACCTCCCAGCCGGAATACTGGCGCAGGGCCGAGGAACTGACCGCCGGCAAGCCCAGCACGCTGCACATCGTCCTGCCGGAGGCCTACCTGGGCAGCCCGGACGAGGACGCCCGCCTGGCGTCCATCCGCGCCGCCATGGCCGGCTACCGCAGCGATCTGCTGACCCGCACGGTCAACGGCTTTGTGTATGTGGAGCGCACCCAGCAGGACGGCAGCATCCGCCAGGGGCTGGTGGGCGCGGTGGACCTGGAAGCTTACAGCTTTGACCCTGGCGCCCGGCCCGCCATCCGCCCCAGCGAGAACACCGTGGTGGAACGCATCCCGCCCCGGCTGAAAGTCCGCCGCGGCGCCCAGCTGGAGACCCCCCACGTGATGCTGCTGGCCGACGACGCGGCCTGCACCCTGATCGAGCCGGTCGGCGCGGCGAAAGCCCGCCTGCCGCTTTTGTACGACGGCGAGCTGATGCTGGGCGGCGGGCATCTGCGCGGCTGGGCGGTGGAGGACCCGGCCCTGGTGGCGGGGATCGAGGCCGCCGTAACCGCGCTGGGCGACGCCGACGCCTTTGCCGCCCGCTGGCCCGGCGCCGCCGGCCAGCCGCCCATGACGCTGGCGGTGGGGGACGGCAACCACTCGCTGGCCACCGCCAAGGCCTACTGGGAGGAGCGCAAGGCAGTCCTGACGCCGCAGCAGCGCCAGACCGACCCCGCCCGGTACTGCCTGGTGGAGGTCTGCAACGTCCATTCGCCGGCCATCCGGATCGAACCGATCCACCGGGTGCTGTTCGGCGCGGGGGCCGAACAGGTCCGCGCCGCGCTGGAAACCTGGGCCGCGGCCAACACCATCTGCATCTCGCCGGGGTCGGCCCAGCGGTTTACGCTGGTGTCCGCCGCGGGGGATACCCCGCTGGGCTTTGCCGGCGAGGTGGAGCCGCTGACCGTCGGCACCGCCGAGCGGTTCGTGCAGGACTTTTTGCGGCACTGCCCCGGCGCGTCGGTGGATTACATCCACGGCGAGGCCGCGGTGCGCCGGCTGGCAGCCCAGGGGGCCGTGGGCCTGCTGATGCCGCCGCTGCAAAAGGCCGACCTGTTCCGCGGCGTGGTGCTGGGCGGGGTGCTGCCCCGCAAGACCTTCAGCATGGGCCACGCCGAGGAAAAACGCTATTATAACGAGTGCCGCAGCCTGACGGACTGACCGCCCGCCGCGCCTGACCGGCTTGAGAAAGGGAAGGGATCTTATGCCAAACAACGAACATCCTGAGGCAGTCAGCCCGGCGGCCCGCCGCCGTCGTCGCCGCCGCGGGCAGGGGGGCAAGGCCGCCCAGGCCCAGCAGCCCCAGGCCGCCCAGCAGAAAGCCCAGGCGCCTCAGGCCAGCCAAACCGCCCAGCCGCCCCGCCAGAAAAGCCAGCCGGCGGCCGGCGGCCGCAAGGCCCGCCAGCCTGTGGCGGAAAAGCAGCCGCCTGCCCGCCAGCCGGCGCAGCAGCCCGCCCGCGGCCGCCGCGCGGCCGCCCCGCCGGAACGCCCGGCCCGCGCGCCCCGCGCCGAGGAACCCCGCGCCCGCCGCCGGGGCCGCCAGCCGGTGGACGAGGACCCCGGCCTGCTGCTGATCACCCGCCGCCCGCCCAAGCAGAAGTTTGCCAACTTTGAGGAGTACATTGCCGCCCACGGCGGTGTGACCGTGCCGGTGGAGGACGGGGGGGCGGACGTCCCCGCAGACCCGCAGCCGCCTGCCGCGCTGCCGGAGGAAGAATAACAGACACAAACGGCCGCGCGCCGGGCAGCTGCCCGGTGCGCGGCCGTTGCCGTTGGCGCGGGAACATCCATGGAATATGACGGTGATGCGTTTGATCTTGCCGGCGGTAGAGCGGCCCTCCCGCAGGCAGGTTGCACGCGGCGGGGCCGCCGGGGTATGATAGGGGCAGAGAAGATGCGGCGCGGGCCGGTTGCCTGCGCCGCCGAGAGGAGGCATCCGCCATGGCAGAAGAACCGTTCCGCCCTGACCCGGCCGCCCAGGCCGAGGCGCTGCGCCGCATGGGCGCAAGGATCGCCGCCCGGCGCAAAGCACTGGGCCTGACCCAGAAACAGCTGGCCGCCCGCCTGCTGGTCAGCGACAAAACGGTAAGCAAGTGGGAGCTGGGGGGTTCACTTAGATAAAGATACCACATCAATCCCACGCTGACTTTTGCTCAACCGATACAGCCGGAGGGCTGGATAACAAGAAAAGGCGGTATGCGCCCCGTGGAGGGGTAGCGTACCGCCTTTTCT
>DWWX01000011.1 GCA_019119495.1 Candidatus Gemmiger stercorigallinarum | reverse complement strand
CGGCGCAGGCCCAGCAGTTCGGTCAGGCCGTAGGGCGTATCGCCCAGGCGGCAGAGGTCGCTTTCATCCACCACGCCGCTCCACTGGCTGACCACCACCGTCCCCCCGCGGCGGGCAAAGCGGCAGAGCTTTTCGGCAAAATCTTCCCGCAGCAGGTAGAGCATCGGCGCCACCACCAGGCTGTAGCCGTCCAGGTCGCTGGCCTGGCCCACAAAGTCCACCGTGACGCCGGCGCGGGCCAGGGCGTTATAGTGGCAGGCCAGTTCCCGCCAGTATCCCAGCCCCAGGTTGCGCGGCCCGCTGGAGCCTTCCAGCGCCCACATATTCGGCCAGTCGTGGACGATGGCCGCCTGCCGGGGGCGCCCGGCGCCGGCTGCGCAGGCCAGCTGTTCCAGCGCCGCGCCCACCTCCGCCGTTTCCCGGAAGGTCCGCGCATCGCTGCGGCCGTCATGCCCGACGACCGCCCCGTGGAACTTTTCCTCGGCGCCGCGGCTGGCCCGCCACTGGAAATAGCAGACGCTGTCCGACCCGTGGGCCACCGCCTGCAGGGCCGACAGCATGGCCATGCCCGGCTTTTTCTGCTTGGTCACCGGCTGCCAGTTGGTAAAGCTGGGGCTGGATTCCATGATCAGAAAGGGCTTGCCCTTGAGCGAATAGAACAGGTCGTGCATCATGGCGGTGTCCAGCGCGGTCTGCTCCACCGTCTCGCTGGGCTTGTGCCAGGTGGGGTAGTTGTCCCAGCTGACCAGGTCCAGCTCCTTGGCCAGGTCATGGTAGTCGATGTCGTGGAAGCGGTACATCAGGTTGGTGGTAAACTTTGCTTCCGGCAGGATGCCGCGGATCACGTCCCGCTCAAATCTGAAAAAGTCGATATGCCGGTCGCTGACAAAGCGCTTCCAGTCAAGCGTCAGCCCCTGCACCGCGTCCTCGCCCTGGGGGGCGGGGCTTTCGATCTGATCCCAATCGGTATAGTCATGGCTCCAGAACCGGGCGTTCCAGGCTTTGTTCAGGGCGTCCAGGCTGCCGTAGCGGGCCTGCAGCCAGCGGCGGAATTCCGCCTGGCAGAGTGGGCAGTGGCAGTCGCCGCCCATCTCGTTGGAGATGTGCCAGAGGATCACCGCCGGGTCGCCGCCAAAGCGGCGGGCCAGCTGCTCGTCGATGGCGCGCACCTTCTGCCGGAACAGGGGCGAGGTGTAGCAGTAGTTCTGGCGGCGGCGGAACAGTTCCCGGGTGCGGTCGGCCCGCACCCGGCGCACCTCGGGGTATTTCTGCGCCATCCAGGCCGGGCGCGCCGCGCTGGGGGTGGCCAGAATGGTCGAGATGCCGTTGGCATACAGGGTGTGGATGATCGCTTCCAGCCAGTCGAAGTGGTATTCCCCCTCCCGCGGCTCCATCACCGACCAGGAAAACACCCCCAGCGTCACCACGTTGACGCGGGCCTGTTTCATCATCGTGATGTCCTGTTCCAGGATATCCGGCCGGTCCAGCCATTGTTCCGGGTTGTAATCCCCGCCGTGTAACAGTTTTCGCTCAGACATTGCAAAGTCCTCCGTGCCGCATTGCGCACAGTTGCGCATTTTCCAGAGCCGTTTGCTTTAGTATAGCAGTACGGAGCGGGGAATGCAACGGGGTTCCTTGATATTTTTGCCCTCCCGCCTCGTGCCCCGCCTTGTTTGTCCGCAAAATTTGCGCAATATCAGTCTTGTTGCGCAAATCGCAGCTTTTGAGGCCCTGCCGAACTCCTTCCATTGCCGCAGCACCTTCTGCAGGATCTGTTCGACCATGGCGGGCTCTGCGGATGGCGGCGGGACTGCCGGGGCAGCGCCCTGCCCGCAGCAGGCCAGCACCGCGCGGGTCAGAAAGACCGCCTTGCGCCGCCCCTGCCGGTTGAGAAGCAGGAAGGCCGGCGGGGGATGGATTTTCCGTAACTTACTGAGACGGAACAAGACAAACAAAAAGGTAACGCCTGCTTGCCCATCGGCGCCGCAGCCGCAGTGGACAGGCAAGTGCAATGATCCGACGACATACGATAGAACCGGGGGTGAACGGCATGGATCTATCGAACTACAAAATTCAAGAGGTTTTTCAGTCCGCCACGCTGCGGGAACGCAAGCGCAACCTGCGGCGGCTGATGGAGGAATACATCGCAACTATGCTTCGGAGCAACAGGCAAAGCGCCGGGACAACAGACAACGGGGCGGATGTTGTTGCTCGCCCTGCATACGCGCCGTACAATACAGATGAGTGATTGCGCAACAAGTAAAAAGGAGTGTTCCGAATGAAAGTTGCCATTTATGTCAGACTCAGCAAGGAGGATGATGACGTCCGCAAACAAATCAGCGGAAAACAGGAGTCCGAAAGCATCCAAAATCAGAAGTCGCTTCTGATCCAGTACGCCGTAGAGAGGGGGTACGATATCTACAATATCTATACCGATGAGGACTATTCCGGCGCAGACCGGGACCGCCCGGCCTTCAGCCGGCTGATCCAGGATGCCAGCCAGCACAAATTCGATATTGTGCTCGCCAAAAGCCAGTCCCGATTCACCCGCGATATGGAGCTGGTGGAACGGTATCTGCACGGCAAGTTCCCGGAATGGGGCATCCGCTTTATTGCACTGGTGGATCATGCGGACACCAATGACGCCAGCAACAAGAAAGCACGGCAGATCAACGGCCTGATCAACGAGTGGTATCTCGAAGATCTTTCCATCAACGTCCGCACGGTGCTGACCCACAAATGCCAGTCCGGCCAGCACATCGGCTCCTTCGCCCCCTACGGCTACGCCAAAGACCCCGCCGACCACAACCATCTGGTCATCGATCCGGTGGCCGCCGCCGTGGTACGGCGTATCTTCAGCATGGTGTTGTCCGGGTACGGCGCTTCGCGGATCGCCAAAACCTTGAACGAGGAAGGCATCCCCAACCCGACCCGCTACAAACAGCAGCAGGGATTGAACTTTGCGCCCTGCCAGAAGAGCCGGGTGCCCGGCTTATGGAGCACCGCCTCGGTGCGCACCATTCTGACCAACCAGACCTATACGGGCGATCTTGTGCAGGGGCGGCACAAAAAGGCAAGCTACAAATCTAAAAAGATCGTGACCCTTCCCAAGGACAAATGGATCATCGTGCCAAACACCCACGAGCCCATCATCACGCGGGAAGCGTTCGAGCAGGTGCAGCAGCTGCGGTGCGAGAGGGCCGTTCCCTGCTTGCACAGCGGCGTCATCCGCCCGCTTGCCAAAAAGGTTTTCTGCGGCGTCTGCGGTGGATCGATGCAGTTGTGCGGCAATGGAAAGCAATATCGATACCTGCGCTGCCGAATCCACACCTATAAACCCAGTCTTTGCCCAAACCGCTCCATCTCCCTTGATGCGCTGGACGCCATCGTCCTACAGCGGATCAGGCAGCGGCTGAGCGAATTGCTCGACCCCGACAAGCTCGACCTCTCAGCGTTTACCCGCGAGGCAGAAGACCGGGCTGATGCATTGCAGCGGGAACTCGATCGCCTGCACAGGGAACGTCAGAAGCGGCAGGGCGCTGTCACGGCCCTGTATCAGGATCACGCCGCTGGCGTTGTGAACGACGAGGTCTTTGCACAGCTCGACGACGGCTTTCGCAAAGAGATGGCTAACTTTGACCGGCGCATCCGCACCTTAGAACAGGAGCGTGACGGCACGCTGGCCGACCCCGCAGCCCGCTATGATGCGATGCGCCAAATGGCGGAGGAATTGAGCCAGCCCCAGGTGCTGACCCGTGAGCTGGTGTGCGCGTTGATCGACTCGGTGCAGGTTGGCCCAATCGACCCGGAAACCCAAAAGCGGAACATTGAGATCCGCTGGCGGTTTTAAGGGGGTGGCTGCCATGCTGAAAGCCGCCATCTACTGCCGCCTGAGCGATGCCGGGCCTGGCGCCGGGGATACGCCCGGGTCCGAGAGCATCCACAACCAAAAAAGCCTGCTGCTGCGTTACGCCGTGACCCACGGCTTTGAGGTGGAACAGATCTATGTGGATGAAGATCGGTCGGGCACCGACCCCGGCCGCCCGGGTTTCCGCCGGATGATCCGCGATGCCGAAGCGCGGCGGTTCGATGTCATTCTTGTCAAAACGCAGTCCCGCTTTACCCGTGACCTGGAGGAATCGGAACTCTATCTGCACCGTAAGTTCCCCGAATGGGGCATCCGGCTGATCGCCGTGATGGACGGCGTGGACACCGATGCCGAAGGCGGCCTCAAAAAGCAGCAGCTCAATGGGCTGGTGAACGAGTGGTATCTGGAAGAGCTGTCCGCCAATGTGCAGGCGGCCCTTTCCACCAAGCGCCAGCAGGGCAAGTACCTGTCCTCCTTCGCGCTGTACGGGTACGAGAAAGACCCGGCCGACCACAACCATCTGATTCCCAACCCGGAGACCGCTCCAGTCGTGCAGCGGATCTTTGCGCTGCACCTGGCCGGGTACGGCGCGCAGCGTATTGCAATGGTGCTGAACGCCGAAGGCGTTCTTGCGCCCAGCGCCTACAAGAAGGCCCGTGATGCCCGCTACAAAGCGCCGATACAGGCCCAGTGGAGCAGCACGGCGATCCGCAACATCCTGAAGAATCCAATCTATACAGGCGACATGGTGCAGGGCCGCTGCAAAAAAGCCAGCTACAAAAAGAGCACGATGATCCGGCAGCCGCCGGACAAATGGGTCGTTGTACCCGGCACCCATACGCCGCTCGTCAGCCATGAATCCTTTGACCGTGCGCAGGAAATTTTTCTAAAGCGTCAGACCGGCGTTCCCTATACCGCCGTGTGGCGGCCGCTGGCCAAAAAGGTCAAATGCGGCGGCTGCGGCGGCGGCATGATGATGGCGGGCGGACCGGGCAGTTTGCAGATGCGCTGCCTGCATAACCGCCGCGACCCGCGGGTCTGCACACCCAACCGCATCCCGCTCGACGAGCTGGAGGCCGTTGTGCTGGCCAGGCTGCACAAACAGCTGGCGGAGGTTTTGGATGTGGACGAACTGGCGGAATCCCTGCAAAAGGACGATCAGCGTTTTCGCAAGCGCCGGCGCCAGCTCAACCAGAAGCAGAAAGAACTGCGGCAGCTGGAAAAGCAGATGCAGGAGTTGTACTTTCAGCGAACCGCCGGCGACCTTTCAGCCGAACAGTTTGCATCGGCGGCCCGGGCGATGACGGACCGAAAAACGGCGTTGGAGCAGGAGGCGGAACAGCTCCATCATTGGTCAAATGGTCCAAAAATGACAGAACTCCGCGAAAAGCTGATGCCCTACCTCCGCATGGAAAAGTTGACCAAAGAAATGGCCGACGCGCTGATCCAGCAGGTCACTGTGTGGCCGGCAGAGGAGGATGACGGCGTGGGGAATTTCCACAGAAAAATCGAAATAGCGTGGAACTTTTGACCGTGTGGCTGTTTGACAATCGACAAGGCTGCAGCCGTGTCCAGTTGTTTCGGAGCGGCGGCCGCATATTCCACCGTTTGGAAATGAATCAATTTTCCATGCCCATTTATGTGCGATGCGGTGCCCGTACCCCCTGTACACCCGGCGGCACATATTTGCAAATACAGGCCTTTCAGCCGTCCAAAATGCAAAAATGAGGCAAAAAACAGGCAAAACGGGCTGAAATACGGGGGAGGGGCACAGGTCACACTTTTTCGATTTTGCCGCCATTCACCCGTTTTTGAATCCCGATTTTCGGACTTTTGCATTTTCCGTCATTTTGGCAAAAATTTTATTTCGTACCTACGTCAAGTGTACCGTGCCGCCTCACCTGGCCGGAGCAGGCGCTGCGGGCCAACATCCTGGCGCAGATCAGCCTGGCGCTCAACCGCATTTATACCGAGTGGTACCCCAGCCGGGGGTACAGCTTTAACATCACCGGGTCGCCCGGCTACGACCAGGCCTATGTGGAGGGCCGCACCGTCTACGCGGTGATGGAGCGGCTGACCGCCGAGCTGTTCTCGACCTTTGTGCGGCGTTCCGGCGACGCCGAGCCCTATTTTACCGAGTACTGCGACGGCAAGCTGGTGACCTGCGCCGGCATGAAGCAGTGGGGCACCGTGGACCGCGCCAACGAGGGGATGTCCGCCCTGCAGATCCTGCGCTATTATTACGGCGACCGGGTGCAGCTGGCCACCACGTCCAACCTGGCCGACATCCCCGAAAGCTATCCCGGCAGCCCGCTGCGGCCGGGCAGCACCGGCACCGCGGTGTCGATCTTGCAAAAGCAGCTGTCCCGCATCGGCAAGGACTACCCGGCCTTTGGCAAACCGGCGCTGACCGGCACCTTTGACGACGCCACCGAGGCCAGCGTGCGGGCCTTCCAGAAATACTTTTCGCTGACGGTGGACGGCATCGTGGGCCGCGCCACCTGGTACAAGATCAGCTATATCTACGTGTCGGTCAAAGATCTGGCCGAACTGACCAGCGAAGGCGAGGAATTCGACGCAGTGGTATCCGGCGGGGTATGGCCGGGCGTGGTGCTGCGGCAGGGTTCCACCGGCGTGCATGTGGAGCAGGTGCAGTTCTGGCTTTTGGGGCTTTCGCAGTTTGACAGCGGCATCCCCGCCGTTGCGGTGGACGGCAGCTACGGCGCGGCCACCGCGGCGGCGGTGCGGGCTTTCCAGCAGCAGGCCGGCCTGACCGCCGACGGCGTGGTGGGCCGGCTGACCTGGGAGGCACTGTACGCCGCCTGGGTGGACGCCATGAGCGACGTGGGCGGCACCGCCTGGCCGGGCACCGTGCTGCGCCAGGGGGCCAAAGGCAACGACGTGCGCACCGTGCAGTTCTGGCTGCTGGTGGCTGCGGGCAATTACAGTGCCCTGCCAACCGTGACGGTGGACGGCAGTTTTGGGCCTTCTACGCTGGCGGCGGTAACGGCCTTTCAGGAATACTTCGGCCTGACGGCGGACGGCGCGGTGGGCCGCGCCACCTGGAACAAGCTGAAGGAAGTGGGCATCGCCGTTTCCAACGGGCTGGTGGACCCGAATGTTGCGCCGGGGCAGTTTGTGGATACGCTGCGGCTGGGCAGCACCGGCACGCCGGTGCGGGCGGCGCAGTACTGGCTGCGGCTGCTGGCGGCCTATTACAGCGGCCAGCCCACCGTAACGGTGGACGGCGTGTTCGGCCAGGCCACCCGCGCGGCGGTGCTGGCCTGGCAGCAGCGCATGGGGCTGACCGCCGACGGCGTCATCGGCCGGCTGACCTGGCAAAGCCTGTACCAGAACGCCGCCGCCCTGGTGGAAAGCGGCAGCCTGGCCACGGCGCGGGTGGTGCCCGCGCTGCCGGCCACCCTTTCCCCCGGCGACAGCGGCGCGGCGGTATTGTGGCTGTCCCGCACCATGCAGTTTCTGGCCGCCTGGCTGGACGGTATCCGCCCGCCGGAGGATCAGTCCGCCGTTTACGGCGACGCGCTGGAGGCCAGCGTGCGCAGCGCCCAGGCAGCCTTTGACCTGCCGGAGACCGGCGTGGTGGACGCCGACGACTGGGCGGCGTTCAACGCGGCGGCGCTGGCCCTTTTGACCGCCGCGCCCCCGGCCGCCCGGCCGGAGCCGGACGGCATCTGGCCCGGCCATGCGCTGATGCTGGGCAGCGCCGGGCCGGCGGTACTGCAGCTGCAGCGTTGGCTGAACGCCCTGGCCGCGGTGTGGATCGAGGCGCAGTTTGTGCCGGAGACCGGCCGCCTGGACCAGGACACCGAGACGGCGCTGCAAAGCTTCCAAAGCCGGGCGGGCCTTGTACCGCTGGGCATTGTGGACGACGCCACCTGGGATGCGCTGCGGGACGCCGCCGCCCTGGCCGGCTGTGCCGACTGCGCCGCAGACGCCGCGGCCCAGGCCGCCCCAAAGGAGGGATGAGCAATGGCAAAGGTATTTGTGTACGACGCCTACACCAACCGTCTGATAACCTACACCCTGGCCGAGAGCGACCCGATGCCCTACTCCACCGGCACCACGCTGCGGGTGCGGGAGTTCCGCGGGTCGTCCAAGTCCACGGTGCTGTGGACAACGGTGGCGGCCATGGAGGCCTGGAACCTGACCCGCCGCAGCTACGGCGCGGGCATCCCGGTGGGGTACGCCTTCAAGCGCATTTGGGAGGGCGGCCACGGCACCACCAGCCAGCACTACGCCGGCGTGGCCTTTGACGTGGGGCAAAGCACCACCGCCGCCAACCGGCGCAGGATCTACAGCGCCGCCGTGGGCACCGGCGCCTGGGGCTATGTGGAGCCGCTGTCCATGACGCCCACCTGGGTGCACTTTGACCGCCGCTACGGCACGCCGGCCTGCAGCGGCACCACGGCGGGCTACCCCACCTGCCGCCGGGGCGACCGCAGCACCTATGTGCTGATCCTGCAGGATGCGCTGAACGCGCTGGGCTACACCACCGGCAGCCTGGACGGCATTTTCGGCGCCCGGACCGAGACGGCGCTGAAAGCCGCCCAGCGGGCCTTTGGCCTGACCGCCGACGGCATCTGCGGCTGCCAGAGCTGGAAAAAGATCGCCGCCGCCAGCCTGGGCATCGGCCAGACCGCCACCGTCATCGATCCCTGACCCCAAACAGGCAGAGCAAGAGAAACAGCCGCCCTTCCCCTACGGCAGGGGGAGGGCGGCTGTTTGGGTTTTGGCCGGGAGCGCGGGATCAGTAGTTGGCGCTCTTCAGCTCAAAGTAGGCTTTGGGATGGGCGCAGACAGGGCATTTTTCCGGCGCGTGCAGGCCGATATAGACGTACCCGCAGTTGCGGCACTGCCAGACCTGCTCGGTCTCGCGGGCAAACACGCGGCCGGCCTCGATGTTGGCGGCCAGGGCATTGTACCGCTCCTCGTGCTCCTTCTCGATGTCGGCGACCATCGAGAACAGGCGGGCGATGTCGTCAAAGCCCTCCTCCTTGGCCTCGGCGGCCATGCGGGGATACATCGAGGTGTGCTCCTCGTTCTCGCCGGCGGCGGCCATCTTCAGGCAGGTCAGCGTGTCGGGGATCTGGCCGCCCTCCATCAGCAGCTTGAACCAGATCTTGGCGTGCTCTTTCTCGTTATCGGCGGTGGCGGTGAACAGGGACGCGATCTGCTCGTACCCTTCCTTCTTTGCCTTGGAGGCGAAGAACGTGTACTTGTTGCGGGCCTGGCTTTCGCCTGCGAAAGCTTCCCACAGGTTTTTCTCGGTCTTGGAGCCTTTGAGTTCCATACTGCATACCTCCTGATTTTGGGATGGATTTGGGGTCACACTCTGAAAAGAAAATCTATTTTTAAGATTTTGTCTGAAATTATCATACACCATGGCGGCGGCGAAGTCAAGGGGGATTTTGCAGAAAATCGAAAAGTTTTTTGTCGTGCAGAAATTCCCGATGACAAAAATCTTGACAAGGCAGTGGCGATAAGCTATCCTTATATTTAAGAATCAATCTAAAAGGAGAGTGTTCGCCATGACCAGACAACGTGCCCTGATCCTGGAGCTCCTGCACTCGACCTCTGGGCACCTGACTGCCGACGAGATCTTTGCCCTGGCGCGCCAGCGCATGCCCAGCATTGCCCGCGGCACCGTTTACCGCAACCTGAAACTGATGGAGCAGGACCGGGAGATCGCCCGGCTGGAAATGCCCGCCGGCCCCGACCGGTACGACCGCACCACCGCCCCCCACGGCCACCTGTACTGCGACGGCTGCCAAAAGCTGACCGACATCCCCGTGGTGGGCCTGGTGCGGGAGCTGGAGGCCGCCATTGGCACCGAGGTGCGCTCCTACCAGCTGACCGTGCATTACCTCTGCCCCGACTGCCGCCGCAAACAGGCGCAGTGATCGTCTGCCCGCGCGCCGCGCCTGCCTGGCCGGTGTGCGGGCTTCTTTTGCAGGCAGGCCGCACAGACAGTATGGCCCGCCCCGCCCCCGCCCATACGGCCGGCCCGAAACCGCCGCCCAAACCCAAAAAGAGGGCACGCCCGGCTTATTTTTGCGATTTTGGCACCGGTATGTAACTTTTTCCGGTTTTTTCCGTGTTATACTGGTGAAAAGGAAAATCGGCCCTCTGCCGGCGCCGCCGGCAGCCACAAAAAAGGAGCGTGAAACGCATGAAAACCACCCTGACCACCCGCCTGGCCGCCCTGGCCCTGGCCGGCGCGCTGGCGCTGGGCCTGACCGGCTGCGGCGCCGGCAGCAGCGACACTGCGGCCGCATCGCCGGAGATGTCCCTGTCCGCTACAGAGGACAGCGGATCGGCCGGCGGCAGCGGCGCGCTGCTGGACCCCTCCGCCAGTACCGACACCGACCGCAAGATCATCTACACCGCCAGCGTGGAGATGGAATCCACCGATTTTGCCGGCGCGCAGACGGCCATCCTGGCCGCGGTGGAGCAGGCCGGCGCTTACCTGGAATCCACCGACCTGTGGGGCAGCGCCGAGGACGCCGACCGCAGCGCCCGCTACACCGTGCGGGTGCCGGCGGACAACTACCGCCAGCTGCTGGCCGCCCTGAGCGAGGCCGGCAGCGTGCTGAACCAGAGCGAGAGCGCCAGCGACGTGACCGCCAACTACATTGACGTGGAGGCCCGGCTGACGGCGCTGGAGGCCCAGCGGGACCGCCTGAACGAGCTGGCCGACCAGGCCGAGACCACCGCCGACCTGCTGGAGATCGAGAGCCAGCTTTCCGACGTGCAGTACAAGATCGAAAGCTACACCGCCCAGCTGCGCAGCCTGGAAAGCCAGATCAGCTACTCCACCGTGGACGTCTATCTGAGCGAGGTGGCGCAGCTGACCCCCACCGGCACCACCTTTGGCGACCGGCTGGCTGCCGCCTTCTTTGGCGGCTGGCAGGCTTTTGCCGGCTTTATCGAAGGGCTGTTTTTGACCATCGTCTACCTGCTGCCGGCCATTTTGCTGGTGGCGGCCATTGTGGCGGTGTGCGTGGTGCTGGGCCGACGGCACCGTGCCCGCCGGGCCGCCCGCCGCGCCGGCCAGCCCGGCGCCTGGGGCGCCGCCCCGCAGCCGGCAGGCAAAGCCGAGCCGCAGCCCAACCCGGAAACGGCCGGCAAACCCGACGCCGCCCCCGCCACGGATGCCGCTGACAAGCCCGGCGCGCCCAAGAGCGGGCCCAAATACTGAGCACCAATAAAAAACGATCCGCCCGCCGCTTCTCCAAACCGAGAGCGGCGGGCGGATTTTCGTCTGTTGCGGGGGCCTGGGGCGGCAGCCGCCCCGGAAGGCTCCCCTGCAAGGGGAGCTGTCACCGGCAGGTGACCGAGGGGTGCGGCGCGTTGCCCGGTAAATGTCCTTCCGGGCCGCGATACCCCCCTGCGCAGGCTGTGTGTATCGCAGCCCTTTGCGAAGGGGCCGATGATTTTCATCGGCCTGACGCCGGGTCTGGCGGCAGGGTGGCGTCTGCACGCCACTGCCCGCCCACGGCTGCACGGCCCCGCCGCAAGCCGCCCGGCGGACGTGAACGCCCGCCCTGCGATCTGCCGTCAGGCGCGGGCGGCGCAAGACGGTCATCCGGCCGCAAAGTCTTGCGGGGCGATGCAGGCACGATCCCCTGCGAAGCGCAGGGCAAGGATTTGTCAGACTTTTTGGGAGGCCATCCCCGCCGGCGTTCAATACAGATCGTATTTATTTGTCGAGATTCAACGAAATGCAGAGGTCTTTCAGCTGCTGCTCGTCCACGGTGTCGGGCGCGCCGGACATGGGCTCGCCGCCGTTCTGCACCTTGGGGAAGGCGATGACGTCGCGGATGGAGTCCTTGCCCAGCATCAGCATGACCATGCGGTCCAGGCCGTAGGCCATGCCGCCGTGCGGGGGCGCGCCGTACTTGTAGGCGTCCATCAAAAAGCCGAAGCTCTCGCGGGCCTTTTCCTCGGTAAAGCCCAGGGCGTGGAACATCCGGTCCTGCAGGGCCGGGTCGTTGATGCGCATCGAGCCGCCGCCCATCTCGACGCCGTTCAGGACGATGTCGTAGGCCACCGCATGGCAGGCGCCGGGGTCGGTCTCCACCTTGTCGATGTCCTCCGCGCGGGGCAGCGTGAAGGGGTGATGCATGGCCATCCAGCGGCCCTCCTCCTCGCTGTACTCGAACAGCGGGAAGTCCACCACCCACAGGAAGTTGAACTTTTTGGGGTCGATCATATCGTGCTTGCGGGCGATGTCCAGGCGGACCTGGCCCAGCGCGGTGCAGGCCTTGACCCAGTCCGCGTCGCTGACCAGCAGCAGCACGTCGCCGGTCTCGGCGCCCAGCACACGGTAGAGGTTCGCCTTCTCCTCCTCGGTCAGGAACTTTTCAAAGCTGGAGGAAGTGCCCTCGGCGGTCAGGCGGCTGAAAGCCAGGCCCTTGGCGCCGTAGGTCTTGGCCACCTCGCCCAGCTTGTCGATGTTCTTGCGGCTGAGCGCGCCGGCCATGCCCTTGGCGTTGATGGCGCGGATGCTGCCGCCCGCCTCCAGCACGGCGGCGAAGGGCTTGAACCCGGTGCCGCGGAACACCTCGGTCACGTCCTGGATCTCCAGGCCGAAGCGGGTGTCCGGCTTGTCGGAGCCGAAGCGGGACATGGCCTCGGCCCAGGGCATGCGGACGAACGGGGTCTGCACATCCACGTCCAGAACTTCCTTCCACAGGCGCTGGATCAGGCCCTCGTTGATGGTCATGATGTCGTTCTCGTCCACAAAGGACAGCTCCTCGTCCACCTGGGTGAACTCAGGCTGGCGGTCGGCGCGCAGATCCTCGTCGCGGTAGCAGTGGGCGATCTGGAAGTAGCGGTCAAAGCCGGACAGCATCAGGATCTGCTTGTACAGCTGGGGGCTTTGGGGCAGGGCGTAAAAGTGCCCCGGCTGCAGGCGGCTGGGCACCAGATAGTCACGGGCACCCTCCGGCGTGGATTTGATGAGGGTGGGGGTCTCGATCTCGCAGAAGTGGTTGTCGCAGAAATAGCTGCGGATGACCTGGCAGACCTTCGAGCGCAGCACGATGGGCTCGTGTACCGAGGGGCGGCGCAGGTCCAGGTAGCGGTAGCGCAGGCGCAGCTCGTCGTTCACGTTGATGCCGTCGCGGATCTCGAACGGCGGGGTCTGGGCCTCGCTGAGGATGCGCAGCTCGGACACATACAGCTCCACATCGCCGGTGGCGATCTTGTCGGTCTTGGCGGCACGCTCCCGCAGGGCGCCGCGGCAGATGACCACGTACTCGCTTTTCAGGCTCTCGGCCTTGGCAAAAACGTCTTTGGGGGTATCCTCGTCAAAGACCAGCTGCAAGATGCCGGTGGTGTCGCGCAGGTCGGCAAAGATGATGCCGCCCTTGTCACGGCTGCGGGCGATCGAGCCGCAGACGGTCATTTCCTGGCCGACATTCGCCATGCTGACCTCGCCGCAGTAGTGGGTGCGGCGCAGGTTGCCCATCGTTTCCATATTCCTATCCCCTTCTGGTGTTTGGTAGTAGTCCATGGCAGCATCCCTTGCGGATACTGTGACATATTATTATACCCCGTGCGCCGGGGTTTGGCAAGCACACGGGGCTGGGCAGGCGGGCAAAATTCGGAATGGGCCCGGCAGACTAAATTCAGCCGGCAGGGCGCCGGACCTGGCGGACGGCTGCCGGTTACGTGCCGCCTGTTCACGGCCGCCCTGCAATGCAGGGCAAACGGGCGGCAAAGCCTCCCCTGTAAGGGGAGGTGGATGCGCCGCACGGCGCAGACGGAGGGGTGCGGCGCCCTGCCTTGCCAATATCCTTCCGGGCCGGCGCAGACCTTTCCGGCGGGCGTGAACGCCCGCCCTACAATGTAAGCCAGGCATGCAGCACCGCCGGGAATGACAAGCCGCCGCGCGCCTCTGCGCAGGGGCCGATGGTTTTCATCGGCCCGCCGGCGTGCTTGACGGACAGCGGGCGTTCATCTGTCGCCGCCCGGTCCCGGCCACAATGTAGGGCGGGCGATTTCGCCCGCCGCCTGGGGTTTGCGGCATGGCAGGGTTTAGGGACGATGCAAGCATCGTCCCTACGGATGCAAGGCAAGGTGCTGCCAAACTTTACGGGGTATCCCCGCCGCGAACCGGCAATGCACCCCTCAGTCGGCTTCGCCGCCAGCTTCCCTTACAGGGGAGCCTTCCCATGCGACAGTTGCCCATAAAGCCTCCCCTGCAAGGGGAGGTGGATGCGCCGCACGGCGCAGACGGAGGGGTGCGGCGCCTGGCCCTGCCAATATCCTTCCGGGCCGGCGCAAACCTTTCCGGCGGGCGTGAACGCCCGCCCTGCAAGGTAAGGCAGGCATGCAGCACCGCCGGGGATGACAAGCCGCCGCGCGCCCCTGCGCAGGGGCCGATGATCTCATCGGCCCGCCGGCGTGCTTGACGGACAGCGGGCGTTCATCTGCCGCCCGATCCCGGCCACAATGTAGGGCGGGCGATTTCGCCCGCCGCCTGGGGTTTGCGGTATGGCAGGGTTCCGGGACGATACAAGCATCGTCCCCTACGGATGCAAGGCAAGGTGCTGCCAAACTTTACAGGGTATCCCCGCCGCGAACCGGCAATGCACCCCTCAGTCGGCTTCGCCGCCAGCTCCCCTTGCAGGGGAGCCTTCCCATGCGGCAGTTGCCCATAAAGCCTCCCCTGTAAGGGGAGGTGGATGCGCCGCACGGCGCAGACGGAGGGCATCAGCCCTGCGGATGCACCTCCGGCTTTCGGCCGGGCCGGCGGGCGGCCTGCCATGCGCACAGGAGCGCGGCGGCAATACCGGCAAGCAGCGCCGGCACCGGGGTGTAAGCCCCCACCCAGCTGCACAGGATGCCCAGGGGCGGGCGTTCCAGCAGGCGCACCCCGCAGCGCATCCGGGCCAGGTCCGCCAGCGCGGGGAGCAGATACACCGCCGCCCACCCCGGCAGCATCCGCCAGCCGCCGCCCCCGCGCCGCGCCGAGATCCACGCCATCACCGCACATACCGCCAGCCAGGCCGCCCCCGCGGCCAGCACCGGCGGCAGAAATTCGGACACAAAGGGGTCCGGGGGAACCTTTTCGGCCAGGTGCCACGCCCCGGTCAGGGCGGCTTCCGTCTGCATCGCGCCATAGCCGCCGGCGGCCCAGGTCAGCAGCAGGCCAATGCAGGCCGGCAGCAGGTCGGCGGCGTTTGCGCCGCGGCCCGCCCCATACAGGAACAGCCCTGCCGCGGCGGCCAGCAGCACCAGCGGCAGCAGCCACAAAAGCAGGCCAAGCGCGCCGCCGGTGCCGGTCAGCGCCAGGTCCAGCGGTGTAAAAACTTCCTCCGTGTCCAGGTCGGCGGGCAGGCGGACCCAGCCGTTTTGCAGGCCGGGGTGCCAGATCGCCGCCGCCAGCAGCGCCAGCCAGGCCAGCGCCAGGCCGGCCGTGGGGGCGGGCCGGCAGCCCAGTGCCTGGCACCGCATCCGATACCACAGCCGCAGGCACAGGATCAGCGCCACCACTGCCACCAGCACCAGGCCGGAGACCGCCCATGCCAACTGCGTGTTTATCAGGCAGGGCAGGTATGCTCCCGCGCCGCCCAGCAGCAGGCCGGCCAGTGCCCAAAAGGCCATGTTCTGGTCCAGCCGGCGGCGCAGCCAGACGTCGGCGGCCGGGTCTGCGCCCTGCTCCCTGCCCGGCGTTGTCTGTTCCGGCAGTTGGCCGGAAACCTTATCCGTTTCCGCCTGCCGGCCGGCCAGCAGCTCGTCCACCGTCAGGTCCAGCGCGGCGGCCAGCGGCGCCAGCAGCGCCGGGTCAGGGTAGCCGCCGCCGGTTTCCCCAACTTAAAGAGATAAATGGTTTATTTGCGTTTTTACTCCACTTTGCCGATAAAACGGTAGTAGATTTCAATCTCCTGGGTGCGGGTGTTGCTTTCGTCTTTTACGGCTTCATGGACGACAATCTTCTCGATCAAGGCATTCAGCAGTTCGGCAGTCAGTTCTGAGGGATTCACATACTGCTTGATCAGGTTCACCCATTTTTCGGCGTCCACGGCGCTCTGCTGTTGGGCGACAAGGTCGGCGTTCAGCTTTTCGATCTTTTCCGCCAGCTCCTGCTGCTCGGTCTGATACCGCTGGGACAGCATATTGAAGTTGTACTCGGTGATGCGCCCAGCGGCCCAATCTTCGTACATCTTGGCAAACAGGCGGTCCAGCTCGGCCTTGCGCTTCTCTGCCTTGTTCAGCTCCGCTGCCTGTTTTTTCTGGCTTGCCGTGCGCTCCCTGTCACCGGCTTTCAGCAGCTTTTGCAGCAGGCGTCCCTCGTCCATCTGTGCCTGGTAAGACCAATATTGAATCCGTGCCAGGACGTAGGTATAAAGGACATCATAGCGGATATAGTGCATGGTGCAGTGTCCGGTACCCTGGCCATAGTTGCTGCAATGGTAGTGACCATAGGGCTTTTTGTTCTGATTGTTCATGCCAAACGCCAGCGACCAGCCGCAGTCTGCGCACTTCACCAGCCCGGAGAAGATCTGTGTCGTGCCGTCTTTCTGCTTGCGGCGGCGCGTCTCGATCAGCTCCTGCACCCGGTCAAAGACATCCTTGCTGACAAGGGCTTCATGGGTATTTTCCACACGAATCCATTCCTCTTTCGGCTTGCGGACCTTTTTCTTGTTCTTGTAAGAGATGTTGGTCTGCTTATTGTGGATGCTGTTGCCGATATAGGTTTCATCTTTCAGGATACTTTTGACCTGTGCAATCGTCCAGGCGTAGGACTTTTCCTCCGGCGCGCCGGCGTAAATGTTGGCAAAGGTTCCGTACCGCTTGTAGTTCAGCCAACCGGCGGTGGGCACTTTTTCCGCAATCAAAATGCGGGTGATCTTGGCCGCGCCAGCGCCATGAACAGCCAAATCGAAGATTTTCTCTACGATCCAGCGGGTTTCCTCATCCGGCGTCAGCGTGTTCTTGATCTCCGGGTGGCGCTTGTATCCCAGCGGGGCATAGGCAAATATGCGTTCTCCCTTTTCAAATTTTGCATGGAGCGCGCTCTTTACCTTGCGGCTGGTGTCCTTGGCGAACCACTCGTTGAACAGATTCTTGAACGGCACAAACTCAGACAAGCCCTTTTCGGTGTCCTCATTCTCGGCAATGGCGATATAGCGGACCTGTTTCTCCGGGAACACAAACTCCAGATAATAATCCATCATCACGTGTTCGCGTCCAAACCGGCTGAGGTCTTTGGTCACAATGCAGTTGACTTTTCCCGCTTCCACATCATTCATCATCCGCTGAAAGCTGGGGCGGTCAAAATTGGTGCCGCTCCATCCGTCGTCCACGTACTCGCCATAGACGCGCAGGCCGTTCTCGGCGGCAAACTTTTGCAGGATGGTGCGTTGGGTCTCAATGCTGACGCTGTCGCCGAAATTTTCATCATCGCGGCTCAGGCGCATATACAAAGCGGTGCTGTAGATTTTGGTTTTCGTATTGTTCGGTTGTTTCACTGTAATATCCTCCTTTGCGTTGAAACAACCCACGCTTACAATACTTCTACGTCTATTATACTGTAAGCGCGGGTGCGATTCAACGATCAGTCATTGCTCTTTCTTCACTTAAACGGCATTCAAAAAGGCCGGGGCGCTGCTGTCCCGGCCCGCATGGTGGCGGACGGCGTCCTCCACCAGCTCGTCCATCTGCTTGCCTCCATCCGCAAAATGCTCAGAGATTTTGATGCAGAGATTACCACAGTAGAAATACTTCGTGCCATCCGGGCCAACGACATAAAACGATGTGTTTTCCAATGTCGGTTCCGGCCCCTCATACCGCTTGCTCCATTCTTCCAGGAGTTCTGCCGGCGGCTCGAAAACCGGGTCAAAGCAGGATTCGATGTCGATATACTTATCGTCCATTTCGTTGATAAAATCGTTTTGTTTTTTCATATAGTGACCTCCATCGATCAAAGTTCCATATCCTGCCCGCGGCGGACAGGCTGCTCATGCTGTCTTGTTTGCTGGGTGCGGGTCAAAATGGCCGCAAGAAAAGCCCGCACCCTCTCCGGTGCGAGCTTCACGGCGTCCAGATAGGGCTGGACGCTCTTTTTTAGTTCCTGATATTTTTCGTTCAGCGATTCATACCGCTTTTTCCAAATCGCGGCGCTTTTTTGGGCAGAAGCCAACCGTTCCTGCAACCTGCCATTGTCCGCCTTGACGGTGATACTATTGACAGCGTAGGATTTTAATGTGTCGCACTCTTGCGGCGTCAGTGAAATGTTTCCGGTAATGGGATTTTTCTTGCCCATTGACTGGACCTCCTGTACGGTCAGGGCGACCGTGCGCTGTTCTTTGGTCTGGCTTTGGAGGGATTTCAGCTCCTTTGCTTTTTTCTGCGCGGCGGCCTCAGTGGCGCTCAGCGTCTGCTCCGCCTGGGCCACCTGGGCGGTCACAGCCTCCAACCGCTGCTGCTCCGCCTGTACCTTGAACTGGGTCACGGTCAGATGCTCTTCGGTGCTGCCTCGCTCGCCGCGCTCCACATCGGTATACCCGGCGGCGCGCATAAAATGGAAAAAATCATCTTGCAGCACACTGTAGGACTTTTTCAAGACGGGTTTTCCATTTTTCTGCAAGACCGGGTTTCCATCGGCGTCGAGGGCGGGCTTGGACATCCATTTCTTGCTCCGGCTGACCTGCATGACGGTCTCCTTCACCGTGCCGACCAAAGACTTGTCCTTGCAGCGTTTGCTCCAAAGGATCTGCTTTTCCACCACCGGCACATAGACCACATGGAGGTGGTAGTGATACACTTCCTGGCCCAGTGCCTCGGACATAGCCCGGTTGATCTCGTCGGCGTGCATCACGGCGGAGAGGATATACTGCTCCCCGCCCACGATCTCCACGGCGGCTTTGTAGGCGTCGGCGTAAAACTGCCTGGCAAATTCATAGCCGCCGTGGTTGTGGAAGTAGGCGGAGTTCACATCGAAGATCAGCTCTCCAAAGTGGATGGCGTCGGGTTTCAGACCACGTGTGGAGATGATTTTGTCCTGCTCCATCTGTCGGAACATCTCCGTGTAGCTGGCAGTGGGGGCTTTGAAGTGGATATTCAGCGGGGTGCGTTCCGGGACAATATCGGGGTTGCGGTAGCTGTCTTTTTCCCGTTCGTTGTGCTTTTGGGTGTTGCCGATGTCCTTGTCCGGGACATCCACATTTCTGGCGCTGGTGCGGTCGATTCCATCGTTTCTGGCCATAAAAATCAACTCCTTTCGTTGGGGCGTGGACGGCTGCGGGACGGGGGATGCACTTCCTGCGGGAAGTGTAATAACCCACTATAACACTTTCATCCCGAAGGGCTGCAAAGTGCCGTGGGCTCTCCGAGGGGGATTGCGGGCATTGCGATGCCCGCCGCTGGATATAGAAAATCTGCCCCACCGCTTTTCCATATCCAGCCCGAAGAGTTGCGTCCTTACATCGGGCCGCAACTCTTTGGCGTCAGCGATAACGCGGAAGATTTTCGCTGACTGCCCATCACAAACAGCGCGCTGTTTGCGATGGGGACGAGAGTCACGGTTTGGTGCGGCGCTGCCACACGATGTCGTACCCCAGGGCATCGGCCAGCTGCACGGCCTCGGTGTAGCGCAGAGACTCCCTCTGGAGTTTGTTGGACAGGTTGGAAACACTGTCGCTCCAACCATGTTCGTCAGAAAGCAGGTCTACCACCTCCTGCATCGTACAGCCGGAGCGCACAATGTACGCCTTGATCTCGTTTCTCAGCTTGGATTTCATGTCGTTTTTGCCTCCATTTGTTCGTGAAATGTGTTCATTTCCCGGTGATGTGCCGTCACCGGTGGATAAAATTTTTGAGCACGGACGCCTTTCATTCGTAATTTGCGCTGCGATGGGGTACTCAAACGTGACCCCATCCGGCTTTACCGTCTGGCGGTGTTTTGTTTGCGACCGTGTGCTTCCTCACCGCTGGGCGATGGGGCTTCACTGCCCGGTAAATCACCAAACAAGAAAGCCTGTGCTTCCTGCCGTGAAATAGTTCACGGTTTGCACAGGCCTTGAAATTTGCATAGTCATTTTGCCTTCTTATTCTGAGGGAAAAGCGAAAATCCTCTGTACGTACCGTACAGTACGTACAGCAAAATCTCACTTCAATTTCAGCCAAAGGGCCGTGCGACCACCTCGATCCCTACAAAGCCCCGCACCCGCCTGCCGCCGGAGTAGATATTGTTGGTGGGCTCCACGTTGTAGACCGCCGCATTCTGGGTCAGCTCCGAGCTGAGCCGGTTAGCTGACAGGGGCTTGCGCACATTGTCCTCGCACCAGACTTTATATGCCTCATAGATGGACTTGGAACTGGTCTCATAGTCCGCACGAAAGCGGATGTACCCCTCCGACTGCAAAAACTCCACCACATTGTTGCTGCCGCGCCGCACCGTTTCCACGTTCTCCTGGGCCTTGGGGCTGATCGTAAAGCGGTAGTTCTGGGCGATGAGGCGGTGCAGCCCCTCCAGGCACCACAGGAAAATGCCCTCCCGCTCCGCTGCCAGCTTCTCTGCCAGGAAGGGATCGTCTACCCGGTTTGCTGAACGGTCCCTGGTGGTCAGGACGATCTGCCGCCGGAAGAAGCCGTCGGACTGGTCGTGAAGCGCCGTCAACGCCCCGTTGCCGAAGCAGAGAAAGCGCACATAGAGCAAGCTCTGGTAGCTCTGGACGCCTTTGCGCTCCAAATCCATCTTGCACTCGGAGGTGATGATGGACTTGATGTAGTTGGTTTTGGGCAGGGCGCTCAAATCCATATCGTCATCCACCATCAGCAGCTTGTGCTCTAGGTCGGCCCTGCTGAAGCGGTTGTTCTCCACCTTCTGGATGCTGGTGGTGTTCATGCTGTCCCCCAGGATGGCGCGCATCACCAGGCCGATCCGGCTTTTGCCCTCGCCGCCCCTGCCGATGATGAGCAGCATCTTCTGGGCCCTGGTGGTGGGCAGCAGGCAGTAGCCCAGGTACTCCTGCAAGGTGGGGATGTCCTCCGGTTCCAGCAGTTCGGAGAGGAACCGCAGCCACCGCTCCGGTCTGGGGGCGTCTGGCAGATAGCCCACGGCCAGGCGGTTGTTGCAGTAGGTCTTTTCCGGCGAGAAGCTGCCGTCCATGAAATAGGTACCGTTGGCCACATGGATGCGGTCGGTCTCGATGGGAAGGGGCGGCGAGTAGGCTTGCAGTTTGATGCTGGCAAGCAGATTGGACACCAGTTTGGACAGTCCGCTGGTGACGCAGCCGGAAACCGTCTCCAGGATCTGCTGGCTGACCACCGCCTCGTCCTCCACCGCTCCATCCACCGTGAACAGCCTGCCCCGGATGCACTTCATGGGGTGGGCCGCCAGAAATTCCTCGCAGAACAGCACCTCGTTGATGTTCTTCCCGTCATACCAGGCGGGCCAGCCGCCGTGACTGGGCGGCACAGCAGAGTTTTTGCGCATTGTGTGCTGTCTCCTTTCTCCATTCTTTCAGTTGCCGATTGATCTTTTGGATGCTTCCGTCTGCCATCAGCTGCTGAACTATCGTCTCCCGCTCATGGGAATCTCCTTGCAGCAGGGCGTCCAGCAGGTACTCTGCCCAGGGAAGCCGGTGGCAAGCCTCCACAAACCGCTCGTTCAGCGTTTCCTCCGGTGTCTGTGGAGCATACTGCAGTTTCCACTCTTCCAGTGTCCGGCGGTACTGCCCCAAAACAGAACAGCACAGCCGCTCATCCTCCTGGAGCTGCTGTGCCTTGGTTTTCTGTTTCAGTTTTTGGCAGATGGATTCCGGCAGGGGCTTGTCCGGCGCAAGATGGAAGTCCGCCGCCAGTTTTCGGGCTGCATCATACAGGCTCAGGCCAAAAAGATTGGCAGCCAGGTCGATGACGTCCCCGTGCGCTCCGCAGGCAAAACAGTGGTAGTGGTCGTCTGCTACCAGCAGGCTGGGGTGGTGGTCGTTGTGGAAGGGGCAGAGCGCCATTCCACAGCGGTTGACCGCAACGCCATACAGCTGTGCAGCCTCCCTGGCGTTGACGGCGGTTTTTACGGTTTCAAACAGGTTCATACAATTCCCTCCATTTCTTGATGCGTGGGGCAAGTTTCTCACCCCTCTGTATCAGTTATGGGGAAAATCGAAAAAAACAGGCTGATGGCATGACAGCGCCGTTTCAAAAAACATGACAAAGCCCTGCCTGTGTGCTATGATAGAAAAAGAAAAACATGACAGGAGGAGGCCGATGGACAAGATCATCAACCACGCAGTGCTGTCGCTGGATTTCTGGCAGGATACCGTGACTTACGAGGGCTGCGCCATGCCCACGGGGACCATTGGCTGCGAGGTATTGAACATTTCAGCTGAAGCGATTGAAACCCTTACCCCGCCCTGCGATACGATGAACCGCCTGCTGCAGGGGATGAACACGGGGACGGTGGACCTGACGCTGCTGCCCCAAGTGCAGGGCGCTGCCAGCGGCATCCTCTCCTTCATGGATGTTACGCCGCCGTTCTCCCGGCTGTCCAATAGTGACTTCGGGAAGAAACTGGCGGATGTTTTCTCTGCCGCGTATCTGGAAGATGCAAGAGATTATTTGCAGCTTTCCCAGCAGGAGCAGCTGCTCTGCACCTTGACCGGCCAGCACAGCAGGGCGGCGCAGCTGATCCGCATGACCCAGGTATTGGGACATCTGAGCTATTCCCTCCGCCAGTACAAGGACGCCCTGCTCCCGTTTGCCCGGCAGCTGAATGAACCCGGCCACGACCGCACGGCGGAGGGCTATGCAGCACTGTTTGGGCAGTTTTTCCAGGAAGAACCGACACTCTCTGACGGCAATCCCTCCTGGATGACCCTGACCAACGCCTCGGTGCAGTACGTCTCCGCCATTCGCCCCGGTGCGGCGGAACCGCAGCTGGTGAAGCGGATGCACTACGTCAGTTTTGTGGGGATGTTTCGCTCCGACCTGTTCGAGGGTCTGTGCGTGGGCCATGCGCCCAGACAGTGCCCCATCTGCGGGCGGTGGTTTTTGACCACCGATGCCCGGCGCACCAAATACTGCGGCGGTCTGGCTCCAGGGGACAAGCGGTGCCGGACGTGCCGTCAGATCGGCAACCTGCGGGGGCGGGCACAGCGGGAGCTGGCGGCAGACCACCCCATTAAGGCGGTCTATAACCGTCGGATGAATACCATCCTCCAGAGTACCCGCCGTGGGAAGCTGGACGCGGAACTGGCCAAAGTAATGAAAAAGCTGGCAAAGGATAAGATGCTGCGGGCGATCTCTGACCACAGTTATGCCAGCACCAGATACGAGCAGGAAATGACCCAGGAGGCCCTGCTTGCAGAGGCAAAGAGACGAATGGCTTTGTAGTGCCATAGGAAGGCGGTGAGGAAATGGCGGAAGTGGAATTTACTTGGGCGTTGG
This sequence comes from Candidatus Gemmiger stercorigallinarum, assembly GCA_019119495.1. Classification (GTDB taxonomy): domain Bacteria; phylum Bacillota; class Clostridia; order Oscillospirales; family Ruminococcaceae; genus Gemmiger; species Gemmiger stercorigallinarum. Next base: position 55,996 of record DWWX01000011.1, on the reverse strand, counting down.
ACGGCTACTGCGCCCGATATGGTTTTCTGGCCCAGCCGGAGGGGCTGACTATGCGGGAGGCGGCGCGCGTCTTTCAGCTTGACCCGCAGCCGCCGGAGGCAGGAACACTCAACGATTACATCACTGCCGCCCTGCGGGAGCGAAACCTGGACTACTTCTCCTTCTTCCTGCACCACTATGAAACCCGGCTCAATGGCCGTGTTCGCCGTTTCCTGATGCGGAAGGGGCTGGAACGCTATGACCCGGAGCGGTTCCTGGACTACAAAATGGGGTGTGTCCTCGCCATGCTGGATTGCCTTCCGGGCTATGACCCGATGAAGGAGGCGGACTTTCTGACCTATGCCCATTATTTTATCGGCAATGCACTTCTGGAGTGCCGCCGCCAGGAAGAGGCCGGTTCCTTCCAATCTCTGGACGAATACAAGGCCGCTCGTGGGATCGCCTGGCTCTACAACAATTCCGGCAAGAGCACAAAAGATGTCATCGCCGAATATGCCAACCATCAGAACTGCACCGAAATGACTGCCGCAGAGTACCTGGCGTTGGCACAGTGCAACCGCAGCCGGGTGCCCTTCTACCAGACAGTACAGGACGAAGAGGGGGAGGAGACCGGAGAAGATGTAAGCCGGGACGACAGCTGGAATTATGCGGACATTCTATGGAACAGCATCCGGGCCAAGGCTGTTCGGGAGGCTTTTGAAAAGCTGGATTACCGGGAACAGACCCTTTTGGAAAAGCGGAACGCCGTCTGCATGACCTGCGGTCGGGTGAGCCCGCTCAGCACCCGCATGAGCTTTGAGGACTTGGCGGTGCAGTTTGAGGGCAGCACCGCCAGCGGGGCGGAACGTGCCTATCGCCGGGCGGTGGAACATCTGGCCTGTCTGTTGACAGAGGCTGGCGTCATCCACATGGTTCGATTGAAACGGAAATCGCAGACCCGCAGAAAACAAAAAATTGCCGCCGCTATCTACCTGTATCAGGTGGACAACGACGGCGAATGGGGAGAAATTTCGTTCGATTTTGAACGCGGTACGGCGGAAGTTACCGCCTTGGTGGGGTGGGACACATCCAGGACTCACCGCTTTGCCAATTTGGCGATCCAAGAACTGTTGAACTGCAACAACAAAGCCTTACCTAAAGAGACCTGGCTTGTGAAGGAACTATGACCTACGTTTATACAACTGGGTACACTGTGCTTGGCGGAAAAATTCTGGGAAACTCTGATAAAGCAAAAATTCCAGAAAATTCATCGAAAGCATTCGGCATTGACTTATGAATACAGCAAATCTCTATTTGTATATGTAGTATGCGCTCCTGCTTTGCTGCCAACAATCCGGCATAGTCCCGTATTATATGATTATTGCTTTGTTCGTGTCAATGTGATTGCGCTTTTTCAATTCCCCGGTAGCCCTCACTCTGACTTGAGAAAACATTATGGTATGTGATAGACTAATAGCTAGACATTACAACAAAAAAGGGGTATCTATATGAGTCAATATACTGAGCTACTTAATACTTGGGCCGAGACATTGTCAATAGACGCTGATGACTTTGAAGATAAACTGCTTGACATTGCGCGCCTTTTTCGAGGCTTTAGTGAAGCACTAACCGCCTTCATTGCAAAACATGGATATACCGGTGATTTAGGTAATGCGGCTTCCAAGGCGCGATTCCTCAGTTCAAGGTTTAGGGAGGCGGGGATAAGGCCTTTACACAGTTTCCGCGCATTGTTTTCACCCAATGCAGAAATTGAGCGTGAAACAGCTTACAGAATTTGCTTTGCTCTAGGATTGGATGTGGTTGAAACCAACGAATTTTTCAGATGTGTTCAGTTTGAGAGGAGTTTTGACTGCCATACCATAAGAGAAGCAGTTTATTACTTCTGCATAAAAAACAACCTCTCTTACTCCGAAGCAGAAGCTATTCTTGCCCGCATTCCCGTAACTAAAAAGGCGAAGGCCATTCCCGGACGCGATGTTCTCTATACTGGAGCTATTATTGATTGCATTGATAGTATCAAGGATAGCGAAACACTTATACAGTATATTAGTGACAATATCGATGACTTCCAGTACAACAATGTCACTGCTATCAAATATATTCAAGAACTATGGGCAGATATTTCTAAAGCAGATGGGTTGGCCGCAAAAGAAGGAGCTGTTATCAATGGAACAAATAGATATGCCGTTGCCGATCCGGATGCTTCTACTTGGGCTATCTTTTCTCAAATAATCGGATTGACAAACGAATTGAAAAGTGAATATTCTATCAAATATGACCGTTCACTCACTTCTGTTCTGTCTGCAAACAAGCTAATTCCATTAAAAGCTGGTTACTGTTTCCCTAACAGACAAAATATTGATAAGCTGATTCGTGGAGAATTGGTCGGAGATAACGAGATTGTTCGAAAAATGCTAATCTTCCTCACCTTTTATACTTATTGGGCAAGAATAATCATTAGCCAAAATGGCGCTTGTTACTTAGCAAAACCCGCTGATTCCAAACGTTGTTTTGACACAATAAACAATAGACTTTATTATGCAGGTTATCCTGAACTGTATGCTGGTAATCCGTATGATTGGCTTTTTATGTGGGCATTGAATGATGAGACCCCGCTTGAGGCTTTCAGATACTATATGGTAGAGGTTTTTGCCGAGAGGAAAGAGAAAGAAAATTACTGAAGTTGATTTTGCGCCGACAAAACCAATTGTCAAAAGCCATGCACTATAATCAGGTCACACGATAAAAGGCGGTGAATTTATGGACCATAGAATTGCTTTGAAACAGAATACCACTCTTTGCTTGCGTAACGATAGAGGTGAAGCAATTCATTGTGTCATTGAAAGTGAAATCGGTCGTGGTGGCTCTTGCATTGTGTATGAAGCCTCTCGTGTAACCAATACCGGAGATAAAACGCTGTACAGAGTAAAGGAGTTCTATCCTTATAGGCTTAATATTTCCCGAAACGGAAATAACTGCTTAACCCCATCGGCTGAGGATGCTGAAGCGTTTAATCAAGGTCGAGAGCAATTCCGCTCTGATTTTTCACGCACAAGCCAGTTATTTTACTCTGACACCAATTATTCCTCGATGACAAATCAGCTTGATGTTTTCAGGCAGAACGGCACTTACTATATTTTATCCGCTTATTCTTCGAATCAAACATTGGCGACATATAAACCGGAAACTCTGAAAGAGTGTGTTATGCTCGTCAAGCAGGTAGCGCATGTCCTGGGTAACATTCATAAGCAAGGGTATCTTTACTTAGATACCAAGCCTCAAAATGTTCTCGTTGTTGACGGATACCAGAAGCAGGTTCAACTCTTTGACTTCGATTCACTGCTTTCCGTCCACGAGCTCAAAAAACCAAGTGAATTGGGTTGTAGCGATATACGGCTTTCTTACTCCAAGGGCTTTGCCCCTATTGAACTTCGGACCTTAAAAATCAAACGGCTGGGCCCGCATACGGACGTGTACGGCGTAGGTGCGTTACTATTTTATCTTCTGTTTGGATATACGCCTACTGCACCCGATTGTGAAACGGATTCCGAGTTTGATTTTTCTAAAATTCAATATGATTTTCAAAAGTGTGATGACAAACTTTTTAGCTCTTTGAGTGACTTCTTCCATCATGCTTTGGCTGTTTATTACGCGGATAGATACCAAAGTATGCGGGAAGTCGTAGAGCAGTTGCAGATAATTGAAAAGTACGCTGACCTTTTAATGCCGAGAATCTACTCTACCCGAATTGTAAAACCCAAAATTTTCTATGGGCGTGAACGCGAGTTCGAAGACTTGGACAAGCTCTTGGCTAACGCCGAATATAACTGCATATTTGTCACCGGCATGGGTGGCATTGGAAAAAGCACATTTATCAGAGAGTATCTGGCGCTCCGCAAAGGAATGTTTGATACAATTTTGTATGTCAACTACAAAGGCAGCATCGAAGCCACCATATCGAATGACAGCAATATTGAAATCAATACGTTAAGACAGGATGAACAAGCCAAGGCTGGTACCAAGTACTTTTACAAAAAGCTCCAAAAGATTCGTGAGCTTGTAAGAGGGATCACTTCCGTTTTAGTGATCGACAATTTCACCGGCGAGATTGATGATGATCTGAGGGCTCTCCTCTCCACGGAGTTAAAGGTTATCCTTTTGAGCCGTAAGGTCCCCTCTTATCGGACCTGCCATATAATGAAACTCTCCGCGGTTTCAGACAAGAGCGCACTTCTCCGCATTTTTGAGGACAACCTTGGTCGTCCGATTGCGGATCAAGAGCAGGACAGCTTTGAACAGATTTTGAAACGTATAGGAGGGCACACTCTTGTCCTAGAGTTAATCGCAAAGCAGATTGCGAACAGCCATATCACTATTTCAAGCGCTTTGTCCTTAATGAACGAATACGGCTTTTCCGCCATCGCTCCAGAAAAGGTAGATTACGAAAAAGACTTCGAGCTAACCAATGACACAATTGGAAATATCATTGATGCCCTCTTTGAGGCAAGTGCGCTTTCTATCGAAAAGAAAGCCTTAATGAAAGTTGCCTCTTTGATTGGAGATAACGGGATTGATATTAACCAATTCCAAAAAATCATGAAACTCGGATCAAAAGATGATTTGAATCAGCTGATTCAGGATGGTTGGCTTATGATTTCCGGTGATGTGATTTCTATGCACCGTGTTATTCAGGAAGCTGTTCACCGATGGGATTGGACACCGGAGTATATCAATGCTGCAGAGCAGCTCTTGACATACTTCTATGTGGAAATCCGTCTGGAATCCACCAAAAACAACTATCCAAAAAAATTGCGGCATCAAATCATGGCAGGTAGTGCTGAACTGCCGCCAGAGCTAAGAAACAAATGGATTTTTCGAAAACTGAATGCTTGTAGCCGCAGGTGGCGCGAAAAACAGTATGACAAACATGGACTTGCCGGAGCGGTTTATCGTGAAAGATCTGCACGTATCAAAGATGAAGCTCCCGCAGACATCAAAAAATTGACATGGCTGCTTTCCCAAGCAGAAAATATCATTACACAATGTCAACGTGAGAAAGTGATTTATGATACAGACCTATACATAAATTTGCAAATTACAGTATTGCTTAATATGCCACGATACAGAGAAGATTTTATTTTTTCGGAAACGAGCCGAATTCTTGCTGAAAATGCAAAAACCATTGACTTTGGTGATTATACAAATGCCAAACGTGATATAAGGCAAGATGCAATTGGCATTATGCAAATTTATGAACTGGTTTTTTCAATTCATGCTGCCCATGGCGACACAAAAGCTATGAAGTCATTGCTGGATACCGCAGGAAAAGCGGCTAAGTATTTCCGCAAGAGAGAGGCTTATGCTATTTATTATAATATGGTTTCCGATTATTATGATATACTTCTTGATGGAGCTTACGATGCGGACAACCCCGATGAAGTGCTCTTACTAGACAAGATGCTTGATGCCATTGAAAAAACACTTCACTATTCAAAGCGGGGGATTTCCTACGATGGCAATCACTTGTACGCCAAAAATATTCTGGCAAAGGCTACAGTTCTAATGCGAGGCAGACGAGGTACAGAAAAGGAAATTGGCGCCCTTATCGAAACGGCAAAAAAGATAATCACAGAAAATACGCTGCAATTTGCTTATGTTCGTCTACAATACAATTTGGTCTGTGCTTGGTATTTTGCCTTGGAACGTGATGATACGGTGTCAACAGATGTGTTTGTTAAAGAGGCTCGTGAGTTATCGGACATCATCATTCCAACAGACTTGCAGAAAATCGAGGAAGTTATTACCCCATGTGCCAACATATACTTCGAGTTGAACTGCTATGACAAGGCCATGGCATTGCTCTATGAGGGAACACGCATTTGCACAAAACACGCCAATATGGATTCGTACGCACACATAAGGCAAGAGCTTTGTGACCATCTATGGGAAGTAGGGATTAAGGCGCACCAGTTTGAATGGTGCCAAAAAACTATCGAACGCATAGAGGCCGAGAATGAAGAAATCGTTGACCTTAAAAACCGAGTTGTCATTCCAGACGAAGTCCGTAACATCATAACAAACAGGTAAACTTAATATTCCTTCTGAATGCCAGAGCTTGCGCGATCATCGTCCAAGCTCTGGCATTCTGCATTGATAAAACCAGCTGTGAATAACGAGGTGGTATGCTTTTATCGTAACAGACAATTACAACAATCTCGCACGTTGCAAACCGACTTGCACTTGTAAAACCAGATAGAAAAATACCTGTGCTAAACTAAAATTAGTTCAAGTGAAAGGGAGGAACACAAAATGACTAACACCCGAATGAATCAAATCATCGAACCCCTCGTTGGGCTGGGAACCAAGCCTGATGTCATGTACACTAACCAGGAAGTGGTAGACCATTTGAAGGCGCTGCAGAGTGCCCTGGCGCAGGGCGTCTTTGAAAAGACCCATGCAGAGAACCTCCGTGACCGGGACATTATGATCCACTTTGAAGCGCTTGCCAAGGAATATGGCCTGGACGGGACCGAGACATACCATCGCTTCAAAGCCAATATGGACGAACTCGGATATACCATCGGCAGTTTCATCAAGGGAATGTGCGGCGAGCGTGTTGCAAGGAAAGCGCTGAAACTCCTTTCCTTCGATAAGAGCGTCCGCATCCTCTACAACGTCCAACTGGAGGACGAGGATGCCCAGGCTGAGTACGATGCGATCGTGGTTGCACCTTACGGAATGTTCGTAATTGAAGTCAAGAACTGGGGCACAGCGGTGAAAATCTCGCCCAACGGTCTTCTTATCCGCGATGATAGCAGCGATATCATCTACGACCTTCCCGGACGCATGAGCGTGAAGGAAGCGCTGCTTCGGGAGTATTTGCAGGAGATCTTTCCGGCTCATTATCATAATCTGCTTCTCTTCCCGAATGAGCGGGTACAGATACAAGACAACTATCATCAGGTTCCAATCAGCTGCGGCGCAGGTATTTCCTACCAAATCAAGTCCTATGCGAAAACCGGTGAATCTCTGACAGCCGAACAGGTCGAGAAAATTGCCGAGACCATTCTCGCGAACCACAAAGAGCAGCGTGCTCTTTGCAGCGTGAGATGTGATGAGATCATTGCCGACTATGCCAAACTGATGGTCCAGATCGAGGAAGCCTCAGGCAAAACTGGCAATATCCATTTGGAACCCAAAGCTCCTACACCAGCAAACGCGGTTACTCAAACAGAACGCCCGTGGTTTCGGCAGATCAATTGGGGTAATGTGGCTGCTAGCATTGCCGCTGTTGCTCTCCCAGGTTTGGCGGCAACTATTGCCATCACACATAAACGCTAAGGAGGTTATAGTACATGAGTATCTACAAACCCGGAAGACCAAACAAGTACAATCCCTCAACAGGGCGAGGCACCAAACCGCCTTCCTGTCCAGGTGAATACCGACTGCGGGACAACACTGGCATCCTCTGCTACATCGGTGAAACCTGCAATCTGAACCGGCGCACCAAGGAACATATCCGAAACGGAAAACTCCCTCATGGCGGAACCGTGGAGTACAAAATTGCTGATGGGCATTCTACCTCAGCCACACGCAGAGAGCACGAACGTATGAAGATCGCACAGCACAGCCCCATTCTGAACCGTTCATCGGGTGGCGAAGGTCGAATTGCGAAAAAACGCAGATAGGGCCGATGGCGATTACATGAATCAGCCTAATGTCCGACTTAGGCTTTACAGGGAAATAGAAAGAGAAAACGGAGGTGAAGTGTTTGTGGAAAATGGCGCGTTGATAAGCCAGGTTTTAGATGCGAGCGCAGGTCGCGCGCCGGATATGACGCACGCCTTGTATTCCTTGGGCAACGGCGACATGGGTGCGGGAATCGTGACCCTGTGGAAGGCAGGTCAGAAGGCTGGTGTAATGAAAGGAGCATGTGCTACGGCACTAGCATTCTCAATTGGGATCGGAGTTAGTACGATGCTTCTGAGCAGATTCTACCAAGACCGTCTCAAAGAAGTGGAGCGCAATACGGCGGATGCCTGTCTGGAGTTTGCGACATCCATATACGAACAACGGTGTGGGAACTGTGCTGGTTTGCCGGAAGCTGATGTGGCGGCAAACTCTGGCATAGAACATAATGCTACAATTTAAGGAGGAACGGATTATGTCTAAGTTTATTGTTCAGATGGTAAACGCCTACACGGGGGATGTGCTGGACACCGAAGACGAAATTTTTGACAACGAGCAGGATGCAGAAGACTACGCCCGTGAGTGCAGCGGAGCTTTTGCAGAAGGCGCAGAGGTTCTCGACTTGGCAGGGCAGGCATACACCCCGCCAGAAGATGTTGATTTTGTGGTTGAGGAGGTCGATGACGAGGATTGATTTCCCCGTCTGATCAGGAAAGGAGGAAACAAATGAAAAAATGGATTTCATCGGTGCTGGCGATTTGCCTAATCGTTTCGCTTGTCGCTTGCAACAGCAACACGGACACCGCGGAAGAGGCAGGGAACCAAACGCAGTCCGAAAGCAACGTTCAGGAAACCATGCCGCCAGCCGATGAGTCGGAACTGCCAGATGAGCAGTTGGGCGGATTCATCCAAACCGCCTCTATCGCCGAGACTGTAATGGTCGATGAGAATGGGGTGAGGATCACCGCGACCGGCTTGAACTATACAAACTATTCGGTAGAGTTGGCACTCACCATCGAAAACAACAGCGGAAAAGACCTGTCTTTTATCAGTGGTTCCCTTGGCTATAGCTGCAACTCTATCAATGGCTATATGGTTAGCGAAGGCTATTTGAACTGCGATGTTGCAGACGGCAAGAAAGCGAACGAGACCATCAGCTTCAGTTATAGTGGGCTGATGCTATACGGCATCGATGAGATCGCTGATATAGAGATTGGCTTTGACATTTCAGACGAGGACTACAACCATACATATTCCGGCCCCAGGCAGGTACGAACGTCTGCATTTGATGGCTATGATTACAGCGAGGACCGCTACCAAAATGCGATCACCGACCGCGCTACCATGAACGCCTATGGTTACGATATCACTCATTTCTCACAAGAGAATCTCTATAATGTGAATGATATAACTTTGCTATCAAGTGGTGTGATGGTAAATCAAGACGGCGAGACTTCCCTGCTTCTGGAACTGGAAAACAGGACAGAGGATATGGTGTATCTGTCCACATCCGATATTGCGCTTAATGGTTTGGTCGTAAGCAGTTCCACTTGGTCAAGCACTGTAATCAATCCTGGCAAACGGTGTATCATTGTTGTGGAGCTTTCCTCCGTGCTGGCCCCGGAACACTGGAGCATCTATGGTATCAACGAGGTCGGCTCTGTTGCCCTGTCGCTGAATCAGCTTGACCCCAACGGGAACTATATCGCAGAGGAACGTTCTATCGAAATCATGGTTCCCGGTGTGGACACAGGATATGATGCCACAGGCGAGGAGGTCTATCGAAATAACGGATTGCGAATTGTCGCAAAGACCATATTGGAAGACTCGTCCGAATACAGCTCCGATATGTATGTACTCATGCTCGCCGAGAATACAAGTGGGAGAACTCTCACGATTGATGACACGTACGATTCGCTCTCTGTAAATGGCTACATGACAGACTACTCTTTCTACAGCGCAGAGCTTGCTGACGGAGAATCTGCCGCGCTAGAGATCAGACTGCAGGAATCATCGCTGGAGGAGAATCAGATTGCCTCGGTCTCTGACATCAGTGAGATCGAAGTTGGGTTTGAGATCAAAGCGGACAGGGACATCATTGATGAGCCAACAGTCCTGATTCAATTCGATTCGTGAAAACATCAACAACCGGCAGGTGTGTGAAAGCACCTGCCGGTTGCTATGCATATAGATGACACGCTCTCTTTGTCAAGAGGTAACCAAGAACTGGCACTCGATTCCGAGTAACCGCACAACAGCGTGTTCTGGAAGTAACGTAAGCGTGGATTTGGGTATAGTATCTTTAACTTTGGGAAACTCCCAGCTCCCACTTGCTTACCGCCTTGTCGCTGACCAGCAGGCGGGCGGCCAGCTGTTTCTGGGTCAGGCCCAGCGCCCTGCGCCGGGCGGCGATCAGCGCGCCCATGCGGCGCAGCGCCTCCGCTTGGCTGCCTGCTCTGTTCTGTTGTGTCATGGCTGCCGCCTCCTTTCTTTGGCTGTATTGTACCACGGCGGGGCGCGCCATACCAACCTGCCCGCAGAAGAACGATTCTGCGGGCAGTGGAATTTTTCGATTGTGCGTATGTTTTAAGCCCTGCTTATCCCAGGAGCACGTCCAGCATCATCATGGTCAAAAAGCCCGCCAGCACGCTGAGGGTCCCGGCGTTGGAGTGCTCGCCCAGGCGAGCTTCGGGGATCAGCTCCTCCACCACCACATACAGCATGGCGCCGGCGGCAAAGGCCAGCAGCCAGGGCATCACGGCCAGCACCCGCCCGGCGATCAGCACCGTCAGCAGGCCGAACACCGGTTCCACCACGCCGGACAGCGCGCCGCACACAAAGGCCTTGCCGGCGCCCACCCCCTGGGCTTTCAGCGGCAGAGAGACCGCCGCGCCCTCCGGGAAGTTTTGCAGCGCCATGCCCAGCGCCAGGGCCACCGCCCCGGCAAAGGCGCCCTCCGCCGGGTCGGCCGCCGCCACCGAAAAGCTGAGCGCCACCGCCATGCCCTCCGGGATGTTGTGCAGCGTCACCGCCAGCACGATCATGGTGGTGCGTTTCAGGTGGGCGGGCAGGCCCTCCGGCTCGTCGCTGCCGATATGCAGGTGGGGCATCAGCCGGTCCATCAAAAGCAGAAAGCCCGCGCCCAGCACAAAGCCGCCGCAGACCGGCAGCCCCACGGCCAGCGCCCGGGGCGTGCCGGGGGCGGCCTGCTGCCCGGCCTGTTCCATGGCGGGGATCAGCAGGCTCCACACCGAGGCCGCCACCATCACGCCCGCCGCAAAGCCGAGGAACAGCTTTTGGGTCATGGCGGACAGTTCCCGCCGGAAGAAAAACACCATCGCGGCGCCCAGCACCGTGGCCAGGCAGGTAAACCCGGTACCCAGCGCGGCGTAGGCAAGTTCCCGTTGAAACAGCGTATCCATCGGTTCCCCCTTTTTTGGCTCAGAACAGCGGCGCCATGGTGCGCAGCACGGCGGAGACCAGCGTGCCGAAAAAGCTGGTGCGGCAGTCGTTCAGCGTCACGGCGCGGCATTTGGACTCCAGCTCGATCATGTCGGCGCGGATGTCCTTCAGCGCGCTGCAGCCGTACAGCAGGGTGCTGCACTCAAAATGCAGGTACAGGCTGCGGTAATCCAGGTTGATGGACCCCACCGCCGCAATGCGGTCGTCCACCAGCCAGGTCTTGCTGTGCAGAAAGCCCGGCGTGTAGCTGAAGATCTTGACCCCGCCCTCCAAAAGCGGCGGGAAGTAGCTGCGGGTCAGCTGGAAGGCGATCTTCTTGTCCGGGATGCCGGGGGTGTAGATGCGCACGTCCACCCCCCGCTTGGCCGCCAGGGTAAGCGCGGTCTGGATCTCGTTGTTCAAAATCAGGTAGGGCGTGGTGATAAACAGACTGTACCGCGCCTGGTTGATCAGTTCCAGATAGGTATTCTGCGAGACGCTCTCCCGGTCCACCGGGCTGTCGGCGTAGGGCTGCACCAGGCCGTCGGCGGCAAAGGGCGCGGGGCGGTGGGTCTCGGGGCGGAAATGCTCAAACTCGCGGTCGGTGGGGCGGTTGGCGTTCCAGAACTCCAGGAACATGATGGTAAAGCTCCAGGCCGCGTCGCCCCGCAGCCGGATGCCGGTGTCCCGCCAGTGGCCGAACCGCTCCAGCTGGTTGATATACTCGTCGGCCAGGTTGGCCCCGCCGGAAAAGGCGGTGTAGCCGTCAATGACCATGATCTTGCGGTGGTCGCGGTTGTTCATGACCAGGTTGACCACCGGCACAAAGGGGTTGAAGGGCAGGCTGTGGATGCCCTCCTCCTCCAGCTTGCTCCAGTAGCCGATGGGCAGCACGCTGACGCTGCCCACATCGTCGTAGATGACCCGCACGTCCACGCCCTGGGCCGCCTTGCGCTTGAGGATCTCGTGGATCTGGTCCCACATTTTGCCCAGACCGATGATGAAATACTCGATAAAAATAAAATGCTCGGCGCTTTCCAGCGCGGGCAGCATGTCGGCAAACATATCCTCGCCCAGGGGATAGTATTTCACCTGGGTGTTGGAAAATACCGGATACGGGCCCCGGCGGCTCAGGTAACGGGCGGTCAGCGCGCCGCGGGCGTCCTGGCGGGCCAGCTGCTCCTCCGGGGCGGGGTCCTGGCGCAGCAGCGGGTGGATGCGCATGCTGGCGTTTTCCAGCCGGCGGCGCAGCCGGAAGGCCGGGCGCTTGTTGCCCCACAGCAGGTACAGGATACCGCCCTGCACCGGCATGATCATAAACAGCGCCATCCAGCTGATCTTGAACTCCGGCAGAATATAATCCAGGCGGATCAGCAGCAGGCACATGATAACGCTGAACCCGATGCAAATGCCGTTGATCCAGGGGGCATACTCGGTCAGGCGCAGGAACAAAAACGCCATCCAGGCGACCTGGCTGGCCAGCAGCAGGCAGGTGATGACAAGCCGGCTGAACACCGCGCGGTACAGCCGTTTGGCAAGCAGAGTGATCTTACGCAAGGGAAACTCCTTTTATCTTCAGGGATAACCAGGGTGCAGGGGAACTCCCCCATCCCCTTCCGGGCACTGCACGGCAGGGGGGCCGCGTCCCGCCATCCTATGCCGGGCGGGCGGCGCCGGTGCATGGCGCCGATATATCCTACTGTAACACTATGACGCAGGAATTGCAAGATTTGGTCGGACACCGGCACATTTCTGTAAAACAACCGGGCCGGGCTGACCGCCGCAAGGGGCGCTTGCCCCTTGCGGCGGCATCTGCCAGAGTTTGCATTTCCGTATTTGCGTGGATTTTGGATTTCTTTTATCGTTTTATCGTTGTTTATTTTTAGCGTTAGCACTCTAAGCAATATAGTGCTAAAAATTCACATTGTATTCACACTTTATTCATAAACCTGCGGTATCATAAAATCGTCGAGAGGGAACGCCCCCCGGACATCCACAAAAACAAAACGACCCGGCGCCCTGCGCCGTTTGAAAAAGGAGTAATGACCTATGGCTATCCTGATGAATCCCCACTACAATCCCTTCCGTGATTTTGACGATATCAACCGCGCCTTCTTCGGCGACAATACGCTGACCGAGTTCAAGACCGACATCCGCGACATGGGCGACGGTTTTGTGCTGGAGGCCGATCTGCCCGGCTTCAAAAAAGAGGACATCAAGCTCTCGCTGAACGGCGAGACGCTGACCATCAAGGCCACCCGCCACAGCGACTTTGAGGACCAGGACAAAAAGTCCGGCTACCTGCGCTGCGAGCGCAGCTACGGCACCTACACCCGCAGCTTTGACGTGACCGGCGTGGAGGTCAGCCAGATCAGCGCCAGCTACAACGACGGCGTGCTGCGGGTGCGCCTGCCCAAGCAGGGCCCCAAGCAGCCGGACAACCGCACCATCGTCATCGAGTGATCCCCCTTGCACGCCCGGCCCCGCCGGGTTTGCCGCAAGCATCACACAGACCGCCCCCGGCGGGGAAGCGACTTGCTTCCCCGCCGGGGGCTTTTTTGCGTCTATTGCCGCGGCTCACGTCCCGCCGCGGCCGGCTTTCAGCTCGGCCAGGTATTCCTCCAGCTCGGCGATGTCCCGGTCGGTCAGGGCGTCGCTCTCGGCCATGGCGGCGACCAGGTTTTTGGCGCTGCCCTCAAACAGGCGGGCCAGGGCGCTGCGGCTTTCCACCGGCAGGTAGTCCCTGCGGGACAGCGCCGCCCGGTACAGGTATCCCCTGCCCTGCTTTTCCCGCGCCACATATCCTTTGGCCTCCAGCCGGGCCAGCAGCGCCAGCAGCGTGGTGCTGGCCCAGTGGTGCTGCGCCAGGCGGGCTTCCAGTTCGGGGCGGGTCAGGGGTTCGCCGGCCTGCCACAGGGCTTTCATCACTTCCAGCTCGGCGTCGGGCAGGCGTTTGGGCGTGTCCTTCACGGTTCCTCACCTCCATTGGATAACGGCTGCACGGCCCATACCTGCGGGTCCCATGCCCTCAGCTGCCAGGTCTCGCCGTAGTCGGCGGTGCAGATGCCAAAGTCGTTTTCCAGGCTGTTGCTGCCGTTGGGCGCACAGTGCACCCACACGCAGCCGGGCGTCTCCGGGTCCAGCCAAAGGCTGCAGGTATGGATGCCGGTGCGGCTTGCAGGCAGCTGGCTTTCCAGCGCCGTCAGGTCCAGCGGCTGCCAGCTGACCCCGCCGTCCAGCGTGCGCCACAGCGAAAAATGGGTGTAGGAGGTATGCGGCGCCCAAAAGCCCACGTTCTCGTTCAGCCACAAAAACGGCTGCAGGTGCCAGGCGCCGCGCTCGGTATCGGCGGGCAGGCTGTGGCGGCCGGTCAGCTGCCAGGTGGCGCCGCCGTCGGTGGTGCGCAGCACCGCGCAGTCGTCGTCGGTCCAGTAGATCAGGTTGCCGTCCCCCACCACCGTATCGCTGTCCCCTCCCAGCCGCACCACCAGAAAGCCGGTGCTGTCGCTGACCATCTGGTAGTTGGTAACGGCAAAGGGCTCCTGCCCAAAGACCGGGGTCAGGTCGGCGTGCTGTTCCTGCCAGGTGGCGCCGCCGTCCAGCGTGGTGTACAGCGCCACACCGCCCGGCTCGGCTGTGGCATAGCCGGTGCGGCCGATGTCCGGCACGGTGTAATCTTCCATCTGCCAGTAGGGCAGGTCGGCCAGCGCCGCGGGCGGGTCCGCCGCCAGCGAGGTATTCCAGGCGATCAGCCCCGGCCAGACCTCCTGCGTGCCGCTGTGGTCGGGGGCCGGCGTGGGTGCAGGCTGGCTGAGGGTATCCAGGCTGTTGGGGGTATGCTCCACCGTCAGCATGGCCTGCCCGTCCCCCGCGTCCGCAATGCAGCGCACCAGCGTCGCGGGGTTGGTCAGGAGGGCGTCCACCGCGTCCTCGCCGTACCAGACGGTCCCGGCGCCGTCGGCGGTTTCGGCCGTCTCGGTGCGGCCGGCAAAGCCTGCGCCGCTTTCGGTGTAGCGCGCCCGCAGCCCTTCCCGGAAAGCCTGGCGCTGCTGCTCCGTCATGGCCTCGCCCAGCGTCCGGGCCCCGGCCCAGACCGCCGCATAATTGCCGGTCAGGTCCTCCCGATGCGCCCGGAACTCGGCCGAGGTGGTCAGCGCGTCGTAAGTCGTTACGTAGGTAAACTCCGGCAGCGGCTCGCCCAGCAGGGCGGTGACGGCGTCGATCACCCTGTTTTGTTCCTCCGCCGGGAACAGCCCGGACACGCCACACAGCTGCCCCTGGGCATTAAAGCGCAGGTGCAGCTCCTGCATTTGGCAGCCGAACAGCACGGCGTTCTGCAGCTGCAGGGTGTCCCCGCCGTCGGTGTAGGGGGTGCCGGCGGCGTCCAGGTCCGCCCTGGCGGCGCTGTAAGTGGTGGTCCAGGGGTATTCCGGCGCCTGGAGCATCTGCGTATCCACCGGGTCGGCGGCCTGGCAGGCCACCAGCCCGCCGGCCAGCAGGGCGGCCAGCGCCAGCCCGGCCAGCGCGGCCCGGCCCCGGCGTCTGGGGGTCAGGTCCCACAGCTGGCGCAGGCGGTCGGCCCAGTCCCTGCGGCTCAGTGCAAAGCCGGTGGTCAGCGCCGGGGCGCGGCCCATGCGGGCGGCGTGGAGCAGCGCGTCGCTGTACGCCGCGCGGAAGGCGCTGCCCTGCCCCGCCACCACCTGCTCGTCGCAGGCGGCCTCGATGTCCCGCCCCGCCCGCCGGGCCAGCAGCCAGACAGCCGGGTCGTACCAGTGCAGCGCGCAGGCGGCGGCCAAAAGCAGCTTGAAGGCCAGGTCATGCCGGCGCAGGTGGGTCAGCTCGTGGGTCAGCATCAGGGCGGCGTCCGCGGGGGCGGGGCCCGCCTGCGGCACCAGCAGCACCGGCCGCAGGATGCCCGCCGTCACCGGGCCGCGCACCGCGGCGCTGGCCAGCAAACGGGGCCGGCGGCGCAGCGGCACGGCGGCTTGGGCGTCGTCCAGCGCCTGCTGCCAGCCCGGCCCGGCCGGGACCGCCCGCCCCACCGCGCGCCGCCGCCAAAGCAGATAGGCCGCCCCCTGCCACAGCGCCACCGCGGCCGCGCCGGCCAGCCACACGGCGGCCAGCACCTCCAGCCAGGGCAGCGCCGGCGGGCCGGAACCAGTCGCCCCGCCCGGCTGCGAAACCGCGGGGGCCTGTGCCGGCGCGCCGTCCGCCGCAGGGGGAAGCGGCCGGGCAGCGTCCGGCAGCTCCTCCGGCAGGACCGCGGGCGATGCGTAGTGCCCGCCCTCGTCCTGCTGCGGCTGCGGCAGGGTCTCCGCCGGCGCGGCCGCCGCCCAGGCGGCGGGCAGCGTCACGCGGGCGGCAGGCGCTGCGGGCAGCGCCAGGCGCAGCGGCAGCACAAACAGCACCGCCAGGGCCAGCCACAGCCGGCACAGCCACCGCGCGCCGTACCGGCGGCGCAGGCGGCGGGCAAGCGCCAGCAGCACCAGCGCCGCGCATCCCAGCGGGATGCCCTGCGCCGCAAAGGCAAGCATCTGATCCACAACGGCAGACACAAGATCACCTCCAGGGTAAGGAACCGGGGCAGGCACACGGCGGGGGCAAAAACCGCCCGCCGCAGCATGCGCGGCAGGGGGCAAGCCCCGCCTGCCCGCCATTTTGGCCGCGGCGGCTGCCGCGGTCATTCTACAGTCGTAGAATATCTTTGTGTTTATATACTACACTTGTCGCAGATGGCTGTCAAGGCGGCAGCTTCACCAAGAATTCCGGCGCAAATTGGTGCAAAAAACCGGCGCGCCGCCTGCGCGGCACACCGGTAGTCCGATGTATGAAGTTTTTACAGCCCACAGGGCGCAAAGCCGTCCTTGCCCAGCACCTGAACCTTGTCGTAGCCCAGCTCCTTCAGCTTGGCGGCGGCCTGCTCGTAGCCGAAGGTCAGGTGGTCGGCGGCATGGGCGTCGGCGGTGATGACCACGTTGCCGCTGAGCGCCAGCCACTCCTTCAAGATGGCGTCCGAGGGGAAGAAATCCTGCCGGAAACCGCGGGCGATGCCGCTGGTGTTGAGCTCCAGCACGCAGCGGTTGCGGGCCGCCACGGCCAGCGCGTCGCTTGCCGCCTGATGGTAGCGGGGCGCGTCCTCGTCAAAGAACTTGCTGCCGCCGTTGATCTTTTTGATCAGGTCAAAGTGGCCCAGGATGGTGGGGCGCAGGGCGGCCAGCTTTTTGACATTTTCAAAGTAGGCCTCCACCGCAGCCAGGCCGTCGCCGTCAAACTCGGTGTTGATGCAGTCGGCCAGGTCGCTCTCGCGCCAGTCGATCTCGTAGTATTTGCCGGTCTTGGGGCCGTGGATGTAATGGGTGGAGCCGATCCAGTAGTCGTATTTGGACGGGTCGTCGTCCGAGAACAGGTCCCACTCCAGCCCGTACAGGATATCCAGCTTGCCGGCATACTGCTTTTTCAGCTTGGCCACATCGCCCTTGTAGCGGGCGGTGCGCACGGGGCTCATGCAGTATTCCAGGTCGCAGGGGGTGTGGCTGTGGCCGGTAAAGCCCAGCGTCCTGAGGCCCATGTGCCAGGCGGTCACCGCCAGTTCGTCCAGTGTATTTTTGCCGTCGCACAGCTTCGAGTGTACGTGTACCGAGCTGAGCATGTATTCGCCTGCCATTACTGCATCCTCTCCTGCTTTACTTTATGGTCGATAACGTGCCGTTTTTCCAGTTCCTTTGTGATATCTTCCACCGAGATGCCCAGCTCGATCATCAAAACCAGCACATGGTAGGCCAGGTCGCTGATCTCAAAGATGGTCTCGGCTTTGTCCTGTTTCAGCCCTGCAATGACGACCTCGGTGCTCTCCTCGCCGACCTTTTTCAGGATCTTTTCCAGCCCCTTGTCAAACAGGTAGCTGGTGTAGCTGCCCTCTTGGGGGTCGGTCTTGCGGCCCTCGATCAGGTCGTACAGTCCCTGCCAGGTAAACTGCTTCAATTCCTCGGATACATAGACCGGGTCAAAAAAGCAGCTCTCGGCGCCGGTGTGGCAGGCGGGGCCGTCCTTGACCACCTCCACCACCAAAGCGTCCCTGTCACAGTCGGCGGTGATGGAAACGACCCGCTGCACGTTGCCGGAAGTCTCGCCCTTGCGCCAGATCTCCCGGCGGCTGCGGCTGTAAAAGACGGTGCGGCCCTCGGCGATGGTCAGCGCCAGCGTTTCGGCGTTCATGTAGGCCAGGGTCAGCACCTCGCGGGTGTAATGGTCCTGCACGATGGCGGGGATCAGGCCGTTTGCGTCAAATTTGAGGTTGTTTTGGGTCTCAGGGTACTGCATGGCTTTGCTCCTTATCCAAACGCATCCTGTCCTTTGGCGGGGGCGCGCCCCGGAAAAGAATAAGATACCTACTAGTTTACCTTGTAATCACACATTTTGCAACGGGTGCCGGAAAAATTTTGTGGAAACCGGCGGCAGCGGCGCGCCGCCGGCCCGCCGCCCGTTTTGAAGCCCCGCTGCGTCAGAGGCGCATCTCGATGCCGTTTTGCCGCAGGTAGCGTTTCAGGTCGCGGATGTCCACCTGACGGGTGTGGAAGATGCTGGCGGCCAGGCCGGCGTCAACGCCGGGGTGGCCGCGGAACAACGTCAGGAAGTCCTGCATGCAGCCCGCGCCGCCGGAGGCGATGATGGGCACGGCGCACCGCTTTGCCACCGCGTCCAGCAGTTCCAGGTCAAAGCCGTTTTTGACGCCGTCGGTGTCGATGGAGTTGACCACCAGCTCGCCTGTGCCGTTTTTAACGCCCTGTTCCAGCCAGTCCAGCGCGTCGATGCCGGTGTTCTCCCGGCCGCCCTTGGCGAACAGCATAAATCTGCCGTCCACCCGCTTGATGTCGGCCGACAGCACCACGCACTGGTCGCCGTATTTCTGCGCGGCGGCCGAGATGATGTCGGGGTCGGCGATGGCGCCGGAGTTGACGCTGACCTTGTCGGCGCCGCATTTGAGCACCCGGTCAAAGTCCTCCAGCGTGCGGATGCCGCCGCCCACCGTCAGCGGGATGAAGATCTCGGCGGCGACGCGGCGCAGAATGTCGGTGAACAGGGTGCGGCCCTCCACGCTGGCGGTGATGTCATAGAACACCAGCTCGTCGGCGCCGGACTCGTTGTACCAGCGGGCCATCTCCACCGGGTCGGCCAGGTCGCGCAGGCCCTCGAAGTTGACCCCCTTGACCACCCGGCCGTCCTTGACGTCCAGGCAGGGGATGATGCGTTTGGTGATCATGGCGCGCTCCTTTCTGATTTGCCGTCACTGGGGAAAGCGGCGGACCGCCTCGGCCAGGTCGATGGCTCCGGTGTAGACCGACTTGCCCAAAATCGCCGCGTGGCAGCCCATGGCGGCCAGCGCGTCCAGCTCGTCCATGGCCGCGATGCCGCCGGATGCCGTGATCTCGACGCCGGGGATCTGCAAAAGCTGCCGGTACAGGGCCAAATTGGTGCCCTGCATGGTGCCGTCGCGGCTGATGTCGGTGGCGATGATAGCCTGCACGCCGGCGTCCGCCAGGCGGCGGCAGAAGTCAATGCCCGGCTCCGGGGTAAGTTCCCGCCAGCCGGCCACGGCCACAAATCCGTCCTTCATGTCCACGCCCACGGCGATGCGGCCGCCGTAGGTCTTTGCCATGCGGGCGGTGAAATCAAAGTCCCGCACCGCGACGGTGCCCAGGATGCAGCGGCCCACCCCCATGTCCAGGTAGCGGCGGATGCGGGCCTCGTCCCGGATGCCGCCGCCCACCTCGATCGTCAGGCCGCCCACGGCCGCGATGGCCGCCACGGCGGGCAGGTTGGCGGTGTCGTCGTCCTTGGCGCCGTCCAGATCAACGACGTGCAGGTATTTTGCACCCGCGTCCCGGAAGGCCCTTGCCTGGGCGGCGGGGTCGTCGTTATAAACAGTCATCCGGTCGTAATCGCCCTGATACAGCCGCACGGCCTTGCCGCCGCGCAGGTCGATGGCGGGGAACAGTTTCATGGTCGTTGCCCTCCTCTCAGGCCAATTCGGCAAAGGCTTTCAGCAGCCGCAGGCCGGTGTCGCCGGATTTTTCCGGGTGGAACTGGGTGCCGTAGACAAGGCCGCTGCGCACCGCGCCGGTGACGGGGATGCTGTACTCGCTGGTGGCCAGCGTGTTGGCCGCGCAGTGCTTGGCGTAGTAGCTGTGGACATAGTAGACATACTCGCCGGGCTTGACGTAGCAAAACAGCGGGTCATCCTCCCGGCCGGGGGTGATGTCCAGCGCGTTCCAGCCGATGTGGGGCACCTTCAGCGCCGGGTCCTTCAGGTCGTCGGCCAGCGGGCAGACCTGGCCGGGCACCAGGCCCAGGCCCTCGTGTTCGCCGTACTCGTAGCTTTTTTCAAACAGCAGCTGCATCCCCAGGCAGATGCCCAGCAGCGGCTTTTTCTGGCATTCGGCCTTGAGCACCGGCACCAGCCCGGTGGCGGTCAGCTTGTCCATGGCGTCGGCAAAGGCGCCCACGCCGGGCAGGATGATGTGCGTGGCGGCGCAGAGTTTGTCCGCGTCGCGGGTGATCTCAACGGTCAGGCCCAGGCTTTTCAGGCTGGAGGCCAGGCTGAACAGGTTGCCCACGCCGTAGTCCACAATGGCGATCATAGGTGTTCCCTCCCCGAATATGTCATAGCCGGTAAAACCGGTCGGTTGCCCACTTTTGCGGGTTTGTTTGGATATAGGTTGCAATGCGCAGATAATCGGCTTCGTTGCGGATCACATGGTCATAGAAGGAACGCTGGAACAGCGGCCGCCCCGCCGCCCTTGTCACCCTCACTTTGAAGATGCGGATGCGCTGAGACAGGCTTTGCGGGCTGGCGCCCGCGCCGGGGAAAGATGCTCCTTGCGTAGGGGCCGATCTCCGGCCTAAGTGCCGGGCTAACGCCCGGTTGGCCTTCGAAACGCCGCCTGCGGGCGGCAGTGCTCACATCGGCCCGTCCTCACCATCAATGCAAACGATGCAGTGCAGATGGTTTGGCATGACCACATACTCCCGGATGCCCGGAATACAAAGAAGTTCCGCTTCGACAATGCGCCCCAGCGGCGTCAGGGAAACTGCCGCCTGATGTTGGGCTTGCGGGACGATGCAAGCATCGTCCCCTACGCAGGCTTCGTCATAATCGGTCACCTGTGCCAACAGGCAGAGGTGGTTTTTCACGCAGACCGTGACAAAGTACCAGCCTGCACGGCTGTAATCGTAGTGTTTCAGCCGGTTGGCCGTCCGTTTCGGCTGCGGGGTCATCGCTCCAAAATCTCCTCCAGTGCCGCGAAGAAGCCCTGCATCTGCTCCGGGGAGCCGATGGTGATGCGCAGCCAGTCGGTCAGGCGCGGGGCGTCAAAATGCCGCACCAGCACGCCTTTGTCTTTCAGGCGGCGGTAGAGCTCGCCGCCGGGCATCCGCGGGGTGCGGGCAAAGACAAAGTTTGTGCTGGAATCCAGCACCGTGAAGCCCATCTGCCGCAGCCTTTGGGCAGCGTCGGCGCGGGTGGCGCGGATGGCGGCGCAGTTCTGCTCAAAATACGCCCGGTCGGCCAGCGCGGCGACGCCGGCGGCCTCGGTCATGCGGTTGATGTTGTAGGGGTTCATGCTGTACTTGACCCGCTTCAGGTCGGCGATCAGCGGCTGCGGGGCGATGCACAGCCCCAGCCGTCCGCCCGCCAGGCTGCGGGACTTGGAGAAGGTCTGCACCACCATCAGGTTGGCAGGCTCCCCTCTCTGCACAAAGGGCACGCAGCTTTCGCCGCCGAAATCCACATAGGCCTCGTCCACGATCACCACGGCGTTCGGGTTGCGGCGGGCGATCTCGGCCAGGGCCTGGGCGGGCAGGGCCAGGCCGGTGGGGGCGTTGGGGTTGGCGATGACGATGGCCCCCGCGTTTTTTGCGCTGTCCAGGCCGTAGTAGTCCGCCGGGTCCAGCGTGAAATCCTCCCGCAGCGGCAGCACCGCCTGCGGGATGCCGAACAGCTGGCACCAGACGGGATAGAACCCGTAGGTCACGTCGGCAAAGGCCAGCGGCCGGTCCTTGGCGCAGAAGGCCCGGATGGCCAGCATCAGGTTTTCGTCGCTGCCGTTGCCGCACAGGATGTTTTCGGGTTTGACGCCGAACCACTCCGCCGCGGCTTTGGTCAGCGCGCCGCTCTCCGGGTCGGAGTAGAGCGCCAGCTTTTGGGCGGCTTCGGCCACGGCGGCCGCCACGCCGGGGGCGGGCGGATAGGGGTTTTCGTTGGTATTCAGCTTGATGTACTGCCGGTTCTGGGGCTGCTCGCCGGGGGTGTAAGGCTCCAGCGCGGCCAGTTCCGGGGTAAAAAAGCGGCTCATGACAGACAGCCTTCTTTCTGTTCCAAATTCTTATCAGACGTTTTTGCGCACCACACGGCAGGGGCTGCCGCAGGCGACCGAGTCTGAGGGGATATCCTTTGTGACAACGCTGCCTGCCCCGATCACCACATTATCCCCGATCGTCACGCCCGGCAGGAGAATCGCCCCTCCTCCGATCCAGACGTTGTTTCCAATGGTGACCGGTGCAGTCTGGGTCTTGCAGAAAGCGAAAGAGCCGTCGGCACGGGGCTCCCCGAATCGGTCTTTTGCGTTGGTCGGGTGAAAGGCGGTATAGATTTGGACATTGGGCGCGATCAGCGCGTTGTCCCCGATGGTGATGCGGTTGTCATCCAAAAAGGTGCAGTTCATGTTGACTTCACAGTTATTGCCAAAATGGATGTTGATGCCGTAGTCCACATAAAACGGAGCGGTGATCCACAGGTTTTTGCCCCGGCTGCCCAACAGTTCATTGAGAATCTGTTCCTTGGTTTCAGCGTCTGCCGAATCGGTGCGGTTATAGTCGCGGGCCAGATCTTTGGCCTTGTGCCACAAAGCCAGCAGTTCCGGGTCACCGCAGTCATACAGTTCCCCCGCCAGCATTTTTTCCAGTTCCGTCATAGCAACAGCCTCCTCTGCTCCTTGCGTCTTTTCCAGCGCCCGCCGGTCAGCCTTTCAGGCCGCGGGCCTGGCGGTCCATGTCCTCCACTACAATGTCGAAGATCTCGCCCAGGGAGGCGCAGTATTCCAGGATCTCCCAGGGCTTGTTGGTGTGGAAATGCAGCTTGACCAGATCCTCGTCCCCCGCCACCAGCAGGCAGTCGCCGGCAAAGCGGGCCAGGATATGGTCGTGGATCTCGTCCTCGTCCAGGCCGGCGCCCTCGATCAGCAGCTGGGTATCGTAGCGGTAGTCCATCATTCTTCCCCCTCAAACCGGATGGTCACGCTTTTGGCGTGGGCGTGCAGGCCCTCGTGCTCGGCAAAGTCGGCGATGCGGTCCTTCACCTGGCCCAGCGCGTCGCGGGTGTAGTAGATGAAGCTGGACTTTTTGACAAAATCGTCCACGCTCAAGGGGCTGGAGAACCGGGCGGTGCCGCTGGTGGGCAGCGTGTGGTTGGGCCCGGCAAAATAATCCCCCAACGCTTCGGGCACATTGCGGCCCATAAAGATGCTGCCGGCGTTTTTGATGCGGCTGAGCACCGCAAAGGGGTCGTCCAGGCAGATCTCCAAATGCTCCGGCGCGATGATGTTCACCGCGTCGATGGCCAGGTCCAGGTTTTCGGCCACGACGATCTTGCCGTTTGCCTCCACGCTGGCGCGGGCGATGGCGGCGCGGGGCAGCCGGGGGATCTGCACCTCCAGCTCGGCCTGCACGGCTTTGGCCAGGTCCATGCTGTCGGTGACCAGCACCGGGCTGGCCAGCCTGTCGTGCTCAGCCTGGCTGAGCAGGTCGGCGGCCACCCAGGCGGGGTCGCTTTTGCCGTCGGCCAGCACCAGGATCTCGGACGGCCCGGCGATCATGTCGATGCCCACCTTGCCGAACACCTTGCGCTTGGCGGTAGCCACATAGATGTTGCCGGGGCCGACGATCTTGTCCACGGCGGGGATGCTCTGGGTGCCGTAGGCCAGGGCGGCCACGGCCTGGGCGCCGCCGGTCTTGAAGATCAGGTCGATGCCCGCGGTGACGGCGGCGGCCAAAATGGCGGGGTTGACCTTGCCGTCGGGGCCGGCGGGGGTGGTCATGACGATCTGCTTGACGCCGGCCACCTTGGCGGGGATGACGTCCATCAGCACGGTGGAGGGGTAGGCCGCGGTGCCGCCGGGCACGTAGACGCCGGCCTTCTCGATGGGGGTGTACTTCTGCCCCAGCAGCACGCCGGGGGCGCGCTCGAACAGGATGTCCTTGTGGACCTGCTGCTCGTGGAAGGCGCGGATATTGTCGGCGGCCATCCGCAGGGTCTCGACAAAGTCCGGCTCGACGGCGGCGAACGCCTCGTCGATCTCGGCCTGGCTGACCCGCAGGTCGGCAAGCTCGGCATGGTCGAACTTGCGGGCGTAGTCTTTCAGGGCCGCGTCGCCGCGGGCGCGCACGTCGGCGATGATGGCGTCCACGGTGGCCTCCACGTCGGCCTCGGCGCGGATGTCGCGGTTGAGGATTTCCTCCGGTTTCAGCGTGTCAAAGGGAATGATGCGGATCATTTTGCCAGCGCCTCCTTCATGGCCTGCAGCAGGGCCGTGATGGCGCTCTGCTTGAATTTATAGCTTGCCTTGTTGGCGATCAGCCGCGCCGAGATGGGCATGAACTCCTCCAGCACGGCCAAATCGTTCTCCCGCAGGGTGGTGCCGGTCTCGACAATGTCCACGATCACGTCGGACAAACCCAGGATCGGCGCCAGCTCGATGGAGCCGTTCAGCTTGATGATGTCGATCTCCCGGCCGGTGCCCTCGTAGTGGGCGCGGGCGATGTTGACGAACTTGGTGGCCACCCGCAGTGCCCGGCTCTCGTCGTCCGCAAAGGTCTTTGGCCCGGCCACGCACATGCGGCAGCGGCCCATGCCGGTGTCCAGCAGCTCGTAGACGTCGGCGCCGCTCTCGGCCAGGATGTCCTTGCCCACCAGGCCCACGTCCGCCGCGCCGTGCTCCACGTAGATGGCCACGTCGCTGGGCTTGACTAGGAAGTAGCGGACCTTCGCGTTGGGATTTTCCACCACCAGCCTGCGGCTGTCGGTATAATCGCCGGCGCCGTAGCCCGCCCCGGCCAGCAGGGCGTAGGCCTTGTCGCCCAGGCGGCCCTTGGGCAGGGCGATGTTCAGCCAGGTGCCCTCCTCCCCGGCGCGGACGGGCGGCAGCGGGGCCGCCAGGCGGTCCAGCTCGTCCAGATACAGCGCGAACCCGATGGCCCCCGCCCCCGGCGTGAACCGGCGGATCAGCAGGTCGTAGCGGCCGCCCTTGAGCACCGGGCGGGCCGCGCCGGACAGGTAGCCGGTGAACACCAGGCCGTTGTAGTAGTCCATGTCGCCGGCCAGGCTCAAATCCAGGCAAAGGCCGCGGCCGGCCTCGCCCAGGTCGTTCTGCAAAGCGGTCAGCTCCTCCAGCGCGGCGCGCTGGCCGCCAAACCGGCAGCGCCCCCGCGCGGCGGCCAGCGTGGCCGAAAGCGGGCCGTGCAGCTCCAGCAGGCTTACCAGGTCGCGGGCGTCGGCGTCGGGCAGACCGGCGGCGCGGGCAGCCTCCAGCAGGCCGTGGGGGTTTTTCTGCTGCAGCATGGCCAGCAGGGCGGGGCGGTCGGCCTTGGCCACCCCCACGCCGTCCAGCCAGGCGGTGACGTAACCCATGTGGCCCAGCTCCAGCACGCTGCTTTCTCCCAGGGCGTTCAGGCTTTGGCGGGCCAGGCGGACCACCTCGGCCTGCTGGGCCGCGCCCACCGCGCCCAGGCATTCCAGCCCCATCTGGCTGATCTCGGCAAAGGTGTGGCTCTCCCGGCTGGGGCGGCAGACCTGCTCGGTATAATAGTACTTTTTGCAGCTGCCGGGGGCAGGCTGGGCGTTTTTGGCGATGGACAGCGTCACGTCGGGTCGGATGGCCCGCAGCTTACCGTCCAGGTCGGTGAAGGTGACCACCTGCGGGTCGGGCAGAAAGCTCTCGTACTGCTGGTAGAGCGCATATTCCTCAAACCGCGCCATGCGGTATTTGCGGTAGCCGGCCTGCTCGTACAGCGCCCGCAGCTGCAGGGTGCTGCGCTCGGCCGGGGAAAAAGTCGTCAGGTCCAGGTTCATCTGTCATACCCCCAAATCAGGTGCGGGATGGACGGGTCGGGTGCATTGGGAATGCGGAGCGAGGAATGAGGAGTTAGGAATTTTGGTGGTCCGGCGGCCGCTGGCCGCCTCAAAAGAAGTAGGGTTTGTTTCCGTTTTTATACGGCAGTGCATTTTCTATCATCAAACCGTTTTTCGGCTCCATATCGAATGAGGGTCCCCCCCCGAAGGAGCCGCTTTTTTTGAGCGCGCACCGCGCGCGGATACTCCTTAATTCCTAATTTCTCATTATTTTTTCCCGTTCCCCTCTCCCGCCGGTTTTGCAAAAAAACGAAAAGCAGGCGCGCTTTGCACGTTGGTACAAAGCTGCGCCTGCGGTGTATGCGTGTTTATCCCTGGCAGCCAAGGTCGTCCCAATCTGCGAAATCCTCCGGCGCAGCGATCTGCGTCGGGTCCACCTTGCCGTCCACCACCGGCGGGGCAGGGGTGTGGTGTTCCACGGGGTTCACGTTGGGGCCGCCCTCCTGCGGGCGCACCGGCCGGTAGACCGGGGCCTTGGGGGCGGGCTGGGGCTGCGCTGCTTCGGCCGGGGCGGGCTCAGGGTCCGGTTCGGCTTCGGCGTCGTCCGCCGCGGGGGCGGGCGGTGTTTCAGGGTCCGGCGCGGGAGCCGCCGGGGTCTCGTCGATGTCGCAAGCAGGCGCGGGAGTCGGGGCCTCGGCGGCTGCATCGAACTCAGCCTCCGGGCCCTTGGTATGCTCGTGCTCCTGCTTGCGGCTGCGCAGCCAATAAAGGGCTGCCCCCGCAGCGGCCGCCAGAACGGCGGCTTTCAAGAAACGATGCTTCCGTGCCATGCCGGGACCTCCATTCCGTAAGTAGAATCTGCCGCGGGCCGCAGCCCGCAGCGCAGGCGGGCGGTGCCGCGCTTTACAGCCGTAATTATAACACTCCCGGACGCGGTGTGCAAGAGTGTTCCGCCAAAAATTGCAGCTGTGCGCCGTACAGGCACATTTGGGGCGGTGTCATCCAGGGCGGCTTTATGGTATAATAGGCGCAGATCGGGCTGTTTTGCCGCTTTGGGCCGCCGGGCTATGCCATTTGCTGCGCCGTATGGTATAATGCCTGCAGCGCGGCCCGCAAAAAGGGCTGCACACATAAATGGCCGTTTTGCAGGTGCGCCTTTTTTGCCGGCGGCACCCTGGGGACTGCATGGAAGGGACAGGTGTTTTTCTTGCCGCAAAAAACTTTGCCGGGGCTGGATGGCATCCGGCTGGCGGCGATCTTGTGGATCGCGGTGTACCATTTTGGCGCCGAGCTGTCGGTGGCGGGGGCGTACTCGCCGGCGTTTTTCACCACCGGGGCCTGCGCGGCGCTGGTGCTGGGGGCGGTGTTCTGGATGACCGCCCTGTCCGGGGCCTGCCTGAGCCTGAAATACACCGCCGTCCCCTTCCGCCTGGGCGAATACGCCAAAAACCGGTTTTGGGCCATCTACCCGCTGCTCTGGCTGTTTTTCTTCCCGCTGTTTTTGTACAGCGACGTGCTGCACCATAACAACGCCGGCGTGGCCCCCTGGAGGCTGGTGTTCTCGGTGCTGGGGATCGACGGCTATCTGTCCGCCTGGACCCCCACGTTTTATAAAATCGGCGAGTGGTATCTGGGCTGCCAGATCCTGCTGTACTGCCTGTTCCCGCTGGTCCTGTGGGGGCTGCGCCGCCGGGGCCGGCAGGGGGTGCTGGCGGCGGCCATGCTGATCCTGTGGGGCGCCGTGCCCTTTTTGTTCCCGGACAATGTCGACCCCTTCCACACGGTTTGCGGGCAGCTGCCGGTGTTTGCGGCCGGCGCGGCCTTTGGCCGGTGGCTGGCCGACCCGCAGCAGGCCGGGCGCAAACCGCTGGCGGCCAGCGCGGGCCTTTTGGCCGCCGCGGTGCTGTGCGGCGCGGCCAGCCTGCCAGACTACTATACCTACAGCCTGGCGGCGCTGGGGCTGTTCTGGCCGGCGTTTTTGCTGGGGCAGCTGCTGCGCGGGCGGGCGGCGGCGCTGGCCCACCGGGCGGCGCGGCTGTGCTACGGCGTGTTCCTGGTACACCATGTGGGCATTACGCTGGTTTTGGCGCCCCGGCTGAAAGCCCTGCCCGCCAGCCCCGCGGTTTGGGCCGCCGGGCTGGCCGCCTGCCTGGCCGGGGCCTTTTTGGCCGCCTGGGTGGGGCAGGCCATCGTGGGGTTCCTGCGGCGGCTGCTCAGCCGGGCAAAGCCCCGGCCCGCCCCCGGCAAATAGCGCCCGCGCCCCGGGAGGTACAGCCCCCGCTCATACATCTCATACGCCAAAAGCGGCGGCCCGGAAGTTCCGGGCCGCCGCTTTCTTTATTGGGAGATCCGGTCAAAAACTGCCGCCGCCTGGCACAGCGCACCGTATGCCGCACTGCCGGGCGGGCCGGGCGGCTTACGCCTGCTCCCAGGCAAGGCGCAGAGTGCGGGCGTCCTCGGCCTGAGTGCCGGCGGACTCGCAGATGATGGTGGGCGCCAGGCCCCGCGCCTTCAAAAGCGCCATCAGGGGCTGGTGGGGCGGGCCGTACTCGGTATCGGCAAAGGTCAGGTGGCATTTCTCGCCGCCGGCGGTGTAGGCGATGCGGGAAAAATGGGCGTGGAATCTCACCGCCCGGTCGTCGCCCAGTGTCTCGGCCATGCGGTCCAGGATGGCGGCGTAGTCCGCCGCGCCGGTGATGCCGCCGTGGGTGCGGGCGTACAGGTGGCCGAAATCGACGCAGGGGGTGATGCGGCTGTCCACGCCGCACAGCGCCAGCACCTCGTCCAGCGTGCCCAGCTGGTTCACCTTGCCCATCGTTTCGGGGCAGAGGATACAGTCGCCGTAGCCGGCGGCGTCCACCGCCTCGACGGCGCGGCGCATGGTGTCCAGCGCCTTTTCCAGCGCGGCCTCCCGGCTCTGCTTGCCGCAGCTGCCGGCGTGGAAGATGACCCGCCGGCCGCCCAGCGCCCGGACCAGCGCGCAGCTTTGCAGCAGGTAGTCCACGCTGCGCAGGCGCTTGTCCTCCTCCAGGCTGCTCATGCTGATGTAGTAGGGCGCATGTACCGAAAGCGCAATGTTTTCGGCCGCGCATTGGGCGCCCAGCAGGGCGGCTTTGTCCAGCGGCATGCGCACGCCGCGGCCGCACTGCACCTCAAAGGCGGTCAGGCCAAAGCCGGCGTGGTAGCGGGCGATGTCCCGCGGGCTTTTGTAACCGCCGGCGGCAAAGCTGTCAGACAGGCCGGCAGCGCCGAAACGGGGCGCGTCACTCATACAGTTTTCCGCCTTTCTCGAAATATTTTTTGACAAACGGGGGTTCCAGTTTGCGTTTCAGCCGCACGCCGCGGCTTTTCTCGCGGGGGGTGCGGGGCAGCACGTACAGGCAGCGGATGCCAAACAGCCCCGCCGCCAGCCGGTCGGTGAAGATCTGGTCCCCCACCATGGCCATCTGCCGCCGCGGCACCCCCAGCCGGAGCCGGGCGGCCAGCAGCCCGACGGGCAGCGGCTTGCAGGCCAGCGGCACAAAGGCCAGGCCGATGCGCGCGGCAAAGGGGCGCACCCGCTTTGCCGTGTTGTTGGAGACAATGGTCAGGCTGACGCCCGCCGCCCGCATGGCGTCCAGCCAGGCGGCGACGCTGTCGTCCAGCTGCTGGCTGCCGTCGCCGGTCAGGGTGTTGTCCACATCCAGCACCAGCGCGGTGACGCCCAGCTGCCGGAGAAATTCCGGCGTGATGGCCTCCACATTTTTGAAGATATATTCCGGGGTCAGCAGCATGGGCAAGGCACCTCTCTTTGACAAAACGGCTGCGGACAACAAAAAAAGCAGGCCCGACCATGCGGGCCTGCCCAGCCGCTTGCAGGCGGCGCAATCTCAGCAAACAGTCTGCTTACTTGTACTTGCGCTTGCGGGCGGCTTCGGACTTCTTCTTGCGGCGAACGGACGGCTTCTCGTAAGCCTCGCGCTTGCGCACCTCAGCGAGCACACCACTGCGAGCAGTGCTGCGCTTGAAGCGGCGCAGAGCACTCTCAAGGGATTCGCCCTCCTTGACACGGATCTCCGACATCTTGCTTTCCCTCCCTTGGTCCTACTGACAGGAGTTTGCCGGTCAATGCTTCAGCACGGGATGCAAGGTCCCGGACATGCGGTTTTGACCGCGCTGCGGGGCGTTGGTTTGCATCTGCTACTAGTCAACCAGTATTGAAGATTATACTATACCCGGCGCCGAAATGTCAACCACATTTCCCCTGTGCGGGCGATTGTTCACAATTTATTCAGCTTATCTGCGGACGGGATGCAATTTTCCCCACAGGGCGGCGGGCGGCGTTCAGGCTTCGCCCAGGCAGACCAGCAGGTAGCCGTCCTGCAGGCTGACGCTGCCCTCGGCCGGCCAGGCGGGCAGGCTTTCCGCCAGCTGTTCGCCCGCCAGCTGCTGGGCGGCAGTGGGGGCGGCGCAGCTGCGGCCAGCCAGTTCCATCAGGCGGTAGGTCTGCTCGTGGGTGCCAAACGCCCCCTGCGCCCAGGCGACCACCATGGTCTGGGGGTTCTCGTAGCGGAACAGCTCCCCGACCACACCGCCCAGCCGGTGGGTAAATGCCTGCGACACCCGGTAAGCCGCATTGTCCGGCGGGATCAGCGCCCGGTCATGCAGCTGCTGCGGCAGCGGCAGGCTGCCGCAAAACACCACCGGCAGCGCGCCATCGGGGTCCAGCTCGTCCAGGCGGGCGGCAATGCCCTGCAGCTGGGCCTGCTCGTACTGCCACCGCTGGCGATTATACCAAAAGATATCGTTCAGCGCCAGGCACTCGGCGGCCAGCACCAGCACCGCCAGCAGGGCGGCCAGCCGCCGCCCCGCCGGGGGACGCCGGCCGGCCAGTTCCTGCAGAAGCAGCCAGAACACAAACGGCACGAACACCGCAAAGCACTGGCTGGCGCGGGCCAGCTGGCTGCCGGTGCCCTGCAGGATACCCAGCGAAAACTGGGTCAGCACAAGCCCCGCCGCAAACAGGCCGCGCCCCTGCCCGCGGCGGGCCACCGCCCAGGCAAACAGCCCCAGGCAGGCGGCCGCCAGCAGCGCAAGCGCCGGCACGCCAAAGGCGCGGGCCACGTAGGTTTGCAGCCATTCCCGTACCAGAAGGTGCAGCGCCTCGCCTATGCTGCCGCGGCGCAGCCAGAAGATGCCGGTGGCGGCGGTGCCGCTTTCGCCGGTAACGCCCAGCGCGGCGCACAGCAGCAGCTTGAGGCCCTGGCGCAGCACGATGCCCGCCGCCAGCGGCCAGACGCCCCGCGCCGCCGCCGACAGCCGCCCCCGCAGCGTCCGGCAGCAGTCCAGCCGGCCGGCGCGCAGCAGCAGCATTGCAAACACCAGTGTCAGCCACACCGGAGCAAAGGATTCGTACAAGCCCAGCGCCAGCGCCAGGCAGGCAGCCGCCCCCGCAGTGCCGGGCAGCCCTGCCCGCCAGCCGCCGAACAGATGCCGCCAGGCCAGCATGGCCGCCAGCATACACAAAAGGTATCCCAGCCCGATGCCGCTCTGGTTGGCGTACATCAAAATTTCGGCGTGGTAGGGCCAAAGCAGCAGCCCGCCGGCCAGCAGCGCAGCCTGCCACAGCGGCAGCCGCCACCCCGCCGCGGCGCTTACCAGCGCCGCCAGCCCCAGCCCGGCCAGCGCCAGGCAGACTGCGGCGAACAGCTCCGGCCAGAAGGGCCGCCAGGTCAAAATGCCGGTAAGCGCCTGGAGCAGCCAGACCGTCACCCGGCCCTGGCGCAGGAACTCGCCGCCGGCAAAGTAGGTATCGATGGCCAGGTCGTCCATATCCACGGCGGGCACCGCCATGGCGTAGCCGTAGCCGGCCAGCACCAGCACCGCCAGCACGGCCCAGAGCAGGGGCCTGCCGGCCAGCTCTGCCAGCGCCGCAAAGGGGCCGGCGGGTTCCGGCGCGCGGAAACGGGGTGCAAACCGGCCAAAGGCCCCCGCGGATGCGGGAGCCTTTGGGAACTGGTCTGCTTTTTGGTTTGGTGCCGCGACAGGCATGGCTTTTCTCCCTTCGCGCCGGGGCGGGCAGGGGCCTTTACCCCTTTGCCGCCAGGTTGACCAGCTTGCCTTTGACGTAGATCTCCTTGACGATGGTCTTGCCGGCCAGGGCTTCGGCCACGGCGGGCTCGGCCTTGGCGCAGGCGATGGCGTCGGCCTGCTCGATGCCGGCGGGCACCTGGATGCGGGCCTTGACCTTGCCGTTGACCTGCACCGCGATCTCGATGGTCTGCTCGACGCACTTGGCCTCGTCGTACTGCGGCCAGGGGGTGTAGGCCAGCTGGGTGTCGTGGCCCAGCTGCTGCCACAGCTCCTCGGTCATGTGGGGGGCGAAGGGGTTGAGCAGCTGGAGCAGCACCTCGTACTCGGCGCGGGTGGCGCCGCCGTTGTCGTACAGGGTGTTGACGTAGATCATCAGCTGGGCGATGGCGGTGTTGGCCTTGAGGGCGTCGATGTCCTCACCCACCTTCTTGATGGTGCGGTGGGCGGTGGCCTCCACGGCCGGGCGGATGCCCTCCCCTGCCACGATCTTGTCGGACAGGCCCCAGATGCGCTCCAGGAACCGCTTGCAGCCCTTGATGGAGCTGGTGTTCCAGGGGGCGGCTTTCTCAAAGTCGCCCACGAACATCTCGTACAGGCGCAGCGTGTCGGCGCCGTACTCGTCCACCACGTCGTCAGGGTTGACCACGTTGCCCAAAGACTTCGACATCTTGACGATGGGGTGCTCGGCCATCTCGCCGTACTCCTCCACCAGGTGGGCGCGGGCGGCCTTTTCGCTGCCGTACTCGGCCAGCAGCTTCTTCTGCTCCTCGTCGGGCAGGTTGACAAAGCTGTGGGGGTTCAGGCCCAGGATCATGCCGTGGCTGGTGCGCTTTTTGTAGGGTTCCCTGGTGGGCACCACGCCGATGTCGTACAGGAACTTGTGCCAGAACCGGCTGTACAAAAGGTGCAGGGTGGTGTGCTCCATGCCGCCGTTGTACCAGTCCACCGGGCTCCAGTAGTCCAGCGCCTCCTTGCTGGCGATGGCCTCGGGGTTGTGGGGGTCGCAGTAGCGCAGGAAGTACCAGCTGGAACCCGCCCACTGGGGCATGGTGTCGGTCTCGCGCTTGGCGGGGCCGCCGCAGCAGGGGCAGGTGGTGTTGACCCACTCGGTGTGGCGGGCCAGCGGGCTTTCGCCGTCGGGGCCGGGCTCAAAGTCCTTGATCTCCGGCAGGCGCAGCGGCAGCTCGCTTTCCGGCAGGGGCTGCCAGCCGCATTTTTCGCAGTAGACCATGGGGATAGGCTCGCCCCAGTAACGCTGGCGGCTGAACACCCAGTCCCGCAGCTTGAAGTTGACCTGCTTGTGGCCCTTGTGGTTTTCCTCCAGCCAGGCGTACATTTTCTCCTTGGCGTCCTCGACGGACAGGCCGTCCAAAAAGCCGGAGTTGACCAGCGTGCCGGTGGCCACGTCGGTGAAGGCGGACTGGCTCAGATCGGACGGGGTCTCGCCCTGGACCACCTCGACGATGGGCAGGCCGAACTTGGTGGCAAACTCCCAGTCGCGCTGGTCGTGGGCGGGCACGGCCATGATGGCGCCGGTGCCGTAGGTGGCCAGCACATAGTCCGAGATGAAGATAGGCACCACCTTGCCGTTGACCGGGTTGACGGCCTCGACGCCGTCGATGCGGACGCCGGTCTTGTCCTTGTTCAGCTCGGTGCGCTCAAAGTCGGACTTGCGGGCGGCCTCGGCCTGGTAGGCGCGGACCTCGTCCACGTTTTTCAGCAGGCCGGCGTCGATCCACTTCTGCACGTAGGCGTGTTCCGGGCTGACGACCATGTAGGTGCAGCCGAACAGCGTGTCGGCGCGGGTGGTGTAGACGGTCAGCACATCGCCGGCGGTGGTGTCAAAGTTGATCTCGGCGCCGTGGCTGCGGCCGATCCAGTTTTTCTGCTGGGTCGAAACGCGCTCAATGTAATCCAGGCCGTCCAGGTCGTCGATCAGGCGGTCGGCGTAGGCGGTGATCTTGAGCATCCACTGGCTCTTGACCTTGTGGACCACCGGGCTGCCGCAGCGCTCACAGACGCCGTTGACGACCTCCTCGTTGGCCAGCACGACTTTGCAGCCGGTGCAGTAGTTGACGGTCATCTCCTTTTTGTAGGCCAGGCCGTGCTTGTACAGCTGCAAAAAGATCCACTGGGTCCACTTGTAGTAGTCGGGGTCAGTGGTGTTGATCTCCCGGTCCCAGTCAAACGAGAGCCCCAGGCTTTTGAGCTGGCTTTTGAAGCGGGCCACGTTCTTGGCGGTGACGATCTCCGGGTTGATGTGGTTTTTCAGGGCGTAGTTCTCGGTGGGCAGGCCAAAGGCGTCCCAGCCCATGGGGTACAGCACGTTGTAGCCGCACTGCCGCTTTTTGCGGGCCACGATGTCCAGCGCGGTGTAGCTGCGCGGATGGCCCACGTGCAGGCCGGCGGCGGAAGGATACGGGAACTCCACCAGCGCGTAAAACTTGGGCTTGGTGTGGTCGATCTCGGCGTGGAAGGTATGCTCGTCCTCCCAGACCTTCTGCCATTTGGCCTCTACTGCTTTGAAGTCGTATTTCACGGTTTGATCTCTCCCCAGACGCGGGTACCCCCGCAAGATTTGATACGGTTTGCGCCGGCCGCGCCGTGTTCCGGCCGCCGGCGGCGGTGATTGGGACGCAACGAGGCAGGCCCCTGCGTGCTTCCTTGCACCTCCGGGCCTGCCGCGCAGGGTTACTGTTGTGCTGCCGGCGCCTCGGCTGCCGGTTCCTCCGGCAGGCGCCACGTGGACTCCGGCACCGGCTCGCCGTCCGCCCACAGGTGCTCCAGGTCATAGAAATCATGGGCTTCCTGGGTGAACACGTGGACGATGACGCTGCCGTAGTCCAAAAGGATCCACCGCTTGCCGTCCTGCCCCTCGGTGCGCAGGACGTTGACGCCCTGGCGGCCCAGCTGGAAGTCGGCCTCGTCGGCCAGGGCAGCCACATGGGTGGTGGAGGTGCCGGTGGCAATGACGAAATAGTCGGTGACGGTGGTCAGGTCATGCACGCGGAGGATGCGGATGTTGCGCGCCTTTTTGGCGTCCAGCGCGC
Organism: Candidatus Gemmiger stercorigallinarum; assembly: GCA_019119495.1. Lineage (GTDB taxonomy): Bacteria > Bacillota > Clostridia > Oscillospirales > Ruminococcaceae > Gemmiger > Gemmiger stercorigallinarum. The sequence goes on along the minus strand of DWWX01000011.1, from coordinate 20,623 downwards.
GGGCCAGCGCGATGGCCAGGTCTTTGCTTTCCATTGGGTTCCCCCTTACAAGAGATTGGCGGGTGTGGCGGGCGGTCAGGCCGCGTCGTCGGCGGACGAGGGATCGCTGCTGCCGCTGTCCGCGCCGCTGGCATCGGGCGCGGGGGTCGCAGTGGCGGTGGGCAGGTCGTAGGTGGCGTTGGGGTCGATCTCGGTGCCGTCCTCGCCCGCGGCGGTGACGACTTCCTCGTTCAGACTGCCCATATACTGGACATTGGGGTCGGTGGGGCTGCGATTGCCCAGGTCAATAGCGTTGTCGCAGACATTCAGCTGGTCGGCGGTCAGCTGCGTTTCCGGTGTGCGGAAATAGGTGTTGAGCAGGTCAGTGGCCTCCTGCCGGGCTACTACAACAACGTCATTGGGATATTCCACGCCTATCGGGTAGTACAGCTGGCCCATATACACCGGCACCTGGCAGAGCATGATGTGGTCGCTGCTGACACTGAGCAGGCTGACCGCCGCGCTGACCAGCTTGGAGACGGACAGGTCGGTCTCCATATAGTTCATCACGACCGGCAGGATCTTGGCGATGTCCCACACCGTCATATCCCGCAGGCGGGCGAACATGGCCGAGTAGAAATACCGCTGCACGTTCAGGCGCTGGATATCGCCCTGGGTATAGGTCTCGCGGGCGCGCAGGAAGAACTCGGCGGTGGCGCCGTCCATCCACTGCAGGCCCTGCTCCAGGCGGCTGCCGTCGCCGTAGTCGATCGTATCCGGCACGTAGACCTGAATGGGGCCAAGCAGATTCACCAGCTCCACCAAAGCTTCCAGCCGGATGGCCACATAGCCGTCGATATACAGGCCAAACTGGTCGTTGATCAGCTCGGCCAGGGCGCCGTAATTGTTGTTGCCATCGGAGCCCTGGGTGCGGGCGACGTTGTTGATCTGATAGTTGTGCGAGACATCATAGTCGGTGGTGACCATGATGTTGCGGGGGATCTGCAGCATGCGGACTTCGTTGTTGACAAAGTCCAGCTGCACATACATGATCATGTCGGTGTTGCCGTCGTTGGACTGGCTGTCGTTGGAGGAGCCGGCGGCCATATCGCCGCCCTGGGCGCTGCGGTCGATGCCCAGCACCAGGATGTTCAGCTGTTCGCCGTCCAGGCCCTCCGGGGTGTTCAGCAGCTGGCTGATGGTCAGATTGCTGCCGCCTTCCGGCCGGATGGCGTTCAAGATCACCGCGACCGTGCCGGCAAAGATCAGCGCAACGGCCAGCACGGTGCCCAGCAGGATCTTCCACCACAGGCCCTTTTTCTTGCCTTTGCCCTTTTTGCCCTTGCCGTTTCCGCCGTCACCGGCGCCGCCTTTTCTGCCCTTGCCGGGGCCTTTGGGCGGCTGGCCGCCGGCGGAAGCGCCGCCGCTGCGGCCGGCACGGCTGCCGGCTGCGCCCTCCATGCGGATGCCGCCGCCCGTGCGGGACGACGCCTGCGCCGCGGCTTTGGCGGCCTCCGGCCGAGATGCGGCCGCCTGCTGCGGCTGTGCCGCCCCCGCCTGCTGCACGGGCCGGGCCTGGGCGGCGGGCTGTGTGCGTTGGATGGTACGGCCGGTGGTGTTTTGGGCGGTCCCGGCCCGGTGGATCTGCCGCGGGGCCGACGCCTGCTGCGCCGGGGCGGCCTGCCGGGGCGCGGTGTTGACCGTGCGGGGCTGGCTCTGCGCCGGCCGGGCGGCCTGCTGCCGGCCGGCCGCCTGGGCGGCGCGGCGGCGCTGGCGCTCGGCAAATTCGGCGTCGTTGTTGACGTCGTAGGCGGGCTTGGCGCCCTGGGTGCGGTTCAGGTCCAGGTGGCGCACCTGCGCGCCGGACGCGGGCCGGGCCTGCTGCCGGGTCACCCGCGGGAACTGCTGGCTGCGGCGCATGCGGGCCGCTTCGGCGTCGGCGCGGGCGCGGGCGCGGGCTTCCTCCAGGCGGGGGTCCGCATAGGACGAGGACGCGCTGCCGGTGTGGATGCTGCGCTGGCTGCCGGCAGTGTTGCTGCCGCTGGTATTGATTTTCCGAGGCTCGCTCATTCGACTGGCTCCTCCTGATGGTTTTCACATAGGTTGGGGTTGGCGGTTTGGCGGCCGCGCTGCGCCAGCTGGCGGCGCGCATCGTCCAAAGCGGCCTGGCTTTCCGGGTCCATCGGCTTGCCGCTGTCCTTGACAAATTGAATACTCTGTTCCAGCGCCGCGCAGATGGCCTTGTCCAGGTCCTCAAACTCCAGCTTGCGCAGCGGTTCCACGCCGGGGTAATCCCGCTCGGCGCTGGTCATATCGGCCAGATACAAGATCTTGTCCAGCTTGCTCATGCCCGGCTTGCCGGTGGTGTGGCAGCGGATGGCAGACAAAACCTCCGGATCGGTAACGCCCCATTGGGTCTGGCACAAAATGGCCGCGGCGATCCCGTGCCAGATGGGCGCGGGCCGCCGGGCAGCATTATCTGCTATTATAGCATTGTCGGCAAAAATCTGCAACAGCTCGTCCCTTGGCAGCTCCTTGGCGCTGTCGTGCAAAAGCGCCGCCAGTTCGGCCTTTTCGGGGTCGGCGCCCCAGCGTTCGGCCAGGGCAACGGCCATTTTTTTCACATTGATGGTATGCCGGTACCGCTTTTCGCCCAGCCGGCTTTTTACCAGCGCCTTGGCTTGCTTGCAGGTCATGCCGATGTTCCTTTCTGTCCGCAGTAAGTATGCGGCGGCGGATGCGCAGCGATGCAGGCGGCCGCCGTGCAGGGGCCGGGCCGGAGTTCCGCCGCCGGGGAGCTATGCACATTCTGTACTATTTATGCAAGTGATACAGATCGTACTTTTTGATATAGTCTGCCACCGACGCCGGCAGCAGGTCCAGCGCGGCGGCGTCCCCCGCGGCCAGGCGGGCCCGCAGCGTGCTGGAGGCGCAGACAAAGGCCGGCGCCTGGGCAAACAGCACCTGCCCGCCGTCGGCGGCCAGGCTGCGTGCCATGGCCTGCAGCGCAGGCTCGTCGCCGGCCTGGCGGCTTTCCACCACCAGGGCGGCCAGCTGCAAAATGCGCCGCCAGTCCCGCCACTGCCGGAAGGACAGCAGCATATCGCTGCCCACCGCCAGGTACAGCTGCGCGCCGGGCCAGGCCGCCCGCAGCATTTCCAGCGTGCGGACGGTGTAGCTGCGGCCGCCCTGGTCGATCTCCCACCGGCTGACGGTGACGCCGGGCCCCAGCGCGGCAAAGCAGCGGCACATGGCCAGGCGGTGGCGGGCCGGGGTGGCGCTGGCCGCCTTGTGGGGCGGCGTGCCCGCCGGCATGACCACCACCCGGTCGGGCCGGACGGCGGCCATGGCGGCCCGCAGGTTGTTCAGATGCCCCAGGTGGGGCGGGTCAAAGGTGCCGCCGTACAGCAGGATGCGCGGCGGCGGCGCGCTGCCCCAGGGGACCGCCGGCGGCTGGGCCTGCGCAGGCAGTGCCCCGGCAGCCGGGACCTTGGGCGCGGCTGTCATTTGGCCAGCACCGCGTCAAAGGCGGAATCCTTCTTCTTTTTCAAAAACAGCACGAACTTGCGGCCGATGACCTGCACGCAGTCGGCGCCGGTGGCCTGGGCCAGGATGTCGGCGGCCTCGCGGGCGGTGTACTCGCTGGTCTCCAGCACTTTCAGCTTGATCAGCTCGCGGGCGGCCAGGCAGTCGGCCACGGCGGCGGTCAGGTTGGCGTCGATCTCGCCCTTGCCGATCTGGAACACCGGTTCCAGCGGGTTGGCGGCGCCGCGCAGGGCGGCGCGCTGCTTGCTTGTAAGCATAGGGGTCTCCTTTTTTGTGCAGGGCAGCCGGATGCCGGCGCGGGGCGGCGGCCACGGCTGTACCCAGTAAACCATATAAAAATGACGAAATTATTACAAAGTTGCAAAAGTTGTGGATACGGCCTTATGCCCCGGCCAGAATTTGGGGCAAAGCCTCTGCCATGGCGGCCATGGCGCGGCCGCGGTGGCTGATGGCGTCCTTTTCGCCGTCGGCCAGCTGGGCGTAGCTGCGGCCCTGGGCGTTGGGAGCGGTGGAGCCGTCCGGCAGGCCCACCCGGTCGGGGATGAACAGCGGGTCGTAGCCAAAACCGTTTGTGCCCTGCTCCGCAAAGCCGATGCGGCCGGGGCACTCGCCCAAAAAGATATGGCAGGCCCCGCCGGGCAGCAGCACGCACACCGCCGAGACAAACTTTGCGCCGCGCGCCCCTTCCGGCACGTTGGCCATGGTTTCCAGCAGCTTGCGGTTGTTGGCCGGGTCGTCGCCGTGGCAGCCGCAGTAGCGGGCGCTGTAAACGCCGGGCGCGCCGCCCAGCGCCTCCACGCACAGGCCGGAGTCGTCGGCCACGGTGGGCAGGCCGGACGCCTGGCAGAAGGCTTCCGCCTTGATGCGGGCGTTTTCGGCAAAGGTGGCGCCTGTCTCGTCCGGGTCCAGGGTCAGGCCCAGCTCCTTGGGGCTGACCACAGTATGGTCCATGCGCTCCAAAATACGGCGCAGCTCTTTCAGCTTGCCGGCGTTGTTGGTGGCTGCAAGCACTTTCATCGGGCGTCCTCCTCGTGTTTGGGCAGTTCGGGCAGCAGCGCCTCGGCGAAATCGGTGGCCGAGAAGAACAGCAGATCGTCGATCTTTTCGCCCACGCCCACAAAGCGGATGGGCAGGCCCAGCTTCTGCTTGACGCCGATGACACAGCCGCCCTTGGGGGTGCCGTCCAGCTTGGTCAGCACGATGCCGGTGGCGCCGGCGGCGCGGCAGAACTCCTGCGCCTGGCTGATGGCGTTCTGGCCGGTGATGGCGTCCAGCACCAAAAGCACCTCCAGGCTGGCCTCCGGGCTGGCCTTTTTGACGCTGCGGGCGATCTTGGACAGCTCGTCCATCAGGCCCTTTTTGTTGTGCAGGCGGCCGGCGGTGTCGGCAATGACCATGTCGTAGCCGCGGGCGTTGGCGCTCTTGACCGCGTCAAAGATGACGGCGGCGGGGTCGGCGCCCTCCCCTGCCTTGACCAGCGGGACTTCGGCGCGCTCGGCCCACAGTTCCAGCTGCTCGCTGGCGGCGGCGCGGAAGGTATCGCCGGCGGCCAGCATCACCTTGCGGCCCAGGTCCTTGTACAGGTAGGCCAGCTTGGCGATGGTGGTGGTCTTGCCCACGCCGTTGACGCCGATGACCAAAATCACCGCCGGCTTGCCGGAGATGTCCATATCGGCGGCGGGGTTCATCTCCAGGCGGATCAGTTCCCGCAGGGCTTTCAGGGCTTCCTCGCCGGTTTTCAGGTGGTCAGCCTGCACCTTGTCGCGCAGCTCGTCCACCAGGCGGATGGCGCAGTCGGGGCCGACGTCGGCCAGGATCAGCTGCTCCTCCAGGTCGTTGTACAGGTCGTCGTCGATCTGGGAATTGGTCAGCGTGTTGACGATGTTGGCAAAAAAGCCGGTGCGGGTCTTTTCCAGACCGTCGTTGATCTTTTTCTTGCGGAACGCATCAAACAGGCCCATGGCGGGCACCTCCTTTGGGTGGGTGGGGAATGCGGCGGGTAACGTACAGCCAGCCTGCAAGGGTAAGCTCCCGGCAATGCGCGGCACCCCTCAGTCGGCATTCGCCGACAGCTCCCCTTGCAGGGGAGCCTTTCGGGCAGCTGCCATTGGCAAAGCCTCCCCTGTAAGGGGAGGTGGATGCGGCGCAAGCCGCAGGCGGAGGGGTGCATTGCCGCGAGAGGGCTGCCAATCCCCTTTTGTGCCGGCAGATACCCCGGCCAGGCGGAACCTTTGCGTAGGGGCCGATGATCTTCATCGGCCCGGGGCGCATCGCCGGCCGGAAGGTTTGCGGGACGATGCCAGCATCGTCCCCTACAAAGGCGGCGGCAAGCACTCGCCTGTCCGGGTGGGGATCGGCAGGGCCGGACCCCGTCACGAGATCAGATCCGCGCTGACGCTGTTCAGGTCCAGGCGCAAGATCTTGGAAACGCCGTCCTCCTGCATCGTCACGCCGTACAGCACGTCGGCGGCCTCCATGGTGCCGCGGCGGTGGGTGATGACGATGAACTGGGTCTTGTCGGTCAGGCGGCGCAAATACTGGGCGTAGCGCACCACGTTGACGTCGTCCAGCGCGGCCTCGATCTCGTCCAGGATGCAGAACGGCGACGGGTTGACGGCCAGGATGGCAAAGTAGATGGAGATGGCCACCAGCGCCTGCTCGCCGCCGGACAGCGCCGACAGGTTTTTGATGACCTTGCCGGGGGGCGAGACCTCGATCTCGATGCCGCTCTCCAGCACATCGTCCGGGTCGGACAGGTACAGCCTTGCGCTGCCGCCGCCGAACAGTTCCCGGAAAATGTGCACAAAATTCTCGTTGATGCGCTTGAAGCTGTCCGCGAACAGGGTGCGCATCTCGTCGCACAGCTCGCCGATCATGCGGTTGAGCTCGGCGCGGGACTTTTCCACGTCGGTGACCTGCGCTTTCATGAAGTCGTAGCGTTCCTTGACTTCCTTGTACTCGTCGATGGCGCCCACGTTGACGTTGCCCAGAGCGCGGATCTTGCCGCGGACCTCGGCCACCTGGCGGCGCAGCTCGGTGACGTTCTGGAACTCGACGCAGAGGGCCTCGGCCTCGCTCTCGGCCAGCTGATACTCCTCCCACAGCTTGGCGGCGGTGGAGTTCAGCTCGGTCTCGGCGGCGGTGCGGCGCTCGGCCAGGCGGGCCATCTCGCCGCTCATCTTTTCCCGCTCGTCGGTCAGGGCGCGGTTTTCCTGCGCAAGGCGGGTGGAATCGGCCTCGGCCTGCATCCGGGCGGCGTTGGCATCCCGGATGGCCTGCTCGCAGTCGGCGATGCGCCGGCGGTTTTCCTCCCGCTGGCGCTGGATGTTCTCGACGCTCAGCTCGTTGGCGCGGATGCGCTGGCGGCAGGCCTCGATGCTGGCGTTCAGCTCGCGGGCGCGGGCCTCGGCCTCGCCGGTGCGGCCGGCCAGAGTCTCCAGCGCGGCCTGGTGCAGGCTGACGTCCTTCTCGGCAGTCAGGCGGGCCAGACGGTTGTCGTTGGCGGCGGCGGTCAGCTCCTCCCGCTTGGCGGTCAGGCTGTCGGCGCTCTCGCCCAGGGCGGCCAGCTGCCGCTCGGCGTCGGCCTGCTCGGCCTCGGCGGCGGCGCGGTCTTTGCCGGCCTGCTCCGCGGCGGCGCGGCTCTCGGCCAGCTGGGCTTCAAACAGGGCGATCTCCTGTTGCAGCCGCTCCCTCTCCCGGGCGGCATTGTCGGCGGCGGCGGCCAGGCGGTCCACCTCCAGCGAGGCCCGCAGCCGGTCGGCGGCGGCGGTCATGCTCTCGCTGTCGGCGCCGGTCAGCTGGGCCTGCAGGGTGTCGGCCTCGGCCTTGCGGTCGCGGGCGGCCTGGGCGGCGGTATCGCGGGCGGTCTGCAGCCGGGTCAGGCGGGCGCGCAGCTCCTCCAGCTCCTGCTTGCGGCTGAACACGCCCACGCTGCGGGCGGTGGAGCCGCCGGTAAAGCTGCCGCCCGCGTTGATGACCTGCCCGTCCAGCGTGACGATGCGGTTGCGGTAGCCCAGGTTCCGGGCCACGGCGGAAGCCTCGGCCAGGTCCTCCACCACGATGATGCGGCCCAGCAGGTTGTTGACGATGTTCTGGTAGCGGGGGTCGGCCTCCACCAGGTCGGCGGCCACCTCGGCGGTGCCGGTCAGCCGGCCGCTGAAGCGGCTGCCCTGCATGGTGTCCAGCGGCAGAAAGGTGGCGCGGCCGCCCTTTTCCGCCTTCAAAAAGGCGATGGCGGCGCGGGCGGACTTTTCGTCCTCCACCACGATGTTCTGCAAGGCAAAGCCCAGCGCGGTCTCGATGGCCACCTCGTAGCCCTTGCGCACCGTCAGGATGCCGGCCACCGGGCCGATGACGCCCCGCAGCCGCCCCGAACCGGCGGCGCGCATGACGGTCTTGACGCTCTGCTGGTAGCCGTCCAGGTTGCGCTCCAGGTCCTCCAGGATGTGGATGCGCTGGGCGGCGGCGCTCAGTTCCCGCTCGGCCTTCTGCAGCGCGTCGGCGGCCTCGGCCTGCTGGCGCTTGCGGCTGTCCAGTTTCAGGCGCAGGCCGGCGCGGACGTTGTCCAGCCGGGTCACCGCCTCCTCGGCCTGTTTCAGCCGGTCGGCGGCCTCGGCCTGCTGCCGGCCGGCGGTCTCGGCGTCGGATTCGTTTTGCTGTTTTTGGGCGCGGGCGTCCTGCAGCCGGGCTTCGGCCGCGTTGGCGGCGCTCTCGGCGGTGGCGTGCTGCACCTGCGCGGCGGTGGCGGCCTGCTGGCAGCGCAGGATGGCGGCGTTCAGCAGGTCCCGCTGTTGGCCGCTCTGCATCGCCTGCTGTTCCAGCGCGTCCAGCTGGCGGTCCAGGTCTTTGGCGGTCTCGTCCGCCTGGGCGATCCGGGCGTTCAGCTTTTCGATGGCGGCGCGGTGGGCCTCGGCCTCCAGCTCGATGCCCTTCTGCCCCTCGCCGGCGCGGGAAAGCTCGGCCCGGGCCTCCTCGATCTGGCGGCGGCTGTGCTCGTTCTCGTTATCCAGCACGGCGATCCGGCTGTCGCTGCCGGCGTTCTCCTCGGTGATGGCGCGGATCTGGGCGTTCGACTCCTCCACCTGCAGCATCAGCTGCTGGGTCTTGGCACGCAGGGCTTCACTCTTCTCGTCGTACTCGTCCAGGCTGCGGCTCAGGCGGTCGTAGTCGGCCTGGGCGGCCTCGTACCTGCGCTGCTGGTCCCGGACGGTGTCCTTGGCGCGGCGGATGGCGTCCACCCACAGGGTGACCTCCAGGCTTTTGCGCTGCCCGGACAGTTCCAGAAACTGCTGCGCCTTCTCGCTGTCCCGCTTGAGGGGCCCGACGCGGCGCTCCAATTCGCCCAAAATGTCCCGCAGGCGTTCCAGGTTGCCCTCGGCGGCGGCCAGGCGGCGCTCGGCCTCGTTTTTGCGGTAGCGGTAGCGGGCGATGCCGGAGGCCTCCTCAAAAATTTCCCGCCGCTCGCCCGACTTGGCGGCCACGATCTCGGCGATGCGGCCCTGGCCGACGATGGCGTAGCCGTCCCGGCCCAGGCCGGTGTCCAAAAGCAGCTCGTAGATGTCCTTCAGGCGGACGCTCTGGCCGTTGATGCTGTACTCGCTCTCGCCGCTGCGGTAGTACCGGCGGCCGATGGTGACCTCGTCGGCGTCCATGTCCAGGCCGTGGTCGGTGTTGTCGATGGTCAGGCTGACCGACGCATAGCCCATGGCGCCGCGGGTCTGGGTGCCGCCGAAGATGACGTCCTCCATCTTGCCCGCGCCGCGCAGCTGCTTGGAGCTGGTCTCGCCCATGACCCAGCGGATGGCGTCGGAAATGTTGCTTTTGCCGCTGCCGTTGGGGCCGACGATGCCGGTAATGCCCTCGCCGATGGTCAGGCGGGTCTTGTCCGGGAAGCTCTTGAAGCCCTGGATCTCCAATTCTTTCAGGCGCATAGGCGTGGGGGTCCTCTCCTTCTACGGTGTGCGATGGGGGTGTACGATGGGCGCGGGGCTTACGTTTCGCCTTTGTCGATCAGCCCCATCAGGCGCAGGGCCTCGCGGGCGGCGTGCTGTTCGGCGGATTTTTTGCTGCGGCCCTCGCCGCGGGCAATGCAGTTGGAGTTCAGGTACACCGCCACCCCGAACCGCTTGTCGTGGTCGGGGCCGGACTCGCTCTCCACCTCGTAGTGCAGCTTTTCCTCCGGGTTCTGCTGGATGACCTCCTGCAGGCGGGTCTTGTAGTCCTCCTCGGCGGTCTTGCCCTCGGTCAAAAAGGGCAGGATAAAGCGGCGGGCGTTTTCCAGCCCGCCATCCAGGTACAGCGCGGCGATCAGCGCCTCGAAGGCGTCGGACACCACGCTGGGGCGGGTGCGGCCGCCGCCCAGCTCCTCGCCGCGGCCCAGCCGCAGAAAGCTGCCCAGCTCGATCTCCTGGGCAAACTGGAACAGCGCGTCCTCGCTGACAAGGCTGGCGCGCATGCGGGTCAGCTCGCCTTCCGGCCGGGTGGAATGGCGGAACAGGTAGTCCGCCGCCACCACCGACAGCACGCTGTCGCCCAAAAACTCCAGCCGCTCGTTGTGCTGCACGGGGGTGCGGCTCTCGTTGGCAAAGCTGGTATGGGTCAGCGCGGTCTCCAAAAGCGTCCGGTCTTTGAACCGGTAGCCCAGCTTTTCTTCCAGCTGGGCGGGGTTGCGGAATTTCATGTCACTCGCTCTTTTCTGCCCTGGTTTCGTCTGTCTGCAATTCTGCCAGCGCGGCCTCCATGGTGCCGCACAGGTCGCCCTCCACGCAGAGGCGCGCCTGCCGGATGGCGTTCTTGATGCCCTTGGCCTTGCTGGAGCCGTGGGCCTTGATGACCGGCCTGGCGGTGCCCAGCAGCGGCGCGCCGCCCACTTCCTCTGAATCCATCTTGTGCTTGATGGTGCGCAGGCCGCCCTTGACGCCCAGGTAGCACAGCTTGGTGACGACGCTTTGCATAAACACGTCCTTGAGCATGCCCAGCAGGCTCTTGGCCACGCCCTCGGTCAGCTTGAGGATGACGTTGCCCACAAAGCCGTCGCAGACCACCACGTCCACTTCGCCGTTGGGCACGTCGCGGGGCTCGATGTTGCCGGCAAAACGGATGACGGGGTTTGCCCGCATCAGGCCGTGGGCCTCGCGGTAGATGGGGGTGCCCTTGGTGTCCTCGGCGCCGTTGTTGACCAGCGCGACGCTGGGGCTGTGGCGGCCCATGACCTTTTCGGCATAGACGCTGCCCATGACCGCAAAGGCGTTCAGGGTGGTGGCGCGGCACTCCACGTTGGCGCCGCAGTCCAAAAGCAGGTAATTCTGCTTGAAGCCGGGCATGGGGGTGGCCAGCGCCGGGCGCTTGACCCCCTTGACGGTGCGGATGATCAGGCTGGCGGCCACGTGCATCGCGCCGGTGGAGCCGGCGCTGACAAAAGCGTCGCCCTCGCCGTTTTTGAGCATGGTCAGGCCGCGCACCAGGCTGGAGTCGGTCATTTTGCGGGCGGCCTTGACCGGGTCGTCGTGCATGGTGACCACCTGGCGGCAGTCCACAAGCTCCATGCCGTCCAACGGGATGCCGTTGTCCTTGGCGGTCTGCTCGATCACTTCTTTCCGGCCCAGCAGCACCAGCTGCATGCCGTCGCCAAATTCACGCAGCGCGTCGGCCGCGCCCTGCAAAACACACAGCGGCGCATTGTCGCCGCCCATGGCGTCTACAAGAATCTTCATGGTGTTGCCTCGCTTTCAGCTTCAATCAAAGAAAATCGGACAGGACTTTTCGTAATTTAGTAATAAGGAATTTGGGCGGTCCGCACGCTGCCGCGCGCCCGAAAACGGGGCGGCAGCATTAACGGCAAGCCGTGGGGGTATCGGCATGATTTCGGCGGCAATGCACCCCTCAGTCCCCTTCGGTGACAGCTCCCCTTCCAGGGGAGCCTCTGCGGCGGCTGCCGGCCCGGAAGCCGCCCCTGCAAGGGGAGGTGCCGCCGCAGGCGGCGGAGGGGTGCGGCACTTTGCCGGGCATTTAACCCCGCGGGCGGCTGTACGCCGCCGTGTCCGCGGCGGACGATGCCTGCACCGCCCCGCATTCAGCGGATCTTCCGGCGCTTTTTGCAGCTTCGGATACGCCCTGATTCAGCCCTCCGCCCACTTCCTCATCTCCGCCTGCGCGGTCTCGGACAAAGCGGCGTAGCGGGCACGCTTGTCCCGGATGTCGGGGCGGGCGGGCAGGATGCCCATGTTCGCCCCCATGGGCTGGAAATCCTTGTTGGGTGTGGTGATGTAGCCAAGCAGCGCGCCGCACATGGTGGTTTGGGGCGGCGGCGTCCAGTCCCGGCCGGTCAGCCGGGCCCAGATGCTGCGGGCGGCCAGCAGGCCGCAGGCCGCGCTTTCCATGTACCCCTCAAAACCGGTGATCTGCCCGGCAAAAAACACGTTGGGGTGCTCTTTCAGGCAGAGCGCGTCGGTCAGCACCGCCGGGCTGTCCAAAAAGGTGTTGCGGTGCATGACGCCGTAGCGCACGAACTCGGCGTGCTCCAGGCCGGGGATCATCGAGAACACCCGCTTCTGCTCGCCCCATTTCAGGTTGGTCTGGAAGCCCACCAGGTTGTACAGCGTGCGGCCGGTGTTCTCGGCCCGCAGCTGGACGTTGGCCCAGGGGCGGTGGCCGGTGCGGGGGTCCCGCAGGCCCACCGGGCGCAGGGGGCCGTAGCGGATGGTGTCCGCGCCGCGGGCGGCCATCACCTCGATGGGCATGCAGCCCTCGTAAACGGTCAGCGGCGTGTCAAAGTCGTGCCGCGGCGCGCGCTCGGCGGCGATGAGCGCCGCGTAGAACGCCTCGTACTCCTCTTTATTAAAGGGGCAGTTGAGGTAGTCGGCCTCGCCGCGGCCGTAGCGGGAGGCGGCAAAGACCTTGTCCATGTCCAGGCTGTCGGCGGCGACGATGGGCGCCACCGCGTCGTAAAAGCTCAGCCGGTGGCTGCCGGTCAGGGCGGCCACCGCCTCGCCCAGCGCGCCGTCGGTCAGCGGGCCGGAGGCCACCAGCACAGGCCGGCTCTCGTCGATGGCGGCGACCTCCTGCCGGTGGACGGTGATGTTTGGCTCGGCCTCCACCAGCGCGGTGACGGCGGCCGAGAACTTGTCCCGGTCCACGGCCAGCGCGCCGCCGGCGGCCACGCGGGCACACTCGGCGGCGTCCAGCAGGCGGGAGCCCAGGGCGCGCATTTCCAGCTTGAGCAGGCCGGAGGCAGAGTCGGGGCGCTCGGCTTTCAGCGAGTTGGAACAGACCAGCTCGGCAAAGCCGGCGCTTTTGTGGGCGGGGGAAAACCGGGCGGGCTTTTGCTCGTACAGGTCGACGGCGACGCCGCGGCCTGCCAGCCAGAGCGCGGCTTCGCAGCCGGCCAGCCCGGCGCCGATGACGGTAATTTGCATGGCGGGTCCTTTCGGATGGGTCTTGTGGGTTTGGGGCGGCGGGGCGGCGCGTTTGCGGGGCCCGGCGGCCCTTACTTTTTCTCCACCGGCTTGCTGAAGCCGCAGCCCTCTTTGGCGCAGTACAGGGTGCCCCGCTTTTTGAACAGCGTGGCGCCGCAGTTGGGGCAGGTTTCGGGCACGGGCTCGTCCCAGGTCATAAACTTGCAGGTGGGGAAGTTGCCGCAGCCGTAGTAGATGCGGCCCTTGGCGCTTTTGCGCTGCAGCATGTGGCCGCCGCACAGCGGGCACAGGCCGCCGGTATCCCTGACCAGCGGGCGGGTGTTTTTGCAGTCGGGGAAGCCGCTGCAGGCCAGGAACTTGCCGTACCGGCCCGACTTGATGACCATCGGCTTGCCGCACTTTTCGCAGACCTCGTCGGTGGGGATGTCGGCCACCTTGATCCGCTTGCCCTCCATGTTCTTTTCGGCCTGCTCCAGGCTTTTGGCAAAGCCCTGGTAGAACTCGTCCACCGTGTCCACCCAGTTGGCGGTGCCGTTTTCCACGGTGTCCAGCCGCTTTTCCATGTCGGCGGAGAAGGTCACGTCCACAATGTCGGGGAACTGCTCCAGCATGACCTGGTTGACCGCCTGGCCCAGCGGGGTGGTGCGCAGCTTTTTGCCGTCCCGCTCCACATAACCGCGGTCCACGATGGTGGTGATAATGGGCGCGTAGGTGGAGGGCCGGCCGATGCCGTTCTCCTCCAATGCGTGGATCAGCGTCGCCTCGGTGTACAGCGGCGGCGGCTGGGTGAATTTCTGGTCGGCGTGCAGCTGCTCCAGCGCCAGCTTCTGGCCCTGTTCCAGCGGGGGCAGGGCGGTCTCTTTCTTTTCCTTGTCGTCGGTGGCTTCCTCGTACAGGGCGGTGTAGCCGTCAAAAGCCACCTGGTAGCCGCTGGCGCGGAACAGGTAGTCCCCCGCCGTGATGCCCACCGAGACGGTGTCCTGCTCGCAGTCGGCCATCTGGCTGGCCATAAACCGGCTCCAGATCAGGCGGTAGAGCCTGGCGGTATCGCCGGAAAGGCTCTGCTCCACCTCGTCGGGGGTCAGGCCGGGCGTGGAGGGGCGGATGGCCTCGTGGGCGTCCTGGGCGGCGGTGGCGGAGCGGGACTTGTACTTGCGCTTGACGGGGCAGATATACCGTTCGCCCCAGCGGCCGCCGATGTACTCCTTGGCGGCGGCCACCGCCTCGTCCGAGATGCGCAGAGAGTCGGTACGCATATAGGTGATCAGGCCGATGGCGCCGTGGCCGGCGATCTCGACGCCCTCGTACAGCGTCTGGGCGGCCCGCATGGTGCGGGTGGCCGAGAAACCGAACCGGCGGCTGGCCTCCTGCTGCAGGGTGGAGGTGATAAAGGGCGGCGGCGGCACGCGGCGGCGGCGGCCCTTGTCCACCTGGGTCACCGTGTAGTCTTTGCCGTCCAGCGCGGCCAGGATGGCGTCGGCCTGCTCCCTGTTGGTGACGGTCAGCTTTTTGCCGTCGGCGCCGGCGGCCAGCCGTGCGGTAAAGGCGGTCTTGCCCTTACCGAACTCGGCGTCGATGTTCCAGTATTCGTCAGGCTTGAAGGCGTCGATCTCCAGCTCCCGGTCGCGGATCAGCCGCACCGCCACGCTCTGCACCCGGCCGGCGGACAGACCCCGGCGGACTTTCCGCCATAAAAAGGGCGACAGCTTGTAGCCCACCAGGCGGTCCAGCTCCCGCCGGGCCTGCTGGGCGTTGAACAGGTTCATATCGATGGCGCGGGGGTGGGCCATGCCCTCCTGCACGCCTTTTTTGGTGATCTCGTCAAAGGTGATGCGGTTGGGGGCGGCGGGGTCCAGCCCCAGCACATTGGCCAGGTGCCAGCTGATGGCCTCGCCCTCGCGGTCCGGGTCGGTGGCCAGCAGCACGCCGTCAGACTTTTTGGCCTCGTCCTTCAGCTCGCGCACCAGCTTGGCCTTGCCCTTGATGGTGATATAGTGCGGCTTGTAGCCATGCTCCACATCGATGCCCAGCTGGCTGGCGGGCAGGTCGCGGATATGGCCCATGCTTGCCGTGACTTTGTATCCCTTGCCCAGGTATTTGCCGATGGTCTTGGCCTTGGCCGGGGATTCCACGATCACTAACTTTGCCATGTTGCAGTTACTCCTGTTTGTGACGCCCCTTGCATGCGGGGCAAAACTCGGTGTTGCAGGAAAGGGAGACTTTCCCGGAAAAGCGCCTCAGCGGGCCGCCGCCAGGCTGCGGCCGGGGCCGGGCACGGCCATGCCGGCCAGCTCCAGCTCGGTGTAGGCGGCCAGCACCTGGCTGGCGGGCAGGCCGCTGGCGCGGCAGATGTCCTGCAGGTACATGGGGTCGGGGCCCAGCACGGCCAGGACCTGCTTTGCCCCGGCGGACAGGCCGGGGTCGGCAGTCTCCTCTGGGTCATTTTGCCACAGATTTTCCTCCGGCGCAAGCCCCAATGTCCGGCGTACGTCGTCGGCGGTGCACAAAACGGCGGCGCGGCCGGCCTGCAAAAGGGCGTTGGTGCCGGCGCTGGCACGGCTGAAAATGCTGCCCGGCACCGCCATCACCGGGCGGCCGTACCGCTCGGCGTGGCCGACGGTGTTCATGGTGCCGCTGCGCAAGCTGGCCTCGGCCACGCACAGCACCTCGCCCAGCGCGGCGATCAGCCGGTTGCGGGCCAGGAAGGTCCCCTGCATCTTGCCCGCAAAGCCGGGCGGATATTCGCTGACAACGGCGCCGCCGGTGCGCTCGATCTCGGCCCGCAGGCCGGCGTTGGCGGCGGGATAGGTCTTGTCGATGCCGGTGCCCAGAAACGCCACGGTGGGCGCGCCGGCCTCCACGGCGGCGGCCTGGGCCACGCCGTCCAGCCCGTCGGCCATGCCGCTGACGATCACCGTCCCCTGCTCCGCCAGCGAAAGCGAAAGCTCGCGGCAGGCACGCCGGCCGTAGGGCGTGGGGCGGCGGGTGCCCACCATGGCCACATACCGCCCGCCGTTCAGGCAGGCGGTGCTGCCGGTAACGTACAAGACCAGCGGCAGGTCGGGCAGGTCCCGGAAGCGTTCGGGGTAGTCCGGGTCGTCCGGGGTCAGCACCGCGGCGCCCAGGCGCCGGCAGTCCGCCAGGCGGGGCGCCAGGTCATCCGGGGCCAGGGCGGCCGCCCGCTCCCGCGCGCCGCGGGTCAAAAAGTGCGGCCGCTCGCCGGCCAGGATGCGCCGGCAGAAACTGCCTGCGTCGCCGCCGGCCCAGGCCAGCGCCTCGCCGGAGTAGGGGCTGCCGCAGCCCAGCACCTCGGCCATCCACATCCAGTTATAGACATCGTTCATGGAAGGCGACCTCCTTGGCGTGTCGGGAAAAAGACAGGGTGCCAAACCGCGCGGCCGCCGGGGCGGTTCGCGGCGGCGGGCAAAACCGCCCGCCCTTACCATATAATAAGCAGGGCGGCAGGCCCCGCCGCGGGGCTTCTCCGCCTCCCTGCCGGCGCGGGCAGCTTTACACCCCGCGGAAATGCCACAGCAGCACGCTGCCGGCCACCGCGGCGTTCAGGCTCTCGGCCCGGTCGGTCATGGGGATGCGCACCGCGCGGCCGCAGGCGGCGACGGCGGCGTCGGTCAGGCCCTGGCCCTCGCTGCCGATGACCACGCACAGCCCGCCGGCAAACTCCCGGCCAACGGTGTCCAGCGCCGCGGCGTTTTGCAGCGCGGCGGCCAGGCAGGTCACGCCGCGGTCCCCCAGCGCCCGCAGCGCCGCGGGCAGGTCGCCGGTCTCAAACACCGGCATGCGCACCGCCGCGCCCATCGAGGCCCGCAGCGTGCGCGGCGCGTAGGGCGCGGCGCAGCCCGGCCCCAGCAGCACCGCGTCAAACCCGAAGGCCGCCGCGCTGCGGATCAGGGTGCCCACGTTGCCGGGGTCCTGCACCCGCTCCAGCGCCAGGATGCGCCGGGCGGCGTCCAGCGCCGCCGGGTCGGGCGCGGGCAGCGCAAACAGCCCAAAGACCCCCTGGCTGCTTTTGGTGGAGGACAGCTTGTCCGCCACCGGGTCGGCCACGGGCACCGTCACCGCATCCAGCGCCGCCAGCGCGGGGGTGTGCTCCAGCGCGCGGCGGGTGGCGTACAGCGCCGCGCACCGGCAGGACTTGGCGGCCTCCAGGCAGAGCTTGGGGCCCTCGGCAAAGAACAGCCCCGCCGCGGCGCGGGCAGCCTCGCTGTCCCGCAGGCGGCAGGCCTGCTTGATCTTGTCGTTGTCGCGGCTGGTGATGGGTTGCAGCATGGTTGCCTGCCTTTCCGGTCGAGAGGATCTGCGGGCCGGGGCGTGCCCCTGCCCTATAATACAAAAGCGACGCACGCGTGCGCGTGCGTCTGCTTTGGTGTGCTGTGTCAGGCCAGGGCCTTCTTGGCGGTCTCGACCAGGGCGTTGAAGCTCTGGGGATCGTGGATGGCCATCTCGCTGAGCATCTTGCGGTTCAGCTCGATGCCGGATTTCTTCAGGGCGTTCATGAAGGTGGAGTAGTTCATGCCCTGGGGACGGACCGCATTGTTGATGCGGGTGATCCACAGGCTGCGGAACTGACGCTTTTTCAGCTTGCGGCCGACGTAAGCGTAGTTGCCGCTCTTCATCACGGCCTGCTTGGCCATGCGGAAATGCTTGCTCTTGCTGCCGTAGTAGCCTTTGGCCAGCTTCAGGGTCTTGGTGCGACGCTTGTGCGTCATGGTAGCGCCTTTGATACGTGCCATGGTATTTTATCTCCTTTGTAACTCAAACTCAGTTGCCGGTTTTCTGCCGTCCGGCTCAGCCGCCGTAGGGCATCATCTTGCGGACGGTGGCCTCGTTGGACTTGTCCACGTAGTGGTTCATGCGCAGGCCGCGGGTGAGCTTGGTGGTCTTTTTGGTCAGGATATGGCGGCGCTTGGACGCATTGCGCTTGATCTTGCCGCTGGCAGTCATCTTAAAACGCTTCTTGGCGCCGGAAAGGGTCTTGAGCTTCATTTTAGCCATTTTCGTTTCCTCCTAAGGGGTTTTGGGAGCGTCCGCTTTGCGCCGGGGGCGCAGGCAGATGCGGCCTGCCGGGGCAGGCCGCACGCCATGGGGCGAAAGCCGGCTTCCGATGGTTGGGGTTATTTGTTCGGGCTGGGCGAAAGGAACATCAGCATGCTGCGCCCTTCCAGCTTGGGCTGCTTGTCAACCACAGCCTGGCCGGCCAGTGCCTCGGCAAAACGCTTGTGCACGTCAATGCCCAGATTGGTGTGCGCCATCTCGCGGCCGCGGAACCGGATGGAGACCTTGACCTTGTGGCCCTGCTGCAAAAACTTGGCAGCCTGGTTCACTTTGGTGTTGAAGTCGTTGGTATCGATGTTGAGAGACAGGCGGATCTCTTTCAGCTCGACGACCTTCTGGTTCTTGCGGGCTTCCTTTTCCTTTTTCTGCATCTCGAACCGGTACTTGCCGTAGTCCAGGATCTTGCACACCGGCGGCTTGGCCTGCGGGGCCACCTTGACCAGGTCCAGGTCCTGGTTCTGCGCAATGCGCAGCGCGTCACGGGGGCTCATCACGCCCATCTGCTGGCCGTCGGCGCCGATCAGGCGGACTTCCTTGTCGCGGATGCGCTCATTGATCTCCAGTTCCTTGGAATTGCTGTTGCTGGCGATTGGGATACACCTCCAAACAAATATGGTTTTTGATGGGATACGAAAAAGCGGCTGCCCGGAACAGGCAGCCGCCAAACTCAAACCATAAAGCCGCATCGCCCCGCAAAACGGCCCTGCGGCCCCAGGCGGACGATGGATGCTGTATGACCCGGGGCTTTGCGCCCGCAAGGTGAGCCGACGGCAGATGCCGGTCGCTGCTTTTTTTACAGCAAGTATTATACCCCCGCCGCCCGGCGGTGTCAAGGGGTGCAAATCAAGATTTTTTGGCATGCAAATCAAGATTTTTTGGCGTGTTTTGGGCCGTTTGCCGCGCCGCGCCCCTTGACCCTTTCCGGCACAAGTGTTATTTTATTAACAGAATAGCGCTGCTGCGTCCCTGCCGGGGCGCAGGCGCCGTTTTCCGGCTGCGCCCTTCCCGGCCGCGGCCCTGCTGCTGAAAAGGTAACAACTGAGAGGTGCATGAACATGAGCGCAAGTTTTGAGGATCTGATCTCCCGCGTGAAGGAATGTGACAAAAAGGTCGTGGCCGTGGCCGCCGCGGCTGACGACGCCGTGCTGGAGGCTGTGGCCGCCGCCCGCAGCCAGGGCATTGCCGACGCCATCCTGGTGGGCGACGAGGCCAAGATCCGCGAGCTGGCCGCCGGGCTGAACATCGACCTGACCGGCTGGCGCATCATCGACGAGCCGGACAACGTCCAGGCTTCGCTGAAAGCCGTCAAGCTGGCCCACGACGGCGAGGCCGATATGTACATGAAGGGCCTGATCGACACCAAGACCTTCCTCAAGAGCATCCTGGACAAGGAAGTGGGCCTGCGCACCGGCAAGATGCTGTCCCACGTGGCGGTGTTCCAGGTCAAGGGCATCGAGCAGCTGCTGTTCTTGACCGACGTGGCCTTTGTCACCTACCCCACGCTGGAGGACAAGGTCAACATCATCAACAACACCGTCGAGGTGGCCCACGCCTGCGGCATCCCCTGCCCCCGCGTCGCCCCGCTGGCTGCCGTTGAGGTGGTCAACCCCAAGATGCCCTGCACCGTGGACGCCGACGAACTGCGCAAGATGAACGAGGACGGCCGCATCACCGGCTGCGTTGTGGACGGCCCGCTGTCCATGGACATCGCCATCGACCCGGAGGCCGCCGCCCACAAGGGCGCCCAGGACCGCCCCGCCGCCGGCCATGCCGACATCCTGCTGTTCCCGGACATCCAGGCCGGCAACATCTGCTACAAGACGCTGGTGCACACCGCCCAGTGCGAGAACGGCTGCATCCTGACCGGCACCCAGGTGCCCGCCATCCTGACCAGCCGCTCCGACTCCTTCCAGACCAAGGTCAACTCCATCGCTCTGGCCGCCGTGGTGGCCGAGGCCATGAAGAAAAACAAATAAGGCGTCCCGCCCTGCTGTGAAAAAGGAGAAGATCCCCATGTCTATCAAAAGCCTGATCATCAATCCCGGTTCCACCTCCACCAAGGTCGGCGTGTTCGAGGACGAGACGCTGCTGTTTGAGGAAACGCTGCGCCATCCCACCGAGGAGATCGCCAAGTACGCCTCCATCATCGACCAGAAGGATTTCCGCAAGCAGATCATCCTGGACTTTTTGAAGGAGAAAAACTGCGACGTCCACACGCTGGACGTCATCGTCGGCCGCGGCGGCCTGCTCAAGCCCATCCCCGGCGGCACCTACGCCGTCAGCGACGAGCTGCTGGCCGACCTGAAAAAGGGCGTCCAGGGCCAGCATGCCTCCAACCTGGGCGGCATCCTGGCGCGGGAGATCGGCGACGCCATCGGCAAACCCAGCTACATCGTTGACCCTGTGGTGGTGGACGAGCTGCCCGACGTGGCCCGCATTTCCGGCATGCCGGAGCTGCCGCGGCGCAGCATCTTCCACGCGCTGAACCAGAAGGCGGTGGCCCGCCGCTACGCCAAGGAGCACGGCACCCGCTACGAGGACCTGAACCTCATCGTCATCCACATGGGCGGCGGCGTTTCGGTGGGCGCCCACGACCACGGCAAGGTGGTGGA
>DWWX01000010.1 GCA_019119495.1 Candidatus Gemmiger stercorigallinarum | reverse complement strand
CGGGTATCGATGGAGCTGGTGGCCTCGTCCAAAATCAGCACCGGCGGGTCGGCCACGGCGGCGCGGGCAATGGCCAGCAGCTGCCGCTGGCCCTGGCTCAGGTTGGCGCCGTCGCCGGTCAGCAGGGTGTTGTAGCCGTCGGGCAGGCGGCGGATAAAGGCGTCGGCGTTGGCCAGCTTTGCGGCCGCCATGCACTCTTCGTCGGTGGCGTCCAGGCGGCCGTAGCGGATGTTTTCCATCACGGTGCCGGTAAACAGGTGGGTGTCCTGCAAAACGATGCCCAGGGACCGCCGCAGGTCGGCCTTTTTGATCTTGTTGATGTTGATGCCGTCATAGCGGATCTTGCCGTCGGCAATGTCGTAAAAGCGGTTGATCAGGTTGGTGATGGTGGTCTTGCCCGCGCCGGTGGAGCCCACAAAGGCGATCTTCTGCCCCGGCGTGGCGTACAGCTTGATGTTGTGCAGCACGATCTTGCCCGGCGTGTAGCCGAAATCCACATCGTCAAAGGTGATGTCGCCCCGCAGGCGGGTGTAGGTGGTGGTGCCGTCGTGGTGGGGGTGCTTCCAGGCCCAGACGTTGGTACGCTCGGCGCATTCCTCCAGCGTGCCGTCGGCTTTTTCGCGGGCGTTGACCAGCGTCACGTAGCCGCTGTCTGCCTCCGGCGCCTCGTCCATCAGGTCAAAGATGCGCTTTGCGCCGGCCATGGCCATGACGATGCTGTTGGTCTGCTGGCTGACCTGGCTGACCGGCTGGGTGCCGTTTTTGTTCAGCGTCAAAAACGACACCAGCGCGCCCAGCGTCAGGCCGCCGTAGCCGTTCAGCGCCAGCGCCGCGCCCACCACGGCGCACAGCACGTAGCTGATGTTGCCCAGGTTGGCGTTCAGCGGCATGGTGATGTTGGCAAAGGTGTTGGCCTTGTCGGCACTTTCCCGCAACTGCTCGTTCAGCACGCGGAATTGCCGGATGCTCTCCTCCTCGTGGCAGAACACCTTGACCACCTTCTGGCCGTCCATCATCTCCTCAATGTAGCCGTTCACCGCGCCCAGGTCGGCCTGCTGGCGGGCAAAATACCGCCCGGACCGGCCCGCCAGGCGGGTGGTCACCAGCAGCATGACGCAGATCATCGCCACCGTGATGACCGTCAGCGGCAGGTCCAGCAGGATCATGCTGACCAGCGATGTGACGATGGTCACCGACGAGTTGAGCAGCTGGGGCAGGCTCTGGCTCATCAGCTGGCGCAGCGTGTCCACGTCGTTGGTATAGACCGACATGATGTCTCCGTGGGCATGGGTGTCAAAGTAGCGGATGGGCAGCGATTCCATGTGCCGGAACAGCTCCACGCGCAGGTCCCGCATGGTGCCCTGGCTGACGTTGACCATGATGCGGTTGTAGCCGTAGGCGCACAGGATGCCGATGGCGTAGATGCCCGCCACCCGCATCAGCGCCGCGGCCAGCGGGCCGTAGTCGGCGCTCTGGCTTTGCAGCATGGGGGTGATGTAATCGTCGATCAGGCTTTGGGTGAACAGCACCCCCTGCACCGACGCCAGCGCCGACCCCAGGATGCACACCACCACCATCAGGCAGGAAAATTTGTACCGTTTTACCATATAGCCCAGCACCCGGCCCATCGTGCCCAGCATCTGGCCGGGGCTGCGGCGGGGTGCTTCGGCTGTCTTTGCGTTGGCTGCCATCACTGCGCACCATCCTTTCCGGTTTGGGCGGCCGGGGCGGGCTGGTCAAAGTCGCCGCCGCCCCGGGTCTGCGCCTCGTAGATCTCGCGGTAGATCGCGTTGGTTTTCAGCAGGTTTTCGTGGGTGTCAAAGCCGCTGACGCCGCCGTTGTCCAAAACCAGGATGCGGTCGGCGTCCTGCACGCTGGAAACGCGCTGGGCAATGATCAGCTTGGTGGTGCCGGGGATATGCTCGGCAAAGGCTTGGCGGATCTTGGCGTCGGTGGCGGTGTCCACCGCGCTGGTGGAGTCGTCCAAAATCAGGATCTTGGGCCGTTTCAGCAGCGCCCGCGCAATGCACAGCCGCTGCTTCTGCCCGCCGGACACGTTGGTGCCGCCCTGCTCGATCCAGGTGTTGTACCCGTCGGGGAAGCGGTCGATGAACTCGTCGGCGCAGGCGGCGCGGCAGGCTTCGCGGCATTCCTCCTCGGTGGCGTCCTCCTTGCCCCAGCGCAGGTTGTCCAGGATGGTGCCGGTAAACAGCACATTCTTTTGCAGCACCACCGCCACCTGGCTGCGCAGCGTCTCCAGGTCATAGCTGCGCACGTCCTTGCCGCCCACGCAGATCCGGCCGGTGTCCGCGTCGTACAGGCGGCTGACCAGGTTGACCAGGCTGGATTTGCCGCTGCCGGTGCCGCCGATGATGCCCACCGTCTCGCCGGAGTTGATATGCAGGGTGATGTCGTGCAGCGTCTTTTCGCCGCTGCCGTGCTTGTACGAAAAGCTGACATGGTCAAAGTCGATGCTGCCGTTGGGGATGACGGCGTCGGCCTTGGCCGGCTGGGCCAGGTCGGGGGTCTCGGTCAGCACCTCGGCGATGCGCTCGGCGCTGGCGGTGCTCATCGAGATCATCACAAACACCATCGAAAGCATCATCAGGCTCATCAGCACGCTCATCACGTAGCTCAGCAAACTGGTCAGCTCGCCGGTGGTCAGCGCGCCCGCCACGATAAAGTGGGCGCCGAACCAGGACAGCCCCAGGATGCAGCCGTACACCACCAGCATCATGGCGGGGTTGTTCAAAGCCAGCAGGCCCTCGGCCTTGACAAACAGGCGGTAGAGGTTGTCGGCGGCCTTTTTGAACTTTTCGTTCTCAAAGGCCTCCCGCACAAAGGCCTTAACCACCCGGATGGCGCTGACGTTCTCCTGCACGCTGGCGTTCAGGTCGTCGTACTTGCGGAACACCTGGTCAAAGATGCGGGTGGTGCGCAGCATGATAAAGACAAGCGCCGCCGCCAGCACCACGATGGCCGCCAGGAAGATCAGGCTGAGCCGCACATTGATGAAAAAGCACATGAACATCGAGCAGACCAGCATCAGCGGGGCGCGCACGGCGATGCGCAGGATCATCTGGAAGGCGTTTTGCAGGTTGGTCACGTCGGTGGTCATGCGGGTGACCAGCCCGGCGGTGGAAAACTTGTCGATGTTTGAAAACGAAAAGGTCTGCACATTGCAGTACATGGCGTCCCGCAGATTGCAGGCATACCCCGCCGACGCCCTGGCCGAAAACCGCCCGGCCAGCACGCCGAAGCACAGGCTGAACAAAGCCAGTGCCAGCATCAGCAGGCCGTAGCGGTAGACCTGGCCCATATTGCCGGCCTGGATGCCCTGGTCGATGATGGCGGCGGTCACAAAGGGGATCAGCACCTCCATCAGCACTTCCAGCGCCGTGAACAGCGGCGCCAGTAGCGCGTCTTTTTTGTATTGGCGCACCTGCGCCAACAAGGTTTTTATCATGGTAGTTCCCTCCCGGTGGTTGGTTCGGGGCTGCGGCCCAGGTTTTGCAGCATCCGGTCCAGGCAGCGGTCAAAGGCCGCCAGCTGCCCCAGCGGGATACCGTCGCACAGGCGGCGGTGCTGCAGGGCCAGTCCCTGCTCGATCTTTGGCTGCACGGCCCTGGCCCTGGCGGTGGGCGCCATCCGCTTTTTGCGGTCGTCGCCGGGGTCCCGGACCATGTCCAGGTAGCCGGAACGCCGCAGGTTTTTCAGCGTGGCGGACAGCGCCGCCTTGGACACGCCCAGCTGCCGGTGCAGCTCGGACGCGCAGGCGCCGCTGCCGCCGCGGCGCAAAAACCAGAGCAGCACCACCGCCTGGGCGCTGGTCAGCCCCAGCTCCGCCAGGCAGGGGCGGCTGGACTGTTCCAGCGCCAGGTTCAGCTGCCGCAGCCGGAATAATGTGGTCCCCTGCATGGGCCCCATCCCTCCTTGCCGGCGGGCGGCAGGTCCGGACTGCCTGCCCCGCCAAAAAAACGGTTCGCAGGCGGATCGTACGGCTGCGAACCATCTGCCTGCGAACTCTATTATACGGATTTTGGCTTGAAAGGGAATTTAGATTGTGCTATTATTGATAAGCAAACATTATCAAACTGCGCCGCCCCGCGCCGGGGTGCAGAACGGTGCGGCTGCGCAGGCAGGCGGGCCGGCCCTGCCTGCAGAGAGAGGGGCTGCCTGTGAACACCGTTCAGTTAAGCTGCTTTCTGGCTGTGGCCGAAACGCTCAATTTTGCCCGCGCGGCCGAGCAGCTGCATGTGACCCAGCCCGCCGTGACCCAGCAGATCCACACGCTGGAGCGGGAGCTGGGGGTGCAGTTGTTCCACCGCACCACCCGCACCGTCCGCATCACCGAGGAAGGCCTGGCCTTCCTGCCCGACGCCCGGCAGATGGTGGGGCTGGCCAACCGGGCGGTCAAGCGGTTCGCCAGCCCGGACCGCCAGGCGGTGCGCACGCTGTCGCTGGGGTGCCACGGCTACACCCAGCTGTTTCTGCTGGCGCCGGTGCTGAAAGAGCTGGCCGCCCAATACCCCGACCTGCACCCCCGGCTGCAGGTGGTGCCTTTCCAGCATTTGTACCGTATGCTGGAGGACGGCGACGTGGACGCGGTGGTGGCCTTCCGCCAGCCGGAAAGCCGGCGGGGGCTGAGCGCCGTCTACCGGGAACTGCGCCGGGTGCCCATCGCCTGCCTGTGTGCCCGCGAAAACCCGCTGGCGCAGCGCAGCTCGGTGGAGCTGGGGGACCTGGCGGGCGAAAAGCTGGTGCTGCTGGACCCGGCCAAAGCGCGGCTGGAGGCGGTGGAGGTGCAGGCCGCCCTGCTGGAAGGCCGCGCGCCGTCCGAGCTGTATTTCTGCGACTCGGCCGAGGCCGCCACCGTGCTGGTGCAGGCGGGGTTCGGCGTCTCGCTGCTGCCGGATCTGTTCATCCCGCCGGACGCGCCGGTGGCGCGGCTGCCGGTGCGGGATGTGCCGCCGGTCTCCTTCGGCGTCTACTACAAGACGCTGCAGGGCAACCCGCCGCTGAAAACGCTGGTCGGCCTGCTGCGCCGCCATACCGGGGCAAAACCCGAATGACCCCGCCGCAGCAGAAAGCAAATACAAAAAACCGCCCGCCGCAAAGAAAGTTTGTGCTTTCTTTGCGGCGGGCGGCTTGCCGTATATAGCGTATCGATTTTGTCGGTGCCGGCCGCCCCGGCGGGGCAGGGGGCTTACAGCCCGAACCGGTCGCGGGCGATCAGTGCCAGCAGGTGGGCCGAGCCTTCGATGCCGAACTGGCTGGAGTTGAGCATCAGGTGGCAGTTGACGTACTCGTCGCCGCCGCCGTAGACCTTGTGGTAGCCGGCGCGGGACTTGTCCACGCGGGGAAGGGTCTTTTTGGCGGTGGCCTCGTCCATGCCCAGCTTCTCAACGCAGTTGCGCAGCCGGTCGGCCTTGGGGGCAAAGACGTGGACGTTCAAAAGGCGGGGATGGTCTTTCAGCACCTCGTCGGCGCAGCGTCCCACGATGATGCAGCTTTCCCTGTCCGCCAGGTCGCGGATGATGTTCTGCTGCACCATGAACACCTCGTCCTGCATGCTCTTGATGGCCATGCCCAGCGGGTAGATGCGCTTGTAGTAGATGTTGTTGGCGCTCTCCTCGGTGTCCGAGATGGTGGACACCGGCAGGCCCATGCGGCGGGCGGTCTGCTCGACGATGTCGCGGTCGTAAAACTCGATGCCCAGCTCCTCGGCCAGCTTTTTGGCAATGGAACGGCCCATGCTGGCAAACTGGCGGGAAATGGTGATCACATACTTTTCAGCCATGCGGCATCCTCCTTCAGGTGCGCTCGGCGGCGCGCGCCGGGCGGGCTGCCTGGCGCGGCTTGCGGTTTTGCATGGCGCGCACAATGCAGGACAGCGTAAAGTTGATGATAAAGTAAATCACGAAAGCAACGCCGAACAGCACAAACACGTCGCTGGTCAGCTGGGTGCCCACGCCGTTGTACATGTTGGAGGTGGCCAGGATGCGCCGCACACGGCTCATCAGCTCAATAACGGCCACGTTGGCCAGGTAGGACGAGTCCTTGATGGTGGTGATGACCTGGCTGAGCAGGGTGGGGACCACGGCCTTGTACGCCTGGGGCAGCACGATGTAGACCATCGTCTGCACGGTGCCGAAGCCCTGGCTGTGGGCGGCCTCGAACTGGCCCTTGGGGATGGAGTTCAAGCCGCCGCGGATGATCTCGGCAATGACCGAGGAGGTGAACAGCACCAGCGCCACGAACGCGCGGAACAAAATCTGCACCTCGACGCTGGTCAGCCCCAGCATCCGCCGCGCCAGGAAACCGGGCACCGGGCAGATGATCAGGCAGACAAAGATCCACAAAAGCAGCGGCGTGTTGCGGAACAGCTCGATGTAAGCGGTGGCGATCCACTTGAAAATGCGGGTCTTGCCGGTGCAGTAGTTGCGCACCAATGCCAGGATGGACCCCAGCACGATGCTGACCAGCACCGCCGCCGCGGCGATGACCACCGTGAACAGGACGCCGGTCAGGATGTAGGTCATGACGCCGGGGCGCGTCAGGATCGAAAAACTTGCAGCCCAGTCCATCACGACACCTCCTCGGCTTTGTTCAGGGCAGCGGCGCTGCCGGCGTCACGCTTTTTCAGCGAGGTCTCCCACGCTGTGGCCAAGGTGGACAGCGGGAAGCAGACGATGAAGAACAGCGCGCCGCACACCAGGTAGGCCGGCGCATAGGCGCCGCCGGTGGTGGCGCCGGTGACAAAGCTGTAGGTCAGCGAGATCAGGTCGGCGCCGCCGACGATGTACAGGCAGCTGGTGTTCTTGAACAGGTTGACCGCCTGGTTGACCATGGGCGGCAGAATGATCTTGATGCTTTGCGGCAGGATGATGTAGTACATGTACTGCACATAGCCAAAGCCCTGGCTTTGGGCGGCCTCGAACTGGCCGCGGGGGATCGACTGGATGCCGGCGCGCACCACCTCGGCCATATAGGCGCCGGTGTAGACGCCCAGCGTGATGACGCCCACCACGGTGATGTCCGCCCCCAAACCGCTGAACGCCAGCGTGTAGTACAAAAAGCACATCTGCAAAAGCACCGGCGTGTTCTGGATAAATTCCACATAGATGCGGGCGATCACCGCCAGCGGTTTTTTGCCGCTGGTGGCCATCAGGCCGAAAATGATGCCCAGGACCAGCGCCAGCAGCAGGCCGAAAATTGCGGTGACCAGCGTGTTGCGCAGGCCCAGAAGAAACGTGCCGCGGTAGGTCCACACCGTCGCCCAGGCGCTGGGGCTGAAAAGGCCCGTCAGAAATTCCACCGGTCGATCCCTCCTTACTTGTCATTCTTTTGGTCGGTTACTGAAAAACGTACCCATAAAAGGGGCGGCCCCGCGGCAGCGGGGCCGCCTGATAGATGCAAGGCTTACAGGCCGTACTCCTCGATCAGGCTGTCGATGGTGCCGTCCTCCAGGCAGGTCTGGATGAACTCATCGCAGTAGGCCGAGAAGCCGGAGCCTTTTCTGGTCACAACGCCGTACTCCTGCGGGGCAAACTCGGCGTCGATAAAGTCGCGGCCTTCGGTCTTATAGTAGGCCAGGATGGACTTGTCCACGCAGAAAGCGTCGACCTCGCCGGCGCTCAGTGCGGTGGAGATGGCCGGGTAGTCGTCGTACTGGCGGAAGGACACGCCCTCGGTCCAGGTGGCCGGGTCAAAGGTGGAGGCGTCGTAGTTGTCGCCGGAGATGACGCCCGCCTCGATCATGGCTTCCACCAGCTTGGCGGCGGAAGTGGACGAGGTGGAGACGCCCACGGTCTTGCCCTCCAGGTCAGCCAGCGTGCTGATGCCGGAGGCATTCTCCACCAGCACCGAGACATAGTCGGTGTAGTACGGGGTCGAGAAATCCCAGCTCTGGCGGCGCTCCTCGGTGATGGTAAAGGTGGCCAGGTCGCAGTCCAGGTCGCCGGAGTCGATCAGCTGGCCGCGGGTGGCGGCGGTGACGGTGGTGTACTCGATGTCAACGCCCAGGCTGTCGGCCAGCTTCTGGGCCAGGTCGATCTCCAGGCCGCTGTACTCGTTGGTCAGCGGGTCCAGGTAGCCAAAGCCGATCACGTCGCTCTTGACGCCCACGCGCAGCACGCCGCGGTCCACAATGGCCTGCACGTCCTCGGCCAGCTCGCCGCTGGCGGCGGTGTCGCCCGTGCTGGCGGACGAGGTGTCCGCCGCAGAGGACGAGGAAGCGGTGTCGCCGGAGCAGGCCGCCAGGGACAGGGCCAGCGTGCCGGCCAGAACGGCGGATGCGATCTTGTTCAAACGAATCATGTTCTTTCCCTCCTGTTGGTTGGACGCGGGACCGCCGGATTACGGCAGCCCGCGCCGTGTTCTATCTCAAAAGCGGGATGCGGCCTGCACGGCAGGCCGCCCGCCCTCAAGGCACGAATAAAATGCGGGCCTTACTTCAAGATCTTGCCCAGGAACTGCTTGACGCGCTCATGCTGGGGATTTTCGAAGAAATGGTCGGGGGTGCCTTCCTCCAAAATCTCGCCGTCGGCCATGAACACGACCCGGTCGGCCACCTGGCGGGCAAAGCCCATCTCGTGGGTGACGACCACCATGGTGATGTTCTCCTTTGCCAGCTTGATCATAACGTCCAGGACCTCCTGGATGGTCTCCGGGTCCAGGGCGGAGGTGGGCTCGTCAAACAGGATGATCTTGGTCTGGCTGCACAGCGCGCGGGCAATGGCGATGCGCTGCTGCTGGCCGCCGGACAGGGTGGTGGGGTAGACGTGGGCTTTGTCCCGCAGGCCGACCACGTCCAGATAATGGTATGCCAGCTCCTCGGCTTCCTTTTTGCTCTTGTGCTGCAGTTTGATGGGGGCCAGCGTCAGGTTGCCCAGCACCGTCATGTGCGGGTACAGGTTGAACTGCTGGAACACCATCGACATGTTGTCGCGCACGATCTGGCGCTTGTTCTTGTGGGTCAGCTCGGTGCCGTTGATGTACACCTTGCCGCTGGTGGGCTCCTCCAGAAAGTTCATGCAGCGCACGGTGGTGGACTTGCCGGAGCCGGAAGGCCCGATGATGACGAGCTTTTCGCCCTCGGCCACCTCCAGCGACACATCCTTCAAAACGTGCAGGTCACCAAAAAACTTGTTGACTTTCTCCAACCGGATCATCAAATTCCTCCCCTTTATCGCGTTTGTCGCGCAGGCTGCCTGCGCCGAATGCGGTCCCGGCAGCCTGCCGGGCACTGTAAAGAAATAAGGACGCTTGCCGGCCGCCTAGACCGGCGAAACGTCCTTGTTTCAACTGGTATCTGGCCCTGATTTTACCACATCTGCGGACAGTTGTCAACCGTGCGGCGACAGAAACCGCTTTTTGGCGTCAGGCGGGGAACACCCGCACATTCCGCCGCAGCGTGTCGGTACAACATGCTCCGCCGTTTGGGTCGGCCTCCAATGCGCCTGCCGGCTTGCCAAACTGCCGCGCGGCGGTATACAATATAGGCACCAAACGGGAAAGGGCGGCCGCAGCGGCCGGACGGTGAAACGATGCCAGTGGATATGAAGGAGGCCATTGCCGCAGCGGCCAGGACGCTGGTGATGGACAAGCATGTCAAAAAGCTGACGGTCAAGGATATCGTGGAGGAGTGCGGCATCACCCGCCAGGCATTCTATTATCATTTTGCCGATATCCCGGAGCTTCTGCAGTGGGTGCTGGAGCGCGAGACCACGCAGATCCTGCAGCGCAGCCGCCAGCAGGGCGGCGGGGGAGAGCAGGGCCTGCGGCGGTTCTTCCAGCTGGCGGTCCAGGCAAGGCCCTACATCCGCCGCGGCATGCAGACCGGCTACCGCGACGAGCTGGAACGGATGATCACCGACGCGATCTACCGCTGCTTTGCCGAGGTGGTGGAGCGCGAGGACCTGTACCGCGGTTACAGCCGCGCCGAGGTGCGGCTGATCCTGCGCTACCATACCCAGGCCGTCACCGGCCTGCTGGAAAGCTGGACCGACGAGGACAGCAAAAATCTGGACCAGATCGTCAGCCTGGTCTACCGCATGGTCCAGGGCGAGGTCTCGCCCCGCGGCTGAACAGGCCGCGCAGGCCGCGGCAGTCGGGACCAAATTTGCCAAAACCGCCGGAGTGTGAAGTTTTTTTACACTCCGGCGGTTTTGTCTATACAGGCTGCCGGCATTGACAATGGCGCCGGGGCGCGCCGTCCGTTACAATAATGCAGGAAAGGGGGCGCTGCGAATGCCGCACGAAATTCTATCCGTCAAACTGTGCGAGCTGGACGACCGCATCGGCCGGCTGCACGGTCGGGTCCATCTGAGCGAGTCCGCCTGCCACAGCCGGCTCCGGCAGGAGATCGAAGCGATGGGCAGGGAGTGCGAGGCGGCGGAGCTGGCGCTGGGGCAAAAGCTCCAATACTCCAGGTCGGAGACCGCCAAAGCATTGTTTCAGGCGTATGAACAGATCCGGCAGATCATTGACAACATGCAGGCGCGGCCCGGCCCGGCCGGCGACGCCGACCAGGCCGCCGAGGAGAAGATCCTGCTGGCGGAGTACGCGCTGGACTTTGCCGTGCAGGCCGCCGACCGCGCCCTGCTGACCGCCATGGAGGCCATCGAGGCCGAAATGACACAAAACGAACGGACGAAAGAAGGGAACCCCGGATGAAAGAAGTCAAATCTCCCAAAAAACCGCTGATCTATTACTACGGCATCGTCCTGCTGATCCTGTTCCTGTTCAACCTGATCGTCACGCCGCTGCTGGCCCAGGGCCAGGTGGTGGAGGTGGACTACGGCACCTTTATGCAGATGATCGAGGACAAGGACATCGGCATGGTGCAGGTGGAGGACAGCCAGATCCTGTTTACCGACAAGGACAATGCCGTCATCTACGAGACCGGCGCCATGGACGACCCCACGCTGACCCAGCGCCTGTTTGACGCGGGCGCTCAGTTCACCCGCGTGGTCGAGGAGCCCATGTCCCCGATCCTCAGCTTTCTGCTGACCTTTGTGCTGCCGCTGGTGATCTTTATCGGCATCGGCCAGTACATGAACAAAAAGCTGATGGAGCAGGTGGGCGGCAAAAACTCGATGGCCTTTGGCAAAAGCAACGCCAAAGTCTACGTCCAGTCCAGCCAGGGCATCCGCTTCAGCGACGTGGCCGGCGAGGACGAGGCCAAAGAGAGTCTGGCCGAGATCGTGGACTACCTGCACGACCCCAAAAAGTACACCGACGTCGGCGCCTCGATGCCCAAGGGCGTGCTGCTGGTAGGCCCTCCGGGCACCGGCAAGACCATGCTGGCCAAGGCGGTGGCCGGCGAGGCCAACGTGCCCTTCTTCTCCATCTCCGGCAGCGAGTTTGTCGAGATGTTTGTGGGTATGGGCGCGTCCAAGGTGCGCGACCTGTTCAAGCAGGCGAAAGAAAAAGCCCCCTGCATCGTCTTTATCGACGAGATCGACGCCATCGGCCAGAAGCGCAGCAGCGGCGGCGGTATGGGCGGCAACGACGAGCGCGAGCAGACGCTGAACCAGCTGCTGACCGAGATGGACGGCTTTGAGGGCAACAACGGCGTCATCATCCTGGCCGCCACCAACCGGCCCGAAAGCCTGGATCCCGCCCTGACCCGCCCCGGCCGCTTTGACCGCCGCGTGCCGGTGGAACTGCCCGACCTGGCCGGCCGCGAAGCCATCCTGAAAGTCCACGCCAAAAAGATCAGGACCGCGGACGACGTGGACTTCCACACCATCGCCCGCATGGCCTCCGGCGCGTCGGGCGCCGAGCTGGCCAACATCATCAACGAGGCCGCGCTGCGCGCCGTGCGCGACGGCCGAACCATCGTCACCGAGGCCGACTTGGAGGAGAGCATCGAGGTGGTCATTGCCGGTTACCAGAAGAAAAACGCCGTCCTCTCCGACAAGGAAAAGCTGGTGGTGGCCTACCACGAGATCGGCCACGCACTGGTGGCCGCCCTGCAGAGCCACAGCGCCCCGGTGCAGAAGATCACCATCATCCCCCGCACATCCGGCGCGCTGGGCTACACCATGCAGGTGGACACCGGCGACAAGTACCTGCTGACCAAAGAGGAGCTGGAAAACAAGATCGCCACCCTGACCGGCGGCCGCGCCGCCGAGGAAGTGGTGTTCGGCAGCATCACCACCGGCGCCTCCAACGACATCGAGCAGGCCACCAAGCTGGCCCGCGCCATGATCACCCGTTACGGCATGACCGACGAGTTCGACATGGTGGCCATGGAGACGGTGAACAACCAGTATCTGGGCGGCGACACCAGCCTGGCCTGCTCGGCCGACACCCAGAACCGCATCGACGCCAAGGTGGTGGAGGTGGTCAAAGCCCAGCACGAAAAGGCGCGCCGGATCCTGGAGCAGAACCGCGCCAAGCTGGATGAGCTGGCCAAGTTCCTGTACGAGAAGGAGATCATCACCGGCGAGGAATTTATGCAGATCCTGAAAGCAGGGGGTGACAAGCAATGAGAAGGCGTTCCGGATTTGGCTGGCTGGAGCTGGTCATCGGCATCCTGCTGATCGTTTTGGGCGTGTTCACCTTTGCCAACCCCGGCTTTGCGCTGACCGGCCTGGTGGCGCTGTTCGGCGCGATCGCCATCGTCATGGGCGTGGCGGACATTGTGCTGTACGTCCGGGTCGAGCGGTTCACCGGCTTTGGGCCGGTGGTGTCGCTCATCAGCGGCATTCTCAGCGTTATGTCGGGCTTTATGCTGCTGGTCTACCCCAACGCGGGGCGGTGGGGGCTGTCGCTGCTGTTTCCCATCTGGTTCATCGCCCACTGCATCTCGCGGCTGTCCCAGCTGAACACCATCCGCTTCCATGCAGGCAGCGGCATGTACTACTTTACCCTTGTGGTCAACATCATCGGGCTGATCCTCGGCTCTTTGATGATCCTGCGGCCGGTGATCTCGATCCTGTCCATCGGCTGGATCGTCGGGTTTTACCTGATCCTGCTGGGGGTCGACAGTATCGTGCTGGCCGTCAGCAACATGGGCCGGCGGTAAACAGCCGGGGCCGCCGCATCGGCGGGCCGCAGCCTTCCGCCATCCTGCAAATCTGAACAGAGGCCGAAACCCGGCTGCCGCATGCAGCGCGCCCGGTTTCGGCCTCTGTCTGTTTTGGTGCGGTCTGCTTACGGTTTATGCGGCCGGCTTACGCAACGGGGACCGCAACGCCGTTCACCGTCACCGCGGCGACGTCGGCGGGGTCCAAAAGCGCGTCAAACTCGCACGCCACCATGTAGTACCCCTCTCCGCCATAGGCGCTGCGGGTGCCGCCGTCCTCGCCCCAGCCTTCGGGCAGGGCCAGGGCGGTGCCGTCGGCAAAGGTCAGCGCCAGCGGCAGCCGGGAAAGACGGTCCCGCACTGCGGCGTCATCCGGGTGTTCTGCAAAGGTGACAGCCACGCGCATCGGCGTAATACTTACCTGGGCAATGGGGATGCCGGTGTCTGGCTCTGTGGTCCCCTCCGGCGCCGCCGCGGTCACTGCCGGCCGGGCCTCCGGCAGTGTAAAGGAAAAAGTCAGCTCGTGCTCCCAGCTCCAGACCGTCTCGGTGCTGCCGTCGTCGTGCACGGCATTGCCAAAAATGCGGAACACGGCCAGCTCGACCGCATCGCCCGGCTGCAGCCCCTCGTGGCGGGCGGTCAGCATCAGCGGTACGGTGGCGTCGGTGGGGTCCGGGTCTTCCAGCTGACGGCAGCTGACCCCGTCTGATACCGGCCCTGCGGGGGTCAGGATGGCCCATATGTTGTAGCGCAGATCAGGGTCATACTGGCCGTCTGCAAAGGTCAGCTGCACCGGCAGGTAGGCCGCCATGCCGTCGTCCAAAACGCCCTCCAGCGTGACGGTGACGCCCTCCTTGGTCTGCGTCAGGGAAAGCCCTTCCCCCGGCATCCCCAGGCTGGCGGCCTGCTGCTGGCTGCCGGCCCCGAAAAAGTCCCCGATGGATGCCCAGGGGAACACGCCGGCAGCCGCCGCAGTTCCCACCCCCAGGCAGAACAGCAGCGCGGCGGCAGCCGCCAGTGCCCAAAGCCGGCGGATCCGCCGGGCGGCCGGGCGCGGCCGGGGTCCCGGCTGCGCCTGCGGCGCATCGCCCGCCAGCCCCAGCTTTTGGCGGGCCAGCGCCAGGATGCGCTCGGTTTCGCCCTCCTGCGCGCCTTCCGGCTGCGGCCGGGGAGTGTAGTAGGTGTCCATCCAGTCAAACCACGTCTTCATGTGTGACGCCCCTTTCCTGCAGGATGCTGCGCAGCTTTTCTCTGCCGCGGAACAGCCTTGTTTTTACGGTGGATTGGTTCAGCCCCATATCGCGGGCAATTTTTGCGGTTTTCTCCCGGCGGTAATAGTACCGCAGAAAAATCTCGCGGGTTTGTTCGTCCAGGCTGTCGACGGCCTCGCGGGTCAGTTGTTCCAGCTCCCGGCGCTCCAGACTGCGGGCCAGCTGTTCGGCCGGGGCAAAGACGTCCTCCTCCAGCGGCGCCGTCGGGCGCAGCGTCCGCAGGCGGCTGCGTGCTTCGTTGCGGCAGACAGCGGCCAGATAGCTTTTCAGCGCGCCCTTTGCCAGGTCCAGCCGTTCGGCAGCCTGCCACAGCTTGACAAAAGCCTCGGCGGCTGCTTCCTCCACATCCTGTGCCGAAAGCCCCGGCCCCGCCGCCCGCACCACCGACGCCGCGTAGGCGCCGTACTGCCGGATGCAGGCGGCAAGCGCCTGCTCGTCCTTTTTCTGCAGGCCGGCCAGCATTGTCTGCTCCTCCATGCCTTCACCTTCCTTCGGTTTTCTGTCGAAACATGTTTCACCCTTCTATACGCAGCCTGCCGCCGTTTGGTTGCAGAAAAAGCAAAAATCCGCCCTGTTGGGCGGATCCAGACTGTCGAAAAAGTTCAAAATCTGTCGCCGTCGGCGGACAATCTCCGGCCTAAGAGCCGGGCCTTACGGCCCGGTTGGCCTCCGAAACGCGCCTGCGGGCGCAGTGCGCCGACGACGGCGACACCGACAGGGAAATTTTGCGGCAAATTGTGTGCGAGGAGCTGTGCTCCGAGTGCGCGATTTGCCGTAAAATTTTGTCGAAGGGGTTCCCAAAAGGGGAAACAGACGCGGTAGGCGCAGCCGTGCGCGGCTGTTGCCCCTTTTGCAGCGTGTCGAGAAACTCGACACGCTGACTTCGCCCTGTCGGGCGGATCGGAGCGGGGCATGGACGTGTACCGGAATGTGTACTTACACAAAAAAAGACGCCGGAACCAACATTCCAGCGTCTTTTTGTTGGTGCGGAAGATGGGACTTGAACCCACACGTCATGGACACACGCACCTCAAACGTGCCTGTCTGCCGATTCCAGCACTTCCGCATAGGCGACGCCGGCACGGTGTGTCGGCATCGCAAAAAAGATGCTAGCATATCCCAAGGGAAAAGTCAAGCTTTTTTTGCCGGGCGCGCCAAGGGGTGTCCCGACGATGATTTTCCGGGCGGGAAACCGCATTGCTCATTTGCCGTTCAGGGCGGCCATCTCGTTGCTTTTGCAGGTCGTCTCAGCCAGGATCTTCTGGGTCAGGCCGATACGGTTGGTTTTGAAGTGGAAGAAGGGGCGCTCTTTCAGCTGGCGGATCTCCACCGGCTGCATATACTCTTTCAAGCAGGCGCGCACCGGTTTTTCAATGTCTGCCAGCGTATAGCCGTCCTTCAGCACAACAAACAGATAGGGCAGGAAATACCCGGTATGTTCCACATCCGGCACAATCACGAAAAATTCGTCGTCGATGCCGTCAATATCCGCGTCGGCCACGATGTTTTCCATGGGAAGGGTGGCCAGGTCTCCGCCGCCGAAGCGCGGCGCTTTGCCGCGGGTCTGAACATAAATCACGCCGTCCTTGTTCATGTATCCGATGTCGCCGGTGTGCAGCCAGACGCGCCCGTCGGCGTGCTTTTGCAGCGCTTTGGCGGTGGCCTCGGGGCTGTCGTAGCCCAGCATCAGGCCGGGGCCGCTGATGCAGATCTCGCCCATCTGGTCATAGGTCAGTTCGTTTTGGGTACCGGGCTCGAACACACTGGTGAGGTTGTGCAGCAGCGGTACGCCTACATTGCCGTTGCCCATTGGGTGGGGCGCCAGCGGCAGCGAAACGTTGGAGCCGGCCTCACTGTTGCCATAGCCGGTGGTAAAGCGGATGTGGCAGTTGTGGTCTTCCAGGAATTTCTGTGCCCGGCGCATCTGGTTGTTGTTATAAGACTCGGACCCCGCGCCGGCGGCGGTCAGATGAGACAGGTCGTAGTCATCCGGCATACGGCCGTTGCGCATGACGGTCTCGATAAACATGGGGATGATGGGCCAGCTGTTGGGGCGGTAGCGCATCAGTTCCAGATCGACGTCCTTGGGGGCGCAGTAGGGATCCAGGATCAGCAGCTTGTTGGAAGCCAGCGGCATCAGCATCATCGAAGCCACCACCGCCACCAGCGTGGGCGGCAGGCAGGTGATCATCCAGGTGGGACGGTACTGGGTGGAACCGGCATAAAAATTCATCTGCGCCACCACCGACAGCATGGTATGCGCGGAATGGATCACCTGCTTGGAGGGGCCTGTGGAACCGCTGGTGTAAGCGCGGAACAGCGGCCGGTCGATGTCGACAGGGGCGGCCACGGGGCCGGCATACTGTCCCCCCTTGGCCAGGAAGGCATCCCAGCTCATGGTTTTTGGGCCGTGCGCTTTCTCGGCGGGATAGCAGCGGTCCAGATTGTCGCGTACATAGTCGGGCATGGCGCTGCGATGGCAGGAATTGCAGGCGTCAACCAAAACGACCTCCTCCACTTGGGTGTCGGCCAGATAGCGCCCCCATTCGTCCTGCGAAAGCCAATCCTGCGCGATCATCGCCCGGGCGCCGGACTTGCGCACCGCTTCGACGTTTTCTTTCAGCGTGTTGTCCCGGCACAGCAAGGACGCGCCGATCGTTTCGGCGGCCAGCAACAGATAAATGAATTCAGGGATAGACGAGAGAAAGACCGGGATCTGATCGCCCTCCCCAAAGCCAAGCGCGCGCAGGGCGCGGGCGGTATCCTCCGCCTTGTCGAATACGGTACTCCAATCGATCTGGCTGCCGTAGAATTCTATGGCGGTCACACGGTCGCCGGGGCAGTTGCGGCGCAGATATTCCTGGATCGTGCAGTCGGGCATGTGGATCATCCGCTGCAGCATTTCGGGATAGTACTGCATCCAGGGACGGTCGATGCTGGGTTTGCCGGTCATAGAGGGGGCGCTCATAATCGCATTCTCCTTTTTCTTCTTCTTTTTTTTCTTTCTTCTTTCTTTTGACGTGGCGCGGCGGACTTTTTTGTTCCATATCTGAGGAACCCGTCGGGGACGCGGCCTGAAATTCGGGTGTATCTGAAAAATCCACAGCACGGTCCGATTCTGCGAAAAAGCGGCGTTTGCCGCGTTGCGGGGCTTTGCAAACCATCAAGTGTTGCGGCGGTTTCGCGACTTGCATCCGCTGTTTTTTCGGGAATGGAGATTTTGGCTTTGGCGCTTTTGATTTATCCGATACACCCTAAAGGACAAAGCGACGGTTTTCTGTGGGCGCGCCGGCGGGGAGATCCTCTCCAAGGCGTACCGGATACGCCCTGCAACGGAACACGGCCCCCGACGCCGTCGGGGGCCGTGTTCAGTATAGCATTGCGGCGCCGGATCAGAGGCGGAATGCGGATGAAACAATATGAATCCCGGCCAGAAGACAAAAAGCGGCGGTCATTGCGACGTTTCGGCCTGCGCGTGTTCGCGTATGGCCTCGAGCGCGGAGGCGATCTCGCCGCGGTCGGTCAGCAGGGCGCTGCTGCGGCCCTGCCAGAGCAGCGCGAGGGTCCGCGCGAAAGAGGCGCAAAGTTCCGGTCGGTTGAAGGTGTACAGATTGTTGTATGGGTCGTTCAGCCGCAGCAACGGAGCGGAGTCGCTCAAAAAAACACAATGTTTTGTCGAAATTTCAGAGTCCGGCAAAAGTTTTCCGGTGGCAAGCCGGATCTCGGCGCCGCCGCGGTTTCGGCACAGCTGCGCGACGTGTTCCAGACAGCGTATAACCTGGCCGGCGGTCAAGCGGATCCTGCGGTCAAACAGATCCGCCTGCCGTTCGGCGATCAGATCCAGCAGGGCCGTGCTGTACAAAAGGATTTGGATGCGGGACGTTTTGACCGCGCTGCAGGCCAGGCGATGGAATTTGCGCAGTTCCTCGGCAGGGGGGAGGTCGGACGCCTGCGCAAGCTGGGGCAGCAGTTCCTCCAGCAGATCCTCCGGCAGGAGATGCTCGGTAATCCGGCCGATCATCCAATGCTGCTGCATGGAAAGCAGCCCGCGCGTATAGACGCGCTCCTCCAGCAGCCGCCGCATGGTCTGCCTGTGGAACAACAGGCGTTCGCGGCTGCAAAGCGACGTCAGGCAGCGGTACAGCACGCTGCAGCTGTCCGGCGCTTCGGTCATCGCCACCGAGACGCAGTGTTCGCCGCCCATCAGCATCCCGGAGATGGCAAAGCCGTCCTGCACGGCGAACATGGCGCGGCCTGCGGCCTGCTTGCCGCCGTACAGCTGGAAGTCGATGCAGCTGTTTTGGCTGAGCATCTCCACCAGAAACAGCGTGTCATAGGGGGAGGTCAGCTTGTCCGGCCCCACATCCACCAGCATGGCATAATGTACGTCCCGGTACCAGCCGTTCTGGGGCGGATGCCGATCCTCCGATTCGGCAATCATAAACTGATAAGAACGCTCCATCGAAAAAAGATCGAAGACTCCTACCGCGTTCAAAGCGCTGACGCGCCGCAGCACCGGGTGGCGCATCAGCGCGGTGTACTGCTCCAACCGGATCTCGGGAAAAAACAGCAGCCGCGGCGCGACGTCGGTGCCGGCGTGGGTCTGAATCTCCCGCACGTAGCTGTACTCGGCCTTCAGATTGTCGTACAGCGCCTGGCGGAGTGTTTCGCGGCTGGTTACCTGATATTCCTGCATCAGCCGGCTCAGTCCGTCTCCGGCGCATCCGGCGGCGATACAGTCGCTGATGCCCCGCAGGACTTTGCGCCGGTTTTTTTCCGGGGGAAGCATTTGTCCGCTGGTCCATTTGCTGATATAGGATACGTCGTAACTCAGCTGCTGTGCCAGCGTATAGTTTTTGATCTCCGCCGTTGTCAGCAGATGCTTCAGCAGCCTGCTGAACCGGTTTTTCTCTGGCATGGATATCCTCCTGTCCGCAAAATGACCGCAAAATTTCACTTTTGTTCATTTTAATTCAATTTCGGTCATTTCTCAAGCGGGACGGCCATATTTTTCGTCATTTTTTCGCGGCGGACCCCGTTTCGGCGGCCTTGCGCGTTATTCCTGTCCGTTTGCGGCCGCGCGGAAATTTTACGATCCGGTCGGTTTTTCTTTTCCGGGATACGCACGATTGGAAAAAAGCGTATACGGTGTCAAAATTCAAGTTTTGCAACACAAAGGACAACAAAAAACACCCGGCCAAACTGCGCGGGCGACGCCGCAGGACGCCGCCGCGCGTATGGCCGAATGCTTTTTTGAGGATGCTGTACGCCCGGTTTGAAACCGGAAAACGCGGCCGGGCCGGTTCAGTCAGCAAACATCGGGGTGGACAGGTAGCGGTCGCCGGTGTCGGGCAGCAGCACCACCACCAGCTTGCCGGCGTTTTCGGGGCGGGCGGCCACCTGCGCCGCCGCCCAGGCCGCCGCGCCGGAGCTGATGCCCACCAGAAAGCCGTCCCGCCGCGCGATCTCGCGCCCGGCGGCGTAGGCGTCCTGTTCGGTCACGGGGATGATCTCGTCGTAAACGCGGGTGTCCAGCGTTTCGGGC
Organism: Candidatus Gemmiger stercorigallinarum; assembly: GCA_019119495.1. GTDB lineage: Bacteria > Bacillota > Clostridia > Oscillospirales > Ruminococcaceae > Gemmiger > Gemmiger stercorigallinarum. Next base: position 38,935 of record DWWX01000010.1, on the reverse strand, counting down.
ACAAAGCCCGCGCCGATGCCCTGCAGGCCGTGGGGGCCGGCCTGGCCGCCGCTCAGGACGGGGCTGCCGGCAGGCTCCACGGCAATGACCTTCACGTTGGGGTTCTGGGCTTTCAGGTAGCTGCCCACGCCGCTGATGGTGCCGCCGGTGCCCACGCCCGCCACAAAAATGTCCACCTGGCCGTAGGTGTCGTGCCAGATCTCCGGGCCGGTGGTGGCGCGGTGGGCGGCGGGGTTGACCGGGTTCTCGAACTGGCCGGGCACAAAGCTGCCGGGGGTGGCGGCGGCCAGCTCGCTGGCTTTCTCGATGGCGCCGGCCATGCCTTTGGCGCCGGGGGTCAGCACGATCTCGGCCCCGAAAGCCTTCAGCAGGTTGCGGCGCTCGACGCTCATGGTGTCGGGCATGGTCAGCACCACATGGTAGCCGCGGGATGCGCCGATGGCCGCCAGCCCGATGCCGGTGTTGCCGCTGGTAGGCTCGATGATGGTGGCGCCGGGGGTCAGCTTGCCTTCGCGCTCGGCCCGGTCCAGCATGGCTTTGGCCACCCGGTCCTTGACGCTGCCGGCGGGGTTGCAGTATTCCAGTTTGGCTGCCAGCGGCGTTTTCAGCCCCTGGGCGGCGGAAAAGTTGGACAGATAAACCAGCGGGGTGTGCCCGACCAGCGCGTCGATGCCGGATGCGATTCTCATGGGGTGACCTCCTTTGTGGGGCAGGGTTTTTGTTTACAGCGCGCCGCGGCCATGGTATGCGCCGCGGTGCGGGCGGTATGCCGTATGCCCATTATTATAGCCAAAAGGCGGCGTGCGGGCAAGACGGTGCGGGGACGTCAGGCGCGGAAATCAATGTCGAACCGTCTGCCGTGGTGGAACAAAACGCCGTCCGTCAGCCGGATGCACAAAATGCGGGTATCCCCGTCGGCCAGGTCATTGTGGCCATTGCCGATCCAGCCGGCAAAGGCTGTGCGCAGCCGGGCGGCCAGCGCCGCGTTGCCGGGGGCGCTCCAGGCGCCCAGGTCCGCGCCGTCGCCGTGGGCGGTGAACCAGTCGCCGCAGACCGCCACGGCCGGGCTGCGCCGGATCTGCCGCATTTTGCCGGACAGCCGATGGGTGACCACATAAAAACAGCCGTCGCTGTACAGCGCGTTGACATACCGCACATGCGGCCGGCCGTCCTCCGCCGTCGCCAGCGCAATGACGGTATCTTTTCCAAAGCGTTCGTTCAGGATCTGCGCGGTTTCCGCGTTCAGCTTTTCCATGGGCGTCTCCTTATGCCGGATCTGCGCTTCCGGGACGGCGCGTCACAAAATGGTCTCCATGCCGTATTTCAGCGGCCGCAGGCCGCAGGACTCGTAAAAGCGTTTGGCGCTGTCGTTGCCGGCCCAGACGTTCAGCGTCAGGTTGTAGCAGCCGTGGTCTTTGGCGTACTGCACGGCGGCGTCGTACAGCGTGCGGCCGATGTGCTGCCCGCGCATCGCCTCGTCCACGCACAGGTCGTCGATGTACAGCGTCTTGACGTCGGTCATCACGGTGCTGCCCTTCTGCTGCTGCAAGATGCAGAAAGCGTACCCCACCAGCCGGTCGTCCCCGTCCACGGCAGCCAGGATGGGGCGGCTGTCATCGGCCAAAATGGCGGCCAGCTCCCCGTCGGTGTACTTGCTGCCGCCGTCCCGGAACAGGTCGGGGCGGATGCGGTGGTGCACCTCCTCCACCTGACGCAGCAGCGCGTGGATGCGGGGGATGTCTTTGGTTTGGGCAAGTCGGACGGTCATGGTGCTCCCTCCCGGATGGACAGTGTGGCATATCACGGTTTTGCGTATCCAGTATACACCCGCGGGCGGTGCGGGGCAAGCGGCGGGCCGGCTGTGGGTTCATAAACTGCCCGGCCGCCGCGTACAGATACAGCAGGAAACGCGGGGGCGCCTGCCCGCCGCCCGCATTGACAGGGGGAGTCTGTATGAAACGCACGCCGGACAAACTGGCATGGAAACGGTGGGGCCTGGGGCTGTGGTTCGGCGCGGTGTGCGCGCTGTCGCTGTGCGGATGGGGGCTGTTGGCCGGCGGGCTGCCGCAGGCCGGGGCGGGGGAGACCGCCATCCCCAACGACGTGTTTGCGGTGCAGGCCCCCGCCGACGCCGGCGATGATGCGGCCGAGGCCATGATGCTGAAGATCGCCTGCCTGACCTTTGACGACGGGCCGTCCCCCAACACCCGGCCGATCTTGGATATCCTGGCCGACCGGGACGTGCCCGCTACCTTTTTTGTGGTGGCGCAGGAGGTCAACCGGGACTATCTGCCGCTGCTGGCCGACATCCAGGCCGAAGGCCACCAGGTGGCCCTGCACAGCGCCACCCACAAGTATTCGCAGATCTATGCCGGCAGCGAGGCGTTCTGGCTGGACATCAAGGCGCTACGGCAGGCCATCTCGCCCTATGTGGATGTGGAAAACATCCACTGGCTGCGCTTCCCCGGCGGCAGCACCAACACCGTCAGCCACAAATACGGCGGCAGCGGCATCATGCAGCAGCTGATCCGCGAGGCGGAGGAAAAAGGCTACGAGTGGATCGACTGGAACGTGTCGGCCGAGGACGCCGCCGGCGGGGACCCCGACGCGGACCAGATCCTGGCAAACATCCGGCGCGACGCCGAAGGTCGCGACCTGTGCGTGGTGCTGATGCACGACACCGCCAAAACCGACGCCACGGTAAAGGCCCTGCCGGCGGTCATCGACTGGTTCCGCGGGCAGGGATACCATTTCTGCACGGTGGAGCAGATGTACGAGGCGCGGGACGGCGGGTGAGCACAGGCCGGCCGGGAAAAGCGGGGGAAAGCATGGCCCGGCCGCCTGCCTGCGGATACCGGGGCGGCGGGGAAAGATTCTCCACCTTGCACAGCCCGGCGGGGCAAAATTTTGGCAGACCTACAAAAACTGAACATGGTGTTGAAATATGGCCCTCTTTTCATTGCATTGCCGCGCCCGGCGGGGTATAATAAAGCTGCCCGCGGCCCTTTGGCGGGCAGGGAAGAGGGGATGAACCATGCACCGCACCCAAACTGCCCGCACCGCGCTGTGCGGCGTGCTGGGGGCGCTGGGGCTTGTGCTGCTGGCGCTGGGCAGCGTGCTGCCGCTGGCCACCTATGCCGCGCCGATGCTGGCCGCCTTTGCGCTGATCCCGCTGGTACAGGACTGCCCGCCCCGGTACGCCTGGCTGACCTGGGCGGCCACCGCCCTGCTGGCGCTGATGCTGCTGCCCGACCGGGAACTGGCGCTGACCTACGCGCTGGTGCTGGGGCCTTACCCTATGCTGAAACAGCGGCTGGACAAACTGCCCGGCCGGCCGCTGCGCCTGGCGGCCAAGCTGGCGGTGTTCAACGCCGCGGTGCTGGTCTGCTACGGGCTGCTGCTGGTGGTGTTCCCCCTGCCCGGCCTGTGGGAGGAGTTTGCCGCCGGCGGCCTGGCGCTGACCCTGGCCACGCTGGCGGTGGGCAATGTGGCCTTTGCCGCCTTTGACGTGGTGCTGGCGCTGCTGGCGGTGGTTTACCGCCGCAGGCTGCGCCCGCTGCTGAAGTTTCTGCACTGAAGCGCCCGGACGGCGCCCCGCCGGCCGGCAACGATCTCCATACGGAATGTATCAATATATCGCAATATCGCAAAAGATGACCCCCAAAACGGAAAGGACTGTTGTGCCATGTGGTTTGACGACGCTGTAATTTACCAGATCTACCCCCTGGGCCTGTGCGGCGCGCCGCTGAAAAATGAAGGCCCCGACCCGGAGCACCCCCACCGCATCCTGCGGCTGCTGGACTGGGTGGACCATATCAAAGACCTGGGCGCCACCTGCGTGCTGTTCAACCCCCTGTTCGAGAGCGACGCCCACGGCTACGACACCCGCGATTACAACCGGGTGGACTGCCGACTGGGCACCAACCAGGACTTTAAGCAGGTCTGCGACGCGCTGCACGCCGCCGGGCTGAAAGTCATGCTGGACGGCGTGTTCAACCATGTGGGGCGGGGCTTCTGGGCGTTCCAGGACGTAAAGGCCAACCGCCACGGCAGCCGCTACAAGGACTGGTTCCACATCTCCTTTGACGGCAACAACGAGTTCGGCGACGGCTTCTGGTACGAGGGCTGGGAGGGCTGCAACGACCTGGTCAAGCTGAACCTGCAGAACCCGGAGGTCAAAAACTACCTGTTCGACGCGGTGCGCGGCTGGGTGCGGGAGTACGGCATCGACGGCCTGCGGCTGGACGTGGCCTACTGCCTGGACCTGGGCTTTTTGGCCGAGCTGCGCGCGCTGACCGACGGGCTGAAACCGGAGTTTGCCCTGATGGGCGAAACGCTGCACGGCGACTACAACCGCTGGATGAACGACCGTGCCTGCCACTCGGTCACCAACTACGAGTGCTACAAGGGGCTGTATTCCAGCTTCAATTCGGGCAATATGCACGAGATCGCTTACAGCCTCAACCGGCAGTTCGGCTCCGAGCCCTGGTGCCTGTACACCGGCAAGCATCTTTTGAACTTTGTGGATAACCACGACGTCACCCGTATCGCCACCATCCTGGCGGACAAAAACTGCCTCAGGCCCATCTACGGCCTGCTGTTCGGTATGCCGGGCACCCCGGCGGTCTACTACGGCAGCGAGTGGGGCGTCCAGGGCGACAAAAAGGACGGCGACCCCGCCCTGCGCCCGGAGATCGCCCTGCCGGAACACAATGCCCTGACTGAGTGGATCGCCGCGCTGGCCGGCGCCCGCAGCGCCAGCCCGGCGCTGCGAAACGGCAGCTACCGCAACGTGATGGTCCAGCCCAAACAGCTGATCTTTGAGCGCCGCTGCGGGGACGACCGGGTGCTGGTGGCCCTCAACGCCGACAGCGAGACTTACCATGCCGACTTCAACGCCGAGGCCGGCCGCGCGGTGGACCTGATCACCGGCGACGTGCACGATTTTGGCGGCGGCAGCGACCTGCCGCCCTACTCCTGCATGTTCTGGAAAACCGAGTAAGCACCATCCAACCTAACGAAAAGGGTGTGTCTATGAAAAAGCTGCTGATTTTGGGAAGTGTGTTTGCAGTTGCTGCACTGATCGGCCTGGTTTCTTTTCTGGCTGGGACCAGAAACGTAAATGCCGGTGCATTTCTCTTTCCGGGGATCGTCGCGGCAGTTTTGCTGATTGCCTATTTTCGCGGCAGTCGGCAGGGTTGAGCCTCTGCCGCTGGCGCGTTGGCAAGACAAAACATAACGAGCAGGCTTCCGGCCATTTGGGCCGGAAGCCTGCTCGTTATCTGTCATTTGATTTGTATCGGTATCGCCGCGCCGCGGCGGGGGAGAAGGCGGCTCAGGCAAGCGTCAGCCGGCCGTCCACAGCGTCCACCGTCAGGGTGTCCCCGGCGCGGTGGCTGCCGGCGATGATCTCCCTGGCGATGCGGGTCTCCACGTTGGCCTGGATATACCGTTTCAGCGGACGGGCGCCGTAGACCGGGTCGTAGCCGTTGTCCACGATAAAGGCCTTGGCGGCGTCGGTCACCGCCAGATGCAGCTGCTTTTCCTCCAGGCGGCTGCGCAGGTCGGCCAGCATCAGATCGACAATGCCGCCGATCTCGGCCTTGGTCAGGCTCTTGTAGTAGACGATGTCGTCCAGGCGGTTCAAAAATTCCGGCCGGAACTGCCGTTTCAGCAGCTGGTCGATTCGGCCGCGGGCCTCGGCCGAAAGCTCGTTGCCGCCGGCGGCGCGGCTGCGCTCCAGGTCCTCCAGGATGATGTCGGACCCCAGGTTGGAGGTCAGGATGATGATGGTGTTCTTGAAGTCCACCGTGCGGCCCTGGCTGTCGGTGATGCGGCCGTCGTCCAGCACCTGCAGCAGGATGTTGAACACATCCGGGTGGGCCTTCTCCACCTCGTCGAACAGCACCACGCTGTAAGGGTGGCGGCGGACGGCCTCGGTCAGCTGGCCGCCCTCCTCGTAGCCCACATATCCCGGAGGCGCGCCGATCAGGCGGGACACGCTGAACTTCTCCATATACTCCGTCATGTCGATGCGGATCAGGTTTTTCTCGTCGTCAAACAGGGCCTGCGCCAGCGCCTTGGCCAGCTCGGTCTTGCCCACGCCGGTGGGGCCCAGGAACAGGAAGCTGCCGATGGGCCGGCCGGGGTTGGCGATGCCGGCGCGGGAGCGCAGGATGGCGTCCGAGACCTTCTGCACCGCCTCGTCCTGGCCGATCACCCGCCGGTGCAGCACGTCGGGCAGGCGCAGCAGCTTCTCGCGCTCGCCCTCCACCAGTTTCTCCACCGGGATGCCGGTCCAGCGGGCCACGATGCGGGCGATTTCCTCGTCGGTCACGCGGTCGCGCAGCAGGCTGCTCTCCTTCTTCTCGGCGGCCAGTTTCTCCTGCTCGGCCAGCTCTTTCTGCAGGTTTGGCAGCTTGCCGTACTGCAGCTCGCCGGCCTTGGCGTAATCGCCGTTGCGGGTGGCTTTTTCGATCTCGGCCTTGGTGGATTCCACCTCGGCGCGCAGGTTCTGCACCTGGCCGATGGCGTTCTTCTCGTTCTCCCACTGGGCCTTCTTGCTGTTAAAGCCGTCCCGCAGCTCGGCCAGCTCCTTCTCCAGCGCGGCCAGCCGCTGCCGGGAAAGCTCGTCGGTCTCCTTCTTCAGGCTGGCCTGCTCGATCTGCAGCTGGGTGATGCGGCGGTTCAAATCGTCCAGCTCGGCGGGCATCGAGTCCATCTCGGTCTTGACCATGGCGCAGGCCTCGTCCACCAGGTCGATGGCCTTGTCGGGCAAAAACCGGTCGGTGATGTACCGGTCGGACAGGGTGGCGGCGGCGATCAGCGCGCCGTCCTGGATCTTGACGCCGTGGAACACCTCGTACCGCTCTTTCAGGCCGCGCAAGATCGAGATGGTGTCCTCCACCGTGGGCTGCTCCACCATCACAGGCTGGAAACGGCGCTCCAAAGCGGGGTCCTTCTCGATATATTCGCGGTACTCGTCCAGCGTGGTGGCGCCGATGCAGTGCAGCTCGCCGCGGGCCAGCATGGGCTTTAACAGGTTGCCCGCGTCCATGGCGCCGTCGGTCTTGCCGGCGCCCACGATGGTGTGCAGCTCGTCAATGAACAGGATGATCTGCCCGTCGCTCTTTTTCACCTCGTTCAGCACGCTCTTCAGGCGCTCCTCAAACTCGCCGCGGTACTTTGCGCCGGCCACCAGCGCGCCCATGTCCAGGCTGAAGATGGTGCGGTTTTTCAGGTTTTCCGGCACGTCGCCCCGCACGATCCGCTGGGCAAGCCCCTCGGCGATGGCGGTCTTGCCCACGCCGGCCTCGCCGATCAGCACAGGATTGTTCTTGCGCTTGCGGCTCAGGATGCGGATGACGTTGCGGATCTCCACGTCGCGGCCGATGACCGGGTCCAACTTGTTCTGCCGGGCGGCCTCCACCAGGTCGGTGCCGTACTTTTTCAGCGCGTTGTAGGTCTCCTCCGGGTTGTCGCTGGTCACCCGCTGGTTGCCCCGCACGGTGCTCAGCTGCTGCATAAACTTTTCGGCGGTGATACCAAACTGCTTGAACAGCTCCCCGGCGGCCCTGCCCGGCCGCTGCAAAATGCCCAGGAACACATGCTCCACGCTGATATACTCGTCCTTCATCTGCCTGGCCTGGGCCTCGGCGGCGTTCAGCGCCCGGTCCAGATCGCCGGAGATATAGACCTTTTCCGGGTCCCGGCCGCTGCCGGTCACCCGCGGCAGGGCGGCGACTTTCTCGGTGGCGGCATTGGCAAAGGCGTTGGCGTCAACGCCCATGGCCTGCAAAAGCTGGGGGATCAGGCCGTCCTGCTGCTGGGCAAGGGCCGCCAGCAGGTGCTCCTGCTCGACGGCCTGGTTGGAATATTCCACGGCAAGGCGCTGCGCGTTCTGCAGGGCCTCGATGGTTTTCTGGGTAAACTGGTTCATGTTCATATCGCAGACCTCCTTTGTGTGGACACGATGTGATACCCTGGCAGCCTTGGCGGCGGACTGCCAGCCCGCCGGCTGCCGCCGGCCGTCAAAACGGCCGGAAGCCAAGCGATGTGCCGACCAGGCGGCTGTTTGCAAAACGGAAACCGAAACCGATCCGCCGGATTAGCACTCTATCGCTTAGACTGCTAACATTGTACCACGCCCGCTGCAAAATGCAATACCCTACACAGAAAGTTTACATTTCCGCCCCGCCCGGCCCGCCTGCCGGAGGCGGACGGGCGCAGCGGATAAGCGCCAAAGCGCCGGGAAACCCGCCGAAAAGGCGCAATGCCGCCGCAATGCCTGGGGACCCCGCGGTGCAGCGGTGCTTGGGCGCGGGCCGGGGACCGCGTGGGGGTGCCCGGTATCATCGGATCGTGCAGGGGGGATAAAGCGCCCATATGTAAAAACTGGCCGAATCCCCCGGCCTGCCCTTGCGATTCTTGGCCCGCCGGGGTATAATACGGGTACATCCCGCCGGCAGCGCCATCCGGCTGCCGCCTTTTGCTTTTTATCGATTTGTTCCATTCCATCAGGATACCCGCTCTGCGCGGTATCTTTGCAATCGCAGGGAGAATTCCATGGCATCTGATTTTTACACCTATCATAAACAGGCGAAGGACCGGCGCAGGCGCAGGTATGTGGGCGTGCTGCTGTTCCTGCTGGCGCTGCTGCTGGCCATGGCGGGGGGCGTGCTGTGGTGGTACGGCGGCGGGCAGCCCGCATCGGCGGTGCAGGCCACGGCGGAGCAGGCCGCCGCCCAGTCCGCGCAGGCCACGGCCACCCCGGCGCCTGCCACCCCGGCCCCCCAGACGCCGGAGTCCGCCACGCCCGAAAGCGCCACCCCGGAAAGCGCCGGCAGCTACACCCCGGTGCGGCTGCTGCCCCAGGTGGACAACGCCGCCTGGGACACTGCCGCCAAAGTGGCGGCGACCCTCAATCAGGATTACCAGAACACCGACCACCGCATGGTGGCGCTGCCCATGCTGGGCACCGTGACCGACAGCTATTTTGACACCGTCACCTTTGTGGGTGACAGCCTGGCCTCCGGCATGGGCATCTATGCCACCGGCTACCCCAACGCCCACTACGCCACCTACCGCAGCATCGGGCCGGAGGCCATCGTCAACAACACCACCGTGACCAATGCGGTCACCGGCGCCACCGAGACCCCCATCGAGACCATTGTGGCCAGCCAGCCGGACTACGTCTACATCCTGGTGGGCACCAACACGCTGGTCAACGCCAACAGCGAGGAACGCCTGCTGGCCTATTACGAGCAGATGATCGACGTGCTGCGCGAAAAGCTGAACCCCGGCGTCGTGTTCTATATTCAGGCCATCCCCGGCGTGCAGGAGGACGTGGTGCAGACCCGCCCCGGCCTGGACAACGCCCGCATCTTTTCCGTCAACAACCTGCTGGCCAACCTGGCGCTGCGCAAGGGCTGCTACTTTGTCAACATCCGCGAGGCGCTCAACAATCTGGACGGCAGCCTGATCGACGAGTATGACGTCGGCCTGGACGGCGTCCACGTCAACCCTGCGGGCTACCAGGCCTGGGCGGACTATCTGGCCACCCACACCGCCTGGAACAGCCGCAGCATCTATCTGGGCCAGAATCCCTGGAAGATCCTTGGCAGCTGAAACGCCACGGCAGCCAAACTGCATCCAAACGCGCCCCCACGGCGGCCGAAACGGCCCGGTGGGGGCGCATTTTTTGAACATAATACCGAGAAAATGTCCAAAAGTGTAGAAGAATTGCACAAATCAATAAAACGTGGCATGATTTTTTTAGCAGAATATAACAGAAAAACCTTGAAATTCCTTCCCGAAACAGGTAATATAATAGTAGTTAAATTCTGGCGGTGTGCAACCGCTGTAAAGGGGAGATTACAGTGAACAAAGCAGCAGCCAAGGATGCAGGGTATCCCATTTTCCTGTTCAAACAGGGCAACAACCAGGAGGCACAGCGGTATTTCGGCGCCCACCTCTGCCAGCAGGACGGCCAGGACGGCGCGGTGTTCCGTGTCTGGGCGCCCCACGCCAAGGCGGTGTCTGTGGTAGGCGATTTTAACAGCTGGGTCCCCGGCAGCCATCCGATGACCAAGGTCGAGGAAGGAATCTGGGAGCTTTTTATCCCTGGGATCAAAGAGTACGACATCTATAAATTCTGCGTCACCAGCCCGTCGGACGAGCTTTTGTTCAAGGCGGACCCGTACGCCTTCCATACCGAGACCCGCCCCTCCAACGGCAGCAAGGTCTACGACCTGGGCGGCTATGCCTGGAACGACGGCGCCTGGCTGGAACAGCAGGAAAAGCAGGACGTCATCAACTCGCCCGTCAGCATCTACGAGATGCACATGGGCAGCTGGAAGATGAAGGACGAGAATACGCCCTACAACTATTCCGAGGTCGCCGACCTGCTGATCCCCTATATCAAGGATATGGGCTACACCCATGTGGAGCTGCTGCCCATCACCGAATATCCGTTTGACGGCAGCTGGGGCTACCAGGTATCCGGCTATTTTGCGCCCACCAGCCGCTACGGCACCCCCAAGGACTTTATGGCCTTTGTGGACAAGCTGCACCAGGCCGGCATCGGCGTGATCCTGGACTGGGTGCCCGCCCACTTCCCGCGGGACGGCTACGGCCTGTACATGTTCGACGGCGCCCCCTGCTACGAGGACCCCAACCCCCGCCGCGGCGAGCACAAAGAGTGGGGCACCATGGTGTTCAACTACGGCATGGGCGAAGTGCAGAGCTTTTTGATCTCCAGCGCGCTGTTCTGGATCGACCAGTATCACCTGGACGGTCTGCGGGTGGACGCGGTGGCCAGCATGCTCTATCTGGATTACAACCGCCGCGACGGCGAGTGGGAACCCAACGTCAACGGCGGCAAGGAAAACCTGGAGGCCATCGCCTTTTTGCAGAAGTGCAACGGCGTGGTGCTGGGCCGCCACCCCCACAAGATGATGATCGCCGAGGAATCCACCGCCTGGCCGATGGTGACCAAGCCTGCGGCCGACGGCGGCCTGGGCTTCAACTTCAAGTGGAACATGGGCTGGATGAACGACATGCTCAGCTACATGAAGACCGACCCGCTGTTCCGCGCCGGCAACCACGGCAAGGTGACCTTCAGCTTCTTCTACGCTTTCAGCGAGAACTTTATCCTGCCCATCAGCCACGACGAGGTCGTTCACGGCAAGTGCAGCCTGATCAACAAGATGCCCGGCGACTATGAGACCAAGTTTGCCAACCTGCGCACCTTCTACGGCTACATGATGGCCCATCCCGGCAAAAAGCTGCTGTTCATGGGTCAGGAGTTCGGCCAGTTCATCGAGTGGGACGAGAAAAAGCCGCTGGACTGGATGCTGCTGGAGTACGACAAGCACCGCCAGCTGCAGTCCTACGTGCGCGACCTGAACGCCTTCTATAAAGAGAACCCCGCCATGTGGCAGGTGGATTACAGCTGGGAAGGCTTCCAGTGGATCGTCCCGGACGACAACCAGCAGAGCGTGGTCATCTTCCTGCGGCGGGACGCTGCCGGCAAGATGATCCTGGTGGCCTGCAACTTTAACCCCGTGCTGCGCCAGGGCTACAAGCTGGGCGTGCCGGTGTCCGGCACCTACAAGGAGCTTTTGAACTCCGACGACGCCAGGTACGGCGGCGGCGACGTGCACAACGCCCCGGTGCGCAGCGTCAAGGGCGCGATGCACGGCTTTGACCAGCACATCAAGATCGACCTGCCGCCGCTGTCCACCATCTACTTCTCGGTGCCCATGCCGCGCAAGCGCAAGCCGAAGGAGGATGCCAAGGCGGCCGGCAAACCTGCCGCAAAGTCCGCCGCCAAAAAGCCGGCGGCCCAAAAAGCCGCGGCAAAGCCCGCCGCCAAAAAGGCGGCCACCAAAGCCAAAACGCCCAAGGCGTGAGGAATAAAAGACCCAAGCATGTACTAACGGCGAAAGCCGAACAAGGGGAGATTTATCATGGCAAAAGAAATGATCGCAATGATTCTGGCCGGCGGCCAGGGTTCGCGTTTGTATGCGCTGACCCAAAAGCTCGCCAAGCCCGCAGTGCCGTTTGGCGGAAAGTATCGTATCATCGACTTCCCGCTGTCCAACTGCGTCAACTCGGACATCGACACCGTCGGCATCCTGACGCAGTACCAGCCGCTTGTCCTGAACGAGTATGTGGGCAACGGCCAGCCCTGGGACCTGGACCGCCTGCACGGCGGCGTCCATGTGCTGCCGCCCTACCAGCAGGCTTCCGGCTCTGACTGGTACAAGGGCACCGCAAACGCCATCTATCAGAACATCTCGTTCATCGACCGCTACGATCCCAAGTATGTCATCATCCTGTCCGGCGACCAGATCTGCAAGCAGGATTACTCGGACTTCCTGCGCTTCCACAAAGAGAAGGACGCCGAGTTCAGCGTCGCCGTCATGGAAGTGCCATGGAGCGAGGCTTCCCGCTTTGGCCTGATGGTCACCGATGACAACGACCGCATCAGCGAGTTCCAGGAAAAGCCGAAGGATCCCAAGAGCAACCTGGCTTCCATGGGCATCTACATCTTCAACTGGGATGTGCTCAAGAGCTACCTGATCGCCGACGAGGCCGACCCCGAGAGCGAGAACGACTTTGGCAAAAACGTCATCCCCGCCCTGCTGCGCGACGGCCGCCGCATGTACGCCTACCGCTTTGCCGGCTACTGGAAGGACGTGGGCACCATCTCCTCGCTGTGGCAGGCAAACATGGAGGTCCTGGACCCCTCTCACTCCGGCATCAACCTGTTTGACGAGAGCTGGAAGATCTATTCCCGCAACACCGGCAACCCCTGCCAGAAGATCGGCGCCGACGCCGACATTGAAAACTCGATGGTCACCGAGGGCTGCAAGGTCAACGGCACCGTCAAGGATTCGATCCTGTTCCCCGGCTGCGTGGTCGAAAAGGGCGCCACCGTTGAGGCTGCCGTTGTCATGGGCGGCACCGTCATCAAGGCGGGCGCGTCGGTCAAGCACTGCATCGTGGCCGAGAATGTCACCGTTGAGGAGGGCGCCACCGTCGGCGCCATGCCCGAAGGCGGCCTGGACATCGCCAACCCCGGCGACGTTGCCACGGTCGGTTCCGGTGTCCGCATCGGCAAGGGCGCTACCGTCGGCCCCAAAGCGATGGTCTCCAATGATGTAAAGGATGGTGAGGAGCAATGGTAAGCAGCAACATGAGCGCCCTGGGCGTTATTTTTGCCAATACTTATGATAACCTGGTCCCCGAACTGGTGGCCGAACGCACGATGGCCTCCATTCCCTTCGGCGGCCGTTACCGCATGATCGACTTTGTGCTGTCCAGCATGGCAAACTCCGGCATCGACAATGTCTCTATCATTGTCCGCCGCAACTACCACTCGCTGATGGACCACCTGGGCGCCGGCCGTGAATGGGACCTGACCCGCAAGCGCGGCGGCCTGAACGTGTTCCCGCCCTATGCCGAGCGCAGCGTCAAGGTCTATTCCGGCCGTGTGGACGCGCTGGCCAGCATCCTGTCCTGGATCGGCAGCCAGAAGGAGAAGTATGTTGTCCTGTCCGACGCCTGCATCGCCTTCAACCTGGACTTCAACAAGCTGATCGAGGAGCATATCGCCAGCGGCGCCGACGTGACCATGCTCTACAACCGCGCCGAGATCCCTGAGGGCGCCCGCAACGACAACTACACCGTCCAGGTCAAGGACGGCCGCGTCACCGAGCTGCTGTCCAACGACTACCGCCCCGGCCAGCAGAACCTGGCCATGAACATCTACATCCTGGAGCGCGAGACGCTGATCCAGCTGATCCGCGACGCTTCGGTCCGCGGCCTGGTCTACTTTGAGCGCGACATCCTGGCCCGCAACCTGAGCCTGCTGAATGTCCATGCCGTCGAGTACACCGGCTACGCCGCCCGCATCTCGGACATGAAGAGCTACTTTGACGAGAATATGCGCCTGCTGGAAGGCGACAACGTCGATCAGCTCTTTGATCCCGCCAACCCCATCTACACCAAGATCCGTGACGACAACCCCACCCGCTACATCACAGGCAGCAAGGTAAAGAACTCGCTGCTGGCCGACGGCTGCGTCATCGAGGGCACGGTCGAGAACAGCGTCCTGTTCCGCGGCTGCCAGGTTAAGAAAGGCGCTGTGGTCAGAAACAGCGTGCTGATGCAGGACAGCGTCGTGGAAGCCAACACCTCGGTGGAGTATGTGGTCACCGACAAGAACGTCCACATCACCGAGGGCAAGCAGCTCTGCGGCACCGATTCCTTCCCGGTCTTTGTCGCCAAGAACCATACAGTCTGACGCTCATTAGGCTTTGCCGCCACATCTCCCCGGCGGCAGGGCCTTTTTGAGAGGGCGGGGGAGGGGCGGCCGCCCACGGCGGCTGCCGGCAGTGTGTCCGACGCCTGGCGCCGGGCATACGCCCAGCAACGGGATATGCCGCCGCGGCGCTGCACGGCGTCCACGGTGCCGGCCAAACGCCCCTCTCCCGGCCCTTCTCTTGTTTTTCTTGCTTATTCTTTTGCCGCGCCCCGCGCGCGGCGCCCCATTCAAGGAGGAGACTATGAGAATCCTTTACGCTGCCAGCGAGGCAGCCCCCTTTGCCAAATCCGGCGGCCTGGCCGATGTGGCCGGCGCCCTGCCCAAGGCTTTGGTGCGCGACGGCATCGACTGCCGTGTGGTCATGCCGCTGTACGGCGACCTGAAATTCCGCGACCGGCTGACCTATGTCACCAACTTCAGCGTGCCGGTGGGCTGGCGCAGCCAGTACTGCGGCCTGTTCAAGGCGGAAAACGACGGCGTCACCTTCTACTTTATCGACAACGAGTATTACTTCAAGCGCAGTGGCCTGTACGGCTTCTATGACGACGGCGAACGGTTCGCCTTCTTTGCCCGCGCCATTCTGGAGATGCTGTTCTACACCGACTTTGAGCCGGACATCATCAACTGCAACGACTGGCAGACCGCGCTGACCCCCGTCTACCTGAACCTGTACTACCGCCACCTGGACAAGTTCAACCGCATCAAGACGGTGTTCACCATCCACAACATCGCCTACCAGGGCAAGTACGGCCTGGATATCCTGGAGGATACCTGCGGCATCGGCGCCCGCGACGCCCATGTGGTGGAGTACGACGGCTGCGCCAATTTTATGAAAGGCGCCATCGAGACCGCCGACAAGGTCACCACCGTCAGCCCCACCTACGCCGGCGAGATCCTGGACCCCTGGTTCAGCCATGGCCTGGACGGCCTGCTGCGCCAGAAACAGTACAAGCTGTGCGGCATCCTCAACGGCATCGACGTGGATGTGTACAACCCCGCCACCGACCCGGACATCGCCAAAAACTACGACGTCAACTCCTTCCAGGACGGCAAGGCCGTCTGCAAGGCCGCTTTGCAGGACCGCATGGGCCTGAACAAGGATGGCAGCCCCATCATGGCCATGGTCACCCGCCTGGTGGGCCACAAGGGCGTTGACCTGGTGCGCAGCATCGCCGAAGGCCTGATCCAGCAGGGCATTGAGCTGGTCATCCTGGGCTCCGGCGAGGCCGGCTACGAGGCTTTCTTCAACGAGCTGTGCGCCCGGCATCCCGGCCGCGTGGGCGTTTACATCGGCTTTAACGCCCAGCTGGCGCAGCAGATCTACGCCGGCGCCGATATCTTCCTGATGCCCTCCCGCAGCGAGCCCTGCGGCCTGGCCCAGATGGTGGCCTGCCGTTACGGCACCATCCCCGTGGTCCGCGAGACCGGCGGCCTGCGCGACTCCATCCATGACTCCGGCGACGGTTATGGCAACGGTTTCACCTTTGCCAACTACAACGCCCACGAGCTGTACGAGGCCTGCTGGCGCGCCAAGGAAGGATACTGGAAGAAGGACGGCTGGCCCATCCTGGTCCGCCGCGCCATGGAGTGCGACTTCAGCTGGGCCAACTCGGCCAAGAGCTACGAGGGCCTGTACAACGAGGTCGTCAACCTCTGGTAAGCCGCACCGTCCGGCCGTCTATGGCTGACAGCGCGTCAAATCACAAAAACAGCCTGCCGGGCAGGGAGCAGATCCCCGCCCGGCAGGCGTTTTTTTGTGCAGCCGGAGCCTTGAGCCAAAAAGTATCCCCGGCCTGCGGATCGGGCAGGCCGGGGAATATTTGCGGAAGAACGGGCACCGGAGGTCAGAGCGGGCCGGCGGCCCGCCGTCCGGGCGCCTCTTGCTGGGGTCAGGCGGGGCGCATCAGGCCTCGGCGTCCTCGGCGGCAGGCTCCTGGCCCTGCTCCTCAATGACGTCGCGGGTGTCGCGGGCGATCATCAGCTCCTCGTTGGTCTCAATGATCAGCGTGCGGACGCGGGCGCCCCAGGCGGTGATCTCCACCACGTCCTTTTTCTGCTTGTGGGCGTCGCGGTTCTTGTCGGTGTCGATGCGGATGCCCAGCCAGTCCATATGGTGGCAGATCTTGGCGCGGGATTCGTCGTCGTGCTCGCCGATGCCGCCGGTAAAGACGATAGCGTCCACACCGCCCATAGCCGCGATGTAGCTGCCGATGATCTTCTTGATCTGGTAATTCAGCATGTCCAGCGCCAGCTGTGCGCGCTGGTTGCCTTCCTTGGCGGAGGTCTCCACGTCGCGCATGTCGCTGGAAACGCCGGAAACGCCCAGCAGGCCGGACTTCTTGTTCAGGATCTCGTCCAGTTCATGGCCGGTGATGTTCAGGGTGTATTTCAGGTAGTTCACGCAGGAAGGGTCCAGGTCGCCGCAGCGGGTACCCATCATCAGGCCGGCCAGCGGGGTCATACCCATGGAGGTGTCCACCACGCGGCCCTGGTCCACAGCGGCGATGGAAGAACCGTTGCCCAGGTGGCAGGTGATGAGCTTCAGGCGCTCAATGGGCTCCGCCAGATATTCCGCCGCGCGGTGGCTGACGTACTTGTGGCTGGTGCCGTGGAACCCGTAGCGGCGCACGCCGTACTTCTCGTAGTAGTCGTAGGGGATGGCGTACATGTAGGCTTTGGGCGGCATGGTGGAATGGAACGCCGTGTCAAAGACCGCCACGTTGGGCTTGTCGGCGCCGAAAGTTTTGTAGGAGGCTTCAATACCCAGGATGGCGGCGGGGTTGTGCAGCGGCGCCAGCGGGGACAGGTCGTGGATGGCCTGGATCACGTCGGGGGTGATGAGGCAGCTCTGCTTGAACTTCTCGCCGCCGTGCACCACGCGGTGGCCGATGGCGTCGATCTCATCGGCGCTGTCGATCACCTTGCCCTCGCCGGTGGTCATCTTCTTGAACACTTCGCCGAAGGCTTCGGTGTGGGTGGGGAAGATCGCGGGCGTGGTGGCCTTGTGGCCGTTGGCTTCATGGGTGATCATGCTGCTCTCCATGCCGATGCGTTCGCACAGGCCCTTGCACAGCACCTTCTCGCCGTCCATGTCGATGAGCTGGTACTTCAGGCTCGAAGAACCGCAGTTGATAACCAGAATTTTCATGGGGTTTCCTCCTTCAAAGTTGGTTGGGCGCCAAACCGCCCCTTTTCCACTGGATGAATTTATTATATAATGGGGTCGGGTAATTTTCAAGAACCAGAACCGTACAAGTCGGACAAAATCATACATTTTTTGCAGGGCGGGAACAGCACATGGAATTTGTGGGCATCATCACGGAATACGACCCTTTTCACAACGGGCATGCGGCCCAGCTGGCGGCGGTGCGCCGTGCAGGGGCGCGCTGCATCGCCGTCTGTATGAGCAGCGGCGCGGTGCAGCGCGGCGGCGTGCCGGTGCTGCCCGAGCCGGTGCGCGTGCGCGCCGCGCTGGCGGGCGGGGCCGACCTGGTCATAGCGCTGCCGGGGCCTTACGCCTGTGCCACGGCGGAACAGTTCGCGGCGGCGGGGGTGCGTCTGCTGGCGGCCCTGGGGTGCGATACGCTGGCCTTCGGGGCGGAAACGCCGGACGCCGCCCTGCTGATGCAGGCGGCGGAAAACCTGCAGGACCCGGAACTTCCGGCGCTGCTGCGCCAAAAGCTGGGGCAGGGAATGACCTACGCGGCGGCCCGCGCCCTGACGGCGGAGGAGCGAAGCCCCGGCATGGGGGCGCTGCTGCGCACCCCCAACAACATTTTGGGGATCGAATACTGCAAGGCCATCCAGCAGCAGGGGGCCGCGCTGCAGCCGCTGGCGCTGCCGCGCTGGGGCGCGGCTCACGGCGGGGCGGCGGGGGAACACGGCGGCGTCCCCATGGCCAGCGCCAGCTATCTGCGGGAACGTCCCCCCGAGGCCTGGGCCCCCTACGTGCCGGGATACGCCATGGAACTGTACCGCGCGGCGGCTGCCGAGGGGCAGCTGCTGGAGCCGCGGCGTCTGGAGAGCGCGCTGCTGGCGCTGCTGCGCGCCCGCGACCCCGGGGCCTTCGCACAGGTGCGCGGGGTCAGCGAGGGGCTGGAGAACCGGCTGGCAGCGGCCGTGCGGGCTGCCGGCGGACTGGAAGACCTGTATGCGCGGCTCAAGACCAAGCGTTATCCACATGCCCGGCTGCGCCGCCTGGCGCTGGACGCCGCATTGGGCATCCCGCAGGAACTGCCCCCGCCGCCCTGGCTGCTGGTGCTGGGGGCCAGGAAAAACGCGCTGCCGCGCCTGAAAAATACCGCCCTGCCTGCGGGCACTTCGCTGGCCGACCTGGCGCGCGCCGGGGCGCAGGCGCGGCAGGCCGCGGAACTGCATAGCCGCTGCGTGGATTTTTCGTCACTTTGCCGGGAAAAAATCTGCCCGATGGGTCTTGCCTTCACCACCAAACCGGTGATAGTATAAGTTATGGAGAAAAAATGCGCAAAACGGAAACTTTGTTGCATTTTTAACGCGCAAAATCGGTACGGAAGCGAAAAAAGGAGAAGACTATGGCACTGCATGTAATGGACGAAGCGAACCACTGCCTGGGCTGCAAGAACCCGCGCTGCCAGCAGGGCTGCCCGATCCACACCAACATCCCGGAAGTGATCCGCCTGCTCAAAGCCAACAAGCTCAATGAGGCGGGCCGGATGCTGTTTGAGAACAACCCCCTGACGACGGTCTGTTCGCTGGTCTGCAACCACGAGAATCAGTGCGAGGGGCACTGTGTCCAGGGCATCAAGGGGACGCCGGTGCATTTCTCCGTCATTGAAAACTACATTTCTTCCACCTACGCCAGCCAGATGACCAAAGGCCCCGCCGAACCCAACGGCAAAAAGACCGCCATCATCGGTTCGGGCCCCGCGGGCCTGACCATCGCCGTCATCCTGGCCCGCTACGGCTACGACGTGACCATCTTCGAAAGTCACGATAAGATCGGCGGCGTGCTGCGCTACGGCATCCCCGAATTCCGGCTGCCCAAGTCGGTGCTGGACGATTTCGAGTACCGGCACCTGCGCCTGAAGGACATCAAGGTCCGCCCCAACACCGACGTGGGCAAGGCGCTGCGCATCGAGGACCTTTTCCGCGACGGCTACAAGGCGATCTTCATCGGCACCGGCGTGTGGCGGCCCAATACCCTGCACATCAAAGGGGAGAGCCTGGGCCACGTGCACTTTGCCATCAATTATCTGCAGAACCCCAACGTCTACCACCTGGGCAGCCGGGTGGTGGTGATCGGCGCGGGCAACGCGGCCATGGACGTCTGCCGCACCGCCCTGCGCAACGGCACCCGCCATGTGGAGTGCTTCTCCCTCTCGAAAAAGATCGCCGCCAGCGACTACGAGGCCAGCTACGCCAAGCTGGAGGGCGTGAACTTCTACTACAACAAGAAACCGCTGGAGATCACCGACCGGGGCGTGGTGTTCTGCGATCTGAACGAGGCGGAGGACGGCACCCTCACCGCCATCCCCGGCAGCGAAAAACTCTACCCGGCGGACAGCGTCATCGTTTCCATCAGCCAGGGCCCCTGCACCACCATCACCGAGAGCGAAAAGAACCTCAAGACCAACGAACGCGGGCTTTTCGTCACCGACGAGGTGGGCCACACCAGCATCCCCGGCATCTTCGCCAGCGGCGACGCGGTCAAAGGCGCCCGCACGGTGGTGGAAGCGGTCGCCTACAGCAAAAAGGTGGCCGAGGCCATGCACGAATACATGCAGACGCTGCCGGCGGACGGGCCGGACGAGTACGCGTCGGTGCCCGTTGTGAGTTACGACGAGGGCAACTGAGCCTTCGGCGTTCTGTATGCGGCAGGAGGGAACGAGGATGAAAAAGCAGCTTTGTCTTGCCGTGGCGGCCCTGCTTCTGACTGCCTGCGCCGCCCCGGCTTCGGAACCAGTGGCCCCTGCGACGGCGGAGGATGCATCCCCGCCGCAGGCGGTGGAAACGCCCGCGGCCCCCACACAGAGCCCCGGGACCCCGCAGCCTGCGGAACAGGCGGTGCCGCTCTACTGGGTGGACGCACAGAACGACGCCGGACGCTATGAAGCGGAGTGGGACTACAACACCGACACCGTTGTGGCGCGGTATCTGGATTTCAACGCCGCCACCGAACAGATCGTCGGCGAACCGCTGGAACTGCCCAATCTCAACGCAGACCTTTTTGCCGACGACGAGTATCTTTACTGGTTCTGGTCCGGCATGGTCAACGATACCCCGGTCCTGCTGCGCAGCGAACTGGACGGCAGCGACCGTGCGCCCCTGTATGAATTTCCCCAGGGGACCTCGCTGGCCGTCTGGAACTGGGACAGCGGCTTTGCCAGCGACGGGGGTTCCCTCTACTTCCGCTATTGCCAGATTTCCGACGATCCGGCGGTGCCTGATGTGTATTCCCTGGTCCGGCTGGCCCCGGAAGCCCAAACGCTGGAAACGCTCACCACCTGGTCGCCCTTTGGCGGCGAACTGGTGGGGGTCTGGAATGACCGGCTGCTCATCACCCGCAGGACGCTGGCAGAGGACTGCCCCGTGGCGCCGGTCTATGGCCACTACCATGTGGACAATCTGAACGACCTTTCCGACTGGATGACCACCTCCCTCTGCGCGCTGGACCCGGCCACCGGCGAGGAAGAAGTGCTGTACGAGTGTTCCGGCAGCTGGCTGGACCGCCGGCTGGAGGACGGCGCGCTGTGGCGCGTGAATGAGCAGCATGAAATCTTATACCGCCCGCTGGGGGAGAACGAAGATACGATGCTGACACAGCTTCCCCAGGGAATGCAGTTCCTGAATGTATATACCACGGATGTGACGTTCAACTCCTATGAGGGAGAACGGGACTGGCTTTATCTCTATGACCGCACCACCGGCAGCCTGACCCGCAGCCCCCGGCGCCGCTGGCTCGGCGGCGAGGACCGGGCCATCTGGGTGGTCTGTGAAGCCGGGCCGGGGCAGTATGTGGTCATCGACGACGCTTCCGCCGGCATGCAGGCGATGGCGGACGCGGACGGCAACCAGTACCTGATCGACGGGTACGCCCGCTATGCCATCGCCAGCCGCGACGCGCTGCTGGACGGCAGCATCCCGCTGACGCCGGTGACCCGCCCCGGCACGGTCTGAATTTTGTATGAGGAAGGTTTCCATGATCTACACCGTTACCCTGAACCCTGCCATCGACCTTGTGGTGCGGCTGGACGGCCCGCTGCAGGCGGGCACGGTCAACCGCGCCGCCGGGGAAGAATACGTGCTGGGCGGCAAGGGCGTCAATGTGTCCGGCGTTCTGGCGGAACTGGGCTGCCCCAGCGTGGCCCTGGGCTTTGTGGCCGGGGCCACCGGCGTCTGGCTGGAACAGGGGCTGGCCGCCCGCGGCCTGCGGACGGATTTTATCCGCCTGCCCGCCGGTATGACGCGCATCAATCTCAAACTCAAGGACGGCCGGGAGACCGAGATCAACGGGGCGGGGCCCACGGTCCCGCCGGAGGCCGTGGAAGCCCTGCTGCGCAAGCTGGACGCGCTGCAGTCCGGCGATGTGCTGGTGCTGGCGGGCAGCCTGCCCGCGGGGCTTCCCGCCGATACCTATGAAACGATGCTGGCGCGGCTGGAAGGCCGCGGCGTGCAGGCGGTGGTGGACGCTTCGGGGGCGCTGTTGGAACAGGCGCTGCGCTGCCGCCCGTTCCTCATCAAACCCAACCGGGAGGAACTGGCCCAGGCTGTCGGGCGGGCGGTGAACACGGAAGCCGAGACCGAACAGGCGGCCCGGGAACTGCAGGCGCGCGGGGCGCGCAATGTGCTGGTCAGCTGCGGGGGCGACGGCGCGCTGCTGCTGGAAGAATCCGGCGCTGTACACTGTGCCGCCGCGCCGCGGGGAACCGTCGTCAACAGCGTAGGCGCGGGGGACAGCATGCTGGCCGGTTTTGTGGCGGGCTGGCTGCAAAGCGGGTCTTTCACGTCTGCCCTGCGGCTGGGGATCGCCTGCGGCAGCGCTACCGCGTTCAGCCTGGGGCTGGCCGGGCGCAGCCAAATCGACGCGCTGCTGGCGCAGATATGAGCCGTTCCGGCGGGGGTTGCCCCTGCCGGATTTTTGTGTTATGATGAGACCTGTATCACGAAGCAGGAAAGAGAGGAAAACAACGATGCAGAACCATCGACCCGCTCCGGGGACCGAGATCCCTCTGCAGGGCGCGGTCAATTTCCGGGAACTGGGCGGCTACCCGGCAGCCGACGGCCGCCGGGTCAGATATGGCCTGCTGTACCGGGGCGGCAATCTGGATGCCCTGTCCGGCCCGGAGGACCAAAGGACGCTGCAAAGCTGGGGCCTGCGGACGATCCTGGATCTGCGCAGCGCCGGGGAAGCGGAAAAGCACCCGGACCCGGCAGTGCCCGGCGCGGCCTATCAGCGGATCTGCGCCATGCGCATGCGGGACGGCGCCGAGATGGACTTCTCCTCTACCGGCATCGAGCGGCTGGCGGCCGAAAAGGCGGCCTTTGAGCGGGAAGCCGGGCGCCCCGTCCATGATTTTGAGTGGTTCAGCGCCATCTACCGCCAGATGCCCTTCCAAAACCCGGCCTATCGGGCGCTGTTTGCCCTGCTGGAACAGCACCAAACGCCCATCTTGTTCCACTGCACCTGCGGCAAGGACCGTACCGGCATCGCCGCCGTGCTGATCCTGCTGGCCCTGGGTGTGGACCGGCAGACCGCGCTGGAGGACTACATGCTCACCAACCGCTACCGCCGCGCCATCATCGAGGCGTCGCTGCGCGGCAGATCCCCGCAGGAACGGGAACTGCTGCAGTCTGTGGAGGGGGTCAGCGCGCCGATGGGCGACGGGGCGATCGACGAGATCCTTGCCCGCTTCGGCAGCTTTGAAGCGTACTTTGCGTCGGAGTATGGGCTGGACGGCCCCCGTCTGGCCGCCCTGCGGGATTTTTACTTGGAATGAAGTGCTGTATAACGAAAGCCACCCGCCGTCGGGTGGCTTTCGTTATACAAAAATGCCCCGGGGCAGGGCTCCGGGGCAAAATATCCTGCCTGACGGCAGGGAAAAGCAGGGAAAGGGATCAGCCCAGGCTGATGCCCATGGCGCGGGCTACGTTGAGCATCTCGCAGTCGTCGGGCACGCCGCGGGTCTTGCCGGCAATGTCCGCCAGCGGGTTGGCCGTCACGTGGCGGTCCACCATGGCAACGGTCACGCCGTAGTGCTCGTCGGCCACCAGGCGGGCGGCATAGGTGCCGAACTGGGTGGCCAGTACGCGGTCGTAGGCGCTGGGGCTGCCGCCGCGCTGCATGTGGCCCGGCACACAGATGCGGGTCTCGGCCCCGGTCATCTTTTCGATCTGCTGGGCGATGCGGTTGGTGGCGGTGGTGTAACCGGCCTCGGCGCGCTTGGCGGTCCACTCCTTGCGCTTCATCTTGGCTTCTTCCACCGAGTAAGAACCCTCGGCCACAGCCAGGATCGAGAAATTCTTGCCGGCCTTGGCGCGCTTTTCTACAGCGGCGGCCACTTTCTCAATGTCGTAGGGGTGTTCGGGGATCAGGATGATGTCCGCGCCGCCCGCGATGCCGGAATACAGCGTCAGCCAGCCGGCTTTGTTGCCCATGATCTCAATGCACATCACGCGGCTGTGGCTGCCTGCGGTGGTGTGGATGCGGTCGATCACCTCGGTGGCGATATCCACCGCCGTGTGGAACCCGAAGGTCACGTCGGTGCCGTAAATGTCGTTGTCGATGGTCTTGGGCAGGCCGATGATGTTCAGCCCCTCCTGGCTCAGCAGGTTGGCGGTCTTGTGGGTGCCGTTGCCGCCCAGGCACAGCAGGCAGTCGAGTTTGGCCTCCTTGTAGGTCTTTTTCATGGCGGCCACTTTGTCGATCTGGTCATCTTCGATCACGCGCATCTTTTTGAACGGGGTGCGCTTGGTGCCCAGAATGGTGCCGCCGACAGTCAGGATGCCGGAAAACTCGCTGGGGTCCATTTTGCGGTAGTTGCCGTTGATGAGGCCGTCGTAACCGTTCTGGATGCCGATGATCTCCACCTTGTCGCCCATGCGGTGATACAAGGCCTTGGCGGCGCCGCGGATCGTTGCGTTCAGGCCGGGGCAGTCGCCGCCGGACGTCAGGATACCAACACGAATTGCCATATGATTACCTCCCGTTTGCCGCGCCGGGCGCGGTTTGCGCGCAGAGTGCCTGCACATCTTTACTCTATTAGAGTACGCCACAGGGCGGGGCTTGTCAACCCCGTTTGGACAAAATGGGAGGGGCGGACGGCGGTTCAAAAATATGAAAAAAATAGAAAAAAACTGTTGACAAATACCTGCCGGATGGCTATAATAGATAAGCGTTGAGGGCACGCCGCCCGCAACAGACCGCGATGGGGATTCGCATAATGGTAGTGCAGCGGACTCTGACTCCGCCCGTGGGAGTTCGATCCTCTCATCCCCAACCACACCGCAGCAGCTCTGCTGCTGCGGTTTTTTTATCGGGGTGTAGCGCAGATGGTAGCGCGCTTGGTTCGGGACCAAGAGGCCGTGGGTTCGAATCCCGTCACTCCGACTTCGCAAAAACCGCAGGGAATTTCCCTGCGGCTTTTTTGCGTCAAATCAAAAAAATGCGGCCCCGCATGGGGCCGCGCAAAGCAGGCGCAGGCACAGATCGGGCGGCGTCTTACCGTTTTCCCGGGTGCAGGCGCTGGTCGGCGCCGAAAAATTTGAACATCTTGCAGCCGCCCAACATGCGGCTGGCGACTTTTTCGGTATAACGCGCCACAAAAACGCCCTGGTCGGTGATGTTGGTGGTGTAAACCGTGGGGCGTTCGGTCAGCATGCGGGTGTTGATGAGCTCATACAGCACGCTGATGGTCAGCGGGGTGATGTACTCGGTGCCCAGGTCGTCCAGGATCAGCAGGTCGGCTTCCTGGCAGGCGTTCAGCCACTCGTCGCCGCTGTCAAAATCAAAATGTTCCCGTCCCAGGCGGGCGGCCAGCGCGGCGGCGCTGGTGTAAAGCACATCGTGGCCGCCTTCCAGCACAGCGTCGGCGATGGCCAGCGCCAGATGGGTCTTGCCCAGCCCCGTGTGGCCCATAAACAAAAGGTTGGTACTCTTGCTGCTGAATTTCTGCACGTACTGGCGGCAGAAATTCAGCAGTTTTTCCATGTAGGCCCGGGGGGAAATGCCCAGTTCCGGCTCCACCGCGTCGGAGTAACGGCCGACGTCGAAAGTGTCGAACTGGCACAGGCCAAGCGGGCTGGCGGCGTTGATCTCGTCCCGGCGCAGGCGCCGGGCGATCTGGGCCACGCAGGTACAGGGGTTGCCGTGGTACATGCCGGTGTCCCGGCAGCGCGGGCAGGAATAGCGCGGCGCAAAGGCGTCCTTTCCATAACCGGCATCCTGCAGGGCGGCGGCCAGGTCCTCTTCGGCGCGGGCCAGGGCGGCGCGGGCTGCCTCGGTGTCGCCGCCCAGAGCGGCGGCTTTGGCCAGGGCCAGTCCGGCGCGCATCTGGGCGTCGTCGGCCCGGGCCAGCGCAGGGTGGGCCGCATAGGCGGCACGGCGGGCGCTTTCCGCCTCGGTGACAGCGCGCTGGCGGCGGGCTGCCGCCTCCCGCTGGGCGGCGCGGAACAGTTCGTCTTTGGTGCGCATCCGTCATTCCTCCTCGTCGAATTGGGCGGCCCAGTTGCGGTTGAACAGGTCGTTCCGGGCGGTGGCGGCGGGCGGGGCACTCTGGGGGCGCTCGGTAGCCAGGATGTTGCTGCCCGCAAGCTGGCCCTGCCCCCGGGCGGCGGCCACCGTCGTGATGCCCTGGGCGCGCCAGCTGCGCAGGATGCCGTCCACATAGCGGACGGTGTTCTTGCTGCCGGCGCGCAGCAGGGCTTCTTCGATCATCTCGCGGCCGACGCCCCATTCCTCGTGCCAGCGGGCGATGGCGCCGCGCTCCCAGCGGGTCAGCGCGCCGGGGTCCATGCCGAATACCTGGGCGGCTTCGGCACACCAGTCCTCCCGCTGCTTGACCCTGCGCAGGTAACGTTCGGCGTCCTCGCCGGTCTCCACGCCGTCCTCCCGCCAGCGGGTCAGCGCGCGGGACACAGCGGCCACGCTCCGGCGTTCCTGGCGGGCGCACTCGGCGCAGCACAGCAGGATCACATCGGGCTGCCAGCCCTCGTTCAAGTACAGCCCGACCAGCCGCTGCAGTTCGCTGCGGCTCAGCGCTTTGCCCAGGGCCGTCTGCGCTTCTTCGCACAGGACCGCCACATACGGGTCGTCCAGGCTGGCCAGGTCGATCCGGGCCGGACGGTCCTCGGCCGGCGCGGCGGGCGCTTTGCCGCCGGCAGATTCCAGCAGCCCGGCGCCCGCCCAGTATTGCAAGGCGCGGCGGGCGGCCTCGATGCTCGGCAGGCCCAGCGCCCGGGCAATGGTACGCGGGTCGGTGTTTTGGGTCTGTAAAATGTATAAGGCGGCGCGCACGGTATCGCCGTCCGCCTGTGCCAGATGGGCCAGCACGGTCTGCGGCACCGCCAGCGTATCGCCATGGTACGGCGCCAACTTGTAGGGCATGCCGTCCGCCTCCTTCCCTTCGGGTCATTGCGCCGCACAGGCGGCAGGGCGCAGAGGCACAAGCCCCTGCGCGTGGTCTTATTATAGCAGTTTGGCAGGGGGGTGTAAAGGCGCTGGGGGTAAAACTGCCTAAAAACCACGGCTGCATTTTGGGCACTGCGTTCCTTGCGGGAAGTAGAAAAAAACTTTACAATATAGGTATAGACCCGGACAGGGTCAAGAAGGAGGCGTACCATGTCTATGAATCTTGTAAAACTGCCCACCGGAAAGACGAATATTTCCCTGCGCGTCAGCAAGGGCCACTTTGCCACCGGCCACAGCCACATCAATTACTATATTGACGTTACGCTGACAAAATGCCGCCTGTCGGAAGCCCGTGCGGCGGCGTCCGAACTGGTACAGGCCTACACCCATACGACCATTGTGGATACGATCCTCTGCCTGGACGGTACCGAGGTCATCGGCGCCTGTATGGCCAGCGAACTGACAAAGGCCGGGTATATCAATATGAATGCCCACCAGACGATCTATGTTGTCACGCCGGAACACACCGTGGGCAGCCAGCTGCTCTTCCGCGAAAACACGGCGCCCATGATCGCGGGCAAGCACGTGCTGGTGCTGGCCGCTTCGGTCACCACCGGGTATACGGCGGAAAGCGCGGTGGAAGCCGTCAACTACTACGGCGGCACGCCGGTTGGCGTGGCGGCCATCTTTGCCACCCGCAAAGAATGCGCAGGGTTCCCGGTCACCAGCATCTTCGACCCCCACGACCTGCCCGGTTACGAGAGTCATGATGCCCATGCCTGCCCCTGGTGCAAAGCGGGGCAGAAAATCGACGCACTGGTCAACAGTTTCGGCTATTCCAGCCTGTAAATCAGGTTCCCTCTGGTCCTCAAAGCTCCCTTCTTTGAAGGGGGCTTTTTCTGTGGGGCAACAAAGGGTGTCGTTTCAACGTTATTTTTGTGTAAAAAGCCCATGTCATTTTTTAAAAAAATGTACTATACTATAATAGAAAGGAAAAATATGCCATAGAATGAAACAAAGAAGAAGGAGGATACGCTATGTTTCAGGTCGGGGATGCGGTCAGTTACGGGACCAGCGGTGTGTGCACCATTGCAGAAAAGAAGAAGGTCTGCCTGGCCGGCCAGCCGTGCGAATGCTATATTCTCAAACCTGTGTACGACCGTACCATGAAGATCTGTGTACCCTGCAACAGCCAGGTCCTTCTGGAGCGCATGCGCACCCTGCCCAGCAAGGAAGAAATCCTGGAACTGCTGCAGGAACCGGCGCCGGAACACAACAGCGACCCGGAGGTCCGCAAGGAACGGTACCGCCAGACGCTGCAAAGCGGCGACCGCCATGCGCTGCTGCGGATGATCCGCGATATTTATACGGAACGCCGCCACCGCCATGCTATGGGCAAACAGCTTTCCAGTTATGAGGACAGCGCGCTGCGGGAAGCGCAGCATATCCTGCACAGCGAAGTAGCCTACACAATGGGGATCGAACCGCAGGAAGTCCCGGAATTTATTGCCGGCGTGCTGGGAAGATCCATCGACTGAAGGCGCAAAGGCAGGCTGTCCAACAGCACCGCCCGTATAGGCCCATGGCAGAGGCCGGCGGGGCGGGGACGCAAGATCCAAAAGTGAATCGCGACAGAGAAAAGGGCGTCGGCGCTTTTGCGCGGCGCCCTTTCCCTGTGCCACAGGCCGTCCTGCGGAAATCCGGCAAGCACAGCCAAAGAAGCATGCTGCCGATGGAATCCGGCGCCGCAGGCCGCCTCCGGCGTCCGCCGCGTCCCGGCCGTTTGGCCGCACGGCGAGGTCCCTGCAAAATATTAGCGCTTTTGTGCCCTGCGCGGCAATTTTTCTCCTTTACTTTTATTGACTGCTTTTGTATAATGGTCAAATAGAAAATACTATCTATACTCTAGGAATTTATCTGCTCCGCCCGGCGGCCTTTTTTTGAGCAATAAAATGACTGTCAATACAATTTGGTCAAAAACCGGGGCCGCCGCCACCGAAAGGCTCGGACGGGAGCGGCGCAGGATCTGATGATTTGCTGCATGGCGGCACACGCCGGAGTATGGGAGATGGAGGTGGGTCCGTTGCGCTTACAGTTTTCCTTCCGGGGAACGTACCGGGCGATACGCCTGTTGCACAGCTGGTAAAAGCTGACAAAGCAAAATACAAAAGAAAAGAACGGGCGCACTGCTGCGCCCGTTCTTTTTGCTGCGTGGCCAAAACAGGGAAGGAGGGGAAAAGGGTCTCTTCTTCCCTGTGTTTTTTACCCGCACACCCGGAAACATGCCGGGCGGCCCGAAAAACGCCAGGGCCGGACCGCTTATGCTTCCCCAAAAATATAGGCGTGAAAGGTGTGGAGCAAAATGTCTGTCGTTTCCTGGATCCGCTCGGCAAACAGGTATTTGTCGCGGCTGTTGTATAGAAGAAAAATGATCGCAGACAGGTTGCTGACGATTTTGGGGTCGCACTGGGACGTGTCCCTGCCAAGAAGCTTGATCGTTCGCAAAAAGAACGATTCCTGGTATTCCTGGAATCGATTCCACTGCTCATCGCTGATTTTTTGCTGTACATAGGCGGCGTCTTCATGGTTGGCAAAGTGCATGCGGTTTTTGAAGATCTCTTTGTATAGTTCTGCGATCTGGGCGGAGGAAACCCCCTTTTTTACAGCCTCTTCCAGCTGCTTGTAGTTTTTTTCCATCTGCCAGGCCAGGGCGTCCAGAAAAAAATCCTCTTTGGAAGGAAACAGCAAATAAAAATATCCTTTAGAAGCGCCGATCATCTGAACCAGCTGATCGACCGTTACATGTTTATAACCGTTTTCCATGATGACGCGAAGCCCGTTGTCCAATAAAAAATTTTTATGGAACTGTTTTTCTTCATCGGAAAAGATCTTTGGCATATAGGCCCTCCTCAAGATATAGAGATGTTGCAAGGCATAAGCCTGTATCCCCTTTATTATACAACAGGAAGCGGCCGATGAATAGAAAAAATATTTTTGCCGCCGGGAACCATTCGGGAAAGGCGCGACGCATAGGCCCGGGTCTTGAAAAAATGCAGCTGCGCCATGAAGAAAAGAACGGCACAGACGCGCCGTTCTTTTCCGTTCCGGCCCTGCCTTTACCGTGGGCAAGGGCTGCGGCCTTATTTCATTTTGCCGATAAAGACCAGGTAAGAGTAGACGTAGATCCATACACTGCCGCCCAGCAGCGCGCCCAGCAGCAGCGCCAGCGTGAGCGTTTCGCCCAGCAGGGTGGCGAACACGGAGACGAGGAGCAGCACCGCGCCCATCACCACGAACACGATGCCGCCCATGCGCTGGGTGCGGTTCCAGTTGTGTTCATCGTTCAGCGCCCAGGGGGTGCGGCAGCCGAAGGTATAGTTCTGCTTGATGCGCGGCATATAGTTGCCCAGCACCAGGAGCACCAGCCCCAGCCCGCCCATGACCAGCGCGTTGACCAGGCTGCCGCCGGAGGGCAGTACATTGTAAACCGTCAGTTCCGAGAGCCAGGACACCCCGCACATGAACACCGTGAGCAGGATCAGAAAGATCCGATAGACCGGCTGGAACCGCTGGAAGTTTTTGCCTTTGGGGTCCATCCGGGGCAAAACGGCAAAGAGCAGCAGCATGGCAAAGGGCAGGGACGCCGTGAAAAGGATCGAGGATTTGCCGCCCCAGCCGTCGGGCTGGCCGTCAAAACCCCAGTGGATGGGCACGGTATCGGGCAGGGAAGGGTACAAGTACAGATGCCCCGCCAAATTGACCAGGCACAGCAGGCCCATCAGAAACAAAAGCTTCTTATTTTTCATTGTCGGGTTCCTCCTTGACAAGATCCACATCGTAGAACCATTTGACCAGTTCCTGAAAGATGGTCAGGTTTACACTGTATACGATGTTCTGGCCGCGGCGCTCGTCGCTGATCAGGCCGGCGGCCTTCAGGATGCTCAGGTGGTGGCTGACAGACGGTTTGGTCATGGAAAAATGGGCGGCGATCTCCCCGGCGCTCAGTTCCCCCTGGGCCAGCAGTTCCAGGATGCGCCGCCGGGTCGGGTCGGCCAGCGCTTTGAATGCATCTGCCATGAACGGGTCCTCCTTTACACAAATAGATAATTAGAGAAACGTCTAATTACTGTATCTGCATTATACTACGCCGTACATCGTTGTCAAGGGGAAAATGCAAAAAAATGCCCGGCGCCGCAGGGCGCCGGGCAGGAAAGGCGGGATCGAAAGATCACTCGTACTGGACGTTGTCCACCAGGTTCTGCATGACCAGGGCGTTCAGCAGTTGGGATTTGACGTAATTCTCGCCGTAGACATCCGTCAGGTAGGACGGGTCGGACATGCCGAACTGCCTGACAAATTCCGTGTTCAGGGTGTCGGTGTCGCAGGTCAGGCCCTGCTTTTCGGCCACGGCCTGCAGCAGCAGCGCCTGCTGCACCTGGGCGTTGATGGCGCTCTCGGCGTCGGTGATGAAGTCCTCCACCGTATCATAGGCGGCGCCGAGCAGGCCGGAGTTCACGATGCTGGTCATGGTGGTGCCGTAGCTCTGCGCATAGTTGCGCACGCCGAACAGCAGCACGTCGCGGTAGTAGTTCACCGCAGACTCGGGCAGTTCCCCGGCAAAGCCGGCCTTGGCATACAGCGCCGAGTAAACGTCGCCGGACTGGTTGGAAAGCGAGATCTGGTTGCTCACAAAGGCGTTCAGTTCGCTGACATCGGCAAAGCCCATGGCGTCGGTCAGGTTCGCCTGCACCCATTCGTCGGTCAGTTCGGGCAGCACGGTCTCGCTGATGTAGTTCAGCGTGGTGCTGAACACGGCGTCCTTGCCGGCGACGTCGGCGTTGCCGTAATCTTCGGGGAAGGTGACGTTCACATCGAAGGTCTCGCCGGGGGTGTGGCCGACGATCTGTTCCTCAAACCCGTCAATGTAGGCGCCGCTGCCCAGTTCCAGATCGGTGCCCTGGCCCTGGGTGTCGCCGCCTTCAAAGGCCACGCCGTCGATGGTGCCCACGTAGTCGATGTTGACGGTGTCCCCGTCGGCCGCGGCGCGGTCGGTGATCTGGTTGACGGTGGCGAAGTTGGCCAGGATGTTGGAGTTGATGTAATCGGTCACATCCTGCTCATCGACCTCGCCCAGCGCCGCGTCGATGGTGATGGCGGCGTAGTCATCCGGCAGGGTGACGTAATCGGCGGCGGTCACGCCTTTCAGGTAGCCGTTCTCGTCAAACCCGTCGGAGTAGTTGAAGTCCGCCAGGTAATCGTAGGCGGACTCATCCACGGCGGTCTCGGCGGTGGCGGTTTCGGCGGTAGCGGTCTCCGCCGTGGATCCGCTCTCGGCGGTGCTGCCGCAGCCCGCCAGTGCGGCGGTCAGGCTTACAGCCAGCAGGCAGGCGGCAGAGCGCAAGAATACTTTCTTTTTCATGGGGTTCTCCTGTATAAATAAAAATTGCATACGCAATTCCTATTATACACGCTTTTGGAAAAAAGTACAGCAAAAAAATCGGACGCCCCGTAAAGCGGGCTTGACTTCAAGTGTACTTCAAGTTGTATAATACAAACAATAAAGCGCACTGCGCCGAAAATGGGGGTTGTGAACGATGGATATTTTCAACAATGCCAAAAAACTGGGGTTCGGCCTGATGCGGCTGCCGCTGACGGACCCCAACGATGCGGGCAGCATCGACATCGGGCAGACCAGGCAGATGGTGGACACCTTCCTCGAACGGGGGTTCACCTACTTTGACACGGCCTGGATGTATTGTGCGTTCAAGAGCGAGAACGCCGTCAAGGAGGCGCTGACCAGCCGCCATCCGCGGGACAGCTTCACCCTGGCGGACAAATTGCATGCGGGCTTCATCCATACGCTGGAGGATCGGGACAAGATCTTCAACACCCAGCTGGAAAAGACCGGCGCGGGGTATTTTGACTACTACCTGCTGCACGACATGGGCGCCGAGCACTACGAGATCTACAAAAAGCTGGACTGCTTTACCTGGCTGCAGCAGAAGAAGGAACAGGGTATGGTCAGGCACATCGGCTTTTCCTTCCACGACCATGCGGACCTTCTGGACCGCATCCTGACCGAGCACCCGGAAGTGGAGTTCGTACAGCTCCAGATCAATTATCTGGACTGGGACAGCGAGGGCGTGCAGTCCCGCAAATGCTATGAGGTAGCCGAAAAGCACGGCAAGCCGGTCATCGTCATGGAGCCGGTCAAGGGCGGCACGCTGGCCAAAGTGCCCCGGGCGGTGGAGGAAATGTTCAAAGCCCACGCGCCGGAAGCCTCGGTGCCGTCCTGGGCCATCCGTTTCGCGGCCAGCAAACCCAACGTGAAGATCGTGCTCTCCGGCATGAGCGATATGGCCCAGCTGCTGGACAACACCGGCTATATGCAGGATTTCCGCCCGCTGGACGCCGGGGAGGAAGCCTGCGTCGAGAAGGCCGTGTCCATCATCAACGCGAACATCGCGGTGCCCTGCACGGGCTGCTCCTACTGCACCGAGGGCTGCCCCATGCACATTGCCATCCCGCGCTATTTCTCGCTGTACAACACCGACCTGCAGGAACTCCCCGGCAAGGACTGGACGCCCCAGCGGGAATACTATGACAACCTGACGAAAGAGTTCGGCAAGGCCAGCGCGTGCATCGCCTGCGGCCAGTGCGAGGGCGCCTGCCCCCAGCACCTGCCTATTATCGAGACGCTGAAAAAAGTGGCGCAGCATTTTGAAAACGCCTGACGCCGCCGCGTTCCTTACATGGTAACAAAAGCCGCCCCGGCCGGGGCGGCTTTGCTTTATGTGGCGTATTCTCCCACTTCGGTGTAGTTGGGCACACCGTTGAGGAAGTCCTCGATGGAGATCAGGCCCAGATAGATGTGGTTGGTCTCCACCGTATAGGGGGTCCCGTCCGTGCCGACGCCGGTGCGGGTATAAGGCTCGTACCGGCAGTCCACCAGCAGGCGGTCTTTCAACTGCAAATAGATGCCGGGCTGGTGGCCGTAGCCGTTCCAGTAGTTTTCCGGCAGGTCGATCCGCTGGCGCACCTCGCCGGTCTCCACGTTGACGATGACCGGCAGGTCATAGAACACCATCCAACTGTCCAGCACGGCTTGTGGCATGTAATTTGCATAGGTGCCCGACGCGGTGGCCGGGAGTTGGTCGGTGATCTGGCGTACCTCGCCGGTGGCGGGATCGATCGTGTTCAGCGTTCCCGCCACACGGTCGATTTGATAATACCGCCCGTTTACGACGTAGGCATCCAGGGTATCAAGGTTCCAATCGTCCGAAGAATAGGTGTACAGTTCACGCACTTCGCCGGTGTCTACATTCAGCAGGCTGTGGGTGACGGTGCCGGTGGGCGGGGTGGTGGCGTCAGCGATCAGGTCGCCGGTAGGGGCGGGGTAGGTCAGGTCGGAAGTTTTTACCACGAAATCACGCCCGATCACGCCCGGAACGGGATATTCCGCCCCCTCCCACAGAACAGCCAAGGAACCGTCGGCAAGGGAAAGGCGGCAAATCTTATACGTGCCGCCTTCTATTGACATGAGGAAATACAGCGAAGTCCCATCGGTGCATTGTTGAGCAATCCCCATCGCATCTTCTACGGTGGCAAAGGGAGTGAGATTCTGGCAATTTCGGTCGGCAAAAGAAAATACGGTCTTGTTGGGTTCGGAGGTGCTGGAAAGGATCAGCAGCGTATCTTCGTCCAGTACCCAAGCCGCAACACCAAAATCCCAGGTCGCACGGGACCAGACGGCCGGGCAGTCCTCACTATCGTGGGTGCAGCCTTCCACGTCGCAGGGGATCGCGTTTTCGCCCGTCGTCAAATCCACGATACGAAACCGTTCCAGCGTCTGGTCGGCGTTGGCCGGTTCGGTGAGATAATACTGCTTTTCATCTCCCGTTTGCAGTAGCCGCAGCGGTTCGGTGCTGGCCGTCGCGGCGGGCGCTTCGGCGGTATCGGTGCTTTCGGCGGCAGGGGACGGGGCGGGTTCGGTGCTTGCGGCGGCGTCACTGCTGGCGGCGGGGGCGGCGGTGCAGCCCGCCAACAGCAAAGCGGTGAGCGCGAGAGAAAAGGCTCGTTTCATGGCATATCCTCCTTTTTTATAAAAACATCAAAATTCCGCGTAGGCTTCCGGCGATACGGATGTGACGCTCAGGTTGAAATAGCCGCGGTCGATGTTGGCCACCAGATACAACTGCGCGTCGGCGCTGTACAGGGGCGCCGGGTCGCCGTACCCGAGCGGGTCGGCGTCCTCCCAGTCGGCAAAATCGTCCAGCCCCAGCATGGTGCGGTAGGCCGCGGCGGCTGCGGCCGGGTCGAACCCGTCGCCGCTGCCCACGTTGCCGTTCACCTGGACCAGCGCCCCGCCGTCACTGTACCAAAGCCACAGGAACCGCTCCTCCCCGGCTGAAAAATCGTAGGCCGTCATGCCGTCGGCGGGGTGGCTGACGGTAACTTCCGCAGCTTCAGCCACCAGTTCTTCGGCGGCGGTCTGCATGGCGTCGGGCAGTACCCCGCGCAGCGCTTGCAGGCCGGGCAGTACGGTCTGGCGGGCAGCGGCGGCATCCACCGGCCCGCCCGCGTCGTAGGTGGGCACGCCGTCCGATCGTTCCCGCCAATAGTACAGTTCCCGCGCCACCGGGTTTTCCCGCCCGGCGGCGCTCAAAAATTCCGGCCGGGCGGCGGCAGTCTGCACCGCGCCGTCCAACTGACGGTCCCGCAGGGCAAACCATAAAAAGGGCAGGGCGGTACACAGGGCCATCAGCGCCAGCGTGCCCGCCAGCGGCAGCAGGGCGTTACGCAGTTTCATGGCCATCCTCCTTTGCTTTTTGCAGGGTAAGGTGTACGCGGGTCCCCGCGCCGGGGCGGCTTTCCAGTTCCAGGCGGGTGCCGTGCAGTTCCGCAATGCGGGCGCACAGGGCCAGCCCCATGCCGCTGCCGCCCTGGTCCCGCGCGCGGGACTTGTCCACCATATAAAATGGTTCGGTCACATGGGGCAGGTCCCCGGCGGGAATGCCGCAGCCGGTGTCCCGCACGGTCAGCGTCACGCGGTCCGCTTCTTCCTGTACTTCCACGGCCACCGTGCCGCCGGCGGGGGTGGCCCGGCGGGCGTTTTGCAGCAGGTTGTACAGCAGGTCGCACAGCAGTTCCCGCTGGGCCAGCACCACGGTGCGGCAGTCGGCAAATACCGGCATGGGCGCGCCTACGGGCAGCGCCCGCTCCAGCTGGCGGAACACCGCGTCCAGCCGCACAGGTTCCAGTGCCGGGGGCGTTTCGTGTTCCAGCTGCATCAGTTCCATCAGGCGGCCGCTCAGGGCTTCCAGCCGCTTGCTTTCATGGTAGATAAAGTCGGCGGCTTTGCGCCGGGTGGCGGCGGGGACCTCGGCCCCGCGCAGCAGGTCCGCATACCCCAGCATGCTGGTCATGGGGGTCTTGAGTTCATGGGTAAAGGCCGCCACAAAGGCGTCCCGCGCCTGCAAGTGCCGCTGCAGGTCGTTGACCTTCTCCTGCACGGCGGCGGCCATGGCGTCAAAACTGCGGCTCAGGCCGGCGATCTCGTCGCTGCCGGGCAAGGCGGTGCGCCGGTCGTAGGCGCCCGCCGCGATCCGGCGGCTGGCGGCCTCCAGCTGTTCCAGCGGGCGCACCATCCGGCGGCAGAACAGCAGCGTCAGCAGGGCGGCCACCGCCAGGGCAGCAACTTGCGTCAGCGCGGCGTCCCGCAGCCGCAGGGCGCGGTCGGCAAACAGGCCGTCCAGGCTTTGGGCGCTCACCAGCGTCACACATTCCTCCGGCAGCAGCACCAGCCCGCTGCACAGGAAGTACCGTGTGCCGTCGGCGGCCACGGCGGTCAAAAGCTGCAGGTCCGCATCCCCCGGCACGGCGCGGGCCAGTTCATCCTGCGCCAGCGTTACCGGCATGCTGGACGCCAGCAGCGTCCCGTCCTGCCCGTACACCGCCAGCGCGGCGCGGGGGGCGCCGGGCTGCATCAGGTGGCGCCATGCGCGGCTGTACAGTTCTTCATTATAATTGCTGTACTGGTCGTCGGGCAGGAGCCCCTGTTGCAGGGCGTCGGCTTCCCGCTGCCAGTCGGCCAGCGCGGCGCTGCGGGCGTCCTGCAAGGCCCGTTCCCATTGGCGGTCCTGGGTCCACAGCGTACACAGCCCCAGTACCAGCGCCAGCACGCACAGCAGGGCCAGCGTCAGTTTGTGTCCCAGTTTCATGGCGCGTCCTCCTGTTCCAATCGGTATCCCACGCGGAATACGGTGTGGATCTCCTCTTTCCAGCCCAGCTTTCTGCGCAGCCGGGCGATGCACAGGTCCAACGGGCGGGTGTCAAAGGCTTCGTCGTCGCCCCACAGGCGTTCGTACAGAACCTCGCGGTACAGCGTCAGGCCGCGGTTGCGCATCAGCAGTTCCAGCAGTTCAAATTCCCGCGGGGCCAGGTGCAGCGGCTGGCCATCCCGGGTCACTGTGTGGGCGGCGGGGTCCAATTCCACGCCGAAGGCCCGCAGCACCACGTTGGCGCGGCCCGTGCGGCGCAGCACGCTTTCCACCCGGGCCACCAGTTCCAGCGGTTCAAAGGGCTTGGTCAGGTAGTCGTCGGCCCCCAGGTTCAGCCCCCGCACCCGGTCCTGCAAGGTGGTCCTGGCGGTGACGAAGATCACCGGCGTGCCGGTGCTGCGCAGGTAGCGCAGCAGTTCATAGCCGTCGATGCCCGGCAGCATGATGTCCAGCACGGCCAGTTCATAGTCGTGTTCCGCGATCAGGTCGGCGGCGGTCCCGCCGTCGTTGGCCTGTTCGCAGGCGTAGCCCGCGCCGGTCAGGGTCAGTTCGATCAGGTCCGCGATGGGCCGTTCGTCTTCTGCGATCAAAATAGGGCGCATGGTCCCGTCCTCCTTTCAGTGGTTCCCAGTTTACTTTATACTTCTTTCCAATATCTATCAATGGCCGGACAGCGGGATGTTCACAATTTTTTTACCGATCCCCTATTGACAGCGGGAGTGGATGTGGTACAATATTAGCAGTCGGATGCATAGAGTGCTAATTTAACGACGGCGGCGAGAAGGGGCTGCAAGACGAAACTGTGGGAAAGCTGGCGGCACAACGGGCATCCGTTTAAAATAGATCTCCCCGCTTGGGGAAACGCAGGCGGCGCACGGTGCAAAAGCACTTGGCGCCGTGCGCTGCTAAAAGAAAGAACGCGTGTATCTGCACAGTAAGGAGGTACGCACTATGAACATGAACCAACTGACGCAAAAAACCATCGAAGCGCTGCAGAACGCCCAGCGCATCGCGGTAGAATATTCCAACCAGGCGGTAGAGCAGGAACACCTGCTGGCCGCCCTGGCCCGGCAGCAGGACGGGCTGATCCCCCAGTTGCTGACGAAACTGGGCGCAGACCCCAACGCTTTCGCCCAGGCGGCGCTGCAAAAAGTGGAAGCGCTGCCCCGGGTGACCGGCTCCGGCCGCGATCCCGACAAAGTCTATATCTCCGGCGACCTGGACCGCGCGCTGAACGCCGCCGAGGAACAGGCCAACCAGATGAAAGATGAATACATCAGCGTGGAGCATGTGTTCATCGGCATGCTGCGCCGTCCCGGCAAGGCGGCGGGGGAACTGTTCAAGGCATTCAACATCCGGCTGGAAGACTTTATGAAACAGCTTTCCGCCGTGCGCGGCAACCAGCGCGTCACCAGCGACAACCCCGAATCCACCTATGACGCCCTGAAAAAGTACGGCCAGGATCTGGTGGAGATGGCCCGCCAGAACAAGCTGGACCCGGTCATCGGCCGTGATTCCGAGATCCGCAACGTCATCCGCATCCTCTCGCGCAAGCGCAAGAACAACCCGGTGCTCATCGGCGAGGCGGGCGTCGGCAAGACGGCTATTGCCGAAGGGCTGGCCCAGCGGATCGTCCGCGGCGACGTGCCGGAGAACCTCAAGGACCGCACGGTGTTCAGCCTGGACATGGGCGCGCTGGTGGCGGGCGCCAAGTACCGC
>DWWX01000001.1 GCA_019119495.1 Candidatus Gemmiger stercorigallinarum | reverse complement strand
TCCATAGATTTTCTGCGCAGCCAGGTGCTGAAAAATGCTTACGGCAACAACGATACCGTCATCGCCGCGATGGACCCTCGCGTCCTGATCGTTTGGTACCTCTTTTTTGGGCTGGTCCCCTGGTTCGTCAGCGACCTGCCCTTCCTGCTGGGATGTTTTGTGTTGGTAACAGCCACCACGATCCTGGCTCATGTGGCGGGGCTGGTGTTGTTCCTGTTTGGACTTGGCGTGTTCTCCCAGACGGGGTATCTGCTGGTCGTGACCTGGCTGTTCGGCGGAGACGCCTCGGCCATCGCGCCCCTGCTGGTGCTCACCCTCAAGGTTGCCACCGTGTCGCTGGCATCGGTCACCGTCTTTTCAGGGATGGACCCCGACAAACTGGCCAATGGCCTGATGTGGTTTGGCTGCCCGGAGCAGCTGTCTTTCTCCATCTCCTATGCCTACCGGATGCTGCCCATCCTGATGGAGGAATTCCAAAATGTCCTTTTGTCCTACCGGCTGCGGGGCAACCCGCCGGCCCACGACACCCTTTGGGGCAAGATCCGCTACCTGGCTTACCAGATCCAGATCATCATCTGTGCCTTTTATCCCCTGATGCTCAACACGGCCAAGCGGTCCCGCACCACCGTCGAGGTGCTGGAAATCAAGGGATACCGGTACGCTGCCTCAAACCCCGAAGTCAAAAAGCTCAAGCTGGCCTCCCTCAAGGTAACGAATAATGATCTGTTGTTCCTTGCTTTGTCGTTTGTTTGGGTCGCCGCAGCCTTTTTGCTCTCTACTTTACTCTGATCCCGGGAGGGATAACGCTATGTACATGGATTTTCACACGCATGGGAAACTGGCAAAATATCTGCCCTTCTCCACAGAATACACCGATTGGCTGCTGCGCGAGGCGCGCCGCGCCGGCCTGGACGCCATCTGCCTGACCGAGCACTTCAACACCCAGCAGTTCGACACCCTTTACGGCTACATCGAGGCGCGGGGCGAGAAAAGCGGGGACGCCTATGTCTTTGAAGATGCAGGCGGGTTGAAGGTTTTTCCCGGCATGGAGACCGACATCGCGGAGGGAGGCCACGTCCTGTGCGCCGGCCCGATGGAGGCTATCCGGGAGATGAACCGCCGCCTGGAGCCGCACAAGGCAAAGGACCGGTTCCTTCCGGCGGAAAAGCTGTTCGAGCTTTTTGCGGAGTACCCGGTCCTGGTGGGGGCGGGCCACCCGTTCCGCGCGGGCGGGCACATCCCCGACCTGCCGCCGGAACTGCTGATGCGCTTTGATTTTCTGGACCTGAACGGCAAGGACATTGCAGAGGATCGTCAGCGCACCGAGGAACTGACCTTCGGGTTGGGGCAGCGGTTGAGTAAGCCGGTGGTGGCCGGCAGCGACACCCATCAGGCGGTGCAGTACGGCTGCATCCGCACCTGCTTTGAACACGGATTCGATACCTTTGACGCGCTGGCCCGGGAGATGAAGGCCGGCCGGTACAGCATCTGCATCCACCCCGACGCGGAAGTCAAAGTGCGCACAGCCAGCCTGCTCAAGCGCGCGCTGAAGGAAGTCCACGCCCTGGGAGGCGACTATGTTTCGGTCCTGCTGAGCAGCGGCGGGGAGTCCCCGGCGGTGCTGGCGGCCAAAAAGGCGGTTTTGTGATGGATGACGCAGAACTGCTGCGGCAGGCCGGCCGCATCGTACAGGAGGCGGGCGCACGCCTGGAGGACCGGGATCGGGCGGCGCAGGTGCGCGCCAAAGGCCCCACCGACTTTGTCACGGCGGTGGATACCGAAGTGCAGGAGCGGATCCGCGCCCGGCTGCAGGCGCTGGATGGGACCATCCAGTTCATGGCCGAGGAAAAAGACAACGCCTCCATCGACCCAGCCCGCCCGGTCTGGATCCTGGACCCGGTGGACGGGACCACCAACCTGATCCACGGCTTCCGGCACAGCGCAATTTCGCTGGCGCTGGCCGAGGGGGAACGGGTGCGCCTTGGCCTTGTATACGACCCCTTTGCGGGGGAACTGTTTGCCGCCCGGCGCGGCGGTGGGGCCTTCTGCAACGGCCGGCCCATCCATACCAGCGCCGCCGGGCGCCTGTCGGACAGCCTGTGCTCGGTGGGGACCAATCCCGGGCGGCGAGAGGAAGCCGGCACTGCTTTTGCCCGGGCGCGCCGCGTCTATGACCGCTGCCACGATATCCGCCGGATCGGCGCGGCCTCCGTCGAGCTGTGCTATACGGCCTGCGGCCGTCTGGATGCGTACATGGAACACGGCCTCAAGCCCTGGGACTATGCGGCGGGCGGACTGATCTTGACGGAAGCCGGCGGCCGCCTGACGGCATGGGACGGCACGCCCCCTTCCCTTTATGCCGCAAACTGTGCTATACTGGCGACGAACGGCCGCGTTCATGAAGAACTGCTGGCCCTGGTATGACAGGAGGCGACTATGAACCTTTCCTTTCCCCAAATGCCGGACAAACTGACCAGCACCGAACAGGACATCGTGGAATACATCGCCGCGCACCGGGATGAATTCCTCTGCATGACCATCGGGCAGCTGTCGGCGGCGCTGCATATCTCGGAGGCCACGGTCTCCCGCTTTGCCCGGCACGTCGGCTGCGAGGACTTCAAGCACCTCAAACGAACGGTAGTGGAGCAGACCGTTCAGCGCGGGCCCGCTCAGAAATTGAACCGTACCCTTCAGACCGGAGACGGCGACTTACT
The DNA here is from genome assembly GCA_019119495.1 of Candidatus Gemmiger stercorigallinarum. Lineage (GTDB taxonomy): Bacteria > Bacillota > Clostridia > Oscillospirales > Ruminococcaceae > Gemmiger > Gemmiger stercorigallinarum. Next base: position 333 of record DWWX01000001.1, on the reverse strand, counting down.
GACCGCCTGGCTGGAACAGCAGCGCTACAACCTGCAAAAGACCCTCGATCTGCTGGACCGGGATGCCTTTGCCGCAGCGGTAACCACGCTGCTGGGGGCGCGCAAAATTTTCCTCCATGCCCGCAACGCCTCCCGTGCACCGGCCGTCCTGTTGGAATACCGGCTGCGCCGCATTGGGCTGGATGTGGAGCAGCTGCCGACGGCCGGCAGCGAACTGGCAGAGCGTCTGGCGATTATCGGCTCGCGGGACGTCGTCGTGCTGTTCGGCTTTGCCAAAGTGTCGGAGGCGGCCGGGGTCATTCTGGAGCGTCAGCAGCAAGCCGGCTACCGGAC
>DWWX01000009.1 GCA_019119495.1 Candidatus Gemmiger stercorigallinarum | reverse complement strand
GGACTACATCTCCTCGACATTCCCCAAGTTTCTGCGAAAAAACGGGCTGCGGCAGATCCGCTTCCATGATACGCGCCACAGCTGCGCCAGCCTTCTGCTGCGCAACGGCGTCCAGATGAAGGAGATCCAGGCCTGGCTGGGCCACAGCGACTATGGCACCACCGCCAACCTGTACGCGCACCTGGATCTGCAGGATTCCATGCTGCATTCTGCTTCTGCGCTCAGCGGCAGGCTGTTTGGACAGGAGCTTCCGTCAGACGGAGCAAATCCCGAATCAAATGACGCGGAACAAGCCGATTCTGACCAGAAACAGAGCTGAAAGTTCTTTCCACCCGACCATTTTTCGCTTCTCCGTTTAGCAGTCAGTCCAAATGATCGGTTGTTGAAAAGCGCTCAGACAAATCAGCTTCCTGCGGTATATCGAAAAAAAATAAGGCAAGGACTGTACATCCTTGCCTCATTTGGCGGAGAGTTAGGGATTCGAACCCTAGGTCCCGTTAGGGACACAGCATTTCGAGTGCTGCACCATCGACCACTCGGACAACTCTCCATCTATATCAACCGGTTACCCGGATGATTTTGTGATTCAAAAATCCATGCCACTTTTTGGACGAAATTTGCTTGGAATGTGGCGGAAAAGACCGTTTCCACGAGGTTCCAGAAGCGATTTTGAAGAAGGGAAGAACGCCGGAAAGAACGATTTTTGAAGGTGCTTTCCGAACACCCAAAACGCATCGTTCCTTCGTCGATCGCAAAAAAGACGATTCTGCGATGATCTCACTCTTTCGAGTGCGACCTCTTCGACCTCTTGAGTAATGCTCCAGATATTGCCGGCGGGGCGCAGCAGCCCGGCCGGATGTGCCTGATTATTATAGCAAATTCCGGGCGGTACGTCAAATGTTTTTTCGTGCGCCGGGCCGGCCGGCAGACGGGCGCCTCAGCGCAGGCAGGCGCGGGCGCATTCCAGCTCGTCGGCACGGACATAGATCGTATAGGTCCAGTTGGCGGCAGGGGTCTGACCAAAGCTGCCGCTGCGCTCCCGGCTGCCTGCGGCGAACACCGACGGCGAGCTGCGGTCGCGGGCCTTGACCTGGTACTCGATGCCCGCCTGGTCCAGTTTGGCGCAGACCTCGTCGCTGCGGGCCTGGGTCTGGCAAACGGTCAGTTCCCTGCGCTGAAACAAAGAGATCATCCTGCACCTCTCCTTTGCTGATCCTGGGGCGTGTCCGAAAATTCCCCACACTGTCTGATTCCACGAAAAAGCAGCGTCTGCCGCGCCGCGGCGCCTTAAAACACATCAAATCTTCCTGCGTTTTCGCGCCATGCGCCCCGCACCTTTTGGGCAATTTTTCCCGCGCTTTGGAGCGGCCAGATCCCTTCCGGGAATCCGCCGGGAACGCGCCATACGCCGCGGCAAAGCGTTCCCCGCGCCGTATGTCCCGGCCTTGGGGGCGCATCCGGCAAGTCAAAAATGCCGACATCATACCAAAAATCGGGCGCAAGCCGAAAACCATGCGCGGATCCCCCGGCAGGGCCAGCCCCTGCCGGGCCTCCTTCAGAGAACCCTCAGAACTCCGCGCCCAGGGTGGCGGCCATAACGGCCTTGATGGTGTGCATGCGGTTCTCGGCTTCCCGGAAAACCACGCTCTGGCCCCCGGTGAACACCTCGTCGGTGACTTCCATGGCGTCGCGGCCGAATTTTTCGCCCATGGTGCGGCCCACCTGGGTCTTGTGGTCGTGGTAGGCGGGCAGGCAGTGCATGAAAACCGCCTGGGGGCCGGCCTTGGCCATCAGGGCGGCGTTGACCTGGTAGGGTGCCAGGTCGGCGATGCGCTGCGCCCAGACTTCCTCCGGCTCGCCCATGCTGACCCACACGTCGGTGTAGACCGCGTCGGCGCCGGCCACCGCGTCCACATCCTCCGAGAAGTCGATGGTCGCGCCGGTCCCGGCGGCGATGGCGCGGCATTTTTCCACCAGCCGCGCCTCCGGCCAGTAGGCTTTGGGGGCGCAGGCGGTAAAGTGCAGGCCCATCTTGGCGCAGCCGATCATCAGGGAATTGCCCATGTTATACCGCGCGTCGCCCATGTAGACGAACTTGAGCCCCTCCAGCCGGCCGAACTGCTCCCGCAGCGTGAGGAAATCGGCCAAAATCTGGGTGGGGTGGAACTCGTTGGTCAGACCGTTCCACACCGGCACCGGCGCGTACCGCGCCAGCTCCTCCACAATGGCCTGGCCGTAGCCGCGGTACTCGATGCCGTCGAACATGCCGCCCAGCACCTGGGCGGTGTCGGCAATACTCTCCTTTTTGCCGATCTGGCTGCCGGAAGGGTCCAGGTAGGTGGTGCCCATGCCCAGATCGTGGGCGGCCACCTCAAAGCTGCAGCGGGTACGGGTGCTGGTCTTTTCAAAGATCAGGGCCACATTTTTGCCCCGCAGCACGTCATGCAGGACGCCGGCTTTTTTCTTTGCCTTCAGTTCGGCAGCCAGGTCCAAAAGATACCCGATCTCGGCGGGGGTATAGTCCAGCAGCGTCAAAAAGTCTCTGCCCTTCAGGTCCATGGTCATTCTCTCCTTTGCGTTGCGGTAGCAGCGGCCCCGTTGGCCGCCCGGTCCCGCGGCCCGGCGGAACGGTCCGTCTCCGGGACATTCTGAAAAAATCCGATCCTTTCTTGCTCGATCCAGATCCCTTTTAGTATTGCACATCGGGGAGCAATTTGCAAGAAAAAATTATATTTTGCACTAATTTTGTATTTTTATGCAGCAAAAGCAGTGCAAACTACCCGCAGCCAGGGCTTTTCTCTGGTGCGGCGGGCGGCGCAGGGTCCCTGCAAGGCCAGGCCCTCCCCCGCCCCGTGCTCATCGTGCGGGCAAAGCCGGCGGGCGTTCTTATTCCGCCGTGTGCCAGGTATTCTCGCAGATATACCGCCACACGTCGCCCACCGTTTGGCAGGCGGCCATGTCCTCCGCCGGCACCTCCCGGCCGATGCCCTCGCCCACGTTCCAGGCAAGTTCGGTGGCGTCCAGCTCGTCGGCGCCCAGGTCCTCGTACAGGTCGGTCTCCGGGGTCAGGTCCTGCGGCTCGCAGGAAAACTGCTCAGCCAAAATGTCCAGCAGGTCGTTGTACTGCATGGGAAACGCTCCTTTATCCGGCGGCAAAGGCCGCTTTGTCGTTGTTTTCCTCCTGCAAAACGGGCGCCGCGCCCGCCAGGGGGATGCGGCGCCCGGCGCTTTTGGGGGTTTGCGCAGGGGTCACTGCCAGGCGTCCCGGCCCAGCAGCTCGTGCTGCAGGCGGCAGGCGGTGGGGGTGGCAGCCAGGCCGCCCTCGGCGGTCTCCTTCAGGGCGGGGTGCATGGCGTCGCCCACCCGCTTCATGGCCAGGATGGCCTCGTCCGGCGGGATGACGCTGCCGATGCCCGCCAGCGCCAGCTCGGCGGCCACAAAGGCCCCGGCCACGCCGGAAGCGTTGCGCTTGACGCAGGGCACTTCCACCAGGCCGGCCACCGGGTCGCAGACCAGGCCCAGCACATTTTTCAGGGCGATGGCCACCGCGTCGCCGATCATTTTGGGGGTGCCGCCGGCCAGCTCGACAATGGCCGCAGCGGCCATGGCGGCGGCGCTGCCGCACTCGGCCTGGCAGCCGCCCTGCGCCCCGGCCAGGCAGGCGTTTTTGGCAATGACCAGCCCCACCGCGCTGGCGGTGAACATGGCCATGACGCAGCTGCGGCGGCTGCAGCCTTTTTCCTGCTCCATGGTCAGCAGCGCCGCGGGCAGGATGCCGCAGCTGCCGGCGGTGGGCGCGGCGACGATGCGGCCCATGGCGGCGTTCAGTTCGCTGATGGCCAGCGCGCGGGTCAGCGCGCCGCCCAGCACCGGGCCGGTCAGGGTGCGGCCGGCCTTTACCGCCGCTTTCATTTTGGCGGCGCTGCCGCCGCTCAGGCCGCTGGCGCTGCGCAGGTCCGGGTCACAGCCGGGGGCCACGCCGTCCGCCATGACCTGGTAGCAGCGGGCCATGCGGTCGTAGACCTGTTCCGGCGGCTGTTCCAACTCGGCCGCCTGCTGGGCAAGCACCAGCTCGCTCAGAGGGCGGCCGGCCTGTTCGGCCGCGGCCAGCAGGCCGGCCAGCGATGTATAATCCAGTTGCATGGGAAACTCCTTGTATCACAGATTGGTCTTGGTCCCGCCGGGCGTCCGTTTGGCGCGGCGGTCACACCGGCTGCAGCAGCGTCACGTGCAGCACATGGGGCAGCATGGCCACGGCATCGGCCACTTCCTGCCCCACCGCGCCGTCCATTTCCAGCGCCATCACGGCGGTGCCGCCGCGGCTTTGGCGGGTCAGGCGGAAACTGCCGATGTTCACCCGCCGGTCGGCCACCGCCTCGGTAACGGCGGCAATGGTGCCGGGCACATCCTGGTGCACCACGATCAGGGTGGGGCACTCGCCGGTCAGCTGCACCTCCATGCCGTCAATGCCGGTGATGCGGATGCTGCCGCCGCCCACACTGCTGCCCTGCATGTCCAGCGTGCCGCCGTCGGCGGCTTCCAGGTGCAGGCGGGCGGTGTTGGGGTGCGCGCCGTCGATCTCCACCGGATGGATCGTCACCTGCATGCCCTGCTGTTCGGCAATGACCAGTGCGTCCCGCAGGCGGGTGTCGTCGGGGGCAAAGCCCAAAAGCCCGGCCACGATGGCCTTGTCGGTGCCGTGGCCGCGGCCGGTGCAGGCAAAGCTGCCGTGCAGGCCGATGTCCGCCCGCACCGGCTGCGACCCCAGCAGCGCCCGCGCCACCCCGCCGATGCGCGCCGCGCCGGCGGTGTGGCTGCTGGAAGGCCCGATCATGACCGGGCCGATGATATCAAACACATTCATGGGCAAAGGCTCCTTTGGCTGTGGTCATTCGGCCCTGTGCTGGCCGTAGTAGGCGTTGGGGCCGTGCTTGCGCAGGTAGTGCTTGTCCTGCACATACTGCGGCGCGGGGGCTGCGGCGGGGTCCAGCTGGCGGGTCAGCAGCGCCATGCGCGCCACTTCCTCCAGCACGGCGGCATGGTAGACCGCCTGGGCCGGGCTGCCGCCCCAGGCAAACGGCCCGTGGCTGCGGCACAGCACCCCCGGCACCGCCGCCGGGTCCAGCTTTCTTTTGCGGAAGGTCTCGACAATGACCCGGCCGGTGCTGCCCTCGTAGTCTGCCGCCACCTCGGCGGCGGTCAGGGCGCGGGTGCAGGGCACCGGGCCGTAAAAATAGTCGGCGTGGGTGGTGCCGTAGCAGGGGATATCCAGCCCGGCCTGCGCCCAGGCCGCGGCATAGGCGGAATGGGTGTGCACCACACCCCCGATGCCGGGGAATGCCTGGTACAGCTCCAGGTGGGTGGCGGTGTCGGAGGAGGGGTTCAGCGCGCCCTCCACCACATGGCCGTCCAGGTCCAGCACCACCAGGTCGCCGGGCGTCAGCGCGCCGTACTCCACGCCGGAAGGCTTGATGACCACCAGCCCTTTCTCCCGGTCAATGCCCGACACGTTGCCCCAGGTGTACAGCACCAATCCGCGGCGGGGCAGCTCCAGATTGGCCTGATAGACCTGTTGTTTCAGTTGCTCCAGCATATTGAAAGCCTCCCTGCCGCCGGGCCTGCCCGGCCTGCGCAGCGTTTTTTCGATCCACAGTCCCCCCGATACCGCGCCGCACAGCGGCATGGCATCCCTGGGCATTCAAAACCGGCTGCCGGGCCGGTGCAGGCCGGAACGGCGGGCCGCCGCGCACAAAGCGAATCACAGTACCTTGCGGCTATTATACCGTAAAACCCCCGGCCTGGCAACGGCGGAACATCCGGTTCTCCCGCCTCCGGGCCGGGCTCTGTCACTCATACAGGATGCCGTCGGGCGGGAAGGTCAGCGTCACCTCGGCGCCATGGCCCGGCTCGCTTTGGGCAAAGATGGTGCAGCCCAGCTTTTTGGCCGCCCGTGCGCACAGGTAAAGCCCCAGCCCGCTGGAGGTCGGCTCGGCGTGGCCGGTGCAGCCGGTGTAGCCTTTTTCAAAAATGCGGGGCAGGTCCTCCGGCCGGATGCCCGCGCCGGTGTCCGCCACCGTCAGCATGCGGCCGTCGGCCAGCACCGTGACGGTGCCGCCTGCCGGCGTGTACTTGACCGCGTTGGACAGCAGCTGTTCCAGGATAAAGCCCACCCACTTGGCGTCTGTCACCGGCGCGGCGTCGGTGCCGTTGTAGACAAGGGTCAGCTTTTTTAATATGAACATTCGGGCAAAGCGGCGCAGGCTTTGGCGGATGACCGGGTCCAGCGGCGTTTTGGCCAGAACCAGGTCGTTGGTCTCGCTGCCCAGGCGCAGGTAGCCCAGCACCATGTCCACGTACCGCCCGGTCTGGAACAGTTCCCGCTCCAGGTCGGCGCGGGGGATCTCCCCGCCCGACTGCAGCAGCAACCGCATGGCAGCCAGCGGCGTCTTGACCTGGTGGGCCCACATGGTAAAATAGTCCAGCATATCGTCCCGCCGGGCGCGGACTTCCACCGCCCGGTCGACCATCTGCCCGGCCTGGCCCCGCAGTACCTGCTGGTAGGCGGCCTCCAGCCCGGCCTCGCCGCCCTCCGGCTCCGGCAGGGCGGGATCGCGGCCGGGCGGGGTCTCGGCAAGCTGCTCCAGTTCCCGGCAGCGCCGGGCCCAGGCCGGCCAGCCCGCCGCCAGCACCGCAGTCAGGATCGCCGCGGACAGCGCCGCCGCGTAGCCGAAGGGTTCCAGCGGCAGGTCATACAGCGCAATGACCGCCCCAAATATTGCCGCCGTCAGCGCCCAGACCAGCAGCGCCCGCCGCTGGGTGTGCAGATACGCCAAAAATCGTTTCATTCGATGCAGTACCCCTCGCCTTTTTTGGTGCGGATCAGGCCGGGCAGACCGGCGGTCTCCAGCTTTTTGCGCAGGCGGGCCACGTTGACGGTCAGCGTGTTCTCGTCCACAAAGCAGTCGGTGGCCCACAGCGCGGTCATCAGCGCGTCGCGGGGGACGGTGCGGCCCCGCTGGGCCAGCAGCGTCTGCAAAATGCGCAGCTCGTTCTTGGTCAGCTCCACCGTGCCGGCTTCGCTTTTCAGTGCGCCCGCGCCCAGGTCCAGCATCACCCCGCCGCCGCAGTCCACCAGGTCGGCGGGCCGGGCGTAGGCATAGGCGCGGCGCAGGATCGCCTGCACCTTGGCGGCCAGCACCTCCAGGTCAAAGGGCTTGGCGATGTAGTCTTCGGCGCCCAGGTCCATGGCGGTGACGATGTTCAGGTTATCCGCCGCCGAGGACAAAAACACGATGGGCACCGGGGACAGCTCCCGGAACACCCGGCACCAGTGGTAGCCGTTGCGGTAGGGCAGCGACAGGTCCAAAAGCACCAGCTGGGGGTCAAAGGCGGCAAACTCCGGCGCAAGGTCGGCAAAGTTTTGACCGCAGGCCACGGCATAGCCCAGCCGTTCCAGATAGTCCCGCACCGTGCGGGCAATGACGGGGTCATCCTCGATCAGGAAAATACGGTACTGCATGGCAAGGGTCCTTTCAGGGCTGAAGTTGGGCGGGCGACTGTTTCGGCAAGCGACCGGCATTGCTGCCTTGTGGCAGGACTATCGCTGGGAGCGGCCGCAGGGCTTGGCGGCGGCGCAGACCACCTGCGACCAGTGGCAACATATCGCCAGCCCGCAGGGGTACGCGCCCGGTCAGGTGCTGCACCCCACCGTCATCGCTGGCGCGATGCCACCTCCCCTTGCAGGGGAGACTTTCAGGGTAAGCGCCGCCCAAAGGCTCCCCTGCAAGGGGAGCTGCCGGCGCAAGCCGGCTGAGGGGTGTATTGCCGCTTTGCGGTGGGACTATCGCTGCGGGATGGCCGCAGGGCTTGGCGACGGCGCGAACGCCTGGCACGCCCCCTTGCACGCCGATATAATCCAGTATATCATCTCCGACGCGCCGGCGGGGCGAAATTTTGCAAAAAGTTCAAAATTGGGGTGCAAAAACAGGCCGGAACCCCTTGACGGGTTTGGTATAATAGTATTAGCAGTGTGGGCCGCGGATTGCTAACCCCCGCCCGCACTTCCAACCGGAACAGAGCCAATTCAGATAGAAATAGAGGTAACACACCATGGCACAGACCAAAACCAAGATCGACATTTTCTCCGGTTTTTTGGGCGCCGGCAAAACGACGCTGATCAAAAAGCTGATCCAGGAGGCTTTCGGCGGCGAAAAGCTGGTGCTGATCGAGAACGAATTCGGCGAGATCGGCATCGACGGCGGCTTCATGCGCGAGGCCGGCATCCAGGTGAACGAGCTGAACTCCGGCTGCATCTGCTGCTCGCTGGTGGGCGACTTCCGCGAGGCGCTGAAGCAGGTGGTGGACACCTACCACCCTGACCGCATCCTGATCGAGCCCTCCGGCGTGGGCAAGCTGAGCGACGTGACCCGCGCGGTGGAGAGCGTGGCCGACCACCTGCCGGTGGAGCTGAACAGCTTTGTGACGGTGGCCGACGTGAACAAGGTCAAGCTGTACATGAAGAACTTTGGCGAGTTCTACAACGACCAGGTCAGCCACGCCAGCTGCATCATCCTCAGCCGCACCGGCAAGGCGTCGGACGAGAAGATCGCCGCCGCGGTGGAGCTGCTGCAGCAGAAAAACCCCACCGCCACCATCGTCACCACCGACTGGATGGCGCTGAACGGCAAGCAGATCGTCTCGGTGATGGACGGCAAGCGCGACCTGGTGGCCGAGCTGCTGGCCGAGGCCGCCGCCACCAACGCGGCCCACGGCGACGAGGACGAGCATCACCACCATCACCACGACGGGGAGGAGCACGACCACGAGGGCCACTGCTGCCACCATCACCACGATCACGATGGGGACGGCGAGGAGCACGAGTGCTGCCACCATCACGACCATGAGGACGAAGAGCACGGCCATGCGTGCTGCCACCACGATCACGAGGACGAGGAGCATGACCACGAGGGCTGCTGCCACCACCATGGCCATGAGGACGAGGAGCACGGCCACGGCTGCTGCCACCATGACCATGACGAGCATCACCACGAGCACGGCGGGCACTGCGGCTGCGGGCATCACCATCATCATGACCATGACGCCGACGAGATCTTTACCAGCTGGGGCCGCGAGACGGCCCGCCGCTTCACCCGTGAGGAGCTGGAGCAGGCGCTGACCGCGCTGGACGGCGGCGAGTATGGCCAGATCCTGCGGGCCAAGGGCATCGTGGACGGCGGCGACACCTGGTACGAGTTTGACATGGTGCCCGGCGAGCACGAGATCCGCGCCTGCACCCCCGACGTCACCGGCAAGCTGTGCGTGATCGGCGCCGAGCTGAAAGAGGACGCAGTGGCGCAGCTGTTCCACGTATGATCGCGTTCCCCGCGCCCTGCCCGGCAGGCCGCTTGTTCCAAATCGCGGCCACAGGCCGCGCCAAAATCCCTCATTTCTGATTCCCAATTCAAAAGCCTTGGAGGTTTCTATGGCGGCAAGAGAGATCCCGGTCTATCTGTTCGTCGGCCAGCTGGAGAGCGGCAAGACCCGCTTTATCCAGGAGACGATGGAGGACCCCCAGTTCGACTCCGGCGACAAGACGCTGCTGCTTGTCTGCGAGGAGGGCGAGGAAGAATACGACCCCGACAAGTTCGGCTTTGGCGGCGTGACCGTCGCCTACATCGAGGACAAGAGCCAGCTGACCAAGCCCCATCTGGAGGAGCTGACCAAAAAAAGCGGCTGCGGCCGCGTGGTGGTGGAATACAACGGCATGTGGCTGATCCAGGAGTTTGCCGACGCCATGCCGGACAACTGGCTGATCTATCAGTGCCTGGCCACCGCCGACGGCACCACCATCAGGACCTACGCGGGCGACAACGCCATGCGGTCGCTGCTGCTGGACAAGCTGCGGGTCAGCGAGCTTTTGGTGGTCAACCGCGCCGAGCAGGTCAACGACGAGGAAAGCCGGGTGCTGATCCACAAGCTGGTGCGCCAGGCCAGCCGCCGGTGCGACATCGCCTACGAGTTTGCCAACGGCTCGGTGGCTTACGACGACATCCCCGACCCGCTGCCCTTTGACGTAAACGCCCCGGTCATCGAGATCCCGGAGGAGTTTTTCGGCGTGTGGTACATGGACTGCATGGACGACATGAAGAAATACGACGGCAAAACGGTGAAATTCCTGGCCCAGATCTGCCAGACCGAGCGCGCCGGCAAGGACAGCTTTGTGCCTGGCCGCTTTGCCATGACCTGCTGCGTGCAGGACATCCAGTTTGTGGGCTTCCCCTGCAAATACGCCGCGTACAAGCAGCTGAAGCAGCGGGACTGGATCACGCTGACGGCCAAGGTCAACATCAAGTTCCACCCCATCTACAAGGGGCAGACGCCCGACTCGGCCGGGCCGGTGCTGACCGCGCTGGCCGTCGAGCCTGCCCAGGCCCCCGCCAACGATGTGGTCATGTTCAGCTGACCGCGGCGCGCTGTTTCGCAAGCCGGCCCGTCCCCCGCTTTTGCGGGCGGAAGAGGCCGGCTTTTTGCAGCAAAAGCCGGCAAAGAAGAAATGTTTCCATATTGTAAAGATGCAACTGATATGCTATAATAACTACAATCGTGTATAGGACCTGCCGCACAGGGTTCCCGCACGGGCAAGATGGTGCCGGCCGTGCCCGGCATGAACGGAGGAACGTATGGCCCCGAACGACCCTTTCCAACTGAATCGTTTTGCTGTGGAGCCTGTGTCTGCGGGGATTCGCGCATGTCGGCGCTGATCTCGGTCGTCATCCCGGTCTACAATGCCGCGGGATATCTGGACGCCTGCCTGCAGAGCCTGCAGGCGCAGACTTACCCGGACTGGGAGGCCATTGTGGTGGATGACGGCAGTACCGACGCCAGCCCCGACCTTTGCCGCGCCTGGGCCGCCCGCGACAGCCGCATCCGCGTGCTGCGGCAGGAGAATGCAGGCGCATCTGCCGCGCGAAATGCCGGCATGGATGCCGCTCAAGGGGAGTATCTCGCCTTTTTGGATTCGGACGACCGCCTTGACCCGGATTATCTGCAGATCCTGTTCCAGACACTGGAGGGCACCGATCTTGCGGTCTGCGGCATCCACGGCCTGCCCCATCCGGCCGCCATCCCTGCCGAGGTGGTTTCGCTGGACGTTTTACGGCATACGCCGTCCCGGTATGCCGGCCTGCTGTACATCAACTATGTATTCAACAAACTGTACCGCCGGGATCTGATCTGCCGGCACGATATCCGCTTCCCGGATCAGATGCACCGCGGCGAGGACGCCTATTTTGTGCAGGAATACCTGCTGCAATGCCGCACCATCGCAGTCACTCCCTGCATGCTGTACTGGTATGAACAGCATGAGGGCTCCGCCATGCGTCGTTTCTACGCCGCAGTTTGCCGCGACGAGGCCCTGCTGATGCAGCGCCAGTATGACCTGTTCCACCCGGAAGGCCCGGCCTCGCTGACCGCCGGGGAGGAGGAAGCGTTCCAGTTCTGGCAGCACGGCAAGATATTAAGCGTCCTGCGCTATATCATCCGCTATGCCCCCAATGCGGACATCCGCCGCCGCCTGATCTCTGATCTGCTGCGGGAACCCCACGCCAAAAGCTGCTTTTTGCAGCCGCCCAGGGCGGTGGGCCCCCGCGCCAGGCTGGCTGCCGTGATGTACGCCAACCACTGTTATGCCGCCATGTGCTGGCTGCTTTGTCTGCGCCGCTGACACAAAAAGACCGGGCAGGTCTCCCCTGTTGTTTGGGGAGCCTGCCCGTTTTTTCTGTCACTGTTTCTTTCCCGCCTTCTGCTGCAGCCGCTCGGCAAACTCGGCGTCGGTCAGGCGGGTGATGCGGCCGCCCTTGACCTCGTAGACGATGTCGCAGCCGCGCACGGTGGTCAGCCGGTGGGCAATGATCACCATCGTCTTACTGCCCTGCAGGCTGTTGATGGCGTCCATCACCGCCTTTTCGGTCTCGTTGTCCAGGGCGCTGGTGGCCTCGTCCAGCACCAGCACTTCGGGGTCGTTGTACAGCGCCCTGGCAATGCCGATGCGCTGCCGCTGCCCGCCCGACAGCTTGACGCCCTGGTCGCCCACGATGGTGTCCAGCCCGTGGTCCAGGCTGCGTACAAAATCATCCAGCTGGGCGCTTTGCAGCGCCTGCCACACCCGGTCGTCGTCCACCTCGCCCTCGGCGGTGCCAAAGGTGACGTTGGCCCGGATGGTATCGTCGATCAGATAGATGTTCTGCGGGATATACGCCACCAGCCTGTGCCAGCTGGCAATGCTGCGGTAGATATCGGCGCCGTCCACCGTAACGCGGCCCTTCCGGGGCTGCATCAGGCCCAGGATCACATCGGCGATGGTGGTCTTGCCTGCGCCCGACGGCCCGATAAACGCCACCGAGCGGTTTTTGGGGATGACCAGGTCCACGTCCGAAAAGACCGGCGTCTCGGTGCCGGGGTAGGCAAAGGTCACGCCCTCCACGCGGATGGCCTGCTGCAGGTGGATCGGCGCATCCGTCTGGGGCGGCAGGGTGCGGCGCATGGCGCTGGCGCGGCGCATATCGTCGCACAGGGCGTCCAGCCCCGGCAGCGAAGCCATCACGCTGCTGGCGTTGCTCATGATACGGTTGAAGGAGGGCAGCAGCCGCATGGCCGCCATGGCAAACACCGACAGCACCGAGATGTAGTCCTGCACCGGCGCGCCGCCGGCGATCTGCGCCGCAATGATGCCCAGCAGCCCGCCGATGCAGGCGATCTCGATCATGGGGCGGGTCAGCATCTGGTTCAGGTTCTGCTCCCGGTCGGCGTCGGCATAGGCGTAGTTGGCGGCGGTGTAATTCTGGTAAAAGAACTGCTCCCGGCCCATCACCTTGATCTCCTTGATGCCGTGGAAGGTCTGCAGCAGCCATTTCTGCCGCACCGCGTCCCGGTCGCGGTACCGCGCGCCGCAGGCAGCCAGGCGCCGGCGGTAAAAGTGGGTGAACACCAGCACAAACAGCCCCATGATCACCAAAAGCGACAGCATCGTCTGCGGCGACTGGATCATCAGATAGGCCACCAGGGCCAGGGCGGTAAAGCTTTCGCACAGGATGTTCAGCAGCGCCAGGATCAGCGCAAAGCAGCAGTCAATGTCGGTGGAAAGGCTGCGCAGCAGGTCGGCCACATTGTGGTTGATCAGCTCCAGATAGTCCTGCTGCATATACACGCCCATCAGGTTGTTGGCAATGCGCGCCTTGTTTTTGTAGGTATAGCCGAACTGCAGGTTGTACATGAACAGCAGGTAGACGTCCTTGAGCACATACACCACGATCAGCGCCACGCAGGCCTTGACGATAAAATCCCGCACGTCCGACGCCTGCAGCAGCCGGGCCAGCAGAGCGTAGGTGCTGTTTGTCTCCAGCACGGACGGGTCCATGATGACGTTGACCAGCGGCAGAATGGCCGACACGCCCAGCAGCTCCAGAAAGCTGCCGATGATAAAAGCGACCAGCAGAAAGAACAGATGCACCTTCTGCCTGCGGTCCAAAATGTAGTTGAGCTTTTTCAGCACGCGGGGTCCTCCCTCCGGCGGACGGCCGCCGGGCCAGGGCGAAAACCGGCAGCCATTTGTTTTCTGCCCCATTATAGCATAAACCGCGGCGCTTTTGTTGGTCCGCTGCAAATTTTGCTGCGGTGCGCCGGCAGGCGGCCCGGCGGCTGTACAAGGCGGGCGGTCGTGCGGTATAATAGCACCAGCGCCCCGCCGCGCATACGGCATCATGGGCACAGCATTCTGCGGATCACCGGGCCTGCCCGGCCCGCGCACAGGAAGGAAAACCAACAGGATGAAACGGCTGGTCATTGGCATAACGGCGCACGTCGATTCGGGCAAAACGACCCTGAGCGAGGCGATGCTCTACCGCGCGGGGGCGCTGCGCAAACTGGGGCGGGTGGACCATCGGGACGCCTTTCTCGACACCGACGCGCTGGAGCGGGCGCGGGGCATCACGATCTTTTCCAAGCAGGCGGTGTTAAAACTGCCCGACGCCGAACTGACGCTGCTGGACACCCCCGGCCACGTGGACTTTTCCGCCGAGGCCGAGCGCGCTTTGCAGGTGATGGACTACGCCATCCTGGTCATCAGCGGCACCGACGGCATCCAAAGCCATACCGAAACGCTGTGGCGGCTTTTGGAGCGTTACCGGGTACCGGTGTTCGTGTTCGTCAACAAGATGGACCTGGCCGGTGCCGACCGGGCGCTGCGCCTGGGCGAGCTGCGCCGCCGGTTTGGGCCTGACTGCGTGGACCTGGCCGACCCCGACGGGGCCGACGACCTGGCCCTGTGCAATGAAGATCTGCTTGAGACCATCACTTCCGGCCAAACGCCCGCCGACGCCCAGCTGGCGGACGCCGTGGCCCGGCGGGAGGTGTTCCCGGTGTTTTTTGGCGCGGCGCTGAAACTGGACGGCGTGGACGCGCTGCTGGACGCGCTGACCCGCCTGACAAAGCCGCTGCCGGAGCGGGCGGAGTTCGGCGCGCGCATCTTTAAGGTAACGCGGGACGACGCCGGCGCGCGGCTGACCTGGCTGAAGGTCACCGGCGGCGAGTTGAAGGTCAAGGCAGAGCTTGCCTCCCGCCCCGACGCCCGCAAATCCTGGCAGGGCAAGGCCGACCAGCTGCGGCTGTATTCGGGGGCGAAGTTCCAGCTGATCGGCAGCGCGCTGCCCGGCGCCGTCTGCGCCGTGACCGGCCTGGCGGACAGCTACCCCGGCGAGGGGCTTGGCTTTGAACCGGACGCCGCCGCGCCCGCGCTGGAGCCGGTGCTGCGCTACCGGGTGATCCTGCCCGACGGCTGCGACGTCCACACCGCGCTGCGCCAGCTGCGGGAGCTGGAACAGGAGGACCCGCTTTTGCACGTGGTGTGGGACGAGCGCCTGGGCGAAGTGCACCTGCAGCTGATGGGCGAGGTCCAGCTGGAAATTTTGCAGAGCCTGCTGGAGCGCCGCTTTGGGCTGAAAGTCGCCTTTGACGAGGGCGGCATTTTGTACAAGGAGACGATCAGCACCCGCGTGGAGGGCGTGGGCCATTACGAGCCGCTGCGCCACTACGCCGAGGTGCACCTTTTGCTGGAGCCGGGCGAGCCGGGCAGCGGCGTCACGCTGGAGACCGCCTGCCGCGAGGACGACCTGGCCGCCAACTGGCAGCGGCTGATTTTGACCCATCTGGCCGAAAAGACCCACCTGGGCCCGCTGACCGGCGCGCCGCTGACCGACGTGAAGATCACGCTGGCCGCCGGCCGCGCCCACCCCAAGCACACCGAGGGCGGCGACTTCCGCCAGGCCACCTGGCGGGCGGTGCGGCAGGGGCTGCGCACCGCCCAAAGCCGCGGCGGCTGTGTGCTGCTGGAACCCTGGTACGAGTTTACGCTGCGGCTGCCGCAGGAGGCGGTGGGCCGCGCATTGGCCGACATGCCCCGCCTGAACGCCGAGTTTGCCCCGCCCGTCACTGAGGGGGAGGAAGCGGTGCTGGCCGGCAAGGCGCCGGTGGCCTGCCTGCGGGGTTACGCCCGCGAGGTGGCCGCCTACACCCGCGGCCGGGGGCAGCTTTCCTGCCTGCCCGCCGGCTACGCGCCCTGCCACAACACCGAAGAGGTCATCGCCGCGGCGGGCTACGACGCGGACGCCGACACCGACAACACCGCAGACTCGGTCTTTTGCAGCCACGGCGCGGGGTATCTGGTGCGCTGGGACGAGGCGCCCGGCCACATGCACCTGCCCAGCGTGCTGGCCCGCGACGAGCGGATGGCCCGCAGCGCCGCCGAGGCGGAGAAGGAAACCGGCGCCGAGTACGCCGCCCGGTCCCGCGCCCGCGCCTACCGGGGCACCCTGGCCGAGGACAAGGAGCTGATGGCCATTTTTGAGCGCACCTACGGTTCCATCCGCCGGGACCCGCGCCAGGCCATGCGGCCGGTCAAGCGCCGCCCGCAGGAGCCGGCCGCGCCCAAAACGCCGGCAAAACCGCTGCCGGAAGGCCCCGAACATCTTTTGGTGGACGGCTACAATGTGATCTTTGCCTGGGACGAGCTGAAAGCCCTGGCGGCCGACAACCTGGACGCCGCCCGCCGCAAGCTGATGGACATCCTGTGCAACTACGCCGGCTACAAACGCTGCGTGCCGATTTTGGTGTTTGACGCCTACAAGGTCAAGGGCGGCAGCCGCGAGGTGGAGCAGTACCACAACCTGTATGTGGTCTACACCAAGGAGGCCGAGACCGCCGACATGTACATTGAAAAGACCACCCACGAGATCGCCAAACAATACCGCACCCGGGTGGTCAGCTCCGACGGGGCCGAGCAGCTGATCATCCTGGGCAACGGCGCGCTGCGGGTGTCCGCCCGCGCCTTCCGCGAGGAGGTCCGCGCCGTGGAGGCCGAGATCCGCGCCTATCTGACCTGATCCGCGCCGCCGGGCAACCGCCGGTCCCCCTGCCCGCAGCGCCGCAAAAAGCGATCCCCCCGATGCAGCCAGACCGGCTGCGTCGGGGGGGTCGCGGTGTATCATCCGGTTTTGCGGCGGGGCTTTGCGGCGCAGGCTTACTCCACGGGCTGGACGGCCGTGTCGTCGCCGGTGGGGATGCCCTGGGCCTCGCCCACCGTCTCCGGCACCCAGGCGGAAGCGCCCTCGCCGGCGGCTGCCACAAAGGCGTCGGCCACGTCCTGGGCCGAGACGGACAGACCGCTGTCCGCCATTACCAGCATGGCGATGTTGCCGGCCGCACCCACCATGACCTGGTCGGCCTGGGCGCAGATCCACTTGCCGGGGTTGATGCCGGCGGCCATCCGGTCGGCCACCTCGGCGGCGTCAGTGCCCTCGGCGACGCGCACCAGCACCAGGCTGTACGCCTGGGCGCTGATGGCGGTCTCGCTGGCGATGGCGGCCTCGATGCCGGTGGTGTCGGTCAGGCCGGTGTAGTAGCTGACCCAGCTGGCGTCGCTCAGGTCAATGGCGTTGGTCATCAGCATCAGCTCCGGGGTATATTTTTCGTAGATGCTGTCCACCAGGGCGCTCAGCTCGGCGTCCGGCTCGGTCACGGCGGGGGTGCCGCTCTCGCCGGTGCCGGCGGCGTCCGTGCCGTCCTCCGGCGTGGCGGGCTGCTCGGCGCTTGCATCCGGCGTGGGCGACGGCGTGGCGGTGGGGGCGGCGCTGGAAGTCTGGCTGCCGCAGGCGGCCAGGGTCGCGGCCAGGGCGGCCGCGCACAGCAGGGCGGTAAGTTTTTTCATGGTTGGGGTTTCTCCTTTCAGGGGGTGGTTTCGCCGCAGCGATGGGGCAGATCTCTCAGCCGGTCAGGATGTCGCCGGGGGCAAAGCGGGCGTCCCAGGGGTCGGCGGGCAGCGTGTCAAACACCAGCGCCGCCGGGCAGGCCAGCAGCGCCCGGCCGGCAAACCCGGCCAGAAAGCGGTCGTAATAGCCGCCGCCCCGGCCCAGCCGCACGCCGTCCCGCGACGCCGCCAGGCAGGGCACCAGCGCCAGGGCGTCCGGCCCCAGCGCCGCCGGGTCCAGCACCGCGCCCTGCGCAGGCTCCCGGATGCCGATGGCATTGGGGCTCAGGGCGGCAAGGTCCTGCACCTCCACCAGCTCCATCCGGCCGCCGCCCAGCATCCGCGGCAGGCACAGGCGCCGGCCTTCGGCCAAAGCGCGGGCCAGCACCGGCGCGGTGTCCGGTTCCGACGGCAGGGAGGCAAAGCAGAACACCGTGCCCGCCTGCCGCCATTCCGGCCGGGCAAACAGCTGCCCGGCAATGGCCTGCCCGGCGGCGGCCAGGGCGGCGGGGCCCAGCGCCCGCAGGCGGGCTTTGGCGTCGGCGCGGGCGGCGCGCTTGGCATCGGCTGTGGACGGCATGGCGGTCTCCTTTCAAAGCTGCGGGGCTGGCGGCGGGGGTTCCGGCGCCTATTGTAGCACACTGCGCCCCGGCGCACAACCGGGACTTTGCGGCGCGGCCGGCTGAGGATCTGCCTACGCCGGGTAATAACGGCAAAGCCGGTAAAATGTTACACGCCCTGCCCAAATTCCCCGCTTTGTCTTGCGAACACAGGCAAAACAGAGTACAATACCTGTATACTGCAAGATCTATACAGCAGGGCGTCCCTGACAAGCTCCCCGGCACGGACTGGTCAGAGACTCCCAGAGTAAGTATGCCCCGCCGCCGGCGGGGTTATAAGATGCTGCGCCGCATCCGCCTGCCGCCCGTTCCCCTGCCGCGGCCCGGACGCCGCAGCGCCGGCGCAGAAACAAGCAAGAGGAGCATACCATGGGCAAGTTCAATTTTATTCCCACCGAGATCCCCGGCGTCGTCGTGATCGAACCCACCGTCTACGGCGACGACCGCGGTTATTTTATGGAGACCTACCAGGCGGACGAGTTTGCCGCCGCCGGCATCGACCGCCCCTTTGTGCAGGACAACCAGAGCCGCAGCACCAAAGGTGTGCTGCGGGGCCTGCATTTCCAGAAAGAGCACACCCAGGGCAAGCTGGTGCGGGTAACGCTGGGCGAGGTGTACGACGTGGCGGTGGACTGCCGCCCCCACAGTCCCACCTTCGGCAAGTGGGTGGGGGTGACGCTGTCGGCCGAGAACAAGCGGATGTTCTATATCCCCGAGGGCTTTGCCCACGGCTTTCTGGTCTTGTCCGACGCGGCGGAATTCACCTACAAGTGCACCGATTTCTATGACCCGACCTCCGAGGGCGGCATCCCCTACGACGACCCCGCCGTGGGCGTGGTCTGGCCGGACTGCGGCTGCCCGCACAAGACCAGCGCCAAGGACAAGCAGCACGCCCCCTTTGCCGAACAGAAGTTCGAGTGGTTTGAAAAGTACTGACAGCGCCGCAGACTGTCGGAAAGCGAAAAATCTGTTATCACACCGAAAGGCGGAACCCGTTTGCAGACCATCAAGAATTATTTTGCAGGTTTTTGGAAATACCGGTACCTGCTGCAAAACCTGATCACCCGCGATTTCAAGCTGAAATACCGCCGCAGCGTGCTGGGCGTGGCCTGGAGCGTGCTCAACCCGCTGCTGACCTGCCTGGTCATGTGGGCGGTGTTCGGCTCGCTGTTCAACGCCCGCGGCCAGGGCATCGAAAATTTTCCGGTCTTTTTGATCATCGGCCAGCTGCTGTTCAACTTTTTCCGGGAATCCACCACCATGGCCATGGAGAGCGTTTTGAAAAACGCGCCGCTTTTGCGCAAGGTCTACATCCCCAAGTATGTGTTCCCGCTGGAAAAAACCTGTTTTGCGCTGGTCAACTGCCTGTTCAGCTTTGTGGCGCTGCTGATCGTCGTGGTGGTCACCTGGTCGCCCATCAGCTTTTCCACCGCGCTTTTGGCCCTCTACCCGCTGGTGATGCTGTTCTTTTTCAGCCTGGGCATCGGGCTGCTTTTGTCGGCTTTGTACGTGTTTGTGCGGGACATCATGCACATTTGGGAAGTGTTCTGCACGCTGCTTGTCTACGGCAGCGCCATCTTTTACGACCCCCGCCAGATGGTGGGCTGGGTGCAGGCGGTCATCAACTTAAACCCCATCTACTGGTATATCACCTCCTTCCGCAGCTGCGTCATGTGGGGCGAGGGGCTGACCGCCAACATGCTGCTGGTGGATTTCCTCTGCGCCGCCGTCAGCATGGGGCTGGGGCTGTTTGTGTTCAAGAAAAACCAGGACAAATTTGTCCTGTACATGTAAAAGGAGGCGCGGCATGGACAAAAACACACCCATCATCTCCATCGACCACGTCTCGATGCGGTTCAACCTGGCCAAAGAAAAGCACGAGAGCCTGAAGGAATATTTCATCGCGCTGACCCACGGCGGCATCCGCTTTGACGAGTTCTTTGCGCTGAAGGACGTCAGCTTCGATATCATGCCCGGCGATTTTTACGGCCTGATCGGCTTAAACGGCAGCGGCAAGTCCACGCTGCTCAAGATCATCTCCGGCGTGTACAAGCCCTCCTCCGGCAAGGTGACGGTGCGGGGCACTATCGCCCCGCTGATCGAGCTGGGCGCCGGCTTTGACATGGACCTGACCGCGCGGGAGAATATCTACCTGAACGGCACCGTGCTGGGCTATACCCCCAAATACCTTGACTCCAAATTCGACGAGATCGTCGAGTTCAGCGAGCTGAAGGACTTTTTGGATGTGCCGCTGAAAAACTATTCCAGCGGCATGGTGGCCCGGCTGGCCTTTGCCATCGCCACCATGACCAAGCCGGACATCCTGATCGCCGACGAGATCTTGTCGGTGGGCGACTTTTTGTTCCAGCAAAAGTGCGAGAAGCGCATGGCCGAGCTGATGAGCGGCGGCACCACGGTGATTTTGGTCAGCCATTCCATCGAGCAGATCGAGCGCATGTGCAACAAGGTGGCCTGGCTGGACCACGGCCACCTGCGCCGCAACGGCCCCACCGCCGAGATCGCCGCCGAGTACCGCCAGTTCAAAAAGCAGGACAGCATCCCGGCGGAGAAAACCGGCGCGGAAACAAAATAAGGAGGCTTCCCCGCTTATGAAACCAGTCCCTGAGGACCAGAACCGCCCGGCGGACGTGGCGGCGCCGGACAGCGTATCCGGCATGGCGCGGCGGCTGATGGACCCCGCCCATCTGCGGGACCTGGCCGCCCGCAGCGCCGCCACGCTGAAAGAGCAGGGCGTCGAGCAGCTGTGGCGGGACGTGACCTTCCGGGTGGGGCTTGCCTTCCACCACGACGGCTGGCGGCACCGGGCGGACATCCCGCTGCGCCGCACGCTGAAAGCCCAGCGGGCCGAGGATCTGGCCGGGCCGACCATCTCGGTGGTGGTGCCGGTGTACAACACCCCCATGAAATTTTTCCGCCAGATGGTGGACAGCGTCCGCCGCCAGACCTACCGCCACTGGCAGCTGGTTTTGATGGACGCCTCCGACGATGCCCACCCCCGGCCCGGTGCTTACGCCCGAAAGCTGGCGGACAAAGACAGCCGCATCCTTTACCAAAAGATCGACAACCGGGGCATTGCCGGCAACACCACCGCGGGCTTTGCGGCAGCCAACGGCGACGCCATCGCACTGCTGGACCACGACGACCTGCTCTACCCCAACGCCCTGTACGAGTGTGCCAGGGCGCTGAACGCCGGGGCAGACTTTGTCTATTCGGACGAGATCGTGCTCTCGGCCGACCTGAAGCAGCTGGGCGGCTACCACTTTAAGCCGGATTTTGCCCCCGACTACCTGCGGGGGTGCAACTATATCACCCATTTGGCGGTGTTCGCCCGGCCGCTGCTGGACGCCGCCGGCGCCGCCGAGTACCCGGAATTTGACGGTGCGCAGGACCACGAGCTGTTCCTGCGTTTGACCGAGAAAGCGAAAAAGATCACCCACATCAAGCAGGTGTTGTATGTCTGGCGGGGGCACGCCGGCTCCACCGCCGCCGGCATTGAGGCCAAGCCCTACGCGCTGGAGGCCGGCGTCCGCGCCATCGACGCCCAGCTGAAACGGCTGGGCCTGCCCGGCAGGGCCATGCAGGTGCCCGGCGCGCCGGGGGCTTTCCAGGTGCGGTACGAGCTGACCGGGCGCCCCCTCGTCAGCGTGCTGATCCCCAACAAGGACCACATCGACGACCTGGACCGCTGCCTGCAAAGCCTGTACAAAAATGCGGGGTACGACAACTTCGAGGTGCTGGTCATTGAGAACAACTCCGCCGACCCCGCCACCTTTGACTATTATCAAAAGCTGGCCGGCGACCCGGCAAAGCCCAACTGCCGGGTGCTGACCTACAAAGGCGGGTTCAACTTTTCGGCCATCAACAATTTTGGCGCCAGGGCGGCAAGGGGCGAGTATCTGCTGCTGCTCAACAACGACATTGAGGTGCTGAGCGGCGACTTTCTGCGGGAGCTGCTCAGCTACGCCCAGCGGCCCGACGTGGGCGCGGTGGGGGCCAAGCTCTACTACCCGGACGACACCATCCAGCACGCCGGCGTGCTGATGGGCATCAACGGCAGCGCAGGCCACAGCCACAAAAGCTACCCCCGCACCGCCGTGGGCGATATGTACCGGCTGGTGACGACGCAGAACTACATGGCCGTCACCGGCGCCTGCCTGATGACCCGCGCCAGCCTTTACCGGCAGATGGGCGGCCTGGACGAGCAGGACTTTGCCGTGGCCTACAACGACGTGGACTACTGCCTGAAACTGTGGCAGAAGGGGTATCTCAACGTCTACACCCCCCGCGCCGAGGCTTACCACTACGAGAGCAAGAGCCGCGGGCTTGACACCACCGGCGAGAACGCCCGCCGGTATGAGCGGGAGAAGGCGGCTTTCTACGCCAAGTACCACCCGTGGATCGATAATTACGACCCGTATTATAATCCGCACTTCAACAATTTGTACGAGAATTTCGGGCTGAAATAAAGCGGATCACGCTGTCAGCCCGGTCGGAAAGGCAGGCCTTTGACCATGCAGCAACAACAGACTCAGCCGGCCCGTGACCCCTGCACCGGCCTGCCGCCCCGCGGCCGGTGGAGCGACAGCTTCCGCCTTGCCGCGGCGGCCTACGGCGCGGGCCTGCCCTGGGTGATGGCCTGCGGCGCGTTGACCGCCGCCATCCAGAACGGGCTGGCCCTTCTGCCGGGGTGGGGCGCGGCGCTCAGCGCGCTGGTGCTGGGGCCGGTGTTCACGCTGGGCATCCGGCGGATGTATCTCGAAATGCTGTGCGGCGGCCGGCCCCGGTTCCGTCAGATGCTGTGCGCCTGCAAAAGCATCAAGGGCTGGGCCGGCGCGCTGACACTGGGCCTGCCTGCGGGCCTGTACCAGCTGCTGGCGTCGGCCTGTTCCTACGCCGCCGCAGGGTTGGAGGCCGCCGGCCGGGGGCAGTCTGCCGCCGGGATGTCGGTGCAGGCGCTGCTGCTGGCATTGCAGCTGGCCTGGACCTTCTGGTACCCGTATCGGCTGGGGCATTTGGATTATATCTGGCTGACCGGGCGGGCAAAGGCGCTGCCCGGTGCGGCAGGGCTTTCTTTGGACCGTACCAGGGGAACGCTGTGGTTTTGGGCCGTCTGGTTTGTGGTATACACGCTGCTGCGGCTGGCCTGCAATCTGCTGCCGGTGCTGGCTTTGTCCGGGCTGGCCGGCGGCATGGGCAGCCAGGCACAGGCGGCGGCGTTCCTCAGCTCTGCCGGCATGATGGTCATGGTGTTTGCCCAGCCGTTCCTGGATTTAACGGGGCTGGCCTTCTCGGCCTGCTACTTTGGTGGGGCGGACAAGGAATTTGCGTCCGCCGGGGGGCTTGTATGAATCAGCAGCTCAAACGCATCAAGGAACTATTCGGCTACGCCCGCACCCTGGCAAAGGAGCAGGGGCTGGGCGTCATGCTGGGCCGGGCGGCGGGCTTTGCCCGGCGGCGGCTGCTGCCCCGGCCGGGGCGGTATCTGCCCGGCAAAAAGGCGCTGGCGGCCCAGCGGGCGGAGGATACCAGCGGTTTCCCCGTCATCAGCATCCTGACGCCGCTGTACAACACGCCGCAGCACTACCTGGAGCGGTTTCTGGCCAGTGTGCAGGGCCAGACCTGCGGGGCCTGGCAGCTCTGCCTGGCGGACGCCTCGGACGAAGCCCACGCCTATGTGGGGCAGACGGTGCGCCGCCTGGCCGGGGACGACCCGCGCATCCGCTATGTCAAGATCGAAAACGGGGGCATCGCCGCCAACACCAACCGAGCGGCGGCGCTGGCCGAAGGCGAGTACCTTGCCCTGGCCGACCACGATGACGAGCTGGCCCCCCACGCCGTCTACACCGTGGGCAAAGCCATCCTGGCCGGGGCAAAAGACGGCGCAAAGCCGCAGTTTTTGTACAGCGACGAGGCTCTGTTCCGCCGCACCCCCAAAGACGCCCATGTGGCCCACTTCAAGCCCGACTACGCCCCCGAGTACCTGATGGCCTGCAACTATATCTGCCACCTGGCGGTGTTCTCGCGGGCGCTGTTTGAGGCGGTGGGCGGCGAGCGTCCCGAATGTGACGGCGCGCAGGACCACGACCTGTTTTTGCGCATGATCGACCGGATGCAGGCCGATGACCCCGCCGCCGCGCCGGTGCACATCCCCCAGGTGCTGTACTACTGGCGGGTGCATGCGGCGTCCACCAGCGGCGGCACCGGGGCCAAGCCCTATGTGCAGGCCGCCGCACAGAAAGCGGTGGCCGACCACCTGGCCGCCACCGGCCGCAAGGGCGTGGTGGAACCGGGCAAATTCCCCGGCCTATGCCATGTACGGTGGGCTCTGCCCGACCCGCCGCCGCTGGTCAGCATCCTGATCCCCAGCAAAGACCATGCAGACGACCTGGAAAAATGCCTGCACAGCATTTACGCCCGCACCAACTACGACAACTACGAGGTGCTGGTCATCGAGAACAACTCCACAGACCCCGCCACCTTTGACTGCTACAAAACGCTGCCCCAGCGGTACGAGGGCTGCCGGGTGGTCACTTACCGGGGCGGGTTCAACTTTTCGGCCATCAACAATTTTGGCCGAAAAGCGGCAAAGGGGCAGTACCTGCTGCTCTTGAACAACGACGTGGAGGTGCTCAGCCACGACTGGCTGGGCGAGCTGCTGGCCGAGGCCAGCCAGCCCGGCGTGGCCGCCTGCGGCGCGATGCTGTACTACCCGGACGACACCATCCAGCACGCCGGGGTCATCACCGGGCTGGGCGGGTACGCGGGCCACAGCCACAAGTACCACCGCCGCGGGGCCAGCGGCTATCTGTTCCGGCTGGCCGCGGTGCAGGATTACAGCGCCGTGACCGCCGCCTGCCTGCTGGTGCGCGCCGAGGTCTACGACGCGCTGGGCGGCCTGGACGAGGCGTTTACCGTTGCCTTCAACGATGTGGACTTCTGCCTGCGCATCCGGGAAGCCGGCTGGCGCATCGCCTGGACGCCCTACGCCGAGCTGTACCACTTTGAGAGCAAAAGCCGCGGCAGCGACGAGCAGGACCCGGCCAAAAAGGCCCGTTTTGACGCCGAGCGCGCCCGCCTGTATGCCCGCCACGGCCGTGAGAAGATCCTGCACGACCCGTATTACAACCCCAACCTCTCGCTGGATTACGAGGATTTCCGCGAGAGCGCCGACCTGCGCAGCCTGAAAAACGGCGGCATGGCGCTGTAACGCCGGCCGCCCTGCGGCACGCCCTGCCTGCCGCGGCCGCGTTTGTGAGCAGCCCTCTCCCCTGCCATGCCCTACCCGGCGCATGGCAGGGGATTTTTTGCTGCGGGCCGGGGCCGGGAGCATGGTTTTGCGTGCGGCGGGCACGGCAAGCGGATGATGGTTGCGGAGCACCGCCCCCTGCGCAGCTTGGGGCAGGGCTCTGCCAGATTTTGCAGGACACTCCCTGCGCAAAGCGGCAATGCACCCCTCCAGTCGGCTTCGCCGCCAGCTCCCCTGCAAGGGGAGGTGGATGCGCCGCAGGCGCAGACGGAGGGGTGCGGCGCCTTGCCCCGCAAATATCTTTCCGGGTCGCCGGGGGCGTCAGACCGCCGCACGCCCCTGCGCCGGGGGGCCGATGATTTTCGTCTGCCCGCAAGGTTTGCGCCGGCGCAAGGTCCAGGGGACGATGCAAGCATCGTCCCCTGCGCAGCACGGATCAAGGCTCTGCTGGATTTTGCAGGATACTCCCTGCGCAAAGCGGCAATGCACCCCTCAGTCGGCCTTGCCGCCAGCTCCCCTTGCAGGGGAGCCTTTGGGCGCCGGCCGGCCCCCAAATACAGCAAAAAGCCGCCCCCGGCAGGCGCGTGCCTTGCCGGGGGCGGGGCTGTGTATGCTTTTGGGTACGGGGCGTTTTTCCCGCACGGTCAGGCGCTTACTGAGCGGCCTTGATGGCGCGGATCTGCTTGATCAGCTCCGGCACGACCTTGAACAGGTCGCCCACGACGCCGTAGGTGGCGGCCTCGAAGATGGGGGCGCCCTCGTTCTTGTTCACAGCGATGATGGTCTCGGAGTCCTGCATGCCGGCCAGGTGCTGGATGGCGCCGGAGATGCCCAGGGCCACGTAGATGCGGGGATGGACGGTCTTGCCGGTCTGGCCCACCTGGTGGTCGGCGGACAGCCAGCCTGCGTCGGTGACAGCGCGGGAAGCGCCCACAACGCCGCCCAGAACGCCGGCCAGCTCCTCGGCCAGGGCGATGCCCTTCTCGGGGTCGGCGCTGATGCCGCGGCCCACGGCCACGACCACGTCGGCGCCGATCAGGTCGACCAGCTTCTTGGCGCTCTTCTTGATGTCCAGGATCTCCACATGGATGTCCTCGGCGGTCAGTTCGGGGGTGATGTTCTCCACCACGACCTTGGCGGCACCGGCCTCGTCAAAGGGCTGGGTCTGCATGACGCCGGGGCGGACGGTGGACATCTGCGGGCGGAAGCGCGGGCAGATGATGGTGGCCATCAGGTGGCCGCCGAAGGCCGGACGGGTCATCTTCAGGTTGGTGTTTTCCTCAAACTTGGTGTTGTCCACGTCGATGTTGGAGGTGGTGCGCAGGAAGTCCTTGTACTTCTCCACATCCACATCCAGGTGGGTGCAGTCGGCGGTCAGGCCGGTGTGCAGGCGGGCGGCGCAGCGGGGGCCCAGGTCGCGGCCCAGGTTGGTGGCGCCGATCAGCACGATCTCCGGCTTTTTGTCCATGATGATGTCGCACAGCGCCTTGGCGTAGCCGTCGGTGGTGTAGTCCTTCAGCAGCGGGCTGTCGATGTTGTAGACGCGGTCGGCGCCGTAGCCGCCCAGAGCCTTGATGTAGTCGGGGTTGACATTGCTGCCCATGACCACACCGCACAGCTCGACGCCCAGGTCGTTGGCCAGCTTGCGGCCCTCGCTCAGCAGCTGATAGCTGATGGTCTGGATCTGACCCTCGCGCTGCTCGCAGAAGACCCAAACGCCCTTGAAGGCGGCGGTGTCCATAGCATTGTATTCAGCCATTTGTACTTCTCTCCTCTCTCAAATCAGGTGCTTGTCGTTCAGGATACCGACGAGCTGGTCGACGCTCTCGACCATCATGCCGGCGCCCTTGACCGGGGGAGCGAAAGACTTGTAGACGTTGGTGGGCGAGCCCTTCAGGCCGATGGTGTCGGTCTCGATCAGCGGGTCGTCCTTGAGGGCGTTGTAGTCAAAGACCTCGATGGGCTTGTCAAAGCACTCGAAGATGCCGGACACGCTCATGTAGCGGGGCTGGTTCAGCTCCTTGATGCAGGTCAGCAGGCAGGGGGTGTGGACCTTCAGCTCCATGTAGCCGTCCTCCAGCTGGCGCTTGACCACCAGGTCGTTGCCGTTCTTCTGGATGTCGGTAACATAGGTGACCTGGGGCAGGTGCAGCTTCTCAGCGATCTGGGGGCCGACCTGGGCGGTATCGCCGTCAATGGCCTGGCGGCCGCAGAAAACGATATCGTCGGGGCCGACGCCGATCTTGTTGACGGCGGCAGCCAGGATCTGGCTGGTGGCGAAGGTGTCGGAACCGCCGAACTCGCGGCCGGACACCAGCACGCCGCGGTCAGCGCCGCGGGCGATCAGCTCGCGCAGCATGCCCTCGGCCGGGGGCGGGCCCATGGTGACGACGACGACCTCGCAGCCGGTCTCCTCTTTCAGCTGCAGGGCGGCCTCGACGGCGTTCAGGTCATCGGGGTTGGTGATGGTGGCCATGGCGGCGCGGTCCATCGTGCCGTCCGGCTTGACGGCCACTTTGCCCTGGGTATCAGGGACCTGTTTGACACAAACGATAGCTTTCATTGTACGTTTTGCCTCCTTACTTCAGCATCGCGCCGGAAATGACCATCATCTGGACTTCGCTGGTGCCCTCGTAGATCTCGGTGATCTTGGCATCGCGCATCATCCGCTCGATGGGGTAGTCACGGGTGTAGCCGTAACCGCCGAACAGCTGCAGGCAGCGGCGGGTGACGTCGCTGGCGGTGCGGGACGCGATCAGCTTGGCCTCGGCAGCCTCGACGCTGTAACGGACCTTGGCGCCGTCCATGGCGGCCTGCTTCTTCTGGGCCGCGGCGTAGACCAGGTACTTGGCGGCGTCGACGCGGGCCTTCATCTCGGCCAGCTCGAACTGGGTGTTCTGGAAAGCGGAGATGGAGCGACCGAACTGCTTGCGCTCCTTGACGTAGGCGACGGTCTCGTCGATGGCGCCCTCGGCGATGCCCAGGGCCTGGGCGGCGATGCCGATACGGCCGCCGTCCAGCGTGGCCATGGCCAGCTGGAAGCCCTTGCCCTTGACGCCCAGCAGGCGGTCCTTGGGGATGATGCAGTCTTCCATGATCAGCTCGCAGGTGGAGGAGCCGCGGATGCCCATCTTCTCCTCCGGCTTGCCGACCTTGAAGCCGGGGTCGGTGCGCTCAACGATGAAGGCGGAGATCTCCTTCTGCTTGCGGCCGCGCTTGTCCAGCACGGTGCCGGTGACGGCGATGATGATGAACACGTTGGCGTAGCCCGCGTTGGTGATAAAGATCTTGGAGCCGTTGAGCTTCCAGTGGTCGCCCTCATCCACGGCGTAGGTCTGCTGGCCCTGGGCGTCGGTGCCGGCGCCGGGCTCGGTCAGGCCGAAAGCGCCGATCCACTCGCCGCTGCACAGCTTGGGCAGGTACTTGGCCTTCTGCTCCGGGGTGCCGTTCTCGTAGATGGGGGCGGCGCACAGCGAAGTGTGGGCCGAGATGATAACGCCCGTGGTGCCGCAGACCTTGCTCATCTCCTCAACGGCCATGACGTAGCTCAGCACGTCGCCGCCGGCGCCGCCGACGGATTTGGGGAAATAAATGCCCATCATGCCCAGCTTGGCCATCTTTTTGACGGTCTCGACGGGGAAATACTCCTCGGCGTCCACCTGCTTGGCCAGGGGCTTGACTTCGTTCTCAGCAAACTCCTTGTACATTTTCTGTACCATCTGCTGCTGCTTGGACAGAGTAAAATCCATAATGCAACCTCCTATGTGATCGAAGCGGCGGGGGCCGCGGCCCGGCCGGCGCTTCTCAAACAAAGTCCTCCCGCCGCCGGCAGCCATGCCGGCAGCAGGAGAAACTTATATCCGTGTGTTACAGCTGGTCCACCGGGGTCTTGGTGCGGTCAGCGTTGTAGACGTAGAAGCCGCGGCCGGACTTGCAGCCCAGATGGCCGGCACGGACCATCTTGCGCAGCAGCGGGCAGGCGCGGTACTTGCCGTCGCCGGTCTCCTTGTACAGCACGTCCATGATGGCCAGGCAGATGTCCAGGCCGACGTAGTCGCCCAGCTCCAGGGGGCCCATGGGATGGTTGGCGCCCAGCTTCATGGCGGTGTCGATGCCCTCGATGTCAGAAACGCCCTCCATCTTGATGAAGGCGGCCTCGTTGATCATGGGGATCAGGATGCGGTTGACGACAAAGCCGGCGGCCTCGTTGACCTGCACCGGGGTCTTGCCGATGTCGGCAGAGATCTTCTTGATGGCGTCGACGGTCTCGACGGGGGTGGAGCCGCCGGCGATGACCTCGATCAGCTTCATACGGTCGGCGGGGTTGAAGAAGTGCATGCCGATCATGGGACGGGACAGGCCCTTGCCGATCTCAGTGATGGACAGGCTGGAGGTGTTGGAAGCGAAGATGCACTCCGGCTTGCAGATCTTGTCCAGCTCGCCGAAGGTGGTCTGCTTGACCTTCATATCCTCAAAGGCGGCCTCAACGATCAGGTCGCAGTCGGCGCACAGATCCTCTTTCAGGCCGGGGGTGATGGCGGCCAGGATGGCGTCCACCTTCTCCTGGGTCAGCTTGCCCTTGGCGACCAGGCGCTCGTAGCCCTTGGCGATCTTCGCCTTGCCGTTCTCGGCCCACTCCTGCTTGATGTCGCAGAGGGCGACGGTGTAGCCCTCGCACTGTGCAAATGCCTTCGCGATGCCCTGGCCCATGGTGCCAGCGCCAATAACGCCAACTTTCATAGTTGTAACCTCCTGGTAGTATTGATAATTTATGCTGTGGATAAGCGGTTGGAAAACGGGATCATGCGCGGCGGCCAGCGGCATCCGGCAGGGTACTTCCCGCCTTTTGACCGGCCAAACGGGAAGGGGTGCCGCCGCGGAAGAATACCGGTAAGGCAATGTGCCGCACCCCTCCGTCTGCGCCTGACGGCGCATCCACCTCCCCTTGCAGGGGAGGCTTCCAGGCGGCTGCCACCCAAACGCCGCCCCTGCAAGGGGAGGTGTCACCGCAGGTGACAGAAATATGCATTGCCGCCTTGCCTGGCCGGTATCCTGGCGGGCCGCCCCCTGCGCCGCGGTTCAAAAGCCGCTGCCGCAAGCGCGCTCAGTTGTTGGTGAAAACCGCCTTGGGCTTCGGCTTCTCTTTGGAGAGGAAGCAGGCCATGCCCTCCTGCTGGTCGTGGGTCTCGAAGCAGTCGCCAAACAGCTTCTCCTCCACCTCGACGGCCTTGTCGATGGGCAGGCTGATGCCCTCGTTCATGGCCTTCTTGCAGTTGCGCACCGCGATGGGGGCGTTTTTGGCGATCTTGTTCGCCAGCTTGAGGGCGTTGTCCATCAGCTCGGCCTGCGGGTAGACCGCGTTGACCAGGCCGATGCGCAGAGCCTCGTCGGCCTTGATGTTCAAAGCCGAGTAGACCAGCTGCTTGGCCATGCCCATGCCCACCAGACGGGCCAGGCGCTGGGTGCCGCCGAAACCGGGGGTGATGCCCAGGCCCACTTCCGGCTGGCCGAACACGGCGTTGTCGGAGCAGAGACGGATGTCGCAGCTCATGGCCAGCTCGTTGCCGCCGCCCAGCGCAAAGCCATTGACAGCCGCGATGACGGGCAGCGGGAAGCTCTCGATCATCAGGAAGATGTCGTTGCCCATCTTGCCGAAGGCTTCGCCCTCGGCCTTGGTCATGGTGGACATGGAGCCGATGTCCGCACCGGCGACAAAGCTCTTGTCGCCCGCGCCGGTCAGCACGACACAGCGGACGGTGTTCTGGTCGATGCCCTCAAAGGCGGCCTTCAGGTCGGCCAGGACTTCGGGGTTCAGCGCGTTGAGCGCCTTGGGACGGTCGATGGTGACGACGGCCACCGCGCCCTGCACTTCAGTAGTTACAAAAGACATTGGATGTTTCCTCCAAATTCACAAATCCGTCATCCCCGGCGAAGATGCGCCGCCGGGGATGACACCGGTCGGAACGCGCAGCTGCGCTGCGCGTTTAGTCCATCTCCACGATGGTGGCGCAGCCCATGCCGCCGCCGATGCACAGGGTGGCCAGGCCCTTCTTGGCGCCGCGGTGCTTCATGGCGTACAGCAGGGTGACCAGGATGCGGGCGCCGGAAGCGCCGACCGGGTGGCCCAGGGCGATGGCGCCGCCGTTGACGTTGACCTTGCTCATGTCGAACTCCAGGTCATGGGCGACCGCCAGGCTCTGGGAAGCGAACGCCTCGTTGGCCTCGATCAGGTCCATGTCGGCAACGGTCAGGCCGGTCTTGGCCATGACCTTGCGGGTGGCGGCCACGGGGCCAACGCCCATGATGGAGGGATCGACGCCGCCCAGCGCGCCGGCGACCCAGGTGGCCATGGGGGTGATGCCCAGCTCCTTGGCCTTGTCCTCGCTCATGATAACCAGAGCGGCGGCGCCGTCGTTGATGGCGGAGGCGTTGCCGGCGGTGACCTTGCCGTCCTTCTTGAAGGCGGGCTTCAGCTTGGCCAGGACTTCCGGCGGGCTGAGACGGGGGCCTTCGTCGGTGTCAAAGACGATGTCGCCCTTCTTGTTCTTGATGACGACGGGGACGATCTCGTCCTTGAACGCACCGTTCCTGATGGCGGCGTCCGCCTTCAGCTGGCTGTTGTAGGCAAAGTTGTCCAGATCCTCGCGGCTCAGGTTCCACTGGTCGGCCACGTTCTCGGCGGTGATGCCCATGTGGTAGTTATTGAAAGCATCCCACAGCGCGTCGTTGACCATGGTGTCCACCAGCTCGCTCTTGCCCATGGGGGAGCCCATGCGGTAGCCGTAGCGGCCCTTCATCATGGCAAAGGGGGCCATATCCATGTTCTCGGTGCCGCCGGCGACCACGATGTCGGCGTCGCCGGCCTCGATCATCTGGGCGGCCATGTTGACGCAGTTCAGGCCGGAGCCGCAGACCACGTTGACGGTGACCGCCGGGGTGGTGACGGGCAGGCCGGCCTTGATGCTGGCCTGACGGGCGACGTTCTGGCCCAGGCCCGCCTGGATGACGCAGCCCATGTAGACATGGTCGACCTGCTCCGGGGTGATGCCGGCGCGGTTGATGGCCTCCTTGATGACGATGGAGCCCAGCTCGGCGGCGGGGACGTTGGACAGCGTGCCGCCGAACTTACCGATGGCGGTACGGCAGGCGCTGGCGATGACGATCTTCTTCATGAAAATAGCCTCCTTGATGGTTCGATGTTTCGCGAAATGCCTCTCAGAAAAGCAGCTTTATGTCAGGCCGTTTGCACGGCGTGAACCAATTTTGAGCGGGCGCCCGGCGCGGCGCTTTACACATTGCCCTGCTCGGCTTTTTTGCGCAGGGCCTCGGCCACGCAGGGCTCCACAAACTGGGATACGTCCACGTGGTAGTGGGCGGCCTCCTTGACCACCGTGCTGGACAGGTAGCTCCACTGGATGGCGGTGGCCAGGAAGATGGTCTCGACGCCGGGCAGGATGGCGTGGTTGGTGTGGGCCAGCTGGATCTCGTCCTCAAAGTCGGTGACGGCCCGCAGGCCCCGCACCATGACGCTGGCGCCGTTGGACCTGGCAAACTCGACGGTCAGGCCGTCAAAGCTCTTGACCTCCACGTTGGGCAGGTCCCTGCAGCATTCCCGCAGCAGGGCCACCCGCTCCTCCACGGTGAACAGCGGCCGCTTGGCGCTGTTGATCAGCACCGCGACGATCAGCTTGTCGAACATGCGGGCAGAACGATGGATAATATCCAGGTGACCTTTGGTCACCGGGTCAAAACTGCCGGGATACATGGCAATGGGCATGGAAACAAAACCTCACAGTCGGGCGCGTCCTGCGCCCCGTGTTCCGGGGCTGCGCCCGCCGCCTCCAACGCCCCGCCCCCGCCGGTCCCGGCGGGTGATACAAAGGTTTGGCGGTCACAGACCGGCCCCGTGCTGCCCGCAGCAAGTTGTTAAAATCATAACAAGTTTGGGCAAAAGGGAAGGCACCGCAGCCAGTGTGTGCGCATTGTTGTTCCGTGCGATCTGTCGGGGTGCCGTCAGGGGACGGCATGGCGCCCTACGGCAGGCCCGCACATCCTCACTTATAGTTTTACTATTTCGTTAAGGTTTTGTCAATGGAAAGAAGGTGCTTTTTTCGATTTTTTGCGCTTCCGCCGTACTTTTTCGGCATTTCGTCCTGTTATTTTTTCACTTTTTCGGCGCTTTTTATGCGGTTTGCTCTTTTTGCTCCCGGCGTGCAGGCCGCCGCCTTGCCGGGCGGGCGCGGGGACGGCGGCCGGGCCGGGAAAAGCCCTTTTCCCCGCTGAAAGAATGATTTTTTCTTTGAAAATCTATGGCAACGGGCGCATAAGTATGGTATGATAAAGCGTACATGCCTGCATCCGCCCCGCCGGGCGGGCGCAGGGCGGGAAAGGAGACCCTGCATCATGTCCAACGAAACTGCAAATCCGCTGCGCGTCGCGCTGTTTTTCGGCGGCGTGTCCAGCGAGCACGAGATCAGCTGCATTTCGGCAGCTGCCTGGGCCGGGGCGCTGAACGAGCCCCCTTGCCGGGAAAAATACCAGGTCGTCCGCGTGGGCATCACCAAAGACGGCCGCTGGCTGCGCTACGACGGCGGCACCGCCGCCATGGCCGACGGCAGCTGGCAGAACGACCCCGCCTGCCGGCCCTGCATCCTCAGCCCCGACCGCAGCGTCCACGGCCTGATGGAGCAGCAGCCCGACGGCAGCTGGCAGACGCTGCCCGTTGACGTTGCCGTGCCCATGCTGCACGGCAAAAACGGCGAGGACGGCACCATCCAGGGCCTGTTCGAGATCGCCGGCATCCCCTATGTGGGCTGCGGCGTGCTGGGCAGCGCCGTCTGCATGGACAAGGCCGTGGCCAACACCCTGATGGACGCTTCCGGCGTGCCCCACTGCCGCTGGACCTGGGCCGCCGCCGAGGAAGCCGCCGATTTTGACGCGCTGGCAGACCGGGTGGAGAGCCGGCTTGTCTACCCCATCTTTGTCAAGCCCGCCAACGCCGGGTCCAGCGTGGGCATCAGCAAGGCCCACACCCGCACCGAGCTGCGCGCCGCCGTGGACGTGGCCCTGGCCGAGGACGCCAAGGTGATATTTGAGGAGTTCATCGACGGGCAGGAGGTGGAATGCGCCGCCATCGGCAACCCGGAGACCGGCGTGTCCGTCACCCGCCCCGGCGAGATTTTGGCCGGCGCCGAGTTTTACACCTACGACGACAAATACAAAAACGGCGTGTCTCAGGTGGTCATCCCGGCGCACCTGTCCGACGAAAAGCTGGACGAGGTGCGGGATGCAGCCAAGGCGGCCTACCTGGCGCTGGGCTGCACCGGCCTGGCCCGCTGCGACTTTTTTGTGGAGCGCGGCACCGGCCGGGTGCTGTGCAACGAGCTGAACACCATGCCGGGCTTTACCGCCATCAGCATGTATCCCAAGCTGATGGAAGCCTGCCGGGGGCTGAGCTTTTCCGCCCTGGCGGACAAACTGATCGGCCTTGCCCTGGGCAGGAGAAAGGGTCGTTACTGATATGGATACCCGTCCCATCGGCGTGTTTGACAGCGGCCTGGGCGGCCTGACCGCCGTGCGCCAGCTGCGCCGGGTACTGCCCGGCGAGGACATCGTCTATTTCGGCGACACCGGCCGGGTGCCCTACGGTTCCCGCGGGCGGGAGACCATCATCCAGTACGCCCGGCAGGACATCGGGTTCCTGCTGTCCAAAAACGTCAAATTCATCGTGGCGGCCTGCGGCACCGTCAGCTCCACCTATCCGCCCGCCGAGGCCGCCCATCTGCCGGTGCCCTTTACCGGCGTGGTGGGGGCCGCCGCCCGCTGCGCCGCCGCTGCCACCCGCACCGGGCGCATCGGCATCATCGGCACCCAGGCTACCATCCGTTCGGGCAGCTACCAGGCGCTTCTGCGCCAGCTGGTGCCGGATGCGCAGCTGTTTGCCAAAGCCTGCCCGCTGTTTGTGCCGCTGGTGGAAAACGGCTACGTGAACGACGGCAACCCGGTGACCAAACTGGTCATTGCCGATTATCTGACCGAGCTGCGGGACACCGGCATCGACACGCTGATTTTGGGCTGCACCCATTACCCGCTGCTGGAGCGGCTGATCGGCGAATTTATGGGCCCGGAGGTGGCGCTGATCGACCCCGGCAAGGCCACCGCCAACGCGCTGGACGACGCGCTGGACGCGCTGGAGCTGAAAAACGACCGCACCGCCGGCGGCAGCGTGCAGTTTTACGTCAGCGATTCCACCGAGGGCTTTGCCGAGCTGGAGACCCTGTTCCTGGGCCGGTACGGCGGCGGCCCGGTGGAGCAGATCGCCATTGAACAGTACGGCTGGCCGCCGGCCGGCCAAAACAGGCAGGGAAATGCAAATGGATGAAAAATATCTGATCACCATCAAAGGCACCATGGAGCAGGACGGCCGCAGCGAGACCGTCGAGCTGATGACCCACGGCGGGTTCACCCACCGGGACGGCTGTTTCTTTATCGTGTACCGCGAGACCGAGGCCACCGGCTACGAGGGCAGCACCACCACGGTCAAGATCGCCGAGGACGCCCGCCGGGTGGCGATGCTGCGCTACGGCAAGGCCGCCAGCCAGCTGATCATTGAAAAAGGCACCCGCCACCTGTGCCACTACGAGACCGGCTACGGCGCCATCTCGCTGGGGGTGGCCGCCGACGTGATCGAACACCAGCTGACCGACGAGGGCGGCCGGGTGCAGTTCAGCTACACGCTGGACTCCGGCAGCGAGGATTTTATCAGCCGCAACCTGGTGGACATCACCGTGACGCCGCTGCCCGAACCGGCGCAGTGAGAGCGGGCCGCACCAAAATTCCCGACTATAAAAAAGGAGAGCGTATCCCCATGACCGATTACCGCAACTACAACCCCCGCCAGTCGGCGCTGGAGGCGGCCCGCGCGCTGCTGACCGCCGCCGCCAACGCCGCGATGGACGCCGGCGCGCTGCCCAAAACCGAGCTGCCCGCCTTTATCGTTGAGATCCCCGCCGACCCCAAAAACGGTGATGTGGCCGCCAACCTGGCCATGGCCGGCGCGCGGGTGTTCCGCAAAGCGCCCCGCCAGATCGCCGAGGCGGTCGTCGGCGCGCTGGATTTGACCGGCAGCCCCTTTGACCGGGTGGAGATCGCCGGCCCCGGCTTTATCAACCTGTATCTGGGCAGCGGGTGGTTCACCTCGGTGCTGCGGGCGGCCTGCGCCGGCCAGGACTACGGCCGCACCAACGCCGGCCAGGGCAAACGCTACAACGTGGAATTCGTCTCGGCCAACCCCACCGGCCCCATGCACATGGGCAACGCCCGCGGCGGCGCTTTGGGCGACTGCCTGGCCGCCTGCCTGGACTGGGCCGGCTACGACGTGACCCGCGAGTTCTACATCAACGACGCGGGCAACCAGATCCAGAAATTCGGCAAGAGCCTGGCCATCCGCTACCTGCAGCTGTACAAGGGCGAGGAGGCCTGCCCCCTGCCGGAGGAGTGCTACCAGGGCGCCGACATCATCCAGCGCGCCAAAGAGTTTGCCGACGTCCACGGCGACCGCTACGTGAACGCCGACTTTGAAGAGCTGAAATCCGCCATCACCGCCGACGCCCTGCCCAAAAACATTGCCGGGCTCAAGCGCGACCTGGGCAAGTACCGCATCGAGTACGACGTCTGGTTCCCCGAAAGCACCCTGCACGACAGCGGCGCGGTGAATGACATCATCCAGCTGCTGCTGGACAAGGGCGCCTGCTACAAGGCCGAGGACGGCGCCATCATGTACAAAAGCGCCCAGTACAGCTCCAAGTACGGCGTCGCCAACAAAAAGAAGTCGGACGACGGCAGCGAGGAGGAGGCCAAGGACGAGGTCCTGGTTCGCGCCAACGGCGTGCCCACCTACTTTGCCGCCGACATCGCCTACCACTACAACAAGCTGGCGGTGCGCGGCTTTGACAAGGCCATCGACGTGTGGGGCGCCGACCACCACGGCCACGTGGCCCGCATGAAGGGCGCCATGGACGCGGTGGGCCTGGACGGCAGCCGCCTGGACGTGGTGCTGATGCAGATGGTCAACCTGATCCGCGACGGCAAGCCCGTCCGCATGAGCAAGCGCACCGGCAAGGCCATCACCCTGACCGACCTTTTGGACGATGTGCCCATTGATTCCGCCCGGTTCTTCTTCAACCAGCGGGAATCCAGCTCCACGCTGGACTTTGACCTGGACCTGGCCGTCAAAAACGACAGCGAGAACCCGGTCTACTACGTGCAGTACGCCCACGCCCGCATCTGCTCCATTTTGAAAAAGCTGGAGAGCGAGGGCGTGGCCTTCCGCGGCCTGGACGCCGCCGACGCCGCCGCGCTGACCGACCCGTCCGAGCTGGCGCTGCTGCGGCTGCTGGCCGCCTTCCCCGCCGAGATCGCCGCCGCGGCCGAAAAGTACGACCCCGCCCGCATCACCCGCTTTGTCATCGACGTGGCGGGCGCCTTCCACCGCTTCTACGGCGCCTGCCGCATCCTGGGCGCCGAGGACAGCGTCCAGCAGGCCCGCATCGCGCTGTGCCTGGGCGTGCGGGACGTCATCCGCAACGCGCTGACCATGTTCAAGATCAACGTGCCCGAAAGCATGTAACGCCGCTTTTCCCGGCACAGACAAAGGCCCGCCAGTCGAAAAACTGGCGGGCCTTGCTGTTGAAACGGATACACCGCAACAAATATAGTATAGCACAATCAAATATGGATTTTCAACCCGTGATTTGCACAAATAAATCACTCCAACCTTGTCGGGTTTGCGAATAGACACTGCCTTTGGGCCGTGGTATAGTATAGTCACAGAAAGAAAACAGCCGGAGACAAGGAGTACAGAAACTCCAAGAGCCCACTTCTCAAAAGGTTCGGCAGAGAGTTTTGAACATCTTTTCTAAAGGCTTAAGGTCAATTTCCTGACCAACGGTTTCTTTCCACAAAAGCATATCCCGTTTTCTTCCAAACCTTACTTTTCAAAACCAGTTTCAAGCAGCAGGCAAAGTTCCGAAATCAAATCTCTTCCCCTCTGGAAAAGGCAGACCAAAAGCCAAAACGGAAAAAAGATCGACATTGTTCCCCAAAAAGGAACGAAGAAAATCTTTCCCGGATAAGGCAGATGGAACCCCAAATGGTAAGAGGATCTGAAGAATACGAAAGTAAGAGTTCCCTGCCGGCAGAAAAACCGGAAAAGAAAGAAAAGGCAAAAAAAGAAATATTGGATATACCGGAAAGAGACGACAGAGAAACACCTTAAAAGATCCAGAAAAGAAAGACAAAACGCCGAGGGTTTTTGACAAGTTGTAACAAAGAGGCGTGCCGGCAGGATTCGTAAGAAAGGAGGCTCAGGCCAATGGCAAACTTTAAAGATCCCATTCATCACCGGCAGGCCTGGGCTTGCTGAGACGAACTGGACCACATCAAGAGCCGCAGGTCATAACCTGTACAGAAGCAAAGATAATGATGCATCGGTTCAGAAAATCGATCAAAATGCAATCCCAGGGCCTGTCAAAGAAAGACAGCTTTGATATAGATTAGATGGTGACGGACAAAAAAGGCAAAACCAAATCGTATCCGCCGCCCCATAAAACAGAAAATTCTCAGCTTTGAGATATGTTCAAAGGGGTTCATCTAACCGAACAAGGAGTTACTCCAATGTACTAGAGTAAGAGGAATATTTCCTCGGCATCGAACCTTGTACGTTATCCCAACCAAAGGAAAGTCCCGCCGTATGAACGGCCGGTAAACGGTTTCCGTCGTTGGCTGGTTCCTGATTTCAGGCCGGAACCACTCCCAGGTTATCCGAGATAGTTTCAAAGACACCGCAGGGTACAGAGTTTCTTGGTATATCAGTCAAATACAAACGATATGCCGCAAAACCCGGCAGCATATCGGCAAAAGGGCGCTGAATACTCCGGATCACAGCGAAAGTTCACGATACACTGAAACAAATGGCATACCTGCCATATTATCTCAGTTAAGTTTCCGATCTCAGGTTTGAAAAGACAGCTTCCACAAAAAGCATCGTTGACAGCCAAGTTGAATCGAAAGCACGGGACCTTCCAAACAAAAGCTCTGGAGCAAACAAAATTTCAGCAGGTTTCCAAAACGGATAATGACTCACAAGCTATTCGGAATCTGAAGCTCAGAAATGAGCGATCCGTAAACCAGTGAATCACAGGTAAGAGGCTATGACTCCGAAGATGTAAGACCGGTGGGGCGCACATTTCTGTGCGCCCCACCTTTTTGCTGCCCGCCTGCCCGCTTTGCCCGCATCACCGCAAACAGGCCCCGGAACAGGGCCCGCCTTGCATATTTTTCCCCTCCGCCTTATAATAAGGTTATCTTGCAGGGCGAAAGCCAGAGGAGGTGCGGCATGGCACAGACAGAAAAGCGCCCGGTGCTGGGCGTGTTGGGCGGGCTGGGCCCGGCGGCAAGCTGCTACCTGTACCAGATGCTCATTGACCACACACCGGCCAGCCGGGACCAGGACCACATCGACGTGGTGATCTCCTCGCGGGCATCCACGCCGGACCGCACCGCCTACATCAAGGGCGAAAGCACCGACGATCCCTTTGCGGTGATGGAACAGGACGGCCGCAGCCTGGTGGCCTACGGCGCCACCGTGCTGGCCATCCCCTGCAACACCGCCCACTACTTTTATGACCGGCTGGCCGCCGCGCTGCCGGTGCCGGTGCTGAACATGCCCCGGCTGACCGTGGCCGAGGCCAAAGCCCGCGGCTGCAAAAAGCTGGGCATCCTGGCCACCGAGGGCACCCTGCTGGCCGGCACCTACCAGCTGATGTGCGGCGAGGCCGGCCTGGACTGGGCCGCCCCCTGCCCCGCCCGCCAGCAGGACGTGACCAGCCTGATCTACGGCCAGATCAAGCAGGGCCGCCGGGCGGACATGGCGCAGTTCGGCGCCGTGGTGGCCGACCTGGAACAGCAGGGCTGCGACATGGCGGTCCTGGGCTGCACCGAGCTGAGCCTGAT
This sequence comes from Candidatus Gemmiger stercorigallinarum, assembly GCA_019119495.1. GTDB lineage: Bacteria > Bacillota > Clostridia > Oscillospirales > Ruminococcaceae > Gemmiger > Gemmiger stercorigallinarum. The sequence continues at coordinate 13,872 of DWWX01000009.1, read as the reverse complement.
CAAGCGGGACGAGCACCTGGGCCCGTTTTTCATCGACAGCACCGAGATCCTGTGCCGGGCGGCGCTGCGGGCCTGCGGCGTGGAGCCGGTGGGCTTTGACGATTTTGCTTGACATGCCGGGCCTGCGCCGGTATACTGAAGATATTATCAACGGGGGAAAGGAGCGTGCTGTCATGGATTTTGAACGCCGTGATGGAATGGTGCGCATGTGCAGTTCGCTTCGGCAGCCTGCGCCTGCTTTCCCCTGCCTGTAACAGGGTGAAATTGAAAGCAACGACGGCAGGGCGCCGAACGCGCCGCTGCCGTTTTGTTTTGTCCCCACTGCGAGAAGGAGAGATGCGCCCATGGAGAACCAGAAGAAATTCTACATCACCACGCCGATCTATTACCCCAGCGACAAGCTGCACATCGGCCACACCTACTGCACCGTCGCCACCGACGCCATGGCCCGCTACAAGCGGCTGCAGGGCTGCAAGGTCATGTTCCTGACCGGCACCGACGAGCACGGCCAGAAGATCGAGCTGAAAGCGAGGGAAGCCGGCGTCACCCCCCAGCAGTTTGTGGACAATATCGTCGAAGGCCCCCGCGGCGTCAAGGACCTGTGGAAGCTGATGGAGATCAGCTACGACCGGTTCATCCGCACCACCGACGACTACCACGTGGCCGCCATCCAGAAGATCTTCAAAAAGATGTACGACAAGGGCGACATCTACAAGGGCACCTACAAGGGCAAGTACTGCACCCCCTGCGAGAGCTTCTGGACCGAGAGCCAGCTGGTCAACGGCTGCTGCCCCGACTGCGGCCGCCCCGTGGTGGACGCCGAGGAGGAAGCCTACTTCTTCCGCCTGTCCAAGTACGCCGACCGGGTGCGCGACCTTTTGGTGAACACCGACTTTTTGCAGCCCCGCTCCCGCGTCAACGAGATGGTCAACAACTTCATCGACAAGGGGCTGGAGGACCTGTGCGTCAGCCGCACCAGCTTCAACTGGGGCGTGCCGGTGGACTTTGACCCCAAGCACGTGGTCTATGTGTGGATCGACGCGCTGTTCAACTACACCACCGCCCTGGGCTTTATGAACGACCGCTACCCCGACAGCGACTACCAGACCTTCTGGCCCGCCGACGTCCACTTTGTGGGCAAGGAGATCGTGCGGTTCCACTCCATCATCTGGCCCGCCATGCTGATGAGCATGGAGATGCCCCTGCCCAAGCAGGTGTTCGGCCACGGCTGGCTGCTGCTGGACGGCGGCAAGATGTCCAAGTCCAAGGGCAACGTGGTGGACCCCTACATCCTGGCCGAGCGGTACAGCGCCGACGCGCTGCGCTACTTCCTGCTGCGGGACTTCCCCTTTGGCACCGACGGCAACTTCTCCAACGAGCTGCTGATCAACCGCATCAACATGGACCTGGCCAACGACCTGGGCAACCTGCTGTCCCGCACCACCGCCATGGCGGACAAGTATTTCGGCGGCACGCTGCCCGCCGAACAGGCCGAAGGCCCGGAGGATGCCGAGCTGCTGGCCATGGCAAACGGCCTGCGCGGCAAGTACGAGGCCCAGATGGAGAAATACGCCTTCCAGAACGCGCTGGCCGACGTATTCGCCGTCATTGCCCGCGCCAACAAGTACATCGACGAGACCGCGCCCTGGGTGCTGGCCAAGGACGAGGCCAACCGCCCCCGCCTGGCCCGCGTGCTGTACAACCTGGCCGAAACGCTGCGCATCTGTGCCACGCTGCTGCAGCCCTTTATGCCTGCCGCCTGCGACAAGATCTTTGCCCAGCTGGGCGTGACCGACAGCAGCCTGCGCAGCTGGGACAGCGCCGCCGCGTTCGGCGCGCTGCCCGCCGCCTGCACGCTGCACAAGGGCGAGAACATCTTCCCCCGCATCGACGCCAAGAAGGAGCTGGCCGAGCTGGAAGCCCTGGAGGCCGCCCAGAAGGCCGCCGCCCAGGCCGCCCAGCCGGAGCAGGCATCGGCCCGGCCCGCCGACGCCCCCGCCGAGATCACCGACCACGAGCCGGAGATCAGCTTTGACGACTTTATGAAAACCGAGCTGCGGGTGGCCGAGATCCGCGCCTGCGAGGCCATGAAGGAGAGCAAAAAGCTTTTGCACCTGACCGTCTTTGACGGCGAGCGGGAACGCTGCATCCTGTCCGGCATTGCCAAGTGGTACAAGCCGGAGGACCTGGTGGGCAAAAAAGTCGCCATCGTGGCAAACCTGGCCCCCCGCCCGATGATGAAGGGCAAGTACGTCAGCGAGGGCATGGTCGTTGCCGCCGACACCGAGGACGGCGGCTGCGTCATCCCCTTCTTCCCTGCCGAGGTCAAGGCCGGCAGCCGCATCCACTGAGTTTTTCTGCCGCTGCCGGCCGGGATCGCGCCGGCGGCGGCAGTTTTCTGTCGCCCGATCTCGGGCGCGCCCGGCGTCCGCCGCGGCTGCGCCCTGAGCGGAGTGCGCACAGGGAAGCATTGCCGCTCGATTTGCCAAAAGCAGGCCGTTGGCTGCGTTGCCGCCGCCTGGTGTCCCCAAAGGACGCCGGCGTTCCGGCGCCTTGCCGCCAACCTGTTTTTGCGATTTTGCTGCTTTGCAGTTTTGCCGCTCGCGCGGCAACCCCAAAGCGTCCTTATGCTTGCTCCGCTTTTGCCGGGAGGTCTGCCTTTTGTCCCGACCCGATTTGCCCGCAAGCCGGCCCGCCCGGCTGGACGCGCTGTTTGCCAGGCCCGCCGCCGCGGTGGCCCTGGCGGTGCTGTGCAACTGCCTGTGGGGCGCGGCGTTCCCCTTTATCAAACTGGGCTACCGGCTGTACGCCATCGGCAGCGGCGACACCGCCTCCATCCTGGTCTTTGCCGGGGTGCGGTTCGTGCTGGCGGCGGCGCTGGTCTGGCTGTGCGGCCTGCTGGTCAACCGGCGGCCGCCCCGGTTCCCCTGCGGCCGGCTGCTGGCTGAGTGCTGCGCCCTGGGCCTGTGGCAGACCGGCCTGCAGTATGCGCTGTATTACAGCGCCGCCGCGGTGCTGACCGGCGCGCTGGGCAGCATCCTGAACAGCACCCAGAGCTTTTGGGGTGTGATCCTGGCCCATTTTCTCTGCGGCGGCAGCGACCGCCTGACGCCCCGCAAGCTGCTGGGCTGCGCGCTGGGCTTTGCCGGGGTGCTGGCCGCCAGCGTCACCGGCAGCGAGGGCGGCAGCCTGCCCGGCATGCTTGCCATGCTGGGGGCCGCCGCGGTGTTTGCCGCGGCAGGGCCGTGGAACAAGCGCGTCACCCGCAAGGCCGACAGCTTTGCCGTCTGCTGCCTGAACCTGGGCGCTGGCGGCGGCGCGCTGGCGCTGCTGGGCCTTGCCATGGGCGGCAGGCTGCGCCCCCAGGCCGCCGGCGCGCTGCCGGTGCTCTTGTTCCTTGCCTTCATCTCCGGCGCCGGCTATGTGCTGTGGGCGCTGCTGATGAAAAACAACCCCGTATCCCGCATCGCGGTGTTCGGGCTGCTGATCCCGGTGGTGACGGTGCTGCTGTCGGCGCTGCTGAACGGCGAAACACTGGCCGACTGGCGCTACCTGGCTGCGCTGGCGCTGGTCTGCGCCGGCATCTGGCTGGTCAACCTGCGCCCCGCCCCGCACAAAGGAGACTGAACATGACGGACATTTTTGACACCCACGCCCATTACTGCTCCCGCCAGTTTGAGCCGGACCGGGACGCGCTGATGCAGGCGCTGCCCGCCGCCGGCGTGACCGGCGTGCTGGAGTGCGCCACCCATTCCGGCGACGCGCCCCGCGTGCTGGCGCTGGCGCACAAGTACCCGTTTGTCCACGCGGCGCTGGGCATCCATCCCGAAAGCCTGGGCGAGGAAAACGCCCCCACCGTGGCCGTCTACCACGGCGACTGGCGGGCCGAGCTGGCCGCGATGCGCCCGCTGTTCGATGACCCGGCCGTGGCCGCCGTGGGCGAGATCGGCCTGGACCACCACTGGCCGCTGCCCGCGCAGGAGCAATACGACCTGTTTGAAGCGCAGCTGCGGCTGGCCGCCGAGCTGGACCTGCCGGTTTCCGTCCACGACCGGGAAGCCCACGCCGAGACCTACGAGCTGCTGAAAAAGTACAAGCCCCGCGGCGTGCTGCACTGTTACAGCGGCAGCGCCGAGGACGCCGCCTGGCTGGTGGACCAGGGCATGTGCCTGGGCTTTGGCGGCGCGGTGACCTACAAGGGGGCCAAGCGGGCGGCCAAAGTGCTGGCCGCCATCCCGCACGAGGCCGCCGTGCTGGAGACCGACTGCCCCTACATGTCCCCCACCCCGGTGCGGGGCAAGCGCAACGACAGCCGCAACATCGCCCATGTGGCCGAGTACATCGGCACACTGTGGGAGATGCCTGCCCAGCAGGTGCTGACCCTGACCGCCGCCAACGCCCGCCGGGTGTTTGGGGTGTAAGGGCGCCGCCCGCCCAACCAAAAATCCCTGACAGGAAGTGATTTCCATGCTGCACGACTTTTTGCCTCACGCCCCGCGCCCCCGCAGCTGGTTTGCCGCCGAACGGAGCGAGCTTTCCGCCATGGGCCGCCCGGCCAGGTTCGGCACGGCGGCACTGGCGGTGCTGCTGGCGGCGCAGCTTGCCTTTTTGTGCTGGTGCAACCTGACCCAGTGGACGAACCATCTGGACGGCGACAGTTCCACCCAGATCTTGAAAGTGATGGAGATGGCCAAGGCCGGGTCGCTTTCGCTGCCCAACTGGAACGATACCACATCGCTCCTGCTGGACACCCCGCTGATGCTTGCCGCTTTGCTGATGCCGCTGTTCGGCAACGCTTTCACCGCCTACGGTGCCGGCAACATTCTGCTGCTGGCCGCCTTTGTCTATGCCCTGTGGCAGCTGCTGCGCCGGGCGTCCTGCCCGCTGCCGCTGCGTCTGACTGCGCTTTTTCTGCTGCTGACCCCGTACAGCTACACAGAGGTGCTGGGCTACGCCAACTGTATGGTGGTGCAAAGCGCCCATTACCTGATGCGGGCGCTTTACATGGTCTACCTGCTCTATGCGCTGGTGCAGCTGGAACAGCGCGAAAAAGGCTTCGGCCATCTGGTCACCTGGCTGTTCACGCTGGGACTTGGGGCATGGATCGCGCTGTCCAGCGGGCTGTTTCTTCTGCTGCTGGTTTTGCTGCCGGTGATCGCCGGGTTTGTGCTGCGCGCCTTTGCCGCCAACCGCCCCCGCCTGCTGCTGGGGCCGGGCGCGGCGTTTTTGGTACTCAACCTGCTGGGCTTCGGCGCGGGATACTTTGTGCAGCGGTACGTCATCCATTTTGCTTCCCGCGACGCGGTCATCGCCTGGAACAGCTACACCGAGTTTCTGCCCAACCTTTCCAAGGTGGTGCAGGGCTATTTCAAGCTGACAAACGCCCTGCCCGCCGAGGGCGGCGTGACGGTGCTCAGCGGGCAGGGCATTGTCTTCGGCATCGCTTTTGTGGCGGCCATGGCGGTGCCGGCCGGGGTACTTGTCTGCCTGTGGCGCATCGCCCACCGGCCTGCCGCCGCCTGCCGGGCAGCCGGCGGCGTGCGCGGGCTGCTGTTCGCCTGCCTGCTGGGCATCGTGGGCGTGGATACGCTGATCTTGACCGGCGCGTCGCTGGCCTACGGCGAACAGGTGTACGAGAGCCGTTACCTGATCTTCCTGTTTGCGGCGGGGGTGCTGCTTCTGGCGCTCTGCCTGCCCTGGCTGAAACGTGCCGGCGGGCTGTATGCCCCCGCGGTGGTGCTGCTGGCCGGGGTCGCCGCCGCCAACGCTTTCCTGTGCGACGCCGGGTATATCGCCAGCCCCACCTATGATTTTTCCACAGCCCAGGCCGTGACCACCGCGCTGGACGAAGCCTATCCCGATGTCCGGGTGGTCTACATGGTGTCCAACGACCACGACCGCAAGGTGCTGCGCCTGGCCGACCAGAGCAAAGTCTACCGCATGGTCAGCAGCAGCTACAACCCCGGCGACTACACCTATTACCAGGACGGTGCCGGGCTGGAAAACGGCAGCCTGCTGCTTGCCACTGACAAGCAGTACGCCGCCATGGACCCGGAACTGGCCGCCCGGTTTGAAAAGACCGACCTGCCCCAGTTCTGGCTGTACATGGACGCCACCGGCTACAGCACCAACGACCCGCAGCCCTACAACGTCTATTACTGCGCCGACGGCGGCATCGACCTGAGCAGCCTGCCCTACTGATGGGCCCGCCCCCTGGGCATCGCCGCAAAAAGCCGCCCGCAGCCCTTGACCTGGCCGCCGCCACACGATACAATGAAGATACCGCAGGCCGTCTGCCGGCCCTGCCCACTGTCAAATATTGATTCAGGAGTGTCTTAATATGAAAGCACGCATCCCCAAGCACCGCGAATTTATCATCGACTTCCCCAAGGAAGTCCCCGAAGCCAAGGCCAACGAGGGCTGGGACAAGCTGATGGCCATTGTGGAGGACTACAAAAAGAGCCACAACGGCCAGTCGGTCTACTCCCCCACCTTCATCGAGGACTGCGAGCCCGCCGTCAAGGAGCTGCAAAAAGAGTACGGCTTCACCTACACCATCCAGGAAACCAAGTGATCCCATGCCGGGCAGCCGCAGCGCCGCCCGGCATTTTTGCGCGCCGCGCGCCGAGCCTTTCTTTCAAAGGAGCCTGCCATGCCGGAACATCCCACCCTGCACACCCCGCGGCTGACCCTGCGCCGCTTTGCCCCCGCCGACCGGGACGCGCTGTTCGCCATTTTTTCGGACCCGCGCACCAACACCTTTCTGCCCTGGTTCCCGCTGCAAAGCCGGGAGCAGGCGCTGGAATTTTACGCCAGCCGCCACGCCGGCCCCGCCGCGGCGTGGGAATACCACTACGCCGTCTGCCGGCGGGAGGACGACCTGCCCATCGGCTACCTGGACCTGGGCGGGGACTGCCACGACCTGGGCTACGGCCTGCGCAGCGACTGCTGGGGCCGGGGCTACGCGGCCGAGGCTGCCGCCGCCCTTGTGGCGCAGGCCCGCCGGGACGGCCTGCCCTGGCTGACCGCCACCCACGACGTGAACAATCCCCGCAGCGGCCGGGTGATGCAAAAGCTGGGCATGCGCTACTGCTACACCTACCGGGAACAGTGGCAGCCCAAAAACATCCCGGTCAGCTTCCGGCTCTACCAGCTGAATCTGGACGGCGATCTCCGCCGTGTCTGCCGCCGGTACTGGGACGCCTCGGCGGAGCACTGGGTGGAAAGCGGCCTGTAAAGGCCGCGCCATACGCCATGCATGGTGTAGGGGACGAAGCCCGTATCGCCCCCTGAAGATGGCGGCCAACTAAATCTTGCGGTTTTCAGCAGGCATCGCTCCGCAAGGCTCTTGCAGCCGTAAGCCCCCGCGGCGGGCGAGATCGCCCGCCCTACATTGCAGCCGTGAACGGGCAGTTTCGCATGAAACGCTGCCGCCCGCCAGACCCGGCGGCGAGCCGATGCAAAGCATCGGCCCCTACGCAGGCGAGATGGCGGTCTGTCGTTCCCCGGTTCCTCTGTCCGTTTGCCTTGTATTGCCCGGCGGACGTTCATGCCCGCCGGGCAAGGTCTGCGAAAGCGGAAACCTTGCGGGTTTCGGCAAGCATTACTCCGCAAGGCTCTTGCAGCCGCAAGCCCCCGCGGCGGGCGAGATCGCCCGCCCTACATTGCAGCCGTGAACGGGCGGCAACACAAAATCGACAGTCTCCCGCCATGCCCTGCCGCCTGGTTGCTCTCCCCCAAACATTCTCCCCCATCCTTATAAATTCCTTAGAATCTCCTGTTATGCTGGTCCCGTACCAAACATCACAGGAGGTTTTTATCATGTCACATCTTTCCGCTGCCGCCGCGCCGCGGGCGCTGTCCGCCCGGCCGGGGCTTTCCGGCACCGCCCTCAAGACCATCGCGCTGGTGCTGATGGTGCTGGACCACATCCACTATTTCTTCGAGTTTACCGGCCTGGTGCCGCTCTGGTTCACCCAGCTGGGGCGGCTGTCCGCGCCGCTGTTTCTGTTCTGCACGGTGGAGGGCTTTGCCCACACCCATGACCGGCGCAAATATTTCTGGCGCATCTGGCGCATCTCGGCGGGCATGGGCCTTTTGCAGTTTTTGATGATGTACGCCGGCTTTGCCAACCGCCCGGACGGCTTTGTGCCGATGAACGCCATCTTTATGAACTTCGTCATCCTCATCCCCATCTGGCAGGGCATCGACTGGCTGCGGCAGCGGCGCATCGCGCGGGGCCTGGCCGCGGTGCTGATCCCGCTGATCGGCTGGCCGGCGCTGTTCATCGGGCTGTACTATGCGGCGGACAAAACGCCGCTGGCCTGGCTGCTGGACTCGATTTTGGCGGGTATCGTCTACACCGTGCTGCCCAGCTGGACCTTTATCATGGACGGCGGCATCACCTATATTTTGGAGGGCATCGTACTGTACCTGCTGCGGCGGCACCGCGGCTGGCAGGCGGCAGCCTTTGTTGCGCTGGGGCTTCTGTTCTACCTGGCGCTGCCCATGCGCTACCTGATGGCCTCCGGCAGCTTTGCCCCCGGCCTGCTGTTTGACACCGCCTTCGAGTGGATGGGCGTGTTTGCCGTGGTGCCCATGCTGTTGTATAATGGACAGCGCGGCCGGGGCATGAAACAGCTGTTTTACGTCTTCTACCCCGCCCACGTCTACCTGCTGTATGCCCTGAGCTGGGGCGTGCTGTTATTGACGCAATGACCGCCCTGCCTGCCGCGCCGCCGCGGCGGGCTTTTGCGGCAAAAGGAGGAACCCATGGCACATATCCTTGCGGTGGACGACGACCGCGACCTGTGCGCGCTGCTGCGCACGGCGCTGGAGCGGGACGGCCACACGGTGCGGCTGCTGCACAGCGGCGCCGAGGTGACCGAACAGCACTGCGCCTGGGCGGACTGCATCCTGCTGGACGTGATGATGCCCGGCGAGGACGGCTTTGCCACCTGCCGGCGCATCCGCGCGCTGGCCGGCTGCCCTATCCTGTTTTTGACCGCCCGCACCGCCGAGGCCGACATCCTGCGCGGGCTGGGCCTGGGCGGCGACGATTACCTGGCCAAGCCTTTCCGCATCGCCGAGCTGCGGGCCCGCGTCAACGCCCATCTGCGGCGGCAGAACCGCGCCCCGGCCCGCCGCATCCTGCGGGGCGGCGTCACCTTTGATCTGGCCGCCGGCGAGGCTTTTGCGGGCGAGACCCCGCTGCGCCTGACCCGCGCCGAGTACGCCATCTGCGAGCATCTGGCCCTGCACGCGGGGCGCACCTTCTCGAAAGAGCAGATCTACGAGGCGGTGTTCGGCTTTGAGGGCACGGCGGACGACTCGGCCGTGACCGAGCACGTCAAGAACATCCGCGCCAAGCTGCGCGCCCACGGCCTGCAGCCCATCGAGACAGTATGGGGGATCGGATACCGATGGAAAAACGAGTGAAACACCGCACCCGCACGCTGGGCGGGCTGCTGGCCGGCTACCTGCTGCGCACCGGGCTGGCCTGCGCGGCGGTGGCCGTGGTATGGTTCGCGCTGGTGCTGGTGCTGATCGAGGCGGGGTTCATCCTGCCGGCCAACAGCGCCGCCCGCGCGGCCCAGCAGGCCGCTGAGCTTTTGCCCGCCATGTCCGCCGACCATTTTGACGCCGGCGCTCTGCCCGACCTGTGCCGCTGGGTCCTGCTGGACGCCGGCACCGCCCCCAGCAGCCTTGCCGCAGCCGGGGACGTGCTGGCCACCAACATGACCGACGCCCAGCTGCAGCTGGCGCTGACACTGGACAGCCCCGCCCTGGGCGGACAGTATTACCTGGACGTGCCGCTGATCGACGGCACGCTGTGCCGGCTGCAATATGACTTTGTGGCCCCCTACGCCGACCCGGCGCTGCGGCGGGTGCTGCCGGATTTCCAGACGCTGTGGGCCGTGTTGCTGGTGCTGGCGCTGGCCGGAACGGTGCTTGCCATGACCCGCCGCACCGGCCGCCGCCTGCAGGCCGAGACCGCCCGCCTGACCGACGCCTGCCGCCGGCTGGCGGGCGGGGACCTGTCCGGCCAGCCGCTGGGCCACGCCCGCGTGCGGGAGTTTGAGCAGGCGCTGCGCACGATGGAGCGCCTGCGGGACGGGCTGGCGGACTCGCTGAAAGCGCAGTGGGCGATGGAGCAGCAGCGGTCGGAGCACATCGCCGCGCTGGCCCACGACCTGAAAACGCCGCTGGCCATCATCCAGGGCAACGCCGAGCTGCTGGCCGAGGACGACCTGCCCGACGCCCAGCGCCAGCCGGTGGAGGCCATCCTGCGCGGGGCCGACCGGGCCGGGCAGTACCTGGCCGCCCTGCGGGACGCCGCCGGGGCGCAGCTTTCCCCCGCCCCGCCGGAGGATCTTGACGCCGCCGCCTTTGCCGCCGCGCTGGGCCAGACCGGCCAGGCGCTGTGCGCGCCGGCGGGGGTGGATTTCCGGCTGGAAAACGGCTTTGCCCCCGGCCTCTGCCTGCATGCCCGGCGGCAGAACCTGGGCCGCGCGGTGGAAAACCTGCTGGCCAACGCCGCCCGCTTTGCCCCCAAAGGCGGCGCTGTGACGCTGACCTGCCGGCTGGAGGGTGGCGACGCCCTGTTTGCGGTGCGGGACGATGGGCCCGGCTTCCCGCCGGAGATTTTGCGCAGCGGCGGGCAGATGCTTGCCACCGGCGACGCCGCCCGCACCGACGGCCACCAGGGCCTGGGGCTGTGGTTTGCCCGCACCGCGGCCGAAAGCCACGGCGGCAGCCTGGCACTGGCCAACCCGGCCGGCGGCGGCGCGCTGGCGGTATTGCGCCTGCCAGCCGGGACGGTCGGCCAGCCCTGACCCCCGCCGGGCCGCTGCAAAGCCCCCAAAAGCGCCCAACCCAAAGCCAACCGCCCCCGCAGCCCTGCGCACATTGCACAGGCCGCGGGGGCGGTTTTTGTCTGTTTTGTTTTTGCAGCGGGATACGGCACGCTCTGCGGGAGCGGCACGGGCCGGCAGCGTCAGGCGCGGCGGCCGGCCAGGCAGGCGGCCAGCATCGCGGGCAGGAAAATGCCGCCCAGCGTCAGGGCCAGCATGGCAAACGGCCAGACCGCCTGGTAAAACTCCGGCGGCGCCAGCCGCCAGACAGCCAGGTCGGCCAGCGGTGCGCCTGCCGCCACGCCCAGGCAGCCCCAGAACATGGCCGCCTTTACCGCACGCCAGTTGCGGTTGCAAAGCCGGACCGGCAGGTTCATCCGCACCAGGCCGGTGTTGTAGCCGTAGACCCTGTACTCGTCGTAGTAGGCGGGCAGGCGCTGCGGGAAGGCAAGCCCCACCGCCAGGCTGAACCCCAGCCCCAGGCCCACCGCCAGCATGGGGCCGCTGCCGGCGGCGGCAAGCAGGTACGTCCACAGCGGGACGCCTTTCAGCAGCGAGACCGCCGCGACCTCCAGCCCCACCGCCACCGCGCAGACCACCCAGCGCAGAAAATACCGGTAACGCGCCTGGCGCTCCCGCGCCGCCTGTTCCTCGCCGCCCAGCTTGAGCGAGTCGGACACCAGCGTTTCCACCTCATTCAGCGGCAGGGCAGTCTCCGGCGGCAGCTGTTCGCCCCGCAAAAGCTCGGTCACCGTCACGTCCAGCGCGGCGGCCAGCGGTTCCAGCAGCTCGATGTCCGGCAGGCTCAGCGCCCGCTCCCACTTGCTGACCGCCTTGTCCGATACATGCAGCCGGTCGGCCAGCTGTTTCTGGGTCAGGCCCTTTGCCTTGCGCCGCGCGGCCACAAGGGCCGCAAATTTTGTTTTGTCCATTCGGGTCGGTCGCCCCCTTTTTGTCAGGCGGCGGCTTTGCCCCGCAGCGTCTGCCGCAAAAGGCCCTGCCGCCCCCGGTTTCTGCTTTCAGCATACGCCGGGCGGGCAAAAAAGGCAACCGACTGGCGGTAGAACGGCGGTGGAACGTCGGATTTCCGCCGTCAAGACGCACCGCTTTCCACCGCGCGCTGCCAGGCTTCCTGGGGGGTCTCGTCCCCTTCGCACAGGATGTCCGGGTTCAGGCCGTATATGCAGCCCAGCTGACCTTCCCGGTTGGGGGTAGCGCACAGATCCAGGCGGATGATCAGCCCGGTGTTGGGCAGCGCAAACATGGCCGGGTTGCCAGACGGCCGGTAGCTGCCGGTGGGCGTGCCCACCACGGTGGCCCAGCCTGTGTTCAGACAAAAGCTGGTAAAGACCGCCGACGCGGACGCCACCGTATCGTCCACCAGCAGCCAGCGTTTTGCCTGCAGCAGTTCCTGCGGCAGCGTGGAGTCTCCACACCGGAAGTGCTGCACGCTCCAGTCATACAGGTCCAGGCCCATCTCCTCCACAAAATCCGGCAGCGGATACTCGGCGGCATACTCCTCCACCGGGTGCAGGTCGGCGTTTTGGTACCACCAGCGGGTCCGCGGCGTGTCCCGGATAAAGCGCGGCTCCCTGAACTCATACGTTCCGCCAAAGGGGGCCACAATATTGTTGGCCCAATAGGCCGTGTCCCCACCGCCGTTGCCGGTGATGTCAAAGACGATGTTCTCCACCGCTTTGCCCTGGCCGTACAGCTCCATCAGAGCATCCTGCACGATGCCCGCATCCCGCTCGACGGTCGCATTGTTAAAGGTAGGGAAATAAAAGCAGGCCGCCTTGTGCGCCTCGTCATACGACACGGTCGCTACGGGATAAGAGGTCGGACCACTGAGCATATTGGGCAGCGTTTCGCTGTTGGACGCGATCCAGTCGTAGATGGCCACCGTCTGCGGCGCGGTGACTACATCATGGATGGCCGCGTCCCAGGCGCCCGCCTCCGGGGTGGCGGTGTAAGTTTCGGCATAAACCTGATAGGTGCTCAGGCTTGCCACAGACAGATGGGAAAAGGCTCTCCGTTCCATGTTCCCGAACAGATAGGTCATCCATTCCGACAGGTCCTCCAGAGTTTCGGCGCGCTCTTCCATCACGCCCCGCGCCGCCTCGTAGTATTGCTGTGGGTCCATACCACGCTCTTCCAGGACGCTCATAAAGATATAATCCTCCTGGATGATCTGCCAGGCAGCGTCAAAATCCTCCAGCAGCTCCTCGCGGGTGAACTCGGTCTTGACTGGCCGGGCCGTCGCCTGCGCGCCGGTCTCGCCGGTGGCCGGGCTTTGCGCCGGGGACGCCGCGCAGCCGGCCAAAAGGGCTGCCGCCAGCGTCAGGGCTGCGGCGGCCCTGGCGGGGCGGCGCAACCCGGAACCATTCCGATCTTGCATTTGCGTTGTGACCTCCCTGCTTTTTGGTAGATGCTTTCTTATAGAATTATAACACCGCCTCCCCGCCCATTGCAACGGCACAGGGGTACAGCGCAAAAAAGCGGCCGCCGCACCGGAAAGCCCGATGCGGCGGCCGCCGCTGGTTCAGTTGTGCTTACGCAGACCGATCACAGCTCAGCAAAGTACTTGATGGTGCGGACCATCTGGCTGGTGTAGCTGTTCTCGTTGTCGTACCAGGAGACGACCTGGACCTGGTAGGTGTCGTCGTCGATCTTGGTGACCATGGTCTGGGTGGCGTCGAACAGGCTGCCGTAACGCATGCCGATGACGTCGGAGGAAACGATCTGCTCGTCGTTGTAGCCGAAGCTCTCAGAAGCGGCGGCCTTCATGGCGGCGTTGATGCTCTCCTTGGTGACGTCGGTGCCCTTGACAACGGCGACCAGGATGGTGGTGGAGCCGGTGGGAACAGGCACGCGCTGGGCAGAGCCGATCAGCTTGCCGTTCAGCTCAGGGATGACCAGGCCGATGGCCTTGGCAGCGCCGGTGGAGTTGGGCACGATGTTCTGGGCACCGGCACGAGCGCGGCGCAGGTCACCCTTGCGCTGCGGGCCGTCCAGGATC
>DWWX01000008.1 GCA_019119495.1 Candidatus Gemmiger stercorigallinarum | reverse complement strand
CTCTTGTTTGCCCGGCTGTTCCTTTGCGCCTTTTTTTGCTGCGAAAAGCTAAAATTGGACGCAGATACGTTGCCGCCTGCCGACGGCTTATTAACCTGGGTTAATTATGGGAACAGAACTGCGCTTCTGTTACCTGCACCGATACCGCTGCGGGAAAGGGGGCCTGCTGTGCGCATGAACGATGAAATCTTGCAAGGCTATTCCATCTCGGATTACCTTGCGGCGACGGAGAACAAAGGCTGGAACCCGGACACCCGGCGCTACTACACCAACTGCCTGCATGACCTGCTGGCGTTCACGGTGCAGCACGGAGTCCCCACGCCAAAGACAATGGCCGAATGGGAGCAGTCGCTGGAACAGGTGTATACGCGCAGTGCGGTCAATGTGCACCTTGCGGCAGCCAACAACTATTTCAAGTGGTGTGGCCGGTACGACCTGCTGCGGGGCCACACCAGGGTCACGGAGGAGCAGGAACGGTCGCCGACTTTGACCCGCACCGAGTACTTAAAGCTGCTCCGCACGGCGCGCAGCCTGGGCAAGCACCGGATCTATCTGCTGATCAAGCTGTTTGCCACCACTGGGGTGCCAATCCAGTGCCTGAACCAGGTCACGGCCGAGCTGGTCAAGCAGGGCAGCGGTACGCTGAAGTATCGTGACGGAGCCTTCGGGTTCCGCTGTCCGCCCGCCCTGCAGCAGGAGCTGCTGGCCTACATGGCAGAAAACGGCATCTACCGCGGCCCGGTGTTCATCACGCGAACGGGCCAGACGTGGAACCGGTCCAACATCTTCCGTCAGCTGCATGAGGTCTGCCAGGCCGCCGGCGTGCCGGAGGAAAAAGGCAACCCGCGCAGCCTGCGCAACCTGTACAAGGCAACACAGCAGCAGGTGGAAGACCAGCTTGCAGCCCTGCGCCAGCAGATGTACGACCAGATGCTGGAAATGGAGCAGGAGGCCATCGGCTGGCCGCAGAGCGCCACGGTGGAGCGCGGTGCATAGCGCAAAGCGGCAAATTGCAAAACATTCTCTTGGCTGAAGCAATGCTTCGGCAGCTCTTTTTAGAGCAAGACATAGAGATAATACGCTGCCAGAGGCAGAGGGGGGGATGCAGGCTATTTATTTTGTCCGAACCAACAATCTTGGAAGAAACTAAAGGAGGAATCCTGTAAATGATG
The DNA here is from genome assembly GCA_019119495.1 of Candidatus Gemmiger stercorigallinarum. Taxonomy (GTDB): domain Bacteria; phylum Bacillota; class Clostridia; order Oscillospirales; family Ruminococcaceae; genus Gemmiger; species Gemmiger stercorigallinarum. The sequence goes on along the minus strand of DWWX01000008.1, from coordinate 41,660 downwards.
AAAACATGGTTGAAACGCATTGCGTCCGCAGTCTGTGCGGCGGCAATGTGTGCCGCAATGCTGCCGGTTACAGCGTTTGCTGCTGAGATGCCTACGATCACCGACTTTGCTGTTGAACGTGTGACCAATAAGCCCAACGATGCAATTTTCGTGGCTTTTGATCTTGACGGTGTCACCTATTCGACTGATCCCATTAATCTCGACGATGGGGAGGAGGTCACTTTGCTGTACAAGGTGACCGTTGAGGGGGAACCGAATGACGAAGCTGTTACCCCCTACTTTTCCGTTGACATTGGCGATGCAACGTTGGTTGGTAAAACCGCTGCTGCACCGATGCAAACGGGAACCACTGTGATAGGTGATGTCCCTAGAGATATGGCATCGACCTACTTCTATGTTTCCAAGACGTTCAGCGCCACTGATGTTCAAGATGACCAGCTGACCTTTGCCGCTACGATTAAAGCTTACGATGGATCTACTGTTGTGGATGAGTCGGTCAACACGACTTGCAGCGTCGGCGCCCCTGCCACAGCCCCGGGCACCACGGATCCCGACGAAAAGCCCGAGGAGCCCGGCGAGAAAATCAGCAAGCCTGGTCTGAACAAGTGGATCATTGCCGGTGATGAAAAACTCGAAAGCGATACGGCTGCCGCAGGGACTGATGTCACTTTTGAGCTGGAATCCAATGTACCTGATAACCTGCGCAATTATATTGTCGTAGACGAGCCGACAACCAAGGCGGCTAGCAGCTACAAGCTGGTCTTTGCTGATACGCTGGATGCGGCCTTTGATGACCCGAAGAACTTCGTGATCAAGATTGGGGATACCATGCTGACTGATGGTCAGTATAACTTGGATCTGAGCAACACCCATGAGTTTAGCATCACCCTTGATTTGGTCAAACTGTATGAAGCAGGCATCATCAAGAGCAATGACATTGCAAACGCTACGGCCATTACGGTCACGTATACAGCGACTCTGAAAGCGGACACTACCGCTGGTATTTACACGAACAAAGCCCAGGTTGGCTATCCTGAGGGGAGCAGCTCAATGGATACCGTCACGGTCAAGACATATGCTATCCGTGTGTTCAAGTATGACCAGGTGACCAATGAAGGCCTGAAAGGCGCCGTGTTCGGACTGTATCAGAAGGACAGCGATGGAAATCTCATAAACAACCATGGCACGCTGACCACCGATGCCGAGGGCTACATTCGTGTCGATGGCCTGGATGCGGGTACCTATTATCTGAAAGAGGCTGCTGCTCCCGACGGATATGTGTGCAGTGAGACGGAACTGGAGATCGAGGTCAATGACGAGGCGGCAGGCGTCGATTACATTGTGGATGCCAGCTTTGCCAACGCTGCGATTCCCGAGACCGGCGGCACCGGCACCATGATGTACTCCATCGGTGGCGCGGCTATCGTTGTGATTGCCGGCATCCTGCTGGTTGTCTCCCGCAAATCCCGTAAAAAGCAGGATCGTTAACATTTGTTAACGTGAGCTGCTAGTTCAACTCCATATCTTGCCCCGGAACATCAGGAAACTACTACTTATCGCAGGGACGCCTTCCTGATGTTTCGGCGGCAGGGGCTTCGCCACAGGCGTGCACTGCGCCTGCGGCGTTGTCCGTGCCGCCGAGCCCCGCCATCCGGCGGGCGTTCCGGCACCATCTTGTACACAAAGCCTATGCCAAACGATACCACACAACCCCAAAAGCCCGCAAAAAAATCCCGGCGGCCCAGCCTGGTCACCATCGCCCTGGTGCTGCTCATGCTGGCGGGGCTGGGCGTGCTGCTCTACCCAACCATCAGCGACCAGTTTGCCCGCTGGCAGGCCGTGCAGGAGATCGCCCAGTACAACCAGGTGGCCGAGGCCGAACAGGCCGACTACTCCGACCTGTGGGCCGCCGCCGAGGCCTACAACCGCCGCCTGGCTGAGACCGGCACCTTTACCGGCTCCGTCCTGAACGAGGATGCGGCGGATCTGCAGGATGTCTCGCAGTACCTCAACCCCCTCGGCACCGGCATGATGGGCTATATCGACATCCCTAAAATCAATGTCCACCTGCCCATCTACCAGGGCACCGGGGAAAAGGCCCTGCAGTCCGGCGCGGGTTTCTGGATCGGCACCAGCCTGCCCACCGGCGGCCCCAGCACCCATTGCGTCATCACGGCGCACAACGGCCTGGTCAAAGCCAAAATGTTCACTGATCTCGACCAGCTGGAGGAGGGCGACACCTTCACCCTCTCGGTGCTGGACCGTGTGATGACCTACGAGGTGGATCAGATCCTGGTCACCCTGCCGGACGAGATGGAACCCTTGCAAATCGTTCCCGGCGAGGACCTGGTCACGCTGTACACCTGCACGCCCTACGGTGTCAACACCCACCGCCTGCTGGTGCGCGGCCACCGCATCGAAACCCCCGCCACCGCCGAGAGTGCGGCGGGTGAGGGGACGGCTTCCGGCCTTTCTCTGACCGAGCGTGTCATCCTGCTGGCCCTGCTGCTTGTCGCGCTGATTTTGCTGATTTACGGCATTGTGGGCATCATCCGGCGGGCACGCCAGCTGAAACAACGACAACACAAGGCGGGAAACCAGAACAACCCGACCCGGGAGGAATCGACCAAACACCATGAGGAACACAAACAAGAGAAATCTTAGCGCCCTGCTTGCGCTGGTTCTGGCGTTGCTGCTGGCCCTGCCGGCCATGGCCGCGGGCAGTGCCGGCCTGACCATCTACCATGAGCGGGAAAACGTCCGGTTTGACCTGTACCATGTGGCGGTGGCATCGGACGCGGGCTGGCAGCCCACCGATGATTTTGCTGCCTACCCGGTCACCCTGCCCGACGAGGACAGCCCTGCCGCCGACTGGCGCGCCGCCGCCGAGACTCTGGCCGCCTATGTTGCCCAGGATACCCCAATCCCCGCCGCCAGTGGGCGGGTGGCCTCCGGCAGCGTGCAGTTTGGCGCGCTGGAGGAGGGGCTGTACCTTGCCATCGGCGAGACCGTGCGGCAAAACGACACGCTGTACATCCCGGTGCCGGTGCTGATCCATGTGCAGGGCGACACGGCGGTGACAATCAAGGCGGAAGAGACAGCTGTCACACCGGAGCCGGTGGAATACACCGTGGCCAAGGTCTGGCAGGGCGGCGAGAACGCGCGCCCCCTGAGCGTGACTGTACAGCTCCTCTGTGATGGCCAGCCTGACCGCACCGTGACCCTGAACGCACTGAACGGCTGGCGCTATACCTGGACCTCCGAGCCGGGCCACCTGTGGCAGGTGGCCGAGCAGAACGTCCCCGATGGATTTGCCGTGGCGGTGGAGCAGGACGGCCTGGCCTTTACCGTGACCAACACCTGGCAGCAGCCAGGCCAGCCGGAACAGCCCGGCCAGCCCGGCAGCACGCCTGTGCCCGGCACACCGTCCACCGGCGGCACCCTGCCGCAGACGGGGCAGCTTTGGTGGCCGGTGCCGCTGCTGGTAATTTTGGGTGTGATCTGTGTGGGCGTCGGCCGGTTCCGCGCCCGCCGCAAACGCAAGCACGACCATGAAGGATAAAACACGCTACACCAGTATATGGACATCCATCGGGCTGCTGCTGATCGCAGCAGCCCTGTTTCTGTGCGCCTATAATTTGTGGGATAGTAACCGGGCAGCGGCCAGCGTGCAGGGGGTGCTTGCCGCTATACCGAACACCGCCGCTGCCCCGGAGGAACCGTTTAAGGAAGAAACGGCCGAGATGCCAACCATAATGATTGATGGCAACGAGTATATCGGCACGCTGGATTTTCCCACTCTGGGCCTGACCCTGCCGGTCATGGCCAGCTGGGACTACGACAAACTGAAAACCGCCCCCTGCCGGTACGCTGGTACCACAGCGGGCAACCTGGTCATTGCCGGCCACAACTATCGCAGCCACTTTGGCCGCCTGGACAATTTGCAGCCCGGCGATACGGTGACGTTCACCGATGTGGAGGGCACCGTGTTCGCCTACACAGTGGCCGAGACCGAAGTCTTGCAGCCCACCGCCATCAAGGAGATGACCGGCGGCGACTGGGATTTGACGTTGTTTACCTGTACTCTCAGCGGGCAGACACGTCTGACGGTACGGTGCTTAAAACAATAAAAGCTGGCAGACGGTGCGGAATGCACTGCCTGTCAGCCACACAACCACTCTATGCCATTTGAAAATGCTTCAACGCCTTTATAATCGCTGCTCACTTTTCCGACGGATACTGCGGCACTTTTGCATCTTCATTCTTTGACAGGTTATAGTTCTGTCCTACGTCCCGGCCGCACTTTCTTTGAGTCGATTTCTCCCTCGGAAAGCAAAAAACATTTCCACATGCTCGATCGTTTCAAAAACACCGCATCGCTCTGCCCGGTGGGGTCATCAAGGCCCCAGTCCTCGCGGTGACGGCAAGGCAGGGCCGGGCACTGGACATTGCAGCCCATCGTCACGACGATGTCCACGGCGGGCAGGTCGGCCAGCAGTTTGCTGTGTTGGGTGGCTTCCATGTCGATGCCGTAGACTTGCTTCATCAGGCGGACGGCGTCGTGGTTGATCTGCGGCTTTACCTCGGTCCCGGCGGAGTAACTCTCGAAGACATCGGCGGCCAGGGCTTTGCCCAGAGCCTCGGCGATCTGGCTGCGGCAGGAATTGTGGACGCAGACAAACGCCACTTTCGGTTTGGACTTGTGCCGGTTGACGGGCGCAAAGGGGCAGCGCTTGCCGATGCACTGGTTGTTTTGGGCGCAAAAGTCGCAGGTGGGCACGCTGCGCTTCATCGTCACGCCCAGCTGCTCCCGTGTGAAGTCGATGGCGGCCAGAATTGCCAGCCAGGAATCCCGCTTGCAGCACCGCGGCCCGCCCACCTGGCCGATGGCTTCCAGCGCCCGGGCGGTCATGCGGTTGCTCAGGCCCCAGGGCTCGGCGGCCAGCGGCGTCGAGCGTGTCACGATGGCCATGTACTGCCCGGCGCTGACGCCAGCACCGCAGGCGCCCCAGAATCCGCAGGCACCGCCCGGCACGGCACGGCCGCGGCTGGCGATCTCCCGCAGGGCCGGTTCCAGGTCCAGCTCACCTCCCGCGTTCTTGTAGGCAGTCAGCAGCGCCGCGCCCACCATCACATGGTGTTCCGGGCCGTGCATGTGGCAGAACGGCATCGCCATCATCTGCCGGATGAGGGCAATCGGGTCGGTGGAGTCGGACGCCAGACAAAGCCCGAAGATGCCGTCCAGCCCATGGGTGTGGCAGCTGTTGCAGACATAGTGGCCGTGGACGCAGCGGGTTTTGCTGGGCTCCTTTTTGTGACAGATGGCGCACTCCATCACCGTATCCTGTTCGAGATATTCCAGCGGCGCGCCGCAGATCAGACATTCTTCGCTCATGGGGGACCTCCTGGGACGGGTGTATTCTATAGGCTATATGCCTATTATATCATTGGGGCTTGCGAGATGTATAGACCGCTGAGCGCGGAGAGGAGGCTAAACGGACTCCATTCCCATCATTCCGTTTGAACTGAAAACCATTGGAACGAATTTCATATTTCTGTTTCAAAACATCGCAAAATTGCAAAAAAGGAAAAGTCTGTAACATTGTATTGAGAAAAGGCTTTTGGCCCCATTCATTTTCCATTTCGCATAGATTTGGAAAAACGTGATTTTTGCCATTTAAAAAGCTGGAAAAATGTGCAAATTTATGCTTTCAAAGCCCGGAAAAATGTGTTACACTGGTTATAGTCTAAGATAAGGCGGTGGGGCACATGAAACGCAATGCAATTTCGGAACTTATAAAATGGAAAAATGATCCCGAGCGCAAGCCGCTGATCATTCGCGGCGCTCGCCAGGTCGGCAAGACTTGGCTCATGAAGGAGTTCGGGCAGACATGCTATGAAAACTTTGCCTATTTCAACTTTGATGAGGAAGATGAACTGAAATCCATTTTTGAGACGAACAAAAATCCCCAGCGGATCATTGAATTGCTTTCCCTGATCGCCGGGGAAAAGATACTGCCCGGGGAGACCCTCATCATTTTTGATGAGATTCAGGAATGCCCGGAGGCGCTCAACACCCTCAAATACTTCAAAGAAAAGGCAAACGACTACCACGTGATCGCCGCGGGAAGCCTGCTGGGCACGCTGCTCGCGCAGCCCAAGTCCTACCCGGTGGGCATGGTCAACCTGCTCAATCTGTATCCGCTTTATTTTGACGAGTTTCTGGAGGCGACCGACCCGGCGCTTTTTGTTTACTACGAGAGTATTCAGAAAGGGCAGGTGATCGAGGAGATCTTCCACAACCGCCTGCTGGAAGGCTACAACAACTATTTGATCATCGGCGGCATGCCGGAATGTGTGGTTTCGTGGGTCAACCACAAAGACCCGGCAGCGGTTTCCCGGATCCAGCGCGAGCTCGTGGAAATTTATGAGAACGACTTTTCCAAGCACAACGGCAAGGTAAACAGCGGGCGCATCCTGATGGTCTTCCGCAGCATTGTCTCTCAACTTGCCAAGTCCAACGAGAAGTTCATCTACGGCGCTGTCCGGCAGGGCGGCCGGGCGCGGGATTTTGAGGAAGCGATCGAATGGCTGGTATCAGCCGGTATACTCAACCGCATCTGCAATGTTTCCAAGATGGAGCATCCGCTTTCCGCATTTGACAAGCTCGATCAGTTTAAGCTCTTCCTGTTTGACACGGGATTGCTCAAACACATGGCGGGCATTGACAACGGCGCCATTTTGCTGAAATCCAACTATCAGTTCAAAGGCCCACTGACCGAAAATTATGTACTTCAGCAGCTTCGCGGGCAGTTTGAGGTAGAACCTCGCTATTACTCGGACAAATCCGGGGAGATCGATTTTGTGCTGCAGCGCGGTATAGAAATCATCCCCGTTGAGGCAAAAGGTGGCGAGGACAAATCAGCACCATCCTTTAAGCGGTATATTGCGCAGCATCACCCGGAACACGCCATCCGCTTTTCAAAGCGCGGGTATCGGAAGGACGGCGAGATCACGAGCATCCCGCTTTATTTGGCCCGAAAGACAAAAGAACTGCTCTGATGTTGCCAACGATACCTTTCTATTTTGTACGGGAAAACAGGCTGTTTCACGCGGTACCAAAGTGCTTGCTCGGCAGCGAAACCATTGACCAAACAAACATTATCACGACTTGGTCATTGCCTAAGCTGTGATGCGTACACTTAGAGAATCATTGATAAGTTATGAAACAGGCGGTCTCATTCTATTGAAATGTCATTAGAATCGATGTGCAGTTCTATTGAAAAGTCATTTGGATGGGGGTGTACGCCATGCTGTACCGAAAAATTCCCCGCCTGATTGCCGACCATCTGCGCACTCAGGACCCGCGCATCCTGTTGGTGGACGGGGCGCGCCAGGTGGGCAAGGCCTATATCATCCGACAGCGAAAGTGACAGCGTGACACAATCGTGCTACACTGCGCCCAAGAGGTGATTTATATGCCTGAAATTCGCTCCATGCGCGATCTGCGCGATACGAGTGCCATCTCCCGACTGTGCCATACAACGGCGGGACCGGTCTTGATCACCAAAAATGGATGGCGGGATTTGGTCGCTATGAGCATTGAAGAGTTTGAGCGCCGCTGTACGCGAGAGGAGGTATATCCCAAACTCCTCGAAGCTGAGGGGAATATGGCTCGTGGCGATCTGCTGGAGGCTGGCGACGTGTTTCGCGCGATGAGGGCGAAGTATGCGTATTGAGCAACCGTATGCCCTGTGCTTTACCAGCCACACGGTTCAGAGTTTGGACACGATGTTCACCTGTAAGCAAACTGTGAAACTAAAAAGAGCGCAAAATAACATATTATTGAATCCTTACATAAAATATGTTATTAGAAAGTTTTTTCGCTCCCCCTTCCTTCGCAACCCAAAGCGGCCTGCCCCACACGCCACCTCCGGCATTGGGACAGGCCGCTCTGTTATTCATTTGCGTCCCTTACAATTCCTGCATCTCCCGCACCATCTGGTTGTGCTTCCGGCTTTTGCGGCAGATGTTGTTGTAATCAACCGAACACAGGAAGTCCAGCAGCCAGACCTTGGGCACCCGGAAGGTAGGCGTTTTCATGATCGGTTTGAGCCGCCCCTCGGTACACCAGCGGCTGACCGTGTGGCGGTTGTAACCGGTGATGTCGCAGATCTGCTGCAAGGTCAGCACATCGGGCGCCTTGGCCAGCTGTTTGGCCAGGCGGCTGCGCAGCTTTTTGCGGCGGGGGCCGGTCAGCTCCAGGCGGCGGACCAGGGCGTTTTCCGGCGGCTTGTGGTTGGGGTAGTTTTTGTACCAGCCGCTGGGCGGTGTATAGCGTGCCGGGTCGGCGGCGCGGCGGCGCAGATAGTCGGCCACGTCCGCCTTGGCGATCCGGTAGCAGCGGGTGCGCTTGCCGGTGTTGTGGCAGGGCACCAGGCCGCTCTGCAGCAGGTAGATGGACGTCCGGGTACCAATGTGGCAGACCTTGCGGAAATCGGTGCGGGACATGGGGTCGGGATAGGCGGCCAAGGCGGCCGCGATCTCCTTTTCCAGCTCAGTTGTGCGCTTTTGGGTCGTGTTTGCCATGATCGTGTTCTCCTTTTTGGCATGGGTATTGTGAAACTTCCATCGCCGGAGAACAGCTGTGAATTATACAAAACGGAATATTTTCGTAAATTAGTACGCAAAATCGGGTTCAAATCTCGCATCTTCCGGGGTCGGTCTGCAGGCATATCCGCGCCAGGCCAGTCTCCATGCGGCTTGGCAGGCTCCCTCTTATCTTGCATCCCATCTTGCATTTTTCCAAAAATGCGTGCAAAACCGAGGCAAAACGGGCGCTTTAAAACGATTCGTACCATCGAGGATACTTTTGCATTTCGACCGAAATACGGCTGACCGCCGCGAAAAATCGGGGACGAACCGGCCTGTTCTGACCGCCGCGGGCACCAATCTGCCAATGGCTCGCGGGACTCGAAATGCGATAGGGCGTTAACAGCGCCGCCAGAGTTCAAATCTCTGATGCTCCGCCATTTTTCCCCTCAGCTTAACTGCTTGAGGGGGATTTTTGTATACTTGGAAGGGAGACGCGATATGCCTGTCTTTACTCTGATCGGCGGCGTCAACGGCGTTGGCAAGGCAGCTTGTCCGGCGCTTTGTCCGGGTGTTCGCCATGCTCGGCATGGTCGTGGACCCGGATCGCATCATTGCCCAGCACAGCGGCGATGAATACGCCGGGGGCCAGGCGGCTGTTGCCAAGCTGCAGGACTGCCTGGCCCAGGGTATCGACTTCACCGAGGAAAGCACCCTCTCCGGCAGCTTCTTCCGCAAGATGGCCTGCGCGGCCCGGAACAAGGGCTATACCGTGCGGCTGTACTATGTGGGGCTGGATACCGCCGAGGAATCGGTCCGCCGCATCGCCAACCGGGTGGCCCGCGGCGGCCACGACATCCCGACCCGGGATGTGGAGCGCTGGTTTGCCCGGCGTTTCTGTGACCTGGGCAAGCTGCTGCCGCTGTGCAATGAGGCGACCTTCTATGACAACGACAACGGCTTCCGGGTGGTGGCGATGTCACTGTGGCCCAGCCATTCCTGAATCTGCTTCATGGACACGCCCTGCTTGAGCAGCAGGCTGGCGCAGCTGTGCCGTGCATCGTGAAAGTGCTTTTTGCAGCCCGTTTTTGCGCAGAAACTTGGGAAATGCCGGTTTATCTGTAAAAGCGGCCGACTGCCGACCAGAGAGGGGGACAGCTTGACAGGTGTGGCTGCATTCTTTACACTTGACTTAAAAGGCTTGGAGCAGCTTGCTCTGTTTCGGAAAGGAGGCCCCTATGGAACTGCGGACGCTGCGCTATTTTCTGGCCGTGGCGCAGGAAAAAAACATCACCCGTGCTGCCGAGATCCTGCATGTGACCCAGCCCACCCTCTCCCGCCAGATCGGTGACCTGGAGGAGGAACTGGGCACCACGCTGTTTATCCGCGGCAAGCGCAGCATCGAGCTGACCGAGGACGGCGCGCTGCTGCGCCAGCGGGCGCAGGACATTGTGGAACTGGCCGACCGCACCGAGCACGAGTTTGCCGGCAAACGGGACAGTGTGGCCGGCACCGTCACCATCGGCGCGACCGAGGCGCTGGGAGGCCACGACCTGGCCAAAGTTATCCGGCGGTTTTCGCAGCAGTACCCGGCCGTGCGGTTCGAGCTGTATAACGGCATGGCGGATCTGCTGAAAGAGCGCATCGACAAGGGTGCGCTGGATTTAGGCCTGCTGCTGGAACCGGTGGATACCACCCGGTACGAGTTTATCCGGCTGGCCGTGCGGGAACGCTGGGGCGTGCTGGTGCACAGGTCTCATCCCTTCGCCGGCCGCGCACAGGTCGCGGTGCGGGAGCTGATCGACCAGCCGCTGATGCTGCCCAGCCGACCCAGCGCCCGGCGGGAGATTTTGAACTGGATCGGCTGCGAGGAAAACCGGCTCAACATCCTGGTGGGGTACAACCTGCTGTCCAACATCGCGCTGCTGGTGGAGCAGGGGATGGGGGTAGCCGTCTGCATGGACGGCGCGCTCTCGCTGCACGCCAGCCCCGATCTGCGGTTTGTGCCGCTGGTGCCGGAACGCACCACCCGCAGCGTGCTGGTCTGGAAGAAAAACCAGGTGTTCAACACCGCAACGTCGCTGTTTATTCAGAGTTTGCAGGTGCTGCGGGAGGACGCCGCCCCGGCGGAAGTCTACGGTCCGGCAGGAACCTGAAAGCAAACACGATCATCCATGTGCAAGCCCCTGGATAGGGAAACGCACATGGATTTTTTCTTTTGTTACGGTACGAGCTGTAAGCCAGGAGTGCGGCACGGGTATCTGTTTTTCGTATGGCAAACGATAAAGAATAAGTATTTCACATACGGCGGGAACTTTTTTATAATGGAGACAAAGCAGGGTGTGTCTGATAAATCCGAATAAACAGAGACAACAAATTCAACCGGAGGAGAGAACATGAAGATTGTCGTACTGGAGGGCAGCCCCAACAAAAACGGCTCGTCCAATCTGCTGGCAAGCGAGTTTATCCGCGGCGCGCAGGAGGCAGGGCACAGCTGCACCGTCATCGACGCCGCCCACGCCAACCTCCACCCCTGTACCGGCTGCGTGCGCTGCGGGTACGAGGGGCCCTGCGTGCAGAAGGATGACATGGAGCGGTTCCGCTGCGAGATATTGGACGCCGACATGATGGTGTTTGTCACGCCGCTGTACTATTATGGGATGTCGGCCCAGCTCAAGACGCTGATCGACCGGTTCTGCGCCTTTAATTCCAGCATCCAGCATAAGTACATGCAGGCCGCCCTGCTGACAGTGGCCTGGAACGCGGACGACTGGACCTTTGAGGCGCTGGAAGACCACTACAACACTCTGCTGCGGTACCTGAACCTCACCGACCGGGGCCGGGTGCTGGGCTACGGCTGCGGCACGCCGGGCATGACCCGGCGGTCGCCATACCCGCAAAAAGCCTACGAACTGGGGCGCAGCCTGTAAGCCCACACACCATAACACCGCGCACCACAAACGAAAGGACAATGTGACAACTATGAAAAAGAGAATCAGCCTGCTTTTGACTGCCGCTATGGCCCTGAGCCTTTCCGCCTGCGGCGGTGCGGCTTCTTCCACCGCCGAAACAGCGCCCACCGAGCCACCGGCCGCCACCGAGGCCCCGACCGAAGCGCCCGCTGAATCCGAGGCTGATGGGGCGGACAGCGAAGCCGCCGAAGCCCCGGCCGCCGACAGATCCGAAGAGACCAACGCGGCCACCGAGACCACCGGGGATTCCAACACCCTCGTCGCTTACTTCTCCTGGTCGGGCAACACCGAGGCGATGGCAAATCTCATCGCCGAACAGACCGGCGGCACACTGTTTGAAATTGCCCCTGCCACCCCCTACACCGACGATTACGACGCCCTGCTGGACGTGGCCCAGCAGGAGCAGGCCGAGGACGCCCGCCCTGCGCTGGCCGCCTCGGTCGAGAACTGGGACAGCTACGACGTGGTGTTCGTCGGCTACCCCGACTGGTGGAGCGACGCGCCGATGGTCATCTACTCTTTCCTCGAAAGTTACGATTGGACGGGAAAAACGCTGGTGCCGTTCTGCACCTCCGGCGGCAGCGGGTTCGGCCGCAGCCTCGACCGCCTGCCCGATTCCGCCCCCGGCGCGACGATCCTCGAAGGTCTGCACGTCTCGGGCAGCAGTGCCGCCGATTCCGGCGAGGAAGTGGCCGAATGGATCGCGGAGCTGGGGCTGTAAACGCCCTTTGCCCCGCCTTCAACCCCCGTTTCGATCAAGGAGTACGCAATGAACGCCAAAGCCAAACTGAAAATCGTCCTGGACGTGGCCATGACGCTGGCCCTGTTGTTTTTGATGGGCTACCCCTGGTGGGGCGATGTCGCCCACGAATGGGCGGGCACGGGGATGTTCGCACTGTTCATCGCCCCACATCCTCAACGCCGGCTGGTGGCGCAGCCTGGGCAAAGGGCGATACACCCCCGCCCGGGTGTTTCAGCTGGTCATCGATCTGCTGGTGCTGCCGGCGATGCTGGGGCTGATGGTCAGCGGCGTTATGTTATCCAATCATGTGTTCGCGTTTCTGCCGATCTCGGGCGGGATGTCCTTCGCACGGCTGCTGCACATGGCGTCGGCCTACTGGGGTTTTGTGCTCATGTCGCTGCACCTGGGGCTGCACTGGAACATGATCCTCGGCATGGCGCGCCGCGCCGCCGGCGGCAAGCCTGCAGGCAAAACACGGCGCATTGCCGGCAACGTGTTGGGCGCTGCTGTCGCGGTCTATGGCCTTGTGGCCTTTGTCCGCCGCGGCCTGCCCACCTATCTGTTTGTGCAGACCCACTTTGTCTTTTTTGATTACAGCGAACCGATCCCGCTATTCTACCTCGACTATCTGGCCATGATGGGAACTTGCATCTTCCTGGCCCACTGGCTGGGCAGCCTCCTGCGCCGTGCCACTTCAAAAAAGTCAAACGAAAGCCGGTGACCCGATGCCCGAAATTTTGACCGTCCTGCGCCGGGAATTCATCTACCTCTGGTACTATTTCAGCGTCCAGTTGGAGCAGATCTTCGGCTGGTGGGTGCTGGGCATGATGCTGGGATCGGCCATCTCGGTATTCGGAAAAAGCCGCATCCACGCGGCTGTGGGGGCGCTGGGCCGCGGGTGCGGCGGCGTGGGGGCGGTACTGGCTGCTAGCGCGCTGGGCATCGCCTCGCCGCTGTGTATGTACGGCACCATCCCGATCGCGGCCTCCTTCTCCCAAAAAGGGATGCGGGATGACCTGCTGGCCGCCTTTATGATGAGCAGCATTTTGTTAAACCCGCAGCTGCTGATTTACAGCGCGGCGCTGGGGGTACCGGCGCTACTGATCCGGCTGGTCTCCTGCTTTCTCTGCGGGGGCGCGGCCGGGCTGGCTATGCGGGTTTTCTGCCGACGGGATGGACACGGTTATTTCAATTTCACCGGTTTCTCGGAACGCGCCAGCCGCGACACCGACCCGAACCTGTTTTTACGATTTGCCAAAAACCTCGGCCGCAACATCCGCGCCACCGCGCCGATGTTTCTCTTGGGCGTGCTGCTCTCGGCTGCGTTCAAGCGGTATGTTCCGGCGGATGGCTTCGCCACTCTTTTTGGCGAGAACGAGGGCTTTGGCGTGCTGATGGCCGCCACCATCGGTGTGCCGCTCTATGCCTGCGGCGGGGGCACCATTCCGCTTTTGCAGGCCTGGCTCGCCGACGGTATGAGCATGGGCGCGGCCACAGCCTTCATGATCACCGGCCCGGCCACCAAGATTACCAACCTCGGCGCGCTCAAGATCGTGCTGGGCGTCAAGCATTTTGCCACCTATATCGGCTTTGTGATGGCCTTTTCGCTTGTCACCGGGCTGGTCGTCAACCTGATCGTTTAACAGAAATAACTGGAGTGATTTCATGCAACGCTTTTTGAGTTTGGCTCTGTCTGGGGCAATTCTTGCTTCTCTGGCAGGCTGCTCGGCATCGTCCTCTTCCGCTATTGCCAAGCTGGTACCCGATGCAACGCTGGGCGAAGGGCTGGCGATCAACTATTCCGGCGGCGACAGTATGCCGCAGGATGTGGCCGATTGGCTGGCCGCCAACGGTGTGAACGCGGCGCAGTGAGTGCCGTTCATAGAAAGAACAGTCTTTAGGATAAATCTCAAGGAGGAATTCCCATGAAAAAGAATATCGGAAACGCCATCGCCCTCTATCCCACCCCGCTAGTCGTCGTCGGCACGATGGTGAACGGCAAGCCCAACTGGGTGCTGGTGGGGCATCTGGGCATCATCGGGCATGACCGGGTCATGGTCAGCCTGGCTTCGGCCCATTACTCGAACCAGGGAATCCGGGCAAGCGGTGCCCTCTCCATCAACATCGTGGACGAGGCCATGCTGCCGAAAGCCGACCGCGCCGGCTGCGTCAGCGGCGCAAAAACCGATAAGAGCGAGCTGTTCGACTATGTGGTCAGCGACGCCGGCGTGCCGATGATCACAAAGGCTCCCGTCTCGATGGAGTGCACGGTGGACGACGTCTATAAGACGCCGAACTTTGAGAGCTTTATCTGCAAAATTTCCGCCACCTGGGCCGATGATGCGATGCTGACCGCCGACGGCAAACTCGACTACACCAAACTCAAGCCGGTGCTGTTCGAGATGCCCACCTACCAGTACCTGCGCACCGGCAAGGTCATCGCCCCCTGCATGTCCTTCGGCAAGCAGGAGCAGAAAGGGTGAGCGCCGTGTACGAAACGCCGCGCCCGGAAACTTCCGCCCCGCCCCGCATCCTGATCGCCTATTACACCTACAGCGGCAGCACCGGCAAGCTGGCGGAGGAATTGCAGCGGCTGACCGGCGGCACGCTGACCCGGCTCTACCCAAGCCAGCCGTACCCCTCCCGCTTCCCGGAACTGCTGGAGCAGGTGCGGCGGGAGATCCACAGCCACCACTACCCGCGACTGCTGCCGGTCAGCGAATCGCCTGCCAGGTACGACATCGTTTTTGTCGGTACCCCCAACTGGTGCGGCAGCATCGCCCCGCCGCTGGCGGCCTGGCTGCGGCAGCACGGCGGGCTGGCCGGCAAGACTGTACTGCCGCTTTACAGCCACTGCGGCGGGGAGCCGGGCAATATTGCCGGTGCGGTGCGCAGCCTTTGCCCGAAGGCGCAGGTGGCCCCGGTCTTTGCGGCCCGCCCGGATGAGGATGACCTTGCCGCCAAACTGGACGCCTGGCTGACGGCCTGCGGGGGGCTGTCCGCCATCTCTGTATAATGGCCGGGTACGGCAGGGCCATCAAGAATATCTCCATCGGCATTGCCTCGTCGGAGGGGAAGTCCCACATCCGTTCCGGCGGCACCGGTGGCAGCATGTGGGGCGGTTCGCTTTGAGCGCATCGAGAGCCGGAGCGGCCTGCACACCCTCGAACACGCCGAGGCCATCGGCCTCGGCAGCCGCAGCTATGAGTTGGTCAGCATCGACGGGCGACGCGCTTGCGCCGTTTCAAATTTGCCATCTTCAACGGTTTACTCCTTTTTTCCTTTCGCTGGCTGCCCGCCGCCAAATAAACCGGCCGTGCGGACTGCCCGTGTGGAATTTTCACAAAAAATCCCCAGAATTCTGTGCAGCTAAGCCGGGACCCGCCTTGACCGGTGGCTGCAACCGAATGCTATTTTCTATTCAGCCGCCCCCTGACGCGGCGGCTTACTCCGTCAGGTAACGGGTCAGTTCGGCCTGCAGCTGCTCCAGCACACGGCAGAGCTGCGGGGTATCCCAGCCCAAGGCGCTGCGGGCTTCCTCCAGCGTGTCCTGCGCCAGCAGACGGCGGGCCAGCCGGGACTGCTCCGGCGGCAGGCGGTCCAGGTAATCAAACAGGGCGATGCTGTTGGTAAAGTCCCCCTGCCTGGCCCGCAGCAGATCAAAATACGTGGCCTCCCGGTCAGGGGCGACCGGCGCATCCAGCGAGCGGGCGTAATTCCAGCGGTCGTTTTCCCGCTTTTCGGCCAGGATCGCTTCCTCCATCTTGCGGAAAGCGCAGGGCCAGAAATCCTGGCCGGACACCGACGGCCGGGCGGTGTACACCTCCCAGAAAGCCTGGAGACCGGCAGACAGGTAGGTTTCGTCGCCAGGTTTCAGATGGTTGGCCAGGCACAGCTGATGCACCGCCTGCCGCGCCCAGTCCAGTTCCAGCGGGGTCAGATGTCGGCGGCGCCTCATACAGCGGACCTCCTGGTCCGGTGCTTGCGCCGCCCCACAGGGCAGGTCACGGCCGGCGGCGGAGCGGTGATTCCCTCATACTCGCCCACCCAGCAGTGGTTCTGCTCGTTCCACGTCATCTGGAAGGAGAGCGGCGGTTCCAGGCCCAGCTTGCGCAAGATATTTCCAAACAGATGATGGGTCACCACGCCCCGGCGGGAGAACACCAGGTTCGGCGACTCGTCGGGGAGCAGCAGCAGATGCGTGCCGTCGTCGTGGAGCCGCAGCTGAAACTCCATTTTTCCCTGCAGCCTCTTGCGAAAAGCGTCGTTCTGCCGCAGCAAGTCATTTTTGTCGATTTGGATCCGGTAGACCTCCCGGCAGGGTTGCGGCGGTGGCACAAGCTTGAACCGCGACAGAGCCAGTTCTTGCAGCGTGTTGTGCATGATGGTTCCTCCTGTGATTTGAGATCGGGCCCGTCACACAGAATACCAGACCACCGCCTGGCCTGTCCATCCGCACAAGCACGAAGTTTTGTCGAAATATCGCGAAAATATCGTGTTAATGCGAATGGACCGCCTGCGGGCGGCTTTTCTATAATGAAAAGTTATGCCTGCCGACGTTTGCGTGAAGATTAGGGCAGGAAAGCCTCGTCCCCCGGCGCAAATTCTTTCCAATTTGGTAACGAAATCTCCGCTTGGGCCGCCGGGCAGTTGATTTTTGGGCGATTGACGGTATAATAGGGATGTCCATCCCAAACCGGGCGCGGCGTCCCCGGCCGCTGCCGGCGCAAAGCCGCCGGGCCGGCCGTCCTGCCGCCCCACGATGTACATACAAAGGAGAATCACCCATGAAAAAGTTTGTTTCTGCCGTGCTGGCGCTGTGCCTGGCCGGCGCCCTGACCGCCTGCGCCGGCGGCGCTTCCTCCAGCGAGAGCACCGCGGCGGAGGAAAGCTCCTCCGCCGCCACCTCGGAGGAGACCTCCAGCGCGGCTTCCAGCGAGGAGAACGCCACCAGCGAGGCTGCCGCCGGCACTGTGATGAGCTATGACGAGTACATGGCTGCCGACCTGGACACCGAGGTCACCATTGAAGCCTACGTCCAGGCCAAGCAGGCCTACTATGCCGAGCAGCAGACCGCCACCGTCTACCTGCAGGATCAGGACGGCGCCTATTTCGCCTACGACATGGCCTGCAGCGAGGAGGATTATGACCTGCTGACCCCCGGTACCCTCATCCGCGTGACCGGCTACAAGAGCGAGTGGTCCGGCGAAGTCGAGATCATGGACGGCAGCTTTGAGTTTGTTGAGGGCGGCGACACCTTCGTTGCCGAGCCCGCCGATATGACGGAACTGCTGGGCACCGACGAGCTGATCGACCACCAGAATGAGTTTGTCAGCTTCACCGGCCTGACCGTTGCCGCCAGCACCATTGAGGGCGACGATACCGAGTACGCCTTCCTGTACAACTACGACGGTTCCGGCTCCGAGGGCGACGACCTGTACTTCAATGTTTCGTACAACGGTGAGACCTACACCTTTGTGGTGGAGAGCTACCTGTGCGACAGCACCACCGACGTCTACAGCGCCGTCAAGAACCTGGAAGTCGGCCAGACCATCGACTGCGAAGGCTTCCTGTACTGGTACGAGGGCGTCAACCCCCACATCACCAGCGTGACCGTGGCGGAGTGATCCCCCTTCGGCATTTGCATTCTCTGCCCCGCGGCGGACGGTCTGTCCCGCCGCGGGGCTTTTTTGCCGCCGCGGGCCGCCAAAAAGGCGCGGGACCGCCCGGCCTGCCGGCCGTTGGGTCCCGCGCCTGCGGGGAATGCCTGGCTTTTGCGGCGGCCCCTGCCGGGGGTCAGCGCCGGATGTTGAAGGCGGCAAAGCCGGGGTAGACGGCGCTTTGGCCCAGCTCCTCCTCAATGCGCAGCAGCTGGTTGTACTTGGCCACCCGCTCGCTGCGGCTGGGGGCGCCGGTCTTGATCTGGCAGGTGTTCAGCGCCACAGCCAGGTCGGCGATGGTGGTGTCCTCGGTCTCGCCGGAGCGGTGGCTGGCGATGGCGGTGTAGCCGGCCTTGTGGGCCATCTTGATGGCCTCCAGTGTCTCGGACACCGAGCCGATCTGGTTCAGCTTGATCAGGATGGAGTTGCCGCAGCCCAGGTCGATGCCCCTGGCCAGGCGCTCGGTGTTGGTAACAAACAGGTCGTCGCCCACCAGCTGAACCCGGCCGCCCAGTTCCCTGGTCAACAGCTGCCAGCCTTCCCAGTCCTCCTCGTCCAGGCCGTCCTCGATGGAGTAGATGGGGTACTTGTCCACCAGGGCTTTCCAGTGCTCCACCAGCTGGGCGGAGGTAAAGGTCCTGCCGCACTTGGGCAGCTTGTACAGGCCCTTCTCGCCGCCCTTCCATTCGCTGGAGGCGGCGTCCATGGCCAGCACAAAGTCCCTGCCCGGCTGATAGCCGGCCTTTTCCACCGCCTCCAGGATGACCTGGATGGCCTCCTCGTCGCTGGCAAGGTCGGGGGCAAAGCCGCCCTCGTCCCCCACCGAGGTGGTCAGGCCGCGGCTTTTC
Source organism: Candidatus Gemmiger stercorigallinarum (assembly GCA_019119495.1). Taxonomy (GTDB): domain Bacteria; phylum Bacillota; class Clostridia; order Oscillospirales; family Ruminococcaceae; genus Gemmiger; species Gemmiger stercorigallinarum. The sequence continues at coordinate 22,846 of DWWX01000008.1, read as the reverse complement.
AGCAGCGCCTGCAGCGCGTGGAACACCTCGGTGCACCAGCGCAGCCCCTCTTTGAAGCTGGGCGCGCCAGCAGGCATGATCATAAACTCCTGCACGTCCACCGTGTTGGCCGCGTGGGCGCCGCCGTTCAGAATGTTCATCATGGGCACCGGCAGCCGGTTGCCGGAGACGCCGCCCAGAAAGCGGTAAAGGGGGATATCCAGCGAGGCGGCCGCCGCCCGTGCGCAGGCGATGGACACCGCCAGGATGGCGTTTGCGCCCAGGTTGGATTTGTCTTTGGTGCCGTCGGCGGCGATCATGGCGCGGTCCACCGCGTAGATGTCGGAGGCGTCCATGCCGGCCAGCACGCCGTGGATGGCGGTGTTGATGTTTTCCACCGCTTTGCCGACGCCCTTGCCGCCAAAGCGGGATCGGTCGCCGTCGCGCAGCTCCAGCGCCTCGAACTCGCCGGTGGAGGCGCCGCTGGGGGCCGCGCCGCGCCCGACGGTGCCGTCGGCCAGCCAGACCTCGGCCTCCACGGTGGGGTTGCCGCGGGAGTCGATGATCTCGCGGCCGATGACCTTCTCGATTTCCAAATAGCTCATGGGTGGTTCCTTCCTTTCCTGGCGGGGCGCCGCCCTGGCCCTGCGCATTGCTGCCGCAGGGGCGGGCGGCACACCCGGTTGCTGTGGGGCGGACGGCGGCGGAGCCGCTGCCCGGCAAAGAGATGGTTAGCAGTAGGAATCTTTGGTTATCTATTGCTAACTCTCTTTGTATTTATCATACTCAGTATTGCGCCGGGAATCAAGCCCTATTCGATATTTTTTTGTACCGCCGCGGCGGCCCCGGTGCGGACCGGCAGGCCGCCCCTTGTCCCCCGCCCGGCCGTCTGGTATAATGGCGGCATATTCCACTGCAAGGAGTCTGCCATGCAATATCTGATCTCGTTTCTGGAAGGCATCATCACCTTTATTTCTCCCTGCCTGCTGCCCATGCTGCCCATCTACCTGACCTATTTTGCGGGCGGCGGCCAGCGCAGCACCCGGCGCACGCTGACCTGCGCCTGCGGCTTTGTGCTGGGCTTTACCGTGCTGTTTGTCGCCATGGGGGCGCTGGCCGGCACGGTGGGCAGCTTTTTCAACCGCTACCAGACCGCCGTCAACCTGGTGTGCGGCCTGGTGGTGATCCTGTTCGGCCTGAACTTTTTGGGCGTGCTCAAGTTCGAGCTGTTCCGCGGCGGGCGGCGCAGCGTGGACACCAGCAACCTGAACTTTTTCTCCTCGGCTGTGTTCGGGGTGGTGTTCTCGGTGGGGTGGACGCCCTGCGTGGGGGCGTTTCTGGGCTCGGCGCTGATGCTGGCCTCCCAGCAGGGGCACGTGGGGGAGGGCATGGTCATGCTGCTGTGCTACTCGCTGGGGCTGGGCGTGCCGTTTTTGCTCAGCGCCGTGCTGATCGACCGCCTCAAGTCCACGTTTGACTGGATCAAGCGGCATTACGGCGTTGTCAACTTGGTGTGCGGCGTGCTGCTGGTGCTGGTGGGTGTGCTGATGGCCACCGGCCTGCTGGGCCGCTTTTTGACCTACCTGAGCTGAGGAAAGGAGCCTGCGATGAAGCGCAAACTGACCACCCTGGCCCTGCTGGCCGCCTTTGTGCTGGTGCTGGGCGGCGCCTGGCTGCTGTACCAGAACCTGGGCGGCAATGCCGGCCCCGGCCTGGCCGCTGCCGACAGCAGCGCCGCCGCGACCGCCGACAGCAGCGCCGGCGGCGCGCCGCAAAGTTCCGCCGCCCCCGACGGGGAAGCCGCTGCCGCCACCGGCGAGAGCGGCGCCGAGGAACCGCGCACCGAAGCGCCCGATTTTACCGTGTACGACGCCGACGGCAGCGCGGTGAAGCTCTCTGACCTGGAGGGCAAGCCGGTGATTTTGAACTTTTGGGCCAGCTGGTGCGGCCCCTGCAAGAGCGAGATGCCCGACTTTGAGGAGGCCTGCGCCCAATACGGCGGGGACATCCATTTTATGATGGTCAACTCCACCGACGGCTCCCGCGAGACGGTGGATACCGCCTCGGCCTACCTGGCCGACAACGGCTACACCTTCCCCGCCTACTTTGACACCGATTTCGAGGCGTCCACCGCCTACGGCGTCACCGGCCTGCCCACCACCTTTTTTATCGACAGCGAGGGGGATCTGGTGGCCTACGCCCGCGGCGCGCTGAATGCCGAGACACTGCAGACCGGCATCGACATGCTGCTGCCGCAGGAGTGACCGCATAAAACCGCCGGCCGCACGGGGAAGCGGCGGCTTTTTCCCGCGCCGGCCGCACCAATGGGAGGCGTTGTTTATGTCCGCTGCTTTTTCTGCCGGCGCCCTGGACCCGCAGGGCGTGGCGCAGCATCTTTCGCCGGCCTGCCGGGCCGCGCTGCGGCTGCAGGTACAGCCGCAGGTCACCTCCACCAACCTGCTGCTGCGCCGGCAGGCGGAGCAGGGCGCGCCGGAGGGCACCGCCCTGCTGGCGGACGCCCAGACCGCCGGCCGCGGGCGGCTGGGGCGGCAGTTTTACTCGCCGGAAGGGACGGGGCTTTACCTCAGCCTGCTGCTGCGCCCCGCCGCGCTGCCGCTGGACCGGGCGGTGCACATCACCACCATGGCGGCGGTGGCGGTCTGCCGCGCCATCGAGGAACTGGGCGGCGGCCCGGCGCAGATCAAATGGGTCAACGATGTGTTCCTGCATGGCCGCAAGGTCTGCGGCATTTTGACCGAGAGCGCGCTGAACGCCCAGGCCGGCTGCCTGGACTGGGCGGTGGTGGGCATCGGCGTCAACGTCTGCCCGCCGGCGGGGGGCTTTCCGCCGGAGCTGGACGGCGTGGCGGGGGCGGTGTTTGACACGCCCCTGCCCGACGCCAAAAACCGCCTGGCCGCCGCGGTGCTTGGCCACCTGTGGGCCTGCTATACCGGCGCGCCCTATGCCGCGGAGTACCGCCGCCGCAGCCTGGTGGTGGGGCGGCAGATCCGGGTGATCTCCCCCGCCGGGCAGCGCAGCGCGCTGGCGCTGGATGTGGACGACGACTGCCGCCTGCTGGTGCAGTACCCGGACGGCCGCCGCGAGGCCCTGTCCACCGGCGAGATCAGCATCCGCCTGGCCCCGGACCCCGGCTGAACCCCGCCGCAAAGATTTGCACAAAACAAGCTCCCGCGCCCTGGCAGGGTACGGGAGCTTTGTGTTTTGGCGCGGGCCGCAGGCTTACAGCCGGGCCTTGAAAAACTGTTCCAGCACGGCGGCCGCGGCGGTTTCGTCCGGGCCCTGCACCGTGACGGTGATGGTGTCGCCGCAGCGCAGGCCCATGCGCAGCACAGCCGCGGCGTCGCAGGCGTCCGCCGTGTGCAGGCCGCTGTGCAGCATGGTCAGGCTCTGGTAAGCGGCGGCCGCCTGGGCCAGCAGTCCCGCCGGGCGGGCGTGCATGCCGATGGGGTCGGTGATGGTGTAGAGGAAGGTTTTCATAAAGCAGGGTCCTTTCCAAAAAACGCAGGCCGGGCACAGCGCAAAGCGGCACGGCGGCCGTGCCCGGCAGGGCAGACTGCAAACAGCCATGCCGTACTCTGACACAGGGGTTCCGAAACCGACGGAGCGTTTTGCCAGAGGGGCTGGCGCGGGCAGAAGCGGCGGGGATACCCGGACTTGTTTTGCGGCCTGATCACCCGTAGACAGCCAGGCCGTTCACCGTCAGGCCCTCTGCCGGGATCAGCAGATACTTGCGGCCGTCGATCTCGGTGGTCTCGATCCGGCCGCCCTGTTCGGGGGCCAGCGAGACCTTGGCCGCGCCGTCGCCGGCTTCCAGCTCAAATTTTCCGGTGCCGACCAGGTTGGCCGGGTTGAGGGCGGCGGATTTCCCGAAGTTCTCGGCAAACCGGGCGGCGAAAGCTTCCACCTGGGTCTCCGGCACCTGACTGTCCATCAGCACGGCGGCCAGGTCGGCGGCGGTCACGGTCAGGGGTTCCGCCTCGCGGGCCTCCTTGTGCTCTTCCACCTTGTCCCGCACCCACTCGTACAGGTTCCGGGCCAGCTGCAAGGTGCAGGCGTCGCCCAGACTTTCGGCGAGGATGGTCTCGAAGGTCTCCCGCTGCTCGGCGGCGGACATGGGCGGCTCCACACGGAAGACGCCGTCGATGAATTCCTGGTGGATCTGGTCCGGCTTGCGGGTGTAGAACAGGGCGTTGTAGACGTTGGCGGCCCGGTCGTCAAAGGCCGGGAACACAAACCCCAGTTCCGGCTGGCCGACGATCTGGTTGGTGCCGTAGCTGTGGAATTCGTTCTGGGCCGAGTAGAAGCCCAGCGCGGCCTTGCCCTCCTTGACCGGGCAGACGCAGCAGACCATGTAATGGAACATCGTGTCGGAGACCTGGTCGAAGGTCAGGCCGTCCTTGGCCTTAAAGGGCACGTCGTAGGCGTCGTGGGCCAGCAGAACCAGGTAATTGCTGTCGTCCATGTCCAGCGATTCGATGACCTTGTCGTAAAACGCCTGGCGTACCGCAGGGTCTTTCAGTTCCGTTTCCCGCAGCGACATCAGCAGCTTGTGCTCGGGGCTGTCCGCCACCTGCTGCGTAGAGAACACAATGTCGATCAGGTTCTTGCCCTGGGTGCCGGAGAGGGCTTTTTTGAGCAGACCCAGGTACTTCTCGGCCTCCTCCGGCGGCATGGCGGCGAGGGATTCATCCAGATAGGCGATGATCTCCTTTTTGGTGTTGACGTAGCAGCCGTAGATGTGGCCGATGGAGTTTTTGTCCGGGCTGAACCGGCGGCGCAGTTCGCTGATTTCTTTCTTGTTCATGGGATACCTCGATCATTGGCGGTGTGGAAACAGGGGATATCTGACAAATCAAAAGTGCCCAGGCACAAAGGCGGATGTAAGGTGCGAAACCACGGAAATACGCTGTATTCCAGGGCGCCGCAACGCGGCAGGTGCTGCCCCGGAAGGATTCGACCGTGCTGTTTTTTCAGATATACCCCAGGAAACAAACAATAGTATACCATATTCTGGGCCGGCTGTCAGTTGTCTTTTCTGCCCCGAGAGGAAGCGGGGCATTTTCTGCCCCGAGAGGAAGCGGGGCCTGTTTGCTTTTTCGATGCGGGCGGCCAATCACCTCCCGCCCCGTCCGGCACCTGCTTTGCCAGATCTCTGCAGCACAGCCGGGAACCTGTGACATTGCCTGCCGCAAGTCCGGCGCAATGCACTTTTGTTCATCAATGGGGGTGCCACGATGCGCAGCCGATCATGCCGGCATCGCTTCCGGGGGCCATTCTTGTCCTGGCAACCTGCCGGTTCCTCAAAGTTCATTTTTTGCCTGCGAGTTTTTTAGTTAAGAAAGCCGCCCGCCTCTCATTCCGGTGCCCGGCTGACGTTTTCCGCCAGGGCAAACTCTCCCCGCCAGCTGCTGTCCACCACGGCCAGGCGGTCCAGATCGTTGAAATGCCACCACTCGGAGGCCAGCGGCGTCAGGCCGGCGGCGGTGCAGTAGCTTTGCAGCAGCAGCGCCCCCTCGGTCATGGCAGGGGCGGGGTTCGCCTGCCGCCAGGCGTCGGGGTCGCGGCTGGCCACCGGCTCGGCCAGGCTGGCCGCGGCGGCGCTCAGCTCGTGCATGGCGGTGGGCATGGCCAGTTCCTCATACCCGGTCACGCGGGTGTAGGCGTAGGGGCCGCAGGTCTCGTCAGCCGTGCCGGTCACCCGCGCCAGCGAGACGTCCACCGCATACCCCTGCTGGTGGTTGGAGACGCCGCCGGCGATGAACCACCCGATGCTCCACGGCTCGGTATCGATGCCGGCGCGCACCGTCTCGTTTTCGGCGGCGAGGGCCTGCAAAGCCTGGGCCACCGCCGTCTGCGTCTGGTAGGGGCGGAAGCCCTCGTACAGCACAAGGGTGTAGCCGTCGGCCAGGGTGCGGGCCTGCACGTCGGCCAGCTTTTTGGCGGTGGCGTAGAGCACCGCCATGTTGTCCATCTCCTGCCCGAACCGGGCGTTATAACTGCGGGCGTCATAGAGTGCCTGGCCGGTGACGCCGGGGATCTCGCAGCCGGAAGCGCGGAAGAGCGAGGCTTCGCTGTTTGTGTCCCGGTAGACGAGGGAGGGGATCACGTCCGGCAGGTTGATGAGGCAGAAATCATGCCGCACCCAGCCTTCGCCCGCCGCGGCCTCCACCCGCCACCAGGAACCGGATTCTTCGAGAATCGTGAACGGCGTGCCGGCGGGAAGAGTCGCCAGCGGCTCGTCATCGGGGCCGGGGGCGGCATACAGCGGGATGCCGGTGGCCGCGTAGCCGGTGGCCCCCTGCACCGGCAGTTCCAGCGGGCCGTCGCAGACAAGCGGTGCCGGCGTGGGCTGCGGCGTTGTGGTGGGCGCAGGGGCCGCCGTGGGTGTGGGGACCGCCGCTGCCGTGGGGGCCGGCGCAGACGCGGACCGCAAAGGCCCGCTGCGGACAAGCGGCACCGCCAGCACCGCCGCGGCCAGGATCGCCGCGCTGAGGACCAGGGCGGCCCGCATCTCTTTGCTGAGCTTCATTGCCTACACCCCCAGCGCCAGCCGCAGCGCGCACAATACCAGCAGGTGGGCGGGGTAAAACAGATAAAAGCCCCACTTGCTCAGTGCTGACCGGCGGCCCAGACGGCCGTTGTACCGCGCCAGCAGCGGGACGGCCAGCAGGATGCCGAGCTGGAACGCCTGGCCCCAGCCCTCCCGCACAATGGCGGGCAGCACAAACAGAAACACCCCGATGCCCGCAAACCCGGCCATCTGCAGCCGGAACCGCCCCCGCGTCAGCCCGAACCAGACGATCCACAACACCGCGATGTAATTCCAGTCCGCCGGCCAGGCCAGCAGGCAGCAAAGCAGTACAAACGCCAGCTTGCCAAACCCCAACAGGCGGCCATGCAGCACCGCCAGCGCCAGCAGGCCCAGAAACAGCGACCAGATAACGCTGGTGGCGTGCAGGGGGTCCAGCCCGTAATACCACACATAGGGAAAATGGGACAGCAGCGCAAACACAAACAGCCGCCCCAGATACCGCGGCAGGTTGGAGGTATGGGCAAAGCCTTCGGCGATCAGGTAGCACATGATGGGCGCGGCCAGCCGGCCGGGCAGGCGCAGCAGATGCCCCCACACCGGCAGCCCCGCCGCAAAGACCGAGACAAAATGGTCAAAGAACATGACCGTGATGGCGATATTCTTGAGGGTGCGGGTGGTCAGCCCGCCCTGCCGATTTCTGTCCATGGGAAGTCCTTTCACTGAAATTGCCGTCAAAACAGCCGTCCGGCCGGGGGCCTGCAGTGCGTGCATTCTCTGTGCTCCTTTCCTGCCGGGGCTTTGGCCGCCCGCGCGGCCGGGTCCCCTTTTCTCAGTGATACCACCGGTGTGTATCCAAAAGGGCACAGCAGTGTATCGGTCCTGCATCCAAATTGTAAAAACAGCCGCATCCCGCGCATGGCCTGCCGGGATGCGGCCAGATCCGCATAAAGTGCGGCGGGCGGCTTTGCGCGCAGCTTTCTCTTGTGATACCGGCCAAAATCGGCTATAATCGTAGTGTATCGTTTGCACCTTGCCGCATGGCCGGCAACGCATTTGCAGGGAGATGGATCAATGAATATCGAATTGCAGGGTCTGACCAAGCGGTTCCCCGCCCGCGGCCGCAAAGCCAAGGGCGAGACCACCGCGGTGCAGGACCTGACCTTTACCGTCCCGGATGGCAAGCTGGTGGGGCTGCTGGGGCCTTCCGGCTGCGGCAAGTCCACCACGCTGAACATGATCTGCGGGCTGGAGACCCCCACCGCGGGCAAGATCTTTTTTGGCGGTGAGGAGGTGACCGCCCTGCCGCCGGAGCTGCGCGGCGTGGGCATGGTGTTCCAGAACTACGCCCTCTACCCCCACCTGACCGTTTTGCAGAACATCCTGTTCCCGCTGGAAAACCTGAAAGGCGCGGCCCGCCCCACCCGCCAGCAGATGCGGGACAGGGCGCTGGAGGCGGCAAAGCTTGTCCAGATCGAGGAGCTTTTGGACCGGCGGCCGAAGGAGCTTTCCGGCGGGCAGCAGCAGCGGGTGGCCATCGCCCGCGCGCTGGTCAAGGAACCGCGGGTGCTGCTTTTGGACGAGCCGCTGTCCAACCTGGACGCCCGCCTGCGCCTGCAGACGCGGGAGGAGATCTGCAAGATCCAGAAAAAGACCGGCATCACCACGCTGTTCGTCACCCACGACCAGGAGGAGGCCATGAGCATCTCGGACTTTATCGTGGTGATGAAGGACGGCGTGCTGATGCAGCAGGGCGCGCCCCAGCAGGTCTACGACGACCCGGCCAACCTGTTTGTGGCCAAGTTCCTGGGCACGCCGCCCATCAACGTCTTTGCCGGCGAGGTAAAGTCCGGCACGCTGCTTTTGGCCGGCCAGAAGGCGCTGGCGGTGCCCGGCGCGCCGGACGGCGAGGTCTGGGCCGGCGTGCGGCCGGAGGGCTTTGTGCCCGCCGCCGACGGCCCGGTGGAATGCGGCCTGAACCGGGTGGAGGTGCTGGGCAGGGATACCAGCATCGTCTGCACCCACCCCGCCTGCCAGGCGGACACGCTGCGGGCCGTCGTCCGGCCGGAGCAGCTCTCCGGCCCCATGGGCAGCGCCGTCCGCTTTGCCCTCAAGCCCGAAAAAGTGTTCCTGTTTGACCGCGCCGCCGGCCAGCGCATCCGTTTCGGCGGCACAACGGCGTAAAGGGGGGCGCAAGGCATGGACCGCAATTCCAAAAAAGCCTGGCTCTACCTGCTGCCGTCGATCGTGCTGCTGGGGCTGTTTCTGGTCTACCCGCTCATCGACGTAGCCGTCTACTCGGTGGAGGAGTGCTACAACTTTGCCTCCCAAAGCTACCAGGGCATCGGGCTGTACAACTTTTCCTACGTGCTGCACGACCCCTACTTTCTGCAGGCGGTGGAAAACACCTTTGTGCTGGTCATCATCACGGTGCCGGTCTCGACCATCCTGGCGCTGGTCATCTCCACCGCGCTGTCCTCCATCAAACCGCTGCGGCAGCTGTACCAGACTGTCTATTTTCTGCCCTACGTGACCAACACGCTGGCGGTGGGGCTGGTGTTCATGGTGCTGTTCCAGCGCACCGAGTACACCGACGGCCTTGTCAACCTGATGCTGGAATGGTTCGGCGCGGGGCCGGTCGATTTCATCAACGGCCCCCACTGGGCCAAGATGTTTGTGCTGTGCTTTTACACGATCTGGGTGGTGCTGCCCTTCAAGATCCTGGTGCTGACCAGCGCGCTGGCCTCGGTCAACGACGAGTACTACAAGGCTGCCCGCGTGGACGGCACCAGCCGCACCCGCATCTTTTTCCGCATCACGCTGCCGATGATCTCGCCCATGATCGTCTACCTGGTCATCACCGGCTTTATCGGCGCGTTCAAGGCGTACAGCGACGCGGTGGCGCTGTTCGGCACCGACCTGAACGCCGCCGGCATGAACACCATCGTGGGCTATGTCTACGATATGCTCTACGGCGACAGCGGCGGCTACCCGTCCTACGCGTCGGCGGCGGCCATCATCCTGTTTGTCATCGTGCTGACCATCACCTGCATCAATCTGCTTGTCACCCGCAAGCGTACCCCGGCGTAAGGAGGCGCTTTGAGCTGTGGATCACGAAGAATATGAAAAAAAGCAGCGCGCCATGCACCGCCGGGACAACCTGCGCAAGGCGCTGACCTATTTGTTTTTGAGCGTTTGGGCCGTGGTGGTGCTGTTCCCGTTTTACTGGATGGTGCTCACCTCGCTGAAAAGCTACGCCGCCTACAACGCCGAGCACACGCCGGTGTTCTTTACGCTGGAACCCACGCTGGAAAACTACCAAAACGCCTTTACCGCGGTGCCGCTGGGCGGCTATCTGCTGAACACCCTGATCTTCTCGGTCATCACCACCGCCGTCATGGTGGTGGTCAGCACGCTGGCGGCCTACGCCTTTGCCCGGCTGCGCTTCCGCGGCAAAAACCTGCTGTTCGGGCTGTTTTTGTCCATGATGATGATCCCCACCGAGCTGGTGGTCATCACCAACTTTGTCACCATCACCAACTGGGACATGCGCAACAGCTTTATCGGCCTGATTCTGCCCTCCATCACCTCGGTGTTTTATATCTACCTGCTGAAAGAGAACTTTGAGCAGGTGCCGGACGAGCTGTACCGCGCCGCCAAGGTGGACGGCACCTCCGACCTGAAATATTTGTGGAAGGTCATGATCCCCATCTGCCGGCCTACCATCGTCACCATCACCATCCTCAAGCTGATCGAGTGCTGGAACTCCTACGTCTGGCCGCGGCTGATCACCGACGATCCGGCCTATTATCTCGTCTCCAACGGCATCCAGGAGATCCGCGAAAACGGCTTCGGCCGCGAGAACATCCCCGCCATGATGGCGGCGGTGGTGGTCATCTCGGTGCCGCTGATCCTGCTGTTTCTGGCCTTCCGCAACAAGATCATGGAAGGCGTTTCGAGAGGGGGCACCAAGGGATGAAGCACCATCGTCTGCGCCCCGCCGCGCTGCTGCTGTCCGCCTGCCTGGCGGGGGCGCTGCTGCTGACCGGCTGCCACGGCAGCCGGGAGCAGGCGGCCTTTGCCGTGCCGGACAGCTTTGACGCCAGCCGGGATTACGAGATCACCTTCTGGGCCAAAAACGACACCAACCGCACCCAGACCGAGATCTACCGCCAGGCCATCGAGGATTTCCAGGAGCTGTACCCCAACATCACGGTGACGCTGCGGCTGTACACCGACTACGGAGACATCTACAACGACGTTATCACCAACATCTCCACCGGCACTACCCCCAACGTCTGCATCACCTACCCCGACCACATCGCCACCTACCTGACCGGCGACAACGTGGTGGTGCCGCTGGACGAGCTGTTTGCCGACGAACAGTACGGCCTGGGCGGCAGCGAGCTGGCTTTTGACGGCCCCGCGCAGGACGAGATCGTGCCCCAGTTTCTGGAGGAGTGCCGGGTCAACGGCCACTACTACGCCCTGCCCTACATGCGCTCCACCGAGGCCTGCTACGTGAACAAGACCTACGTGGAGGCGCTGGGCTTTACCCTGCCGGAGGACACCCTGACCTGGGACTTTGTCTGGCAGGTGTCCGAGGCGGCGGCCGCCACCAAAGGCGACGACGGCGTCTACGGCGTCAACGGGCAGGAAGTGCTGCTGCCCTTCATCTACAAATCCACCGACAACATGATGATCCAGATGCTCCGGCAGCTGGACGCGGGATATTCCACCGCATCGGGGGACATTCAGCTGTTCAACGACACCACCAAAACGCTGCTTCTGGACATTGCGGACCACACCGCCAGGGGGGGCTTCTCCACCTTCAAGATCTCCGGCTACCCGGCCAACTTTTTGAACGCCGGGCAGTGCATCTTTGCGGTGGATTCCACCGCCGGCGCCACCTGGATGGGTACCGACGCCCCGCTGGTGGACATTGCCGAGGAAAACATCGTCCCCTTCGAGACTGCCGTCTACCCGGTGCCTCAGTTTGACCCGGACGACCCGCAGATGATTTCCCAGGGGCCGTCGGTCTGTATCTTCAACAAGGACAACCCGCAGGAGGTGCTGGCTTCCTGGCTGTTTGCCCAATACCTGCTGACGGATTCTGTGCAGATCGCCTACTCTCAGACCGAGGGCTACGTGCCGGTGACCACCAGGGCCCAGCAGGACCCGGAATATCAGGACTATCTCTCCCGCGCCGGCGAGGACACCGACACCCATTATAAGGTCAAGATCCAGGCTGCCCGGCTGCTGCTGGACCATCTGGACGATACCTTCACCACGCCGGTGTTCAACGGCTCCACCTCGCTGCGGGACGCTGCCGGCCAGCTGATCGAGGAAGTGACCAAGAGCGTGCGCCGCAGCCAGACGGTGGACGACGCCTATATCGACAGCCTGTACGCCGACACTGCCGCGCTCTACCACCTGGATTCGGTGGCGGCCAACGGCGCGGTCAAGGCCGACCTGGGCCCGCTGCCCGCCACCGCCGTGGCGCTGCTGGCCGCGCTGGCCGCAGCCTGGGCGCTGATCTTGCTTTACCTGCTGATCGGCTGGCGGCGCGGCCGCAAACGCCGCACACAGGGCGGCTGAGCGGCACGCCCCGGCAAACGGGGGAGAGCCCTGGGGTGTATCCGATCCATCAAAAGTGCCGGGGCTTTGCCAGATATGCCATGACAAAGCTGCCTGCCCGCAAACAGCGTGGCAGCACAAAAAGCGGCCCTCAAAGGAAAGCAGAGTAAGCTTTCCTTTGAGGGCCGCTTTGTTTTGCCGCGCCTGGTTTGGGGGCATTGCGGCCGGGAGTGGGTGGCAACGCATAAACGCCAGCCTTCCGCCAGGCCCGTTGGCGGGCCGATGCTTGCATCGTCCCGGAAACCCTGCGATGCCGCAAACCCCATGCGGCGGGCGAGATCGCCCGCCGGGGAGCCTTGCGGAGGTTCGGAAGGATATTGGCAGGGCAAGGCACCGCACCGCACCCCTCAGTCGGCTGACGCCGCCAGCTCCCCTTACAGGGGAGCCTTCCGGGTGGCAGGCACTTTATAAAGCCTCCCCTGCAAGGGGCTGCGGAGTTGAGCGCCGCCTGCGGCGGAGAAAGCGAGACGGAGCAGGTGCAGCGGTCGCAGAGCACAAGCGTGCTTTAGCGCGCGCCGTGCGATGCGGGCACCGCAAACCGGACGGTGGATGCGCCGCAAGGCGCAGACGGAGGGGTGCATTGCCGCTTTGCGCTGGAGATATCCTGCAAAGCCCGGCAGAGCCTTGCCCTGCATCCGTAGGGGACGATGCTTGCATCGTCCCGGAAACCTTGCAACGCCGCAAACCCCATGCGGCGGGCGAAAACGCCCGCCCTACATTGCGGCCGGGAGCGGTGGCAACGCATAAACGCCAGCCTTCCGCCAGGCCCGTCGGTGGGACGATGCTCGCATCGTCCCGCAAACCCTGCGATATCGCAAACCCCATGCGGCGGGCGAGATCGCCCGCCCTACATTGCGGCCGGAAGCGGGCGGCAACGTATAAACGCCAGCCTTCCGCCAGGCCCTTACTCAGCGGGGCGGCGCTCCACGACCGTCATCCGCCCGCTATGCCTGCCGCTCCCGGTTTGGCATCCCGCCGCATTCGCGCAGCGGCGGGACCGGCTTGTGCGGCGGGGGAGGGTATGGTATAATAGCCGCAAGGCGGCGCGGCCGGTTTGGCTTATGCCGGGCCGGCAGCCGTCTTTGAATGCGCATGGCGTCATGCGCGGTGCAAAAAGCAGCACGCTCTTTTGTATTCCAGGCCGCAGGGGCGGACCGGCACTGGCCGGGCCGCCCACCGGAGAAGCAGGGTGAAAGTCCCTCACAGTCCCGCTACTGTCACAGTCAGATCGCCGGGCGGCTGGAAGGTACGTCTCCACGAGCGATGGGGAAGGGTACGCACAGGAAATACCGCCCGCCGGGCCCTTTTGCCGCCCGGTGGCCGGGGGCATCTGCCCGATCCAAAGCGCCGGGGATCGGGCGGGGACGCCCCGATTTTTCCGCGCCCTTTTGCCAGATGCAGAAGGGCGCGGCCGTTTTTTGCAGCACGATTTTTACCGCCCGGCACAGGCCGGGAGAAAAGGAGCGTAACCCAATGGAAAACCAGAAAAACGCAAGATCCGGCAGCAGAAAGATCCTGTGGGGCGTCATCGCCCTGATCGCTGCCGCCGCCGTGCTGCTGGGCATCTACTTTGCCTTTGCCCCCAAGGGCAGCGCCGGCGAAAAGACCATCACCGTTGACGTGGTGATGCTGGACGGCAGCGAGACGACCACCACCATCACCACCGGGGAGGAATACCTGCGCGGCGCGCTGGAACAGGAGAATATGATCGCGGGCGATGAGAGCGAGTACGGCCTGTTTGTCACCACAGTCAACGGTGTGACCGCCGACGACAGCAAGGAGCAGTGGTGGTGCTTTACCAAAGGCGGCGAGAGCCTGGCCACCGGGGTGGACAGCACCCCCATTGCCGACGGCGACGCCTTTGAGATCACCCTGACCGAGGGCTACTGATGCGCCGCCTGACCACCCGCGAGACGGTGCTGGCCGGGCTGATGGGCGCGCTGCTGATGGCGCTGAAAGAAGCCCTGGCCGTGCTGCCCGGCGAGCCGGTGACCCCGCTGATCCTGCTGTACACGCTGGAGCTGCCGGCGGTCGCGCCCTGGGCCATCGCCGCCTTTGTGCTGCTGGAGTTTGTGCTGTACGGTTTTGGCCTGTGGAGCTGGATGTACCTGTACGTCTGGTTCTTGCTGCACTGGCTGGTGCGGCGGCTGCGCCGCATGGACTCGGCGCCGGGCTGGGCGGTGGTCAGCGGGGCGTACGGGCTGGCGTTCGGCGCGCTGTGCACCCCGGTCTACCTGTTCACGGTGGGGCCTGCGGGGGCGTTTGCCTGGTGGGTGGCCGGCCTGCCCACCGACCTGGTGCACTGTGCGGGCAACTTTGTCATCACGCTGGTGGTCTACCGCCCGCTGCGCCGGGTGTTCGCCGCCATCCGCAGCCGGCTGTAAGGTCCCCGGCGGGCGCTTCCGGCACGGCCGGCCCCCTGGCGATTTGAAAAAGAAACGCAGACGCGCAGAGCGGGCGGCGGCGAGAACCCTCACTGCCGCCCGCTCTGCTTTAGCGGAGTGCGCACAAGGAAGCTTTGCCGCAAACTCTAACAAAAACAGGCCGTTGGCTGCGTTGCCGTCGCTTGGCGTCCACAAAGGACGCCGGCGTTCCGGCGCCTTGCCACCGGCCTGCTTTTGCGATTTTTTCGGTGCTTCGCAGTTTTGCCGCTTGCGCGGCAAAACCACAGCTTCCTTGCGCTTACTCCGCTTTGCCGGGATGGTCTGTTCTGGCGCGGCGCCCGGCGGCGGGCCGGTCAGGGCCGCACCAGCCGGTCGGACCGGCCGGCGCGGATGTCGCCCATGTGCCGGCGGATCTTCTCCGCCGGCCAGTCCCACCACCGCTCCGCCTGCAAAGCGGCGATCACCTGGTCGGGAAAGCGTTTGCGGATCGGCCTGGCGGGCACGCCGCCGACGATGGTGTACGGCGGCACATCCCCGGTCACCACGGCGCGGGCGGCAATGACTGCGCCGTCCCCGACCGTGACGCCGGACAGGATCACGGCCTCGTACCCCACCCAAACGTCGCTGCCCAGGGTGATGCCGCCTTTGTTGTCCCAGGCCGACGGAACCTCCCGGATATCCAGCCCCCATTCCTCAAAAAAGAGAGGGAAGGGGTAGGTGGACAGCGATGTCAGCGTGTGGTTGGCGCTGGTAAACAGGAACTTTGCCCCGCAGGCGATGGAACAGAATTTGCCGATCACCAGCCTGTCGCGGTTGATGGGATACCGGTACAGCACATTGTTTTTCTCAAACTGCCGCGGGTCGTTGACAAAGTCGTTGTAGATCGTAAAATCGCCCACCTGGATGCCGGGGTCGTGGATGACGTTTTTTAGATAGACCGTCTGGCGGTCGGTGGAGCGGGGGTATATTTTGTTCGGGTCCATGGTTTCCTCCCTGCCGGTCACGGCGCGGCAAACCGATGCTTTTGGATGTGGGCAAAATCGTTATCTTGGGCGTAGTAGACGGCGTTTTCGTCTGCGGCGTAGACAAAGCTGACCCTGGTGGCCCAGGGCCCCTCCTGCCGGACGGCGCGCAGCACCGCAAAGGCGTCGGCGACGGTCAGCCGCCCGCCAAAGCTGCGCAGCATCGGACCGGCACGCTCCAGGCGGTCGTCGCCCGGCACCACAAAGGGGCGGGTGCTTTCGGGGTCCAGCAGCGAATAGTTGGTCATCAGCGAGAAGGCCCCGCGGTCCAGCCGCCAGCCGCGGCCGGGCTCCACGATCAGCGTGCGGCCCTGCCGGTCGGACAGCACGGCCTGCATGGTGGCGTCGGGGGCGTAGACGATCGGCCGGGTGGCGACGATGAGCAGCGCCTCGTCAAAGCGGAGCCTGCCCTGTATAAACCGCTCGGTCAGGTCGGCGACGGTCATACAGCCGCCGCCCTCCCGGAAAGCCCCCGCCGCGCTGCCGTGGACATACAGCAGGGTGCCGGCGTTGCCGTTTCGGTGCACGCCGTGATAAATATGCCGCAGCCCGTCCGGCCGCAGGATGCCGATGCCAAACCGGTCCGGCTCCAGAACGAGCCGGTGGTCCCACACCGCCAGGTCGATGTCAAAGTTGAAGCCGGTCAGGACGCTGCCGCCCCGGTGGACAAACCGTGTGCACATGGTGGGTTCCTTTCTTTTGCGGATGCAGGTGGTCTCTTTTCTCCATTGTACCGCCGGCCCGGCGCGGTTTCCAGCCACCATTCGGCACCGAAGCAAGCAGTACAAACCGGCAGAGACAGCAAGCAGGCGGCAGAGGTCAAAAACCTCTGCCGCCTGCTTTATGCCGCCGCTGTGCGGCGGTTATTTTTGATAGATGATCTTCCGGATGGCATGGACGGACAGGCAGTAGCGTTCCGCCAGCTGCTCCACCGGGGTCCCCTGGCGGTAAGCCTCGGTGATTTGGCGGTTGCGCTGCCGCAGCTCCTGCCGGTAGCCGGATGCCTCTCCCCAATGCTTCTGCTGCGCCGGCGCAACGGGCACATAGATGTATGCCCCCTGCACGTAGCCCTGCAGCTCTTTGACCAGCGCATCGGGAAGTAGCGCGCTTGCGTTGATGTATCTCATGCAGGCTCCCTCCTTGCGTAAACACGTCAGGCGGCAAAGCCAGCATATCCGGGCGTCCCTGCTTAGGCGGGGCAGCGCCCGTTTTTGCGACGAAGGTCACTCCATGCAAACGTCGCAGTCCACTGGCTTTGCATGGAGCCATGCTTGGTTGAGTTTTGTCACAAAGGCCACATCCTTTCCCTGTGTCCGGCGGCTTATGCTTTGGGCGCGCCGTCGTCCTCCTCCGGCTTTTTGGCCGGTTTGGGGGTGCTGCACCGCTGCTGGCAGCTGGCGCAGTGGCCGGTGCAGCCGGACTTGAAGCCGCCGTTGTTGGCGATGAACAGGATCGCCAGCGCCAGCAGCACAAAAATCACCACGAGCACGATAAAACTTTGCAGGTTCCACATGGGAAGATCCCTCCTGTCCGGCCCGGCGCGGTGTGCGCCGGGCAAAAATGCAGCCGCTTTTGCGGCAAAAGGCAAATGGGCGCCTGCCGGGCGGTCAGGCCAGACCCAGCAGCAGGCCGACGGCGTGCACGGCAAAGGCCGCGGCCCAGGCGATCAGGCACTGGGCCACCACCACGCCGGCCGCCGCCTTGGCGGAGCCCAGCTCCCGCCGGGCCGCCGCGATGGCCGCCACGCAGGGGGTGTACAGCAGCGTAAAGGTCAAAAACACAAAGGCGGTAAAGGGGGTGAACAGGCTGCCCAGCAGCGCGGTATCGCCGCCCAAAAGCACCGTCAGGGTGGAGACGACGCTCTCCTTGGCGGTAAAGCCGGTGATCAGCGCGGTGGACACCCGCCAGTCGCCAAAGCCCAGCGGGGCAAAGACAGGGGCGATCCATCCGCCGATCATGGCCAGCAGGCTGGAATCCGGCGAATCGACCACGTTCAGCCGCGCGTCAAAGCTCTGCAAAAACCAGATGATGACGGTGGCCACAAAGATGATGGTAAAGGCACGGGTGATAAAATCCTTGGCCTTGTCCCAGATCAGCTGGCCCACGCTTTTGGGGCTGGGCAGGCGGTAATTGGGCAGCTCCATCACAAAGGGCACCGGCTCGCCGCGGAAGCGGGTGTGCTTCAGCACCAGCGCATACACCACCGCGAACACCACGCCCATCAGGTAAAGGGCGACCATCACCACCGGCTGCCACCCCCGCGGGAAAAACGCCGCGGTGAACAGCCCGTAGATGGGCAGCTTGGCCGAGCAGCTCATAAACGGCGTCAGCAGCACCGTCATGCGGCGGTCCCGGTCGGAGGACAGCGTCCGCGTGGCCATGATGGCCGGCACCGAGCAGCCAAACCCGATCAGCATGGGCACAAAGCTGCGGCCGGAAAGCCCGATGCGCCGCAGCGGCTTGTCCATGACGAAGGCAACACGGGCCATGTAGCCGGTGTCCTCCAGGATGGACAGGAAAAAGAACAGCGTGACGATGGTGGGCAGGAAGCTGAGCACGCTGCCCACGCCGGCAAAGATGCCGTCGATGACCAGCGAATGGACCACCGGGTTGATGCCGTAGGCGGTCAGGCCGGCGTCCACCCAGTCGGTGACGGCGCCGATGGCCAGCTCCATCAGATCGGACAGTGCCACGCCCACCACGCCGAAGGTCAGCCAGAACACCAGCGCCAGAATGGCGATAAAGCAGGGGATGGCGGTGTATTTGCCGGTCAGCACCCTGTCGATGGCCACGCTGCGCTTGTGCTCGCGGCTTTCCACCGGGTGGACCACCGTCTGGTCGCAGACGCCCTCGATAAAGCGGAAGCGCATATCCGCCAAAGCGGCCTCCCGGTCGGTGCCGGTCTCGTGCTCCATCTCGACGATGGTGTGCTCCAGCGTCTCTTTCTCGTTCTGGTCCAGGTCCAGCTGCTCCAAAATCGGCGCGTCGCCCTCCACCAGCTTGGTGGCGGCAAAGCGGGGCGGCAGCCCGGCCCGGCGGGCGTGGTCCTCGATCAGGTGGACGATGGCATGGATGCAGCGGTGCACCGCGCCGCGGGGGTCGTTGTCGCCGCCGGCCTCGCAGAAGTCGATGCGGCCGGGCGTCTCGCGGTGGCGGGCCACATGGATGGCATGGTCGATCAGCTCGTCGATGCCCTCGTTGCGGGCGGCCGAGATGGGCACCACCGGGATGCCCAGCAGGGCTTCCAGCTCATTGACGATGACGGTGCCGCCGTTGGCCCGCACCTCATCCATCATGTTCAGCGCCAGCACCATGGGGATCTGCAGCTCCATCAGCTGGATGGTCAGGTACAGGTTGCGCTCGATGTTGGTGGCGTCCACGATGTTGATGATGCCGGTGGGCTTTTCTTTCAAAAGAAAGTCCCGCGTCACGATCTCCTCGCTGGAATAGGGCGAGAGGGAATAGATGCCCGGCAGGTCGGTGACGGTGGCCTCGGCATGGCCGCGGATCTGGCCGTCCTTGCGGTCCACCGTCACGCCGGGGAAATTGCCCACATGCTGGTTGGACCCGGTCAGCTGGTTGAACAGCGTGGTCTTGCCGCAGTTCTGGTTGCCGGCCAGCGCAAAGGTCAGCGGCTGCCCCTTGGGGATGGCGTCGCCCGCCTTGTGGTCGTGGTAGCTGGGCGCCTGGCGGACCTCGCCGTGGCCGGGGTGGGGCGTGGGCGTGTGGCGGGTCTGGGGCCGGGCGGCGCGGTCGGTGTCGTGCACACCCTCGATCTCGATCTGTTTGGCGTCATCCAGCCGCAGCGTCAGCTCATAGCCGCGCAGCTCCAGCTCGATGGGGTCGCCCATGGGCGCCACCTTGCGCAAGGTCACCTCAATGCCGGGCGTCAGGCCCATATCCAGCAGGTGCCGCCGCAGCGCGCCCTGCCCGCCCACCGACCGGATGCGCGCATCCTGGCCGATGGCAAGTTCTGCCAATGTCATAGTTCACAACCCCCCGCTCCCCGGCGGGACGCAGGGGCCGGCGCAGACGCACAGCCCCATGCCGCAGCCCGGCACAGGGGAGCATTTTCTCCTGAATTTCAACTTTCTCGCAAAAGGCAAAGCAGCGGCCCCGGCGTTTACAGCAGGCGGCGCACGGGCGCTTGCTTTTGTGCGGCGGCTTCCCCGGCGCCGGCAGCGCCTGCCCCGCCGCACATTCCATGACAAATTCCTACTGAATCAGTGTAGCATCGACATGTGGGGGTGTCAATACCGGCGGGGCAAAATCTGCGGCCGGGGCGCGGCGGCCGCGGGCCTCAAAAACTGCACAAAAAAGGACGCCCACCCGCAAAAGGGGTACACAAAACGCCGAAAATGCAAAATATACATTGACAATGCAGGTTTTATGCAGCATACTGGTAAGGTCGCCGGATAGCCGGGGAGGGTCCGGCCCGGTGGCTGCACATGAAAAGTCATGGAAAAGTTTTGAGAAGAAACAAGAGGGATAACAACATGAAAAAACTGACTGCACTTTTGCTGGGCGCCGCCATGGCGTTCAGCCTGGCCGCCTGCAGCGGCACCGATTCCAGCAGCTCGGAGAGCACCGCGCCCGAAAGCTCCTCCGCCGCTGAGGACACCTCCAGCGAGGCTTCCAGCGAGGAGGCCTCCAGCACCGCCTCCGCCGAGACCGCTTCCTACGACGTGGAGACCGTCGAGGACGGCGTGCTGATCATGTCCACCAACGCCGCTTTCCCGCCGTACGAGATGACCAACGACGCCGGCGAGTTTGAGGGCATCGACGTGGAGATGGCCGGCGAGATCGCCAAGCGCCTGGGCCTGGAGCTGCAGATCGACGATATGGACTTTGACGCCGCTCTGCTGGCGGTGCAGCAGGGCAAGAGCGACATCGCCATGGCCGGCATCACCATCACCGAGGACCGCCTGGTCAACATGGACTTCTCCAACACCTATGCCAACGGTGTGCAGTCCGTCATCGTGCCGGAAGGCTCCGACATCACCAGCCCCGACGACCTGGCCGGCAAGCTGGTCGGCGTGCAGCGCGGCACCACCGGCTATACCTTCTGCATCGACGAGTTTGGCGAGGACGCCGTGGCTCCCTTTGACAACGGCAACACCGCCGTGCAGAACCTGGTCTCCGGCAAGGTGGACGCCGTGGTCATCGACAACGCCCCCGCCCAGGAGTACGTGGCGGCCAACCCCGGCCTGACGATCCTGGACACCGCCTTTGCGGACGAGGATTACGCCATCGGCGTGGCCAAGGGCAACACCCAGCTGCTGGATGCCATCAACAGCATCCTGGCCGAGATGGAGGCCGACGGCACCACTCAGGCCATCATCGACAAGTACATCTCCGCTGAGTGATCGGCGGCCCTGTGCGGGACGCGCAGGCGTTTGCGCATAAGCACAGCAGGGGGGCGGTCTGGCAGGCATGGGCCTGCGCTTTCCGGCAGACGCCGGAGCAGGGCCGCTCTCCTTTTGCTGTATCTTCCCCCAAATCCCCAAACCGACCCGCCGGCGGCTGCCGGCAGGAAAATAAAATCGACCGTTCAGAAAGGTGGAGGTGGACATGGACCTGGCCGCACAGTTTGAGGCGTTGTCCGAACTGGCCCGCAGCGGCGGCGAGTTGACCTTCTGGCAGGATTTCTTCGTCAAATTCTACCAGGCATTCATCGAATCCGACCGCTGGCTGCAATACCTGGAAGGCGTGGGCACCACGCTGGTGGTCACGGCGGCGGCGCTGGCTCTGGGCGTTATCCTGGGCAGCGTGGTGGCGCTGGTGCGCGTCACTCACGACCAGCAGCGCGTCGGGCACAAAAACCCGGTGCTGGGCTTTTTCAACCTGATCTGCAAGGTCTACTCCACCGTCATCCGCGGCACCCCCATGATGGTGCAGCTGCTGATCATGAGCATGGTGGTGTTTGCCTCCAGCCGTGACTTCACGCTGATCGGCGCGCTCAGCCTGGGCATCAACTCCGGCGCCTATGTGTCCGAGATCATCCGCGGCGGCCTGATGGCGGTGGACCCCGGCCAGATGGAGGCCGGCCGCAGTCTGGGCCTGAACTACACTACCACGATGTTTTTGGTGGTGGTGCCCCAGGCCATCAAGTCGGTGCTGCCGTCGCTGGGCAACGAGTTCATCATCCTGCTTAAAGATACCTCGCTGATCACCGTCATCGGCGGCAAGGAGCTGCTGTACGCGGCCCAGGGCGTTATGAACCGCACCTACGAGGCCATGTTCCCGCTATTGGGCACCGCGGCCATCTATCTGGTGCTGGTCATGATCTTTACCTGGCTGCTGGGCAAACTGGAAAGGAGGCTGAGGCAGAGTGATCGTCGCTGAAAATCTGCAGAAAAGCTACGAGGGCCTGGACGTTCTGCGGGGCGTCAGCCTGACCGTCAACAAGGGCGACGTGGTCTGCCTGGTCGGGCCTTCCGGCTGCGGAAAGTCCACCTTCCTGCGCTGCCTGACCCGGCTGGAGGAGCCCACCGGCGGCAAGGTCTACCTGGACGGCGTCGAGGTCACCGAGAAGGACATCGACAAGACCCGCGCCAAGATGGGCATGGTGTTCCAGCACTTTAACCTGTTCCCGCATCTGACGGTCAAGCGCAACATCACGCTGGCGCCCACCCGCCTGCACCGCATGACCAAGGACCAGGCCGACAAGCGCGCCATGGAACTGCTGGAACGCATCGGCCTGGCGGACAAGGCGGACGCTTACCCCAGCTCGCTGTCCGGCGGGCAGAAGCAGCGCATCGCCATCGCCCGCGCCCTGGCCATGGACCCGGAGGTCCTGCTGTTTGACGAACCCACCTCCGCCCTGGACCCTGAGATGGTGGGCGAGGTGCTGGACCTGATGCGTGACCTGGCCCACGAGGGCATGACCATGGCGGTGGTCACCCACGAGATGGGCTTCGCCCGCGAGGTGGCCAGCCGGGTCATCTTCATGGACAGCGGCAAGATCCTGGAGGAGAACTCCCCCAGCGAGCTGTTCGACCACCCCCAGAACCCCCGCACCCAGCTGTTCCTCAGCAAGGTCCTGTAAAATAGGCAAAACCCCGCCCCAGCGCATTTATCGATGCGCTGGGGCGTTTTTTCGTATAGGACAGCTCCTCCCCCGCATATCCATAAGACAGCCATAGAAAGGGGGCATGCTCCATGGAGACGCGGATCGCGGAGCTGCGCTGGAAAGAGGTAATCGGCCTGCGGGACGGAAGCCGGTTCGGATATGTGGAGGACATGGAGGTGGACCTGGAGAGCGGCCAGGTGCG
>DWWX01000007.1 GCA_019119495.1 Candidatus Gemmiger stercorigallinarum | reverse complement strand
GAACCCACCGGCGCCCTGGACAGCGAGACCAGCCGCATCGTCATGGACCTGTTCCACGAGATGCACGAAAAATACCACAAAACCATTGTGCTGATCACCCACAACCCCCAGCTGGCCGAGGAATGCCAGCGGGTACTGACGCTGCGGGACGGTCGGATCGTGGGCGAACGAAGGGGGTCCGGCAAACGTGCAGCTCTTTGAGAATATCTCGATGGCGCTGACCAGCGTGCGCAGCAACAAGATGCGCAGTCTGCTGACCATGCTGGGCATCATCATCGGCATTGCGGCGGTCATTGCCATCGAGACCATCGGCAACAGCATGACCGGCGCCGTCACCGACTCGATGAGCGGGCTGGGCGTTTCCAACATCACCGTCAGCCTGACCCAAAAGACCGAGTCGGACCAAAGCGCGATGTCCGGCGTGCAGCTGCGGCTGTTTATGGATTCCACCCCTTCCGACGGCGACCTGCTGACCGACGAGATGATTGCCGAGTACACGGCCGCCTTCCCCACCCAGGTGGCGGACGTGCAAAAGACCGTCACGGTGGGCAGCGCCACGCTGGACAAGTACGGCGACCCCACCACCACCATCACCGCCAGCGTCAGCGGCGTCAACCGCGCCGTGCTGGACGACCTGGAAAACGACACCCCGCTGCTGGCCGGCCGCTGGCTGCGCGATGACGACGGCGACCGCCGCATCTGCGTTGTATCGGAAAAGTTCGTCCAGCAGACCATGGGCTGCACAAACGCCGAGGCGGTGGGCCGCCAGGTGACGCTGACCATCAGCAATATGCCCTATACTTTTTACGTGGCCGGCGTTTACACCTACGACGATACCAGCAGCTCAATGTTCGGCACGGTGGACGACGACGCCATCCAGACCAGCCTTTACATCCCGCTGGATACCGCCCGCGCCATCACCGGCGATGCCGACGGCTACCAGACCTTTACGGTGCAGGTGGCAGACGGGGTGGACATCAACAGCTTTGTGACCACCACCGGCTCCTTTTTTGCCAGCTACTACACCCGCAACGACACCTGGACAGTGGAGGCCAGCAGCCTTTCCACCCTGGTGGAGCAGCTGACCAGCATGCTCAGCACCATCAGCCTGGGCATCTCGGCCATTGCGGCCATCAGCCTGCTGGTGGGCGGCATCGGCGTCATGAACATCATGACGGTGTCCGTCACCGAGCGCACCCGCGAGATCGGCACCCGCAAGGCGCTGGGCGCCCGCAACTCGGCCATCCGCATGCAGTTTATCACCGAGTCAATGGTGCTTTGCCTGATCGGCGGCGTCATCGGCGTGATACTGGGCATCGCCCTGGGCGCGGCGCTGGCCGGCGTGGTGGGCTTTTCGGCCCGGCCCAGCGTGCAGGCCATCGCCATTGCGGTGGGATTCAGCATGGCCATCGGCGTGTTCTTTGGCTATTACCCCGCCAACAAGGCCGCCAAACTGGACCCCATCGAGGCCCTGCGGTACGAATGAGCAAATAACGGGCGTTTGCCGCCCATCCCCCGGCAGGAAAGTCCCCCGCCGGGGGATTTTTGCGCCCCGCCTTGCACGGCGGCGGCCCCGGTGGTATACTGCCAGTAGCCGCCGCGGCCGAAAAAAAGGATGCGCCGCGGCAGGGTGGGAAAGAGGAATCTGGAAAACAATGGAAACGACAGTTCAAAAGCAGTTTACCAACGCCCAGCTGCTGCGCCTGCTGTGGCCGCTGGTCATCGAGCAGGCGCTGGCGGCGCTGGTGGGCATGTCGGACACGGTCATGGTCTCCAGCGTGGGCGAGGCCGCCATCTCCGGTGTGTCGCTGGTGGACATGATCAACAACCTGATCTTCAACGTGTTTGCGGCGCTGGCCACCGGCGGCGCGGTGGTCACCAGCCAGTTTTTGGGGGCCAGGCGCCGGGCCGACGCCATGCGCAGTTCCGGCCAGCTGGTGGCCCTCAGCGCCCTGCTGGGGCTGGGGGTCATGGCTTTCTGCCTGGTGGGGCGGCAGGCGCTGCTGCGGCTGTTCTTCGGCCGGATCGACGATGACGTCATGGCCGCCGCCATGACCTATTTCTTCATCACCGGCCTGTCCTACCCGTTCCTGGCGCTGTACAATGCCGGCGCGGCCATCTTCCGGTCGGTGGGCAACAGCGCGGTATCCATGCGGGTCAGCGTGCTGATGAACATCATCAACGTCTGCGGCAACGCCTTCTGCGTTTTTGTGCTCAAGATGGGCGTGGCCGGCGTGGCGGTGCCCACGCTGGTCTCCCGCATGGTGGGCGCGGTGCTCATCCTGGCCACCACCACCCGGCACGACAACCCCGCCCGCGTCACCTGGGGCGCGGTGTGCCGTCCCCGCCCGGCCATGATCCGCAATATCCTGTACATCGGCATCCCCTCGGCGCTGGAAAACAGCCTGTTCCAGCTGGGCCGGGTGCTGGTGGTCAGCATGATCTCGCTGTTCGGCACGGTGCACATCTCGGCCAACGCGGTGGCCAACAACCTGGACAATGTGGGCTGCATCGTCGGCCAGGCCATGGGCCTTGCCATGATCACGGTGGTGGGCCGCTGTGTCGGCGCAGGCGACCCCGGCCAGGCCGTCCACTATGCCAAAAAGCTGATGCTGTGGGACTACATCGCCCAGGGTGCGGTCAACGCGCTGGTGATTTTGGGCCTGCCGCTGCTGATGCAGCTGTACACCCTCTCGCCGGAGACCGACCAGCTCTCCCGCCTGCTGATCGTCATCCACTGCGGCATGGGCATCCTGCTGTGGCCGGCGGCCTTTGTGCTGCCCAACGCCCTGCGCGCCGCCAACGACGTGCGGTTTACCATGGTGGTGTCGGTGGCGTCCATGGTGGTGTGGCGGTTGGGCTTCTCGTACATCCTCTGCGTCAATCTGCAGTGGGGCGCGGTGGGCGTCTGGGTGGCCATGGTCATCGACTGGGTCTGCCGTGCGCTCTGCTTTGTCGTCCGCTTTGCCCGCGGCCGCTGGAAAGCAAAGGCTGTGCCGGCAAAGGCTGCCGGGTGATACTTCGTTCATTAGGAATGAGGAATTAGAAATTAGGAATTGGGAATTTTGGTGCGGCCGTTCCGGCCGCGATTGGATACAGGAAGCCGCAATTCGGGCACGGCCTGGAAAGGCAGGCGTGGTTCGGCTTTCCGCTTTGTCAGGCAGATGCTTACCGCACCGTTTTTGAGCACGCGCCAGCGTGCGGACCACCGCAATTCCTCATTCCTGATTTCTCATTATGCCAATTTCTTCAAAAAAGAAACATCCCGCTCTCACAAGGAGGTCGCCATGAAACTGATCAGCTGGAACGTCAACGGCCTGCGGGCCTGCCTGAAAAAGGGCTTTGCCGAGGCCTTTGCAACGCTGGACGCCGACGCCTTCTGCGTCCAGGAGACCAAAATGCAGCCCGGCCAGGCGGAGTTCGCCCCCGAAGGCTACACCGAATACATCTACTCGGCCGAGAAAAAAGGCTACTCCGGCACCGCGGTCTGGACAAAGCAGCAGCCGCTTTCGGTCAGTTACGGCATCGGCGTGGAGGAGCACAGCCACGAGGGGCGGGCCATCACGCTGGAGTACCCCGGCTTTTACCTGGTCAACGTCTATGTGCCAAACGCCCAGGAGGGCCTGGCCCGCATCGACTACCGCATGCGCTGGGAGGACGACCTGCGCCGCTACCTGCTGGAGCTGGACGCCAAAAAGCCGGTGGTGCTGTGCGGCGACATGAACGTGGCCCACAACGAGATCGACCTGAAAAACCCCGGCCCCAACCGGGGCGCGGCGGGCTTCTCGGACCAGGAGCGGGGCAAAATGACCGAGCTGCTGGCCGCCGGCTTTACCGATACCTTCCGCTACCTGCACCCCGACGCCACCGGCGCTTACAGCTGGTGGAGCATGCGCTTTAAGGCCAGGGAGCGCAACGCGGGATGGCGCATCGACTATTTCATCGTCTCCGACCGGGTGGCGGACCGCATCCGAGAGGCCTCCATTCTGCCGGATATCTACGGCTCCGACCACTGCCCGGTGCTGTTGGACATCGACCTGTGACCGGCCCGGCCGGCTGTGATCCCTACCAAAAAAGACCGCCCTGCGCGGCAAAGTGCTTGCTTTGCCCGCGGGGCGGTCATGGTTTCAGCAGGTCCTGCGCCGGCACCTGAAAGAACTCGGCAAAGGCCAGAAGCTCGATGTCGGTGACAAACCGCTGGCCGGACTCGATGCGCTGGATGGCGTTTTTGTCCAGATCCAGCCCGCGCAGCTGCATCTCGTCGGCCAGCGCCCGCTGGGACATGCGCGGCACGGCCGCCTGCCGCAGCCGGGCGATCTGCACGCCGGCCAGGTTGTTGCGCCCACCGGGCGCCTTGTTCTTGTACACCGCCGCCGACCTCCCCCTGCTGGCTGCTTGACATTTACTGCTTGTCATTTTAATCAGTATATGCTAAACTGGGGACCGGAATGACATTTACTGTATGTCAATCGGGGAACGGGAGGTATTGGGCGTGCCCTATCTGATCAGCGTGATCGCAGTGGCGGCCGCTCTGCTGGTGTTTGCGCGGCTGGGGGGCTGAAAGCTCCGCCGGCGGCCGGGCAGCAGGGGAAGGCGGCATACAAAAGTTCAAACACAGGGCGGCCTGCCGGAGTGCTTTCCACCGGCGGGCCGCCTGCTGTTTGAAGCTGTGGCGCGGGGGCGTCCCGGCCGGCAGCTCTGTACCGGCCCGAAGGATCACCGCTTTTTGCGGTCTGCCGCAGGAGCCGGCAAAACAGGCGGGCCGGCTTTTCGTTCTGCGTTGACTTGCCCCAAAGTGGCTACTATAATCATAACAGGAGCAGGACGCAAAACGGGCGCGGCAGGATCACGGCATTTACCCAAGGGCTGGCATTGCGCGGCGGGGGACAGCAGCCGGTGCATTGCCGCTTTGCGGCGGAGGTGTCCTGCAAAACCCGGTGAAACCATGCCCTATGTTTCGTAGGGGACGATGCTCGCATCGTCCCGGAAAACCCTGCGGCGCCGCAAGGCTCCGCGGCGGGCGAAATCGCCCGCCCTACATGGTGGCCGGGAGTGGACAGCGGTATACAACCGGCAGCCCCCACCAGGCCCAACGGCGGGCCGATGAAATCATCGGCCCCTACGCAGGGGGCAGCACTCCACAGCCATCATCCGCCTGCCATGCCTGCCGTCCCCGATCCCGCCGCCCGTTTGCCCTGCATTGTAGGGCGGGCGTTCACGCCCG
>DWWX01000044.1 GCA_019119495.1 Candidatus Gemmiger stercorigallinarum | reverse complement strand
GGCAGTATATACGGCCGGTGTCAATGACGGTGAGGTCCCACCTGTTCCCATTCCGAACACAGTAGTTAAGCTCACTTGTGCCGACGATAGTTGGTTGGAAACGACCTGTGAAAATAGGTAGATGCCGGCTTCTCTTTTTATATGGCCCGTTGGTCAAGCGGTTAAGACAGCGGCCTCTCACGCCGTTAACGTGGGTTCGATTCCCGCACGGGTCACCAGAACAGCAAAAATCCGAACTTCTCTGATTGAGATGGTTCGGATTTTTGCTTTTTGTTGTCTAAAAGTCTGCCGCGGGGCCGGCGGGATGCCTCCCGTCCCTGCGCGGGGAGCCGGTTGACAGTCTGTGCGCAGTCTGGTACGCTAAGGGCAAAGCAAAACGGAAGGTTCCGCATAGGACCCTGCCACACCGGGAGGCACACCATGGCAGACAAAAAGAGCACCATCGTCAATATATACAACTTTATCCGCATGTCCCACCAGGAGCCAAGCGAGTTCTTGCAGGCGGATTTCGACACCATCGCCCGGCAGATCCGCCTGCTGAAGCAGTACGGGCTGCCCTCCACCTACGCCCTCAAGTACGACGCGCTGATGGAACCCCGCTACCAGCAGCTGCTGCGCAGCCAGACCGACGAAAACGACGAGATCGCCGCCTGGTGGGAGATCACCGAGCAGCTCTGCCGCAGGGCCGGGGTGGCGTTCCCCAAGGCGCAGGCAGACCAGTTTGACGAGCGGGTGGACAGCGCCTACAGTGTGGGGTATGACCCGAACGAGCGCCGGGCGCTGGTGGACGCTTATATGCGGGACTTTGCCGCGGTGTTCGGGTATTACCCCAAAACCATCGGTTCCTGGGTGCTGGACCCGGTCACCATCGCCTACGCGCAGGAAAAATACGGCGTGACCGGCGCGGCCATCTGCCGCGACCAGCTGGGCACCGACGGCTTTACGCTGTGGGGCGGGTTCCCAAACGGCATCTACTACCCCAGCCGCAAAAACGAGTATCTGCCCGCACAGACGGCGGACGGCCAGCTGCCGGTGGCCATGTTCCGGCTGCTGGCGCCGGACCCGGTCTTTTCCTTTGAGCAGGACGCCCGGCCGGGGCTGAGCGGCGTTTACACGCTGGAACCCTGCTGCACCAACGGCCGGGACCCGGAGCGCATCGGCTGGTATTTTGCCTGCCTGACCGACACCGACCGCTGCGGCGTGGGCTACGCCCAGGTGGGGCAGGAGAACAATTTTTTGTGGGAGAACATCCGCCCCGGTTTTGAGCCGCAGCTGAAACAGCTTCTGACGTTGAGCCGTGCGGGCAAGCTGCGCATCGAAACGATGGCCGAATCCGCCGCCTGGTTCGGCCGCAAGTATGCCCTGACGCCGCCCGTCTCCTGGCCTGCCGTCACCGACTGGCAGGGCCGCCCGGCCGGGCGGCCGGGGGACGCGCAGCCCGGCGCGCTGTGGTATGCAGGGGCGCACTACCGCGTCGGCTTTTTGGCCGAGGAAGGCCGCCTGCGCATCCGCGACTGGTTTTTGTACAACGAGAATTTCCCCTCCCGCTACCTGGAAAAAGGCCTGCTGCGCCAACGCCGGGAGGCCGCAGCCCAGGGGCGAACGCCGCCCCCTGCGGCCAGCGTCTGCGAGGCGCTGCCGCTGCTGTTTGCCCAAAAATGGATGGCCGACGCGGCGGCCGCGGGCAGGCCGATCCCGCGGCCTTTTGTCCGGCTGATGCAAGACGGCTCGGAGCCGGCGGGCGAGATCCGGTTTTCCGCCCCGGACGAGTGGACGGCCTGCGCCGAACTGTCCGCGCCGGAGGGCCGGTTCCAATTCTGTATGACCAGCCGGACGCTGTGCGTCCGCCGCACCGGCGGAGCGGGGGAGGGGCGGCCCTTTGCGCTGCGGTTCGACACCCTGCCGGTGCTGGAAGGGCTGGACGGCGGCAGCGTGCTGCTGCGGCTGGGAAAATTTGGCTACCGCGTTGCGGTGCTCTCCGGGCATCCGGCGCGCACCGCGCCGGATGGGCTGGAGATCCAGTCCCAAGGGGACGAGATTTGCCTGGACCTGGCGGCCGGCTCTGCGCCGGACGCGGAGGTGCTGACCGGGGACTACCGCCGCGACCCGGCGCCTTCGGACAACTTTCAGCCCCGCTGGGTGCGCTGCCCTTCCGACCCGGCGCAGGCGCCTGTGCCGGAGCCGGTGTTTGCCCCTGCGGACAGCCTGTTTGATCTGGGCAGCCCGGCTGCCGTGGCGCTTTCCTGCCCGGACGGCGCGGCGCAGCTGCGCTGCACGCTGGACGGCACCGAGCCGGACGCCGGCGCGCCGCTGTACCGGTCGCCGCTGGTGCTGACCGGGGACGCCCGCATGCGCGCCAAAGCCTTCTTGCCCGACGGACGCAGCAGCGAAACGGTGCGGGCGGATTACCGCTTCGGCTGGCGGGACCTGCGGCTGAAAAGCGGCACGGTGTTTGACACCCGGCCGGTCTTTTGCGGGGCGGGCATCGACGGCCTGCTGCTGCCGCAGCGGGGCAGCCTGGACTACCAGGACGGCCGCTGGCTGGCCACGCTGCAGGATTTGGACTTTATCTGCCTGCTGCCGGAGGAGCGGATGCTGCACACGGTGGAGGTTGGCTTTTTGAGCCACCACCGCAGCGGCATCGTTTTCCCGGAGCGGCTGGAACTGTATCTGGGCGACGACGAAGCCTCCTTGGCGCTGGCGGACACGCTGGTGCTGCCCTGCCGCCCGGCCGAGCAGGAGATCTGCCGCCGGGACATCGGCTTCCACCCCGGCCGGCCGGCGCGCTGCGTGCGGGTGGTGGCCCGCCGGTACGAGCGTATGCCCGGCTGGTGCTGCTACAAGGGCGTGCCCGACGTATTCACCCTGGCGGACAGCTTGATCTTGAACTGAGCGCAAGCCCTAGCCCGGCCCGCAAAACACCGACCTGCCGGCAAAGGCAGGCCGGAAAAAGGGCAGGGAACCGCATACGAAAAAGGCCCAAAGACCGGGCGCGGCAGGTTAGATGCCGCGGCGGCCTTTGGGCCTTTCTTTTATAAAAATCGGGCAGAAAATGTCGGCAAGGCTGGACAGGGGGGCGGCAGGGGAGGGACCGCGCAGGCGGGGCCTTGCAGGGCGTCCGCCTGCTTGTCACGGCTGCCGGCAGGCACTCTCACGCAAGGTGAGGAAAAAATTTGGGATTTGATGTAGTATTTGCCGCCAAAACCGTAGTATACAGGTGAAGCCGGAAGGGAGGCGGTGAGATGATAGACGATGAAAAAATTATAGAGATGTTCTTTCAACGGTCAGAGCAGGGAATACGGGCGCTGGACGTGAAATACGGAAAAATCTGCCGCAATCTCTCGTATAACATCGTGAACAACAGGCAGGACGCAGAGGAATGTGTCAATGACGCTTACTTAGGCGCATGGAACGCCATTCCCCCGGTACGGCCTGACCCGCTGCTCAGCTACATTGTGAAAATCGTTCGGAACATTTCACTCAAAATCTACTGGAGAAAGGAAGCAGCCGCTATACGATTGCTTTAGAAGAACTCGAAGGGTATATTGTTGACGAAGGGATCTTATATAACCTCCATATTGCTTACAAAGAAAGCGATTCTACACGGGCAATGGAGGTAATGCACCAGTGGGCTGATTTGTTTTAACAGATTATCAGAAACAGAAAAACGCAGCCGAACCACAAAATCGGCTGCGCTTTTCTGTGCCGGCCGGCAGAAAAATCGGCCCGCCGACCCGTTATGATAAAACCGAGAGAGAGACCCGCGCGGAACCACAGGCTTTGCAGGCGCGGCGGCTTTGCGGAGCGCCTTGCGGCCGGGCCTCAGCAGAACAGCGAGATCAGCACCGGCACCAAAGCGGAGCAGAGGATGCCGTTCAGCACCGCAAACACGACCGTCTCCTCGCTGGTGTAGCGCACCAGCATGGGCAGGGTGGTGTCCTCGCTGGTGGCGGCGGCTGGCGCGATGCAGGTGTAGGAATTCAGGTGCCGGGCGATCAGCGGGATGGCAAAAAACGAGCCGATCTCGCGCATCAGGTTGCTCAAAAAGGCGATGCTGCCCAGCTCGGCACCTGCCAGGTTGGTGATGGTAACGCCGGCCAGGCTGTACCAGCCCAGCCCGCCGGCGACGGCGGCCGCCAGGCGGGGCGGACAGCCCACAAGCAGGCCGCACAGCACGCCGCCGGCCAGCGAGCCGGCCACGATCCCGGCGGGGATGACCAGCAGCCGGACGTGGTACTGCCGCACCTTGGCCCAGATGCCGCGGTGCAGCCCCACGCTGATCCCTACCGAAAACATCAGCAGGAGCAGCACCCAGTCGCTGTGGCCGGCCAGCGGCGCCAGAAAGCGTGCCGCCGCAGGCACCGTCCCGCACAAAACGCCCAAAACCAGCGCCCCCAGGGCCAAAAACAGCATCGGGTCCGGGGCGCGCCCGGCAGCGGCCGGGGCGCCGCCGGTTTCCGGGCCGGCGGTGCGGGGGCTGCTTTCCGGCAGAAACCGCCGGGTCAGGGCATACACCAGCAGGATGGAGCACACAGTGGGCAGCAGAAAAAACAGCAGCGCCTGCGCGCCCAAAAGCGCCAGCTCGGAAAAGAAATCCTCCCGCTGCCCCAGGCTGACCCCCATCGAGAAGATCAAAAGCAGCGTGCACAGCAGCTGCAGCCGCTCGTTATTGCTTTTTTGGCCGGCGGGGAACACGCGCCCCGCCAAAATGCCCGCGGCCATCACCGCAAGTGTTGTCATCCCGGCGCCTCCCGACCCTGAACATTTGCCGGCAGCGCCCGGCGGGCGGCTGCGGCCGGGCCGCCAAACGGGGCAACCCACGGTAGGGTATCACACTGCCGGCCGGCTGTCAAGCCGGCAGCAGGGCCGGGGGGCTTTTTGCCCGGCGGGCTCAGCCGCGGGGCGCGCCGTTTGCCTGCATGATCTCCTGCAGGGTGACGTGCTCGTTGCGGTAGCGGGCCTGGGGGTTCTTCTCCGGCACGGTCAGGGCGATGGCCTTTTGCGGGCAGGCGTGGGCACAGGCCAGGCAGGTCTGGCAGCGGCCCGGCGTGTGCACCGCCCGGCCGTCCGCCACGCGGATGGAGCCGGATGGGCAGACCTTCTCGCAGATGCCGCAGCCGATGCAGCGGTCGGTCACGCGCAGCAGGCGCTGCCAGGCGTCGGCGGGCAGGCGGCTCATGTTTGCCAAAAACTCGCCGTGGGCGGCGCGGTCGGCCTCGGTCACTTCGGGGCAGAAATGCCGCCCGGCGTCCAGGTCTGCGCGGATGGCGGCCAGCTGCGCGTCCACCTGCTTGTCCAGCCTGCGCTGCTCGTCCATGTCAAAGCTGGGCAGCCAGTTGTCCACCATCAGCACCTGGTTGATGTAGTCCACCCGCAGGCCGCAGCCGTCGCAGAACTGCCGGGCCAGCTCCACCGCGTTGGCGTGGCGGTTGCCGTAGGTCAAAATCAGGAAAAAGTAATTGGTGTCAAACCGGGCCGTTTTCAAAAGATCCTTGACCATGCCGGGCAGTTCATGGCCGTAAATGGGCGCCGCAATGCCGATCCGCTCGGCGGAAAAGTCCAGCGGCCGGGGGATGCTGCGGCAGTCGCTGTCCAGCTGTTTGGCGGCGTACAGGCTGTTGCCGGTTCCGGTAAAGTAAAAGATCATGATCAAATCCTCCCTGATAGCATAGAAATTTGGGTGCTCCGGCATGGCCGGATATTCGTATCATACACTCCGGGAGCCGCTACCGGTCAAGAAAAATCCTTCGGCGGACGGCGCCGTTTTGCCAAAGCGCCGCCCGCATGCCCTGCACTGCGGCGCGTCTTTTACACTTGCCGTTTTTTGTGAATTGCATATGGGCCGCGGCCCTGCTACAATAACTCTGTTATGCCATTTTCCGTCAGGCGGGGCCCGGCGGCCCTGCGCAGGAGAGTATGATATGCTACAAATCAAACAGATCTGCAAACAGTACAAAACCGGCAGCCTGGTGCAGCAGGCGCTGGACCATGTGGACCTGAGCTTCCGCGACAATGAGTTTGTCGCCATCCTGGGGCCTTCCGGTTCCGGCAAGACCACGCTGCTGAACATCATCGGCGGCCTGGACCGCTACGACAGCGGCGATCTGATCATCAACGGCGTCTCGACCAAAAAGTACAACGACCGCGACTGGGACACCTACCGCAACCACACGGTGGGCTTCATCTTCCAAAGCTACAACTTGATCCCCCACCAGACCATCCTGTCCAATGTGGAACTGACGCTGACCGTCTCCGGCGTGCCGCGTGCCGAGCGCCGCCGCCGCGCCATCGCGGCGCTGGAGGAGGTGGGCCTGGGCAAGCACATCCACAAGCTGCCCAACCAGCTGTCGGGCGGCCAGATGCAGCGGGTGGCCATCGCCCGCGCGCTGGTCAACGACCCGGACATCTTGCTGGCGGATGAGCCCACCGGCGCGCTGGACAGCGAGACCAGCGTCCAGGTCATGGAACTGCTCAAGCAGGTGGCCCGCGACCGCCTGGTGGTCATGGTCACCCACAACCCGGAACTGGCCGAAGCCTACGCCACCCGCATCGTCCGCCTGAGCGACGGCGTCATCCGCGCCGACTCGGCCCCCTACACGCCGCCGGAGACGGACGCCGTACATAAAAAGTGGGCGCGGCGGTCCTCCATGTCCTTTTTGACGGCGCTGTCCCTGAGCTTCCAGAACCTGCGCAGCAAAAAAGCCCGCACGCTGCTTACCGCCTTTGCGGGGTCCATCGGCATCATCGGCATCTCGCTGATTTTGTCGCTGTCCACCGGCGTCAACAACTATATCAAGACGGTGGAGGAGGACACCCTGTCCGAGTATCCGCTTACCATCCAAAGCTCCAGCATGGATATGAGCGCCATGCTGGCCGGCATGACCGGCCAGGACGACGAGGAAGAGCCGGAGTACGAGGTCAACGTGGTGGATATGCTCACCCAGACCTTTTCCAAGATCGGCTCCAACGACCTGGCCTCGCTCAAGACCTACCTGGACAGCGGCGAAAGCGGCATCGAGGCCTACACCGGCGCGGTGGAGTATTCCTACGCCGTCACCCCGCAGATCTATCTGTGGCAGGACGGCGGCTACCGCCAGGTCAATCCGGACAATTCCTTTGCACCGCTGGGGTTCGGGGCGTCCGGCACTTCCAACAGCATGATGTCCTCCATGACCAGCACCGACGTCTTTTACCAGATGCCCGCCGACCCGGAACTGTACCGGGACCAGTACACGGTGCAGGCCGGCCGCTGGCCGGAACGCTACAACGAGTGCGTGCTGGTGCTGACCTCCGGCGGCAGCGTCAGCGACTTTATGCTGTACACTCTGGGCCTGCGGGACGGCGATGAGCTGGACACCATGGTCCAGCAGTTTGCCGAGGAGGAAAAAGTATCCGTCCCCGACGACATCACCGGCTACGCCTACGACGATATCCTGGGCATCACCTTCAAGCTGGTCAACGCCGCCGACTGCTACGAGTATGACGAGGAATACCGCGTCTGGACCGACCGCTCCGAGAATGCGGCCTATATGCGCGACCTGGTGCAGAACGGCGAGGATCTGACCATCGTGGGCATCGTCCAGCCGGTGGAGGGCGCCACCGCCACCATGCTCAGCCCCGGCATCGGCTACACGGCCGACCTGACCAGCCATATCATGGACGCCGCCGCCGGCAGCGAGATCGTGCAGCAGCAGCTGGCCGACACCGGCGTCAACGTCTTTACCGGCGACCCCTTCGGCGAGAGCAGCGACGAGGACCGGGTCGATTTGGAAAACCTGTTCACCGTCAACCAGGACGCGCTGGAAAACGCCTTCTCCTTTGACGCCGGCACGCTGGAACTGGATATGTCCGGCATGTTCGACCTGTCCGGGATGACGATGGACGCCTCCGCGCTGGAGGGGCTGGATCTGTCCGCCATGGACTTTTCGGGGCTGGATCTGTCCGGGCTGGACCTGTCCGGCCTGGACATGAGCGGGCTGGATCTCTCGCAGATCCTCAGCCGGGTGGAGTTCAACGCCACGCCGGAGCAGCTCTCGGCCCTGGCCGAACAGCTGCTGGCCGGCTACAGGGACTATGCGGCCGGCAACCCGGAGGCTGATTTTAGCCGCCTGGGCGAGTATTTCCTGACCTATCTGCAAAGCGACGAGGCAAAAGCCGCCCTGGCCGACGCGCTGGACCGGCTGCTGGAGGAAAGCGGGCTGACGGTCTCGGCGGAACTGCTGGAAAATCTGATCATCGATGTGACGATGGGGTATCAGGAGTGGGCCGAGAGCAATCCGCCGCCGGAAAATGCGACGGAAGAACAGCTCCGCGAGCACTTGGTACAATATCTGCACACGGATGAAGCGGTGCAGAAACGGATCGAGGAAGGCGCACAAGAAATTTTGGCCTCCGCCGAAGGCAAAGAGATCACCCCCGAACAGCTGGAGGAACTGGCCGCCGCCGTGCTGGCCGGCTACCAGGACTACGCCGCGTCCCACAATATGACCGACCCCGCCAAGGTGGGCGAGTATTTCCTTGCCTACCTGCAGACCGAAAGTGCCCAAAACGTCATTGCCTCCGGGCTGGCCGGCATGGTGGACACCAGCGGCGTCACCCAGTGGCTGAACAGCCAGATGTCCGGCATGCAGCAGTCGCTGCAGACCGCCATCACCCAGGCCATGACCCAGGCGATGGAGCAGATCATGCAGCAGCTGATGCCCCAGGTCATGACCCAGATTGGCACAAGCCTGGGCCAGACGCTGCAGACCCAGATCACCGCCGGCATGCAGACCGCCATGGGCCAGCTGCAGACCCGGCTGGAGGATGCGTTCCAGGTGGACCCCGAAGCCTTTGCCGACGCCATCCAGGTCAACATGACCG
The DNA here is from genome assembly GCA_019119495.1 of Candidatus Gemmiger stercorigallinarum. Lineage (GTDB taxonomy): Bacteria > Bacillota > Clostridia > Oscillospirales > Ruminococcaceae > Gemmiger > Gemmiger stercorigallinarum. Next base: position 19,583 of record DWWX01000044.1, on the reverse strand, counting down.
AGGAGGAACTCAGCGAGCTTTTGATGAGCCTGATGACCACCCGCTCCACCACCCTGGACGGCAACCTGCAGACGCTGGGCTATGCCGACCCGGCGGAACCCAGCGGCATCAGCGTCTACCCCATTGACTTTGAGGCCAAGGAGCAGGTGCTGGCCATCCTGGACGGCTACAACGCCCGCATGGAGGCGCTGGGCCAGGAGGAAAAGGTCATCACTTACACCGACATTGTGGGCACGCTGATGTCCTCGGTCACCGACATCATCAACATCATCAGCTATGTGCTGGTGGCTTTTGTGGCCATCTCGCTGGTGGTGTCCTCCATCATGATCGGCGTCATCACCTACATCAGCGTGCTGGAACGCAAAAAGGAGATCGGCATCCTGCGGGCCATCGGCGCCTCCAAGGGCAACATTTCGCAGGTGTTCAATGCCGAGACCTTTATGATCGGCCTGTGCGCCGGCCTGATCGGCATCGGGCTTACGCTGCTGCTGCTCATCCCCGGCAACCGGCTGATCCATCACCTGGCCGCGACCGACGCCATCAATGCGGCGCTTCCGGCGGGGGCCGCGGTGGTGCTGGTGCTGCTCAGCGTGGTGCTGACCCTGCTGGGCGGGCTGATCCCCAGCCGCAAGGCGGCCAAACAGGACCCGGTCACGGCCCTGCGCACCGAATAATACCTGCCCTGCAAAAAAAGCAGCCGGCGGCGCGCCCGTTTGGGCCGCCTGCCGGCTGCTTTTTGCAGCGGACAGAAAATTTTGCAAACGCTGTAAGGACTTGCCCCGGCGGATTTGCCCTTAAAGGGGAGCGCAGCTCCGCTCAGCAGCAGAAATAATATCCGCGCCCGCCGCAGCAGCACGCCATAATGATCTGGAACACCCACAGCGTCGCGCAGAACCGCAGCACCGAGTTTCCGCGGCCGGGCTGGGCGTGCCCCTGCTGGTAGGTGGTGTAGGTGCGGCCGGGGTTTTGCAGCTGGTCCAGCAGGTTCTGGTACTCGTAGTTGCCGGGCTCCATGTCCACCGCGGCGCGGGCCTCGCTCTGGGCGCGGATGTTGTTGCCCAGCCCGGCGTTGGCCAGCGCGGCATAGTAGTGCCAGCGGGCGTTGCGGTCCCGCTCGGCAATGCCGTTCAGCACGTTCAGCGCCTCCTGGTAGTAGCCGTTGCGGATGTAGTTGTTGGCGGCCTGCATCTCCGGCGTGTCGTTGCTGGCGCGCTGGCCGCCGAACCCGCCGCCGTAAAACCCGCCGAACCCGAAGCCGAACGGGTCAAACCCAAAGCCGAAGGGGTCCTGATACTGCTGGCTGCCGTAGCCGCCGGCACTGCGGTAGCTGCCCTGGCTGCCGTACCCGCCCTGGCTGCCGGCGGACGCCCTGGCGTTGCCGTGGCCGCCGCCCTGGCGCTCGCGCATGATCTCGCTGTAGGCGGCCTGCACTTCCTTGAACTTGTCCTCGGCGGTGGGGTCGTTGGGGTGCAGGTCGGGGTGGAACTCCTTGCACTTTTGGCGATATGCCTTTTTGATGGTCTCCTCGTCGGCGCCCTGGCTGATGCCCAAGACGCTGTATGGATCACGCATGCCGTTTCTCCGCCTCTCTGCGCTTGTCCTCGCGCCGTGCTTTGATCAGCGTGTACTTGCACCACACGCCGGAATAGATGGTATTGTACAAAAGCTGCCCTTCGGGGCTGTCCTTCAAGACGGGCAGCAGGCCGAACGCCTCGGCGCAGATGCCCATCTGCTGGGTCAGCAGCTCGTGGCAGCGCGTCTCAAACGCTTCGTCGTCCAGGCGGGTGCGCAGCGCGGCCAGCGCGTTGAAGCTGCCGTTTTTGGCGTCCTTCTCCAAATCGTCGTAGGCGTCCATCAGGTAGATGAACCCGCCCAGGCCGCGGCCCAGCCGGTCCAGCACCGGCGCCCACATATCGTTTTGATACCGGAACACCGCCCCCAAAAGCGCGCCAAAACAGCCGCACAGCGCGTCCAGATCGTCGCTGCCGGCTGCTTCCAGCGCAGTCAAAGCGTCCAGCCGGGCGCGGATGGCCTCGCACTGGGCGGGGTGGGCCCGGCGGATGCCGGGCAGGTGCTGCTCCAGCCGTCTGGCACTGCGCAGGCTGCCCCGGCGGTGCTCGTCCTGCCAGTCGTCCAGAAAGTTGTAGTAGGCCAGTGCGATGCTCATGTCCGCCGCGTAGTCCACGTACTGGTTGGCGGCGCGGGGCCGCGGCTTGAGGGGGTGGGGCGCGCACCGCCCGGTGGAATAGACGGTCTCCGGGTCGTACAGCGCGCTGAGCAGCACCGCCGCAAAGGTAATGTCAAAGGAGAGCGTCATCCGCCCCGCCGCGCCGTACCGGCGGCCCAGGGCTTCGCACAGGCCGCAGTAGTACGCCTGGTAGCGGTCGATGACTTCCGGCGGCAGGTCCTTCCGATAGATAGTAACATATCCAAACATACAGCGTCAACTTTTTCGGATAAACTGGGTCTGGCACTTGGGGCAGGTGATGGAGATGCGGCCGCGGCCCTTGGGCACGCGGATGGCCTGCTTGCAGTGCGGGCAGTTGAAATAGCGGTAGTTTTTGCGCTGGGCAAACCGGACCTTGACATGGCCGAACCAGTCCCGGATACCGGCGGTCTTGGTCAGGTACCACTGGTTTTCGGCATACCGCTTTTGGATGTTGCGGCTGAACATGCGGAAATAGCTGTACACAAGCACCGCAATGCCCAGATAGTAAAGGAGCCCCCACAAAAACAGGCCCAAAATCAGCAGCACCAGGGCCAGAATGGACAGGAACCTGCTGAACTGGTCGCCGCCGTAACGGCCGGACATAAAACGCTGGAACCAGGCTTTCATAAAAACTAACGCCATCCTTATGGTAAAATACGGGCTGTACTGGGCAGGCTCCCGCCCTGTCCGCCCGGTCAACAGGCTTATTATTTCACAAATTTGTGGTCAAATCGTGAACAGGAGCCAAACAGTGCGTGAACATTTTCCCAAAAATCGGAAAAAACGCAGGGAAACAGCCGCCAAAGCGGGCCGGGGCGGCCGCGGAGTTGTAAAATTCTGCCCCGGGGGTGGAAACCGCCGGCGGCTGGTGGTAAGATGTTGGTATTCTGCACGCGGCCGATCCGCCGCGTGCCGCAAGGAGCGTTTTCAGCCATGAAACACCTGCTTTTGGCGGCAGGGCTGCTTGCCTGCCTGGCTCTGGCCGCCTGCGCCGGCCCCGCTGCGCCGCCGGACGCCGCCACCGCCGGGACCGCGGCAGGGGAGACCACGCAGGCCACGCCGGAGACGGCGGTTTTGTACCTGGATTTCACCGCCGGCAGCGAGGTGGAGGACGTCCGCCCGGTGGAACTGCCCGCGCCTGTCTCCGCCGACGGCCTGTGCGCCGCGCTGACCGACGAGACCGGCATCCCGTTTGACTTTGCCCTGGCATGGGACGGCGGTGACTGGACCGTCACCTGGCAGGACGGCTCGGCCCTGTGGAGCGGCGAGATGCCCCAGGGCGGCGGCCCCGACTATATGTTCTACGACGCCGACCTGCTGCACTGGTTTTTGCTGGACACCGTCTGGCGCACCCTGACCGACGGCTTTGGCGCCGATACCGTCACCTTCCGCCTGCCGGACGGCGCCGCCCCCGACCTGGCCGGCCTGTGGCCGCTGGAACACTTTGACCTGACCGGGCCCTACCGCGGCAGCGCCTGGTACTACGCCGAGAGCATCGCCTTCAAGGACGAGTGGGAAATGCTGGAGCAGACCGGCCAGCCGTGACAGAGGGGCGGCGCCCGCGCCCCAGTCTTGCCCCCGCGCAGTTTTTGTTGTACAATTACAGTACCGCAGCAGCGCCGCATAATGCGCCCGGCCCCTGCCCATACTGAATTCGGGGCAATGCCCGGATACACAGCAGGGAGGGGGCGCAGGCCATGCGGGAAAACTCGTACACCGCCGTCATCGTTGAGATGACGGTGCGCGCCCTGTGGGAGACGCAGAACACCATCGACTGCATCCCCGACGAGCTCTGGGACAAGCTCTACGGCGGTGCGCCGCTGTGGCAGTACCTGTACCACACACTGCACAAGCTGGACCAGTGGTTCATCGACCCCGGCGACCCCGGCTTTATTGAGCCGCCCATCCACACGCCGGGCCTGGACGCGCTGGACGCCCCGCCGCCGGTGCGCCTGACCCGACGCGACGTCGAGGACTACTTTGCCGCCATCAAGGCAAGGCTGTCGCTCTACCTGACCTCCCTGCATGACGAGGACCTGCTGCAGCGGCCGGAAAACTGCCCCTGGACCCGCTTTACGCTGATTTTGTCCCAATACCGCTGCCTGCACCGGCAGATCGGCCTGCTGATGGGCCTGATCCTGGCCGAGACCGGCCTGCGCCCCAAAACGCTGGACCTGGGCCGGGAGCTGCCCGACCCGCCCTACGACCCCTACGAATAACGCGCAGCCGGCGCGCTGCGCGCCGTTACATACCAAGGAACTGCCCATGAAACGAACTGCACTTTCGCTGGCGGCGCTGCTTCTGGCGCTGCTGTGCGCCTGCACGCCCCGCAGCACAGCCCCCACGCTGTCCACGGCACTGGAGACTGCCGGCGTGGAGCTGGCGTTCTCCGGCTGCGCGGTCACCGAGCAGAGCACGGCCTACCAGACGGCCGAGACCGCCGCGCCCGCCCAGACCCGCCTGTTTGCCGCCGAGGGCCGCCCCGCCCTTGCGCTGACCGGCGTGACGGAGGATGACGTCACCGTCCGCTTTGCCGAACCCCAGGAAGGCGGCTACAAGCTGTACGAGCCCAACACCGTCATGCCCAAGCTGGACTACCGCGCCGAGCAGGACGGCGACACCCTGACGCTGCAGCTGCGCACGGTGTACAACTACGCCATCACCGTGGCGACCGACGCCGGCAGCGAGACTTTTCTGGTGACGACAGAGATGGACTGACCCGGCGCAGAGCCGCCCTATAAAATTTATCAGAGAAATATTGGCGCCCGCCCGGCGGGGGAATAACCGCCCGGCGGGCCGTTTTGCGCTCCGGCGCGGGCGCCCGCCCAAATCCATGCCGAAAGGATGCAGACCATGCCAAACACCAAAAAGATCCTGCTGCTGGCCACCGGCGGCACCATCGCCTGCAAGCCCACCAGCCGCGGCGTGCTGGCGCCGGCCATCTCGGCGGCCGAGCTGCTGCAGTTTGTGCCGGAGCTGGAAGGAATGTGCCGGATCGACACGATGCAGCTTTATGACCTGGACTCCACCAACATCGGCCCGGAGCACTGGTGCGGTATGGCAAAGGCTATCCGGGACCATTACGGCGAGTACGACGGCTTTGTGATCGCCCACGGCACCGACACCATGGCCTACACCGCCGCGGCGCTGAGCTATATGGTGCAAAACCCCGCCAAGCCCATCGTGCTGACCGGCAGCCAGAAGTCCATCTACAACCGGGACACCGACGCCCGCAACAACCTGCTGCACGCCTTCGCCTACGCGGTGTCGGAGGGGGCCTGGGGCGTGCAGATCGTGTTCGACAACCTGGTCATCCTGGGCACCCGCGCCCGAAAAGTCCGCTCCAAAAGCCTGAACGCCTTTTCCAGCATCGACTACCCGGAGACCGCGGTGTTCCGGGACGACCGGCTGATCCGCTTCCTGCCCACGCCGCAGGACCGGCCGCCGGTGCGGTTCTGCGACCGGCTGGACCCGGCGGTGTTTGTGCTGCGGCTGGTGCCCGGCATGGGGGCGGGCATTTTTGCGGCGCTGAAAGACCACTACCGCGCCGTGGTCATTGAAGGCTTCGGCGTGGGCGGCCTGCCCGGCGGCGAGGACGGCCCGCTGCTGCGCGCCGTGCGGGACTGGCTGGCGTCGGGCCGGCTGGCGGTGTTCTCCACCCAGGTGCAGCACGAGGGCAGCGACCTTTCGGTGTACGAGGTGGGGCGCATCGCCCGCGAGCTGCCCGGCGTGCTGGAAGCCCGCGACATGACCCCGGAGGCGGTGGTCACCAAGCTGATGTGGGTGCTGGCCCAGACCCGCGACCCCGCCGCCGCCCGCGCCCTGTTTGAACAGTCGGTGCAGCACGATCTGCTGTGAAACAGCAAGGAGAGGCCCGGCCCAAACAGGGGCTCCGGAATACAGGCAAAACCCTGCCGGGGGAAAGTTCCCCAACGGCAGGGTTTTGCTCTTGCCGGATCAAACGGCGCTCCGGTGTTGACGCTTTGGCTACCTTGTGATACCACATACTTAAAGAAAGACCCTTGCCATGCAAGGCAGATCAAGCGCTGCCCTGCGGCCGCCAGGACGCAGGGGAGAGGGGGGGACGCCGATGTTTGACCGTGCGCAGCTGCGCAAAGGGGCGCTGGAGGGCTGCATTTTGCAGATCATCGCCCGCGCGCCCGCCTACGGCTACGCCATTGCGGCGCTGCTGCGGCAAAGCGGCTTTGCCGGCCTGACCGAGGGCACCCTTTACCCGCTGCTGCTGCGGCTGGAGCGCAAGGGGCTGATCCGGGCCGAGTACCGCGCTTCGCCCAGCGGCCCCAGCCGGAAGTATTACCTGCTGACCCCGGCAGGCAAGACCTATCTGGTCCAGTTTATCGACGCCTGGCGGGAAACGTCGGCAGGGGTGGAGACCATTTTGAACGGGGGACCGAAAGGGGGAACGCCGGATGTTTTGTGACGAGTACTTTCTTCTGCGCCGCCAAAACCGCAGGGACCTGCGCGCGCTGGCCGACGGGGACCGAGAGGTGCTGCGCGGCATTGCCCGCCGGCTGGACGACGCCACCTGGAACAGTTATGAAGCCCAGCGGGTGCTGCGCGACCTGATCGACCTGGCCGCCCGCGCCGGGCAGGAGGGCAGGCCGCTGACTGAGGCCCTGGGCAAAGACCCGGCCGGCACCGTGGACGAACTGTGCGCCGCCATTGACCCCGGCACGCCGCTGGACCGCCTGCTGACCTGGTGGCCGGCGGCAGGGGCGGCGTCCGGCGCTTTTCTGGCAGGGGTGGCGGTGCAGCGGAAGTCCTGGCCGCTGTGGGGCACGGCGGCGGTCTTTGGGGTGTACAGCCTTTGGCTGCTGGCGTCGGCGCAGTTCCGGCGGCAGTTCAGCCAGCCGCCGGGAAAAGGCAGCCTTTCGCCGCGCCTGCTGGCAGGGCTGGGCGTGCTGCTGGCGCTTGCCCTGGTCGTCGCCGTTCCCTGGCTGGTGCGCCCCGTTGACGTGCCGGCGCCCACCTGGGCGCTGAGCCTGGGCTTTTTTGCCCTGGCTGCCGCCAGCTGGGCGGCGCGTACCGCCCGGTACAACGCCTGCGCCCGCCGCCGGCCCTGGCGGGAAAGCGCGCAGGCACCGCGCGCCCGGTAAAGGGCAGGGCCTTTCAGCCTGCCGGACCGGCGCACAGACACAGGCACAGCAAACCCCCGTTTTGGCCCGCACATGGCGCAAAACGGGGGTCAATTTTTTCGTGCCGCCCCGTACCGCACGCACATTGCGGCGGGGCAGCCGAATCTGTCTGCCGGCAAACCGCCGGCGTCAAGCGGCATTCTTCCCTCTAAAATGCCCCAGGCTGCGGCCGGGGGGACGCCCCGCCGGCCGCGGTTTTACAATAAAAGCAGGAACTCCCGGCTGCGCCGTCCCGCACAGGGCGGCGCGGCAAAGGCGGTTTACAGCCTGGCCAAAATCGCGTCGCCCATGGCGGTGCAGCCCACTTTGGTGCAGCCCTCCTGCCAGATGTCGGCGGTGCGCAGCCCCTGGTCCAGCACCGCGTTGACGGCGGCCTCCACCTCGTCGGCCTCGTCGGCCATGCCAAAGCTGTACCGCAGCATCATGGCGGCGGACAGGATGCAGGCGATGGGGTTGACCGCGTCCTGCCCGGCAATGTCCGGCGCGGAGCCGTGGATAGGCTCGTACAGGCCGCGGGTGCCGTCGCCCAGGCTGGAGGAGGGCACCATGCCGATGCTACCGGTGATCTCGCTGGCTTCGTCGGACAAAATATCGCCGAACATATTCTCGGTCACGATCACGTCAAACTGGGACGGGTCCTTGCAGATCTGCATGGCGGCGTTGTCCACGAACATCTCGCGGTATTCCACCTCCGGGTAGTCGGCCTGCAGCCGGTGCATCACCTTGCGCCACAGGCGGCTGGTGTCCAGCACGTTTGCCTTGTCCACGCAGGTCAGGCGCTTGCGGCGCTTCATGGCGGTCTCAAAGCCGATGCGGCCGATGCGCTCAATCTCGTGCTCGGCGTAGCTCATCACGTCGGTGGCCTTCTCCTCGCCGTCCACCGTTTCGGTTTTATGCTCGCCAAAATACACGCCGCCGATCAGCTCCCGCACCACGATAAAGTCGATGCCCCGGTCCACGATCTCCTTTTTCAGCGGGCTGGCGTCGGCCAGCTGGGGCCAGATCCTGGCAGGCCGGTTGTTCGAGTACAGCCCCATCCCGGCGCGCAGCCGCAAAAGGCCCTTTTCGGGGCGCTTGTCGCCGGGCATGCCCTCCCACTTGGGGCCGCCCACCGCGCCCAGCAGTACGCTGTCAGCCGCCAGGCACTTGTCCAGCTCGCTCTGGGGCAGCGGGTCGCCGAATTTGTCAATGGCCTCGCCGCCCATCCAGGCGCGGGTGTAGGTGAAGGTGTGGCCGTGCTTTTCGGCGATTTTGTCCAGCACCCGCACCGCCTGGGCCACGATCTCAGGGCTGGAGCAGTCGCCGTAGATCAGCGCGATATTCTTCTGCATTGTCGTTGCACCCTCTCATTCTTTCTCTTTCAGGGAAGCCATCAGCCCGCCGGCCTGGATGATCTTCTGGATAAAGGGCGGGAAGGGCGCGGCCTCAAAGCTCTGGCCGGTGGTCTCGTCGGTGATGACGCCGGTGTCAAAGTTGACGCTGACCACATCGCCCTCCCGGATGGCCTCGCTGGCGGCGGGGCACTCCAAAATCGGCAGGCCGATGTTGATGGCGTTGCGGTAAAAGATGCGGGCAAAGCTCTTGGCGATGACGCAGCTGATGCCGGCGGTCTTGATGGCCAGCGGCGCATGCTCGCGGGAGGAACCGCAGCCGAAATTCTCGCCGCCCACCATGATGTCGCCGGGCTGCACGCGGGTGACAAAGGTCTTGTCGATGTCCTCCATGCAGTGGGCCGCCAGTTCCTGGGCGTTTTGGGTGTTCAGATAACGGGCGGGGATGATGACGTCGGTGTCAATGTTGTCCCCGTAGCGGAAAACAGTGCCTTTTGCGTTCATAATACTCCTCCAGGCAGTCAAAATAGCAAACGATTTGCAAGCAATCAGAATCCGTCACCATCGGCGGACATGCGCCGACGATGGTGACACCACCAGGGAAATATCAGTCAAAATTGTGTGCGAGGAGCGTATGCGACGAGTGCGCGGTTTTGACTGATATTTTGTCGAAAAGGGAATCCAAAGGGGAAAACGCGGAGGCTCGGCGCAGCCGACCCGCAGCGTTGTCCTCTTTGAAGCGTGTCGAGGAACTCGACACGCTCTCACACATCCCGCGGGTCGGTGATATAGCCGGTCAGCGCGCTGGCGGCGGCGGTGGCGGGGCTGGCCAGGTACACCTCGGAATCCACATGTCCCATGCGTCCCACAAAGTTGCGGTTGGTGGTGGAAACGCAGCGTTCGCCCTCGGCCAAAATACCCATGTAGCCGCCCAGGCAGGGGCCGCAGGTGGGGGTGGAGACGATGCAGCCCGCGTCCACAAAGGCGGTGGTGTAGCCCCGGACGATGCACTCGCGGTAGACCTCCATGGTGGCGGGGATGATGATGCCCCGCACGCCCCTGGCGATCTTTTTGCCTTTCAGGATGTTGTAGGCGGCCTCCATGTCCTCGATGCGGCCGTTGGTGCAGGAGCCGATGACCACCTGGTCGATCTTGATGGCCTTGCCGTCGCGGGCGGGATGGGTGTTTTCCGGCAGATGGGGGTAGCTGACGGTGGGCTCCAGCGCGTCCAGGTCAATGACGACGGTGCGCTCGTACTCGGCGTCGGGGTCGGCGGCGTAGGCCTTCCAGGGGCGCTGGCTGCGGGCCTTCAGGTAGGCTTCGCAGGTCTCGTCCACCGGGAAGATGCCGTTTTTGGCGCCGGCTTCGATGGCCATGTTGCAGATGCACAGCCGGTCCTCCATGGTCAGGCTGGCAACGCCCTCGCCGGTAAATTCCAGGCTCTTGTACAGCGCGCCGGAAACGCCGATGGTGCCGATCAGGTGCAGGATCACGTCCTTGCCGGAGACCGGGGCGTGCAGCCGGCCTTTCAGCTCCACTTGGATGGCGGCGGGCACCTTGAACCATGCCTTGCCGGACGCCATGCCGGCGGCCATGTCGGTGGACCCGACGCCGGTGGAGAAGGCCCCCACCGCGCCGTAGGTGCAGGTGTGGCTGTCGGCGCCGATGATGCAGTCGCCGGCGGTGACGATGCCCTGCTCCGGCAAAAGCGCGTGCTCAATGCCCATCTGGCCCACGTCAAAAAAGTTGAGGATGTTGTATTTGTCGGCAAAGTCGCGGCAGCGTTTGGACTGCTGGGCGCTCTTGATGTCCTTGTTGGGCACAAAGTGGTCCAGCACAATGTTGATCTTTTTGTTGTCGTAGACCGAGGTAAACCCGGCTTTCTCAAACTCGTTGATGGCAACGGGGGTGGTGATGTCGTTGCCCAGCACCACGTCCAGGTCAGCATTGATCAGCTGCCCGGCCTTGACGGACGCCTCGCCGCAGTGGGCGGCAAGGATCTTTTGGGTCATGGTCATTCCCATGGCAAATCCCTCCTGATGAAGCGGTGATTATTTGTTGTTGATCGCACTGACCAGCGCCTTGATGCCGGCCACGATGATGTCGGTGTCGGTGCCGCAGCCCCAGGTCTCGGCGCCGCTGGCCCATTTCAGGCCCACATAGCTGCAGGCGCGGCTGTGGGTGTCACTGTCCAGGGCGTGCTCGCTGTAATGCACCAGCGTAAAGTGCAGGCCGGTCTGCTTTTCAATGGCGGTGGCCACGGCGTCCAGGCGGCCGTTGCCGGTGGCGCTGCACGGGAATTCCCTGCCGTCGATGGTCAAAACCACGTCGGCCTCGATCTTCTCGCTGCCGCCCAGCTGCTTGAAGTGGGCGGCGGTGACGTCCAGCGGCTTGGTGTGGTTCAGGTAGCTGCGCTCAAAGACGTAAAGCACTTCTTCCACGCTCAGCTCGCGGTGCTCGTGGTCGGACACCTCCTTGACCTTGTAGCCCAGATCCTCGCGCATGCGGGGCGGGGGATTGTAGCCGTACTTCTGCTGTAACAGGAAGCCGATGCCGCCCTTGCCGCTCTGGCTGTTGATGCGGATGACGTCGGCGTCGTAGGTGCGGCCGATGTCCTGCGGGTCGATGGGGATATAGGGGCAGGTCCACTGGTGCAGATCGTGCTCCTTGCGCCAGGTCATGCCCTTGGCGATGGCGTCCTGATGGCTGCCGCTGAACGCCGCAAACACCAGGCTGCCGGCGTAGGGGGTGCGCTCGTAGACGTGCATCCGGGTGACCCGCTCGTAGGTCTCGCAGATGGCCGGCATGTTGGAGAAATCCAGATGCGGGTCCACGCCGTGGCTGTACATGTTCATCGCCAGCGTGACGGCGTCCACGTTGCCGGTGCGCTCGCCGTTGCCGAACAGGCAGCACTCGATGCGCTGGGCGCCGGCCAGCACGGCCAGCTCGGCGTCGGCCACGCCGCAGCCCCGGTCGTTGTGGGGGTGGCTGGACAGGATGACGCTGTCCCGGTATTTCAGGTGCTTGGAGCACCATTCGATCTGGTTGGCGTAGATGTGCGGCATGCTCATCTCCACCGTGACCGGCAGGTTGATGATCATCGGCCGGTCGGGGGTGGGCTGCATCACGTCCAGCACCGCGTTGCAGACTTCCACCGCGTACTCCGGCTCGGTGCCGGTAAAGCTTTCGGGGCTGTACTCGAACAAAAAGTTGCCCTCGTACTCCTCGCTCAGCTGCTTGACCAGCTTCGCGCCGTCCACGGCGATCTGCTTGATCTCCTCCTTGGACTTTTTGAACACCTGTTCCCGCTGGGCCACGCTGGTGGAGTTGTAAAAGTGGATGACCGCCCGCGGCGCGCCCTGCACCGCCTCAAAGGTCTTGCGGATGATGTGGTCGCGGCACTGGGTCAGCACCTGCACCGTCACATCGTCAGGGATGCGCTTTTCGTCGATCAGCTTGCGCAGAAACTCGTACTCGGTCTCGCTGGCGGCGGGGAAGCCCACCTCGATCTCCTTGAAGCCGATCTTCAACAGCATCTCGTAAAATTCCAGCTTCTCCTCCAGGCTCATGGGGACGATCAGGCTCTGGTTGCCGTCCCGCAGGTCCACGCTGCACCAGATGGGGGCCTTTTCAATGTGGTCCTTCTTCATCCAGTCGTACATGTGCCCCGGCGCCTCCGGCGGGGGATAGTAGCCAATGTGATATTTGGTTGCGTCCATCATGGAAATCTGCCTCCTTCAAGCAGGGCGGCGGGGCTTTGCCCCCGAGCCGCCTGTGGCCGCGCCGCCGTGGGGCGGGCGGCGCCCGTGTGCTGCCTTTGGAGGGAAAAACGGGTAAACAAAAACCCGCCCCTCAAAGGCGTCTTGCCTTTGAGAGACGGGAGCAAATCTTGAAAATTGCCGTACCCGCGGTACCACTCTCGTTGCCGCCTTACGGCGGCCCCTCTGTACGATCAGCCGAAGCGAATCGCGCCTGCATGATAACGGTCAGGTTCCGTCCGCGCCTAACGCTTTGCGCTCAGCACGGCTGCTCAGGGGCCAGTGACGCGAACCCGCCCGCACCGCCTTGCACCAACCGGCGGCTCTCTAAAGCTGGGACCTGGGGTCGCTTTCTCCCCGTCAACGCATTTTGCTTTGATGTGTTAAAGTCTAGCAGGTTTGCTCGGCGCTGTCAAGCGGCACCGGGAAAGGCGGCGCAAGATTTGTGCACAGCTCCCAAATCGATCCGGGGGATGCTTGTGCAAAACCCACAAAAACCTGCCGCGGCCGGGCGCCCCGGCGGGTCAGGCGGAACCGCATTTGTCGGCGTCGATGGCCAGCACCACCATCAGCGCGCACAGGGCGTCCTCGTCATACTCGGTCTCGATGGTATAGGTGTCGGTCCAGTGGAACAGCTCCTTGCGGATCACCGCGGCGGTGCTGCCGTCCCGGCGCAGGATCTGGTAGTCCCATTCCAGCCAGTTGCCGGTCACGCGCCAGCCGCAGCAGTCCAGGTCATACGCGGGGGAGAGGAAGGTGAATTCCCGCTTCAGCGTGCCCACGCGCTCGTCCCCGATATAAAAATCGAAACGGGGCAGCAGGGTCAGCACCTGCTCCTTGACGGTGGCAATGTGCCGGCCGGCGTCGTCCAAAATGTGCAGGCAGTGCCCCCAGCTCAGCTGGCCCTCCACCGTGTAAAAGGTCGAACCGTCCTCCAGATAGATGTCGTAGCTGTCAAACCAGGAAAAAAACCGCTGCTTAAAATACAGTTTCATGCACAATACCTCTTTGCCGCAATGTGGGAAGCCGGGCAAAACGGGTCAGGCGCCGGCCGGCTCGCCGGTACCGGGGGCGGGGTCGCCCTCCGGTTCCGGGACCTCGGCCGTCACGCGGGCGGTCACAGCCAGCGGGTCGGGCAGGGTGCCGTTTTGCACCTGCTGCAAAACCGTGGGCACACCGGGGAAGAACTTGACGATGCCGGACCCTTTGCAGTGCAGGCCGTCAAAGAAATCGATGTCCTCCAGCCCTTCGATCAGGGTGGGGTCGTAGCTGCCATACAGCGGCACGTCGTTCTGGGCGCAGTACTGCCGCACCCAGGCCTCCACCTGGAAAAAGCCCTTGTGCAGGTCCGGCTCGGTCAGCAGGAAGTCGTACAGGTAGGGGTGCCAGGGGCTCAGCACCAAAATCACCGTGGTGCCCTGGCTGCGGGCATACCGGATAAAGGCGTCGAAAGCCTGGCACTGGGTGTCGCTCAGCGAATCGAAGCCCTCCATGTGGACGCTGTTGAAGGTGGCGGAGGCCGCCGCCGCGTCGGCCAGGATCTGGTCCACCGGCCGCTCGCGGAACTCCTCAAAATACAGCACGCTGCCGTCCGCCCGCTTGATGTTGGTGGTCTGGTGCATCGGGTCGCCCTCGACCGGGTTGAAGTCGATGGGGTTGCCGTCCTCGTCGGTGATGGTGGACTGGCCGCGGTTTTTGAAATAGTAGTCCACATTTCCCTGGAAATAGGCGGGCTCGGCCAGCGCCTTCCACAGCTCCACCTGGTCGGGGGCCTCGTAGTCGGTCTCGACGCCCAGTACGTTGGTCAAAAACTCGTCGTACAGCTCGGCGTCGGCGCGCTCGTCAAAGGCGGCCTCGCTGCCGTAAAAGACCCAGGGGTCCAGGCTCCAGATCAGCACCTGGGGCGTTTTGCCGTAGGTGACCATCTTGTAATAGCTGGTCATGCAGTCGCGCACGTCGGCGCCGGTCACGCCCATGTTGAAAAAGCTGTCGCTGCCCACGATCTCGCTGGTAAACTGCAGCACCCGGCTGGACCCGATGCCGATGACCTGGGGCGCTTCGGCCACGTCCTGGGCAAACAGCTGGACCACCTCGCGCTCGTCCATCTGGTCGAAATTGGTCACATCATAGCCCTGCAGCATCAGATCGACGATGCGCCGCGGCGCCAGCGCGCCCTGGAACAGGCCGCTGCAGTCCACGTTATAGCTGAACGCCACCATAAACACCAGCAGCGGCACCAGCAGGGCAAATTTGAAAATGGTCTTGCTGCCAAAATACAGCCGCCGCGCGATCCCGGCAAAAAAGCGGTAGATCAGGCCGGGCTTTTTCTGCCGGCGCGTTTTTTTGCGGGCGGCCGGGCGGGCAGGGGCCTGCCCGGCGCCGCCGGCGCTGCGCCGCACCGGCGTGGGAGAGGCGGGGCGCTGTGTGCGGTAGCCGGCCCCCCCGGCGCGATGGACCTGATGCTGTTCCATACTGGTTTCCCCCTCCCGTCAATAGTTCTGGTAAATGAACGCCGACTGCCCAAACACGGCAAAGAACAGCACCGCCGCGCCCATGGCGTAGTACAGCGTCCAGCGCAGGACAAAATTCTGCTTGCGGATCCACTGGGCCACGTTGCGGCCGCTGCTCTCCACCGCCAGCACGATCACCGTGCCGCAGGTCAGCATGGCGGGCAGGCGGCCGTCCAGGCCGCAGTCGGCCAGCAGGCCGGTCACCTGCGCCCAGGCATCGGGCAGGCCGGCCCAGCCGCGGGCAAGGCCGCCGTAAACGGCATAGGGGTCCGCGTTGTACAGCGCGCTGGCAAAAAAGACCATCGTCACGCAGAACAGCAGATAGACGATGCCGCGCTGGACCCACCGCCGCACCCCGTCGATGCGGTACAGCGGATTGTACCGGGCGATCACGCCGCGCGGCCTGCGGGTCAGCACGGCGGCGACCGAGATCACGCCGCAGGCAAGGCCCCACATCAGGTAGCGCCAGTCCGCACCGTGCCAAAGCCCCGACACCAGAAAGACGACCAGAATGTTGAACAGATGCCGCACGGCGCCGCAGCGGCTGCCGCCCAGCGAGAAATAGACATAGTCCCGGAACCAGCCGGTCATGCTGATATGCCACCGCCGCCAGAAATCGGCAAAGCTGGTGGCGCCAAAGGGGGACTGGAAGTTTTCGATCAGGTCATAGCCCAGGATGCGCGCCGCGCCCAGCACGATGTCGCAGCAGCCGGAAAAGTCCATATACAGCTGCAGCGCAAACAGCAGCGTAGCGGCCGCCAGGTTGGGGCCGGACATGTGGGCATAGTCGCCGTAGACCAGCGATACATAGACGGCCAGGTTGTCGGCAATGACCATCTTTTTCATGTAGCCCCAGGCCATGCGGAACGCGCCGCCGGCGCTGCGGGAATAGCTGAACCGGCGGGATTTCTCGATCTGCGGGCGCAGGTGGGGGTAACGCTCGATGGGGCCGGTGATCAGCGCGGGGAAAAAGCTGACGAACATCGCATAGTGCAGGATGTTGTACTCCACCTTGCACCGCCGCTTGAACACGTCGATGGTGTAGCTGAGCGCCGCAAAGGTAAAATAGCTCAGCCCCAGCGGCGCCACCAGGTCAAAGGAGTAAGGCTCCACCCGCTGGCCAAACAGCCCGGCCAGGTTGACCAGCCCCAGGTCGAACAGGTCCCAGTATTTGTAGAACAGCAAAATGCCCGCGGCGGTAAAGATCGCCAGCAGCAGAAAAATGACCCGCACCGCGCGGTTTTTGCTCTTGCCGATGGCAAGGCCGGCGGCCCAGGTCACCACCGTTGCGCCCAGCAGCACAGGCACCAGGGCACGGTTTTCGGGCGTATAGCAGAAATAGGCGTAGCTTGCGATCAACAAAAAATAGGGCCTTGCCACCCGCGGCAGCACATAGTTCAGCACCGCAACAGCCGCAAAAAAGCCGAGAAACTCCAGCGTAGTGATCGACACGTTCCTTCACATCCAGCCGCCGCAAAGGGCAAAATTTTTACATACGATACCGCAGACTGACCGGCGCCCGCCGGCGCCTCACTCCCCGCGCCGGTCCTCCGGCGGCAGGCGGCGCTCCAGCTCCCGCACCCGCTTTTCCAGCAGGGCGTTTTCCTGGGTCAGGCGCTTGCACTTGTCCGCCAGCTGGGTGATGGCGATGCTCAAACTCAAAAGCACCACCAGCACAAAGCAGAACATCAAAAGGAATACCAGGTTGACCGGCATCTCGATGTCCAAAATGTCCCGCAGCACAAACACCACGTAGGGGCAGGCGGCAAAAATAACGAGCACGATGGACAGCCCCAGCCACAGCAGGCTGTACTTGACCGTCATCAGGCCCTTTTTCAAAAAGACAAATATGATGGCCAGCAGCACCAGCGCGCCCAGCAGCATATATGCCTGGAATTGTACGGTCATAAACGCTCTCCCTTGGTTGTATTGTAAAACAAACGGATGTCTGTTGCAAGCGGGTATCACTTGCCGCGGCGGGACCGCTTGATGGCCAGCCGGTCGATCACCAGCGACAGCGACACCTTGACCATGTAGTAGACGCTTTTCACCGCCGAGATGCTGGACACCCCGCCCAGCCGCTCGTGCATGACCACCGGCGCTTCGCCCACCCGGTAGCCGGCCAGGCTGGCGGCCAGGATGGCCTCCGGCTCCGGGTAGTCGGTGGCGTAGTGGCGGGCAAAAAAGGCGGTCATCTCGGCGTTGGTGGCGCGGAAGCCGCTGGTCACGTCCAGCACCTTCCGCCCGCACAGCAGGCGGATCATGCCGCTTAAAAAGCGGATGCCCACCCGGCGCATAAAGCTGGTCTGGAAGCCTTCGTGGGTGATAAACCGGCTGCCGATGCACATATCCAGCCTGCCGGAAGCCACCGGCTCCACCACGGCGGACAGATACGCCGGGTCATGCTGGCCGTCGCCGTCCATCTGTACCGTCACGTCGTAGCCGTGCCGCTGCGAGTAGAGATACCCGCACTGGATGCCGCCGCCGATGCCAAGATTCACCGGCAGATCGATAAAATTGTAGCCGTGGCTGCGCAGCAGCTCGGCGCTGCGGTCGGTGGAGCAGTCGTTGATGACCAGATAATCCGCCCAGGGGCAGGTGGCGCGCAGCCGCTCCACCACCTGGACGATGTTGTCCTGCTCGTTGTAGCAGGGGATCAGTACCAGCACTTTGGGGGGCTTGTTCAAGGGGGCACCTCACATCCTGCACAGGGCGCGCCCTGTGCGAGAAACTTCCGATTCAAAAAAAGTCGTGCCTGCGGGCGCGGGGGTCAGCCCCGGCCGTCCGGCAAAAGGAACGCCTCCAGCTTTTTCAAAAGCAGGCTGCGGCGGTAGTTTTCCAGATAATAGACCTTGGCGCAGCGGCCCAGCTCGGCCCGGCGGTCGGGGGACATCCGGCACAGCTGCACCAGGTTGTCCGCCAGGGCGTCCGCGTCGCAGGCGGGGGACACCATGCCGCAGCCGGCGGCCCGCACCGCGTCGGCACCGGCGCCGTCCATGCTGGCCACCACCGGCTTGCCGGCGGCCATATAGCTGGCCAGCTTGGCCGGCACCGTCAGCCCCAGATCGGGCGTGTCGGACAGCGAGATCAAAAGCGCGTCCGCCAGTGTGGTGAAGCGGGGCACCTCCCTGGCCGGCACGCTGCCGTAAAAGGTCACATAGTCCCCGGCGTTCAGCTCCTGCACCAGCGTTTCCAGGCCGGCGCGGCTCATGCCGTCGCCCACCAACAGCAGGTGCAGCCTGTCCGCCCCGGCAGCCCGCGCCTTTGCCACCGCGCGGATGACGGTGTCCAGGCTTTGCGCCGGGGTAAAGGTGCCGGTGAACACCAGGTTGAACCGCCCGCCGAACCGCTCGGCCAGGCCGGCGTCGGGGCAGGGGATGGCGTAAAAATCCTCGCAGTACTGGGGGATGACCGCCACCTGCTCCGGCGGCTTGCCGGTGCGCCGGCACAGCCGCTCTTGCAGCGGCGCGCTCATGGCGATTAGTTTGTCGCACCGGCGGTAGAGCCAGTCGCTGACCGCCTGCGCCGTGCCCCGCAGCAATTGGTTTTTCACCGGCAGCACGCTGTACAGGTTTTCCGGCCAGATGTCCAGCACATAGTTGACGCAGGGGATATGGTGCTTTTCGGCATAGACCACCGCCGGCCAGCACATCAAAACCGGGCTGGTGTTGAAGCAGAACACCGCGTCGTAGCCGCCCGGCAGCCGGGAAAGCGCCCACCGGGCGTTCCACGGCCAGCTGACATAGTTCAAAAAGATGCGCACCGCGGTGTTGCCCCTGCGGGGGATCTCTTTGCAGCGGTAGACGTTTGCGGTGCGGTAATGCTCCTCAAAGGGGCCGTGGCTGTCGTAGCCGTCGAACCATTCCCCCTTGGGGTAGTTGGGCAGGCCGCACAGCACGTCCACCTCGATGCCGTCGTCGAGGAAGCCTTCCACAATATCGTTGATGCGGAAATTTTCCGGCCAGAAATGCTGTGTCACCACCAGAATCCGTTTGCGCATACAGGCAATGTCCTTTCCCTGGCGCAGCAGTCACACGCCGGAACTTTTTTGTTGTATCGTTTGTTTTTGCCGCCCGCAGGGGCGCGGGACGGAAAATCCCGCCCGTGCAGGGCGTCAACCCTTGCGCCACACCATCTTGTTGACCACGCCGGTGTAGCTCTGGATGATCTTGACCACCTTGTTGGAGACATCCTCGGTGTAATAGGGCACCGGGATGCCGTCGTCGCCGTTTTGGCGCATGGCCACCGCGGTGGCCACCGCCTGCTCCACGCCGCCCTCGGCGATGCCGGCCAGCACAAAGCAGCCCTTGTCCAGGGCTTCCGGCCGCTCGGTGGAGGTGCGGATGCAGACGGCGGGGAAGGGGTGCCCAACGCTCAAAAAGAAACTCGACTCCTCCGGCAGCGTGCCCGAATCGCTCACGACGCAGAAGGCGTTCATCTGCAAGTGGTTGTAGTCGTGGAAGCCCAGCGGCTCATGCAGTTTGACGCGGGGGTCCAGCCGGAAGTTCATCGCCTCCAGCCGCTTGCGGCTGCGGGGATGGCAGGAGTACAAAATGGGCATGTCGTAGGCTTCCGCCAGATGGTTGATGGAGGTGAACAGGTCGAGGAAGTTTTTCTCG
>DWWX01000043.1 GCA_019119495.1 Candidatus Gemmiger stercorigallinarum | reverse complement strand
CGCCTGCGGCGGATGCAGCGAGGCGGAGCAGGGGCAGCGGTCGCAGAATGCAAGCGCCGTCCAAGGCGCGCCGCATGATGCGGGCACCGCAACCCGGACATTCCAAAGGGGGAAACGCGCCGAGCTGGCGTTAGCCAGTCGAGGCGTTGCCCCCTTTGCAGCGTGTCGAGTTTCTCGACACGCTGAGGCGGGCGGCTGCCCGCTTGGATTTGGGTACAGTATACTGCCGTTTGGCAAACCTGTCAAAGAACCGGCGCAAACTTTGTAAAACCACACAAAAATCCCCGGCCTGCGGGGAAATGCAGGCCGGGGAACCGGCAAAGGAAGAAGGGGCGCGGGCAAAGCCGTTACGCCGTCACGTCCTCAAACTGGCTGTTGTACAGCTCGGCGTAGAAACCGCCTTTGGCCAGCAGCTCCTCGTGCCTGCCCTGCTCGACGATGTCGCCGTCGCGCATGACCAGGATGGTGTCGGCGTCCCGGATGGTGGAGAGCCGGTGGGCGATGACAAAGCTGGTGCGGCCGCGCATCAGGTTGTCCATGGCGGTCTGGATGCGCTGTTCGGTGCGGGTATCCACCGAGCTGGTGGCCTCGTCCAAAATCAGGATCCTGTTGTCCGCCAAAATGGCGCGGGCGATGGTCAAAAGCTGCTTCTGGCCCTGGCTGACGTTGGAGGCGTCCTCGTTCAGCTCCATCTGGTAGCCGCCGGGCAGCGTGCGGATAAAGTGGTCGGCATTGGCAGCCTTGGCCGCGGCGATGACCTCCTCATCGGTGGCGTCCAGGCGGCCGTAGCGGATGTTCTCCATAATGGTGCCCTTGAATAGCCAGGTGTCCTGCAGCACCATGCCAAAGCCCTCGCGCAGCTCGGTGCGGTCAAAGTCCCTGACGTTGTGGCCGCTTAAGGCGATGGAGCCGCTGTCCACGTCGTAAAAGCGCATCAGCAGCTTGACCATGGTGGTCTTGCCGGCGCCGGTGGGGCCGACGATGGCCACCTTCTGGCCCGGCTCCACATGGCAGCTGAAGTCGTGGATGATGACCTTGTCCGGGTTGTAGCCAAAGCGCACATGGTCAAAGTCCACATGGCCGTCGATGACGGCGGGGTCGGTGCGGCGGGCGGGGTCGGCCTTCTGGTCCTCCTCCGGCTCGGCCAAAAACTCAAACACGCGCTCGGCGGCGGCCGCCATGCTCTGCAGCATGTTGGACACCTGCGCCAGCTGCTGGATGGGCTGGGTGAAGTTTTTGACGTACTGGATAAAGGCCTGGATCTCGCCGATGGTGATGATGCCCTGGGCCGCAAAGATGCTGCCCACCACGGCCACCGCCACGTAGCCCAGGTTGCCCACAAAGTTCATCACCGGCATCATCAGGCCGGAGAGGAACTGGCTCTTCCAGGCGGACTCGTACAGCTTGTCGTTGGCGGTGCCAAACTCGTCCAGCACCGCGGCCTCGCGGTTGAAGGCCTTGACGACGTTGTGGCCGGAGTAGACCTCCTCCACCTGGCCGTTGACGTCGCCCAGGTATTTCTGCTGAGCGCGGAAGTATTTCTGGCTGAACCGCACCACCAAAAGCACCAGGCAGATGGATACCGGCAGGATCAGGATGGCGATCAGCGTCATGGCCGGGCTGATGGACAGCATCATGATCAGCACGCCGATCATGGTGGTGATGCTGGTGATCAGGGTGGTGACGCTCTGGTTCAAGCTCTGGCCCAGCGTGTCCACGTCGTTGGTGATACGGCTCAAAACCTCGCCGACGGTGCGCTTTTCAAAGTAGGCCAGCGGCAGGCGGTTGATTTTTTCGCTGATCTGACGGCGCAGGTCGTAGCACAGCCGCTGGGACACGCCGCTCATCAGCCAGCCCTGCACAAAGCTGAAACAGGCCGAAAGCAGGTACATGCCCAGCAAAATCAGCAAGATCTGGCCGATGTAGCCGAAATCGATGCTGCCGGTGCCGGTGATCATGGCATACCAGCCGGTGGCCAGGGCCGTGGTGGCCTCGGCCAGGATCTTGGGGCCTGCAATGTTGAAGATGGTGGAAAGCATGGCAAAGACCAGCACGGCAATGAACGCCGCGCGGAATTTGCCCATGGTGCCCAGCAGGCGGCGCAGGGTACCGGTCAGGTCCTTGGGCTTTTCGCCGGGACCGCGTCTTACTGGCGGCATCAGGCCTCGCCTCCTTTCGCAGTTTCGCCGGCGGTGACGCTGGCTTTGGCCAGGTCCTTCTCGCTCAGCTGGCTTTTGGCGATCTCGCGGTATTCGGGGCAGGTGGCCAGCAGGTCCGCATGGCGGCCGCAGCCGACGATACGCCCTTCGTCCAGCACCAAAATCTGGTCGGCGTGCAGCACCGTCGAGATGCGCTGCGCCACAATGATGACGGTGGCGTCGCCGGTCTTTTCTTTCAGCGCGCGGCGCAGCGTCACGTCGGTCTTGTAGTCCAGCGCCGAGAAGCTGTCGTCAAACAGATAGACTTTGGGATTTTTGGCGATGGCGCGGGCGATGGAAAGCCGCTGCTTCTGCCCGCCGGAAACATTGGTGCCGCCCTGGGCGATGGGGCTTTGGTAGCCCTCCGGCTTGGCCGAGATGAACTCGGCGGCCTGGGCGATCTCGGCCGCCTGCACCATGTCGGCGTCGGGGATGGCGTCGCCGCCGAATTTCAGGTTGGACTCGATGGTGCCGGAGAACAGCACCCCTTTCTGCGGCACATAGCCCAGCTGGGCGCGCAGCGTCTCCTGGGGCATCAGCCGCAGGTCCACGCCGTCCAGCGTGATCTTGCCGCCGGTGACGTCGTAAAAACGGGGGATCAGGTTGAGCAGCGTCGACTTGCCGCAGCCGGTGGAGCCGATGATGGCGGTGGTCTTGCCCGGCTCGGCGGTGAAGGTGATGTCCTCCAGCGCGTCGGCGTCGGCGCCGGGGAAGCGGAAGTTCACGTGGTCAAACTGCACCACGCCGCGCCACTGCTTGTTTTCCAGGCCGGCGGGCAGCTGCGCCGGGGCCGGGTCCTCGATGACCGGCTCGGTGCGCAGCACTTCCTCGATGCGGTCGGCGGCCACGCCCGCGCGGGGCAGCATGATGGAGATGGCCGTCAGCATCAGGAAAGACATGACGATCTGCATGGTGTAGGTGATAAAGGCGATCAGGTCGCCCACCTGCATGCCGCTGGATTCCATGGCATGGCCGCCGAACCAGACGATCAGCAGGCTGATGCCGTTCATGATCAGCGTCATGGCCGGCATCATAAAGGTCATGGTCCGGTTGGTGAACAGCTGGGTCTTCATCAGGTCCTTGTTGGCGGCGTCAAAGCGTTCTTCCTCGAACTTTTCGCGGCTGAACGCGCGGATGGGCATGATGCCGGTCAGGATCTCGCGGCTGACCAGGTTCAGCCGGTCGACCAGCTTCTGCATCTGCTTGAACTTGGGCATGGCCACCCGCATCAGCGCAAACACCAGCGCCATCAGCAGCGCCACCGCCAGCACGATGATCCAGGACAGCCCGGTGCGGGTGCCGGCCACCCGGAGGATGCCGCCGACGCCCAAAATCGGCGCGTAGACGACAATGCGCAGCAGCATCACGGCGGTCATCTGCACCTGCTGGATGTCGTTGGTGGTGCGGGTGATCAGCGACGCGGTGGAGAAGCGGTCGGTCTCGGCGTTGGAGAAGCTGATGACCTTGCCGAACACCTGCCGGCGCAGGTCGCGGCCCACCGCGGCCGACACCCGGCTGGCCAGAAAGCCCACCGAGATGGCAGCGGCGGCCATCAGCAGCGCCACCAGCAGCATCTCGCCGCCGGTGGTCAGCAGGTAATGCATCTGCACGTTGCCGTCGATGCCCTGGGCCTGGTACTCCAGCCGCACCAGCTGCACGGCCTGGCTGGCCAGCGTCTCGGCGGCGGTGGCGTCCAGGCTGCCGGCTGCGCCGGACAGCCGGGCCAGCAGCGCCTCGTGGTCAAAGTCAGGCGCGGCGGCCGCGGCGCTGAGCATGGCGGCGGCGCTGTCCAGGTCCTGCGGTTCGGGCAGGGCGGTCTCCACGCCCTGCCGGCTGGCGGACTGGGCCGCGGCCGCCATATACAGCGCCACGTCGGGGGTGGTCAGCGCGTCGGCCAGGGCGGCCTGCTGTTCCTCGGTGACGGTGTCCAGCAGCGCGCGCACGCCGTTTTCGTCGGCGGGGCCGTAGGCGGCGTCCAGCGCGGCGGCGTCCTCGCCGCTCATCAGCACCGACAGGGCGTCCAGCGTGGTCTGGCGGGCGGATCCCGGCAGGCCGTTTTCCACGCCGCCCTGCTGGATGCCCACATCCACAATGTCAGAGGTGTAGCTTGGCAAAGCCAGGTCGCAGTTGGCCTGCACCAGCAGCAGGACCACCACTGCCAAAATGGTGGCCCAATGCTTTGCCAGGTGAGGGAAAATATTCAGCATGAAGCGGTTTCCTCCTTTTGGGATTGCTGTGTTTGCCCGCAGGGGCAGGGGGCGGGAACTGCGCCGTCCTGGACCGGAAGCTCGGCGCGCATGGCTTCGTCCCAGGCGCGGCAGCTTGCCAGCATACGGGCAAACTCGGCCTCGCCCATGCGGCAGACCACGCGGCGCATATACTCCCGCAGCCCGTCCTCCACCTGGCGGCGCAGCGCCAGCCCGGCGGGGGTCAGCCGCACCAGGGCGCGGCGGTGGTCGGCGGGGTCGGGCACGCGCTCGGCCAGGCCGGCGTCCTCCAGCTGCCGCAGCGAGCGGGACACCGCCGCCGGCAGCACCCGCAGCTGCGCCGCCAGGGTGGAGACCGGGATGGTCCCGTCCCTGCCATGCCGGTCGATGGTAACGCCCAGCCGCTCCAGCATAAAAAACTGCCCCCTGGGGCAGCAGCGTTCCACCTGCTGCAGGCTGAGCTGTACGGTCTTGTACATCTGCCACAGCAGCTGGAACAGCTCGCTCAAAGTCTGGTCCGAGTCCATGGGGACGCCGCCTTTCCGCCCCGGCCGGAAAAACCGGGACTGTAAATTACTTAACATGCGTTAAGTATTTGCTTATACAGAATACCCCCGCCCGGCGCAGGATGCAATAGGGCGGGGGAAAAGTTTTCGATTTGTTCACAAATGGTTCACCAGCGAACCAGATGCACCCGCGGCCGGGGTTACGGGGCGGGGTGGG
Organism: Candidatus Gemmiger stercorigallinarum; assembly: GCA_019119495.1. Taxonomy (GTDB): domain Bacteria; phylum Bacillota; class Clostridia; order Oscillospirales; family Ruminococcaceae; genus Gemmiger; species Gemmiger stercorigallinarum. Next base: position 51,348 of record DWWX01000043.1, on the reverse strand, counting down.
CGTCCGCCCAGCTGCAGGCGGCCACCGCGGCCACGGTGCCGTCGGCCGCGGCGGTGGTCAGCTGGCGCACCGCCTTGGCGCGGCAGTCCCCGGCGGCAAACAGGCCGGGCACGCTGGTGCGGCAGTCCTCGCCGGCTTTTACGTAGCCGGCCTCGTCCAGCTCCACCGGCGGAGCAAAGGGGCCATTGCCCGGCGCCTGCCCCACGCACAAAAACACGCCGTCCACCGGTACCTGGGTGCGGACGCCGGTCTTTTTGTTTTCCACCGTCAGGCCGGTCAGCCGGTCCTGGCCCAGATATCCGGTCACCACGCTGTCCAGCATCAGCTCCAGGTTGGGGTTGGCGGTCACCCGGCGGGCCAGGGCGGCCTCGCCGCGGAACTCGTCCCGACGGTGGATCAGCAGGACCTTTTCGCACACGCCGCACAGGTACTCGGCGCTTTGCAGCGCGGCGCTGCCGCCGCCCACCACCGCGGCGGTTTTGCCGCGGTAAAACGCGCCGTCGCACACCGCGCAGTAGCTGATGCCCCGGCCGGTCAGCTCCTGCTCCCGCGGCAGGCCCAGCCCTTTGTGGCGGGCGCCCGCCGCCAGCACCACGCTGCGGCAGGCAAAGTCCCCGCCGTCGCTGGGCACCACAAAGCCGCCGTCCGGCTGGGGCTGCACGCCCGCCGCCCTGGCAAAGCTGAACTGCACCCCCAGCGCCGACGCCTGGCTGTACATGGCGTCGGACAGCGCCGCGCCGGACACCGACGCGATGCCGGGGTAGTTTTCCACCTGGGGGGAAGAGGCGATCTGCCCGCCAAAGCCCTCACATTCCAGCACCTGCACGCTCTTGCCGGCCCGCGCGGCATAGATGGCCGCCGTCATGCCCGCAATGCCCGCGCCGATCACAACAATATCCCTGTATTCTGCCATAAAAAGCCTCCTTTGGCGGGATGCCCCGCCCGGTCGTATTCTGCTTTCCTTTATAATAAGTATAGTCTCTCCGTTTTGGCCGGTCTTGTCCGTTGCCGCGGCAACGGGGCTTGCCGCAGCCCGCTGCATTGGGTATACTGGAAGGGACAAGCGCAGCCTTCTGCCCCGATTGTATCAGGTTTGCCCCGGCTTGGCAATCGCCGCGGCTTTGTGCCGGGGGCGGCCGTGCCCGGACGCCAAGAAAGGAAAGTCCATGCAGCTTTTGGTTTGTATCATCTATCTGGCCCTGGCCGCCGCAGTGGTGGCGCTGCGGGGCCGTCCCGCCTACCCGGCCGCCAAGGCGCTGGCCGGGGCGGGGTTCTGCGCGCTGGCGGCGGTCTGTGCCGGGCAGATGGGCGGCAGCCCCTGGCCCTGGCCGCTGCCGGCCGGCTTTGTGCTGTGCGCGGCGGGGGACGTGGCCATGGGCCTGTACAACCTGCGCTGTCGCCCGGCGGCGCTGCTGTGGGGCGTAGGGCTGTTTGCAGGCGGGCATTTGTGCTTTTTGGCCGGGCTGTGGCGGCGGCTGTCCCCCACGGCCGGGGCGCTGGTCTTTGCCGCATTGGCCGCCGCGGTGCTGGCCTGGCTGCTGCACCGCCGCCTGCTGGATATGGGCAGGCTGGGCGGCTGCGGCGCGGCCTACTGCTTTGCCGTCAGCCTGATGGCCGGCCAAAGCGCCGCGCTGGCCCTGGCCGCGCCCGGCACAGGCACGGCGCTGTTTGCCGCAGGCGCGGCGCTGTTCTGGCTGTCCGACCTGATTTTGCTGTTCCTGTATTTTTCGCCGCGGCGGGGCGGCCGGGCGCTGCACATTGCTAATTTGACGGCCTACTATGGCGGCATGCTGCTGCTGGCGCTGAGCATGGGCCGGGCCTGAGCCGCGCCGCCGTGCCCGGCCGGCGGGCAGCGGCAGAGAGAGTACAAGCAGAATAAATTCTGGACGTATTTTGCAGGCGGCGTCTTTCCGGCGGGGAAGGCGCCGCCTGCGGGCAATCCTCCAACGGCGCCGGCGTCCGCCGGACCGGTTTGCCGGGGCGTCCCGGCAAACCGGTGCAGCCGGGAGAGCAGTATGGGCCGGAACGACGATTGACTGCCCTAAAATACAACATAAATTATATTATGTAAAATATTGATCGGGCGCCGACCCCATGCCCGAAAGCACCGGGGCGCTTTTGCGGCGGCGGGACGGTCAAAATGACTGGAAAACGCGCAAAAAGGCTGCGGGGCGGATTTTTAGTTCCTCCAACGGATTTTTCGCACTAATTTTGGTCAAAACTGCCGAATTGGCGCCCGGGCGCTTGATTTTTCGCAGACGGTGTGATACCATAAATGAAAATATTGATTCCTATGAAAACAGGTGGTTTATAACCATTTTAGCAACAAAATATTTATTTTGATGCTAAAATGGTCGAGACTGCATTTTCATTTGCCGATCTCTTGGCGGGAAAAGCGCGTGTGACGCAGGAAACAAAGGTTCTGCGGACGGCACGGCAGCACAAAAACCGTTGAAAGGCGGCAGATGCAAAGCCCGATCATGCGGCGGATGCCGCTTCTCCGTCGGGATTTTGCGGCTTTGCTGGAAACCTTGCAGAAAGGGGGCGGACTTGTGGAAGAACGCGATCTGGAAATTTTGCCCGGCTTCCCGCTGGAAGCGTTCCTGCAGGGGCCGGACAGTGCGGCCTGGAACCGGGACACATGCCGCAGTTACCGCCGCGCTCTGTACGAGCTGCAGCATTTCCTGGCCGGCAAGGGCCTGCCCACGCCCCAGCTGCTGGAAGCCTGGCAGGCGGACCTGCACCGGCAGGGGTACCGGCAGCGCAGCGTCAACATGCGCATCTCGGCAGCCAACAACTACTTCCGCCGGTGCGGCAGGCACGACCTGCTGATGCACCACAGCCGCCCGAACGCTGTGCCGGTGCCGGAACTGACCCGTGCCGAATATCTGCGCCTGCTGCAGACGGCCCGCGGCCAGAACAAGCACCGGCTGTACCTGCTGATCAAGCTGTTTGCCACCACCGATCTGTCGCTGCAGTGCCTGGAGCAGATCACCGTGCAGGTGGTGCAGGACGGCGGCGCCGTGCTGGACTGCCGCGGCAGCCCGCTGGAGTTCCATCTGCCGGCGGCGCTGCGCCAGGAACTGCTGGATTATATCGCCGAGCACGGCCCGGCATCCGGCCCGGTGTTCATCACCCGCGGCGGGCGGCCCATCAACCGCTCCAACCTGTGCCGGGAGATGCAGGAACTCTGCCGCGCTGCCGGCGTGCCGGAGCAAAAGGGCAGCCCCCGCTGCCTGCGCAACCTGTACCAGGCGACCCAAAACGACATCTACGCCAACCTGGAGCAGATGCTCCAACAGGCTTACGACCAGCTTTTGCAGGCCGAACAAACGGCCGCAGGATGGAAGGAGGGGGCGTAGATGGGGTAGCATCCACTGAATGACCGCGCCCGGCACGCCGGGCATACACCAAAGAAGAACGCAATTGATACTAAGGGAGGAATCCTGAGATGCAAACATGGAAAACAAGGTTCTGCCGCATCGCTGCAATGGTCTGCGCCCTGGCACTGTGTGCCAGCCTGCTGCCGGCCGGCGCGCTGGCGAACAACACGGACAGCAATGAGAGCCCGTCCAGCCAGGTTGTGACAGCGACGGAGCCGGCTGAGGAAGAAAAGACCGAGGAAACGGGAACCGAAACGGAGCAGCCTGCCGAGGAAGCTGAGACTGAGGAGACAGTCGAGGAGGAAACGCAACCTACAAACACAGACGATGGCACTGTAGTGACAGAGGCACCGAGTTCTGCTGTTATGTCGCTGGATATGCCGAGTACCGTCAGTGCGCCACAGGCTAAAACAAGCCAAACCCTTGATTTGACAAACGGCACAGTTGATATTGGTGATATTGTCTATACAGAGGGCGGCCCTCAGACTACCGATGTTCAGATTTACCTGAACTATTCACCTCTATGCGAATTTAAGAACCTGCGTATTGATTGCACTGGTGATCATACCAATAATTTTGATATGCAGTTGGGTGAGGACTATTATTTCTATGAAGTGTATGATGATGTTATCCGCGGTGTGGAGCTGATTAGTTCCGATATTCAGACCGATGCGGATACACCGTTGGTACAGACTGTCTCAATCGCAGGTGACCAGCTGACCTTTGGTCACCCCAATGTTGAGGGGCATAATGTTATCCGTTTCTATGTCTTTAATTATAGTCTGGCAGAAGCGGAAGGCATGAACTTCGATTTTAACCGCTTGGTCAACCAGCATGACAATCTGGATTTGGATTCGGCCTGTAAAGAACTGACAATTAGCTTTACGAACGATGGTTTTGCTACTTCCTTTGTTTATGACGATTGGGACAAGCGTGTTTTCTTGCCGAAGGGTGTAGACATTACAGTTTCGTCGAGTGCGGGCGAAGGATATTGGCTCGAATATGTATATGGCGCCGACACAGCGGCAGCGGGCCAAAAGAATCAGCTGTATACGGTCGGTTCCGACGGTAGCAAATATGCAGAAGTTACGGGCCCCGCACATGGCCAGACTGGTTGGTACGCCTTCTCAGAAACTTTTGTCATAAATTATACAGGGAATGCTACATTGCCGGTTGTCACCTTGTATTATACCAATGGTGAGAGAATTCCGCCTAAAGTTGATTTCCGCATTGATTATGAACCCAATTATCCCGAAGATGCGGTTGAATCAGAGCCTGATACGGCTACGCAATATTATTATTATCTTTGGGGCACCGGCTATGGCACCCGCTTGAAGGGAAATATGTTTGCAGAACCTTCGGGCTATAAGTTCTTGGGCTGGAACACGAAGGCGGACGGTACGGGTACAGACTATGCTGCTGATACACGGTTTAAAGGGGATACTGTTTATGATAGTGGCGAAGACCTGACCCTCTACGCGCAGTGGAAGAAAATTGACGAGCCGAGCGAAGATCCCCATGAGCCTACGGATGAAGAGCTGGATGGCCTGCTGAAAAATGCAATCAAAATTGTCTGTATCGATAATACCAGCCATGAAGAGCTGCTCTCCGACTTGCTTGATCAGGGTAAACCGGAAAATGAAAGCTATAAAGTCGATTATACCGAGGGCGCGATCACTGCGACCGTTACTATCAATCGCACCGAATCTTATGTCAATGCCTACGAAACCGCATACCCCGGCTATGGCGAGCATCTGTATGAGATTGAAGAGGGTGTTACGGATGTCACGATCAAACTGAAGTGGGAGAACGGCGCTTGGGCTTTGGATGAAACTATTCCGGCTGCGACGATTACGCTGTCCTGCGACACGACTTCGTCTACTACGCCGTCTGAACCTGAAATTTCCACGTTGAACTCTCTGTTGGACGTTGGGGTCACCTGCCAAAACAACCCCAACCACAGCAAGGAATTTGCCGAACTGCTGGATGGCAGCTACGTTATCTCCACTCCCACGATGGGAAAGGAAAACTACGAGTGCACTGTCACCATTACGGCAGATTCGTACATCGCCCAGATGGCTGGCGAACACAAGATCGTCGGCGGTACGCCGGACTCCAAGAAGGTCCCTCTGGCCTACGTCAACGACCAGTGGATCGTAGCCAATGAGGAGGAGGCAACCGTCAGCTTCCTGGCCGAGTGCGTTGCTCCTGACGCGCCTGACAACACCACCGTGGCCGGCCTGCTGAAGGATGTTACGGTCACTTGCGACGAGCACAACAGCAAGACCTACGATATTGACAACACCACCATCACCGTGGATAAGTCCAGCTTGGGCTACGATGGAAACAACGAAGCTTTCATTGTTGAAGTTTCTGTCGCTGCTCAGAACTACGTTGACCAGTACATCGGCGACTTTGGCCTCCACACTTTGAACGACACTGAAAGCAAGACGGTCACCCTGCTGTACCAGAACGGCAGCTGGGGCCTGGCCAACAAGGATGCCAAGGTCGAGTTTAAGGTCAAGTGCGACACCCCGGACAAGCCGGAGTATGACGATATTGCCGGACTTCTTGGCGACGTTACGGTCACCTGCGACGTCCATGGCACCGGAACCTACAAATTGTCCGATGGCATCTATGAAGTAGGCAGCATCCAGGGCGGCGGTTACGGCGCTTTGGTCAAGGTGACTGTGTTCGGCGCCGCTTACGTGGATAAGTTCGAGGCAGATCATAACAATATTGCCCACAAACTGGTTGGTTCTGAGCAGATTACCATCTCTCTGGTTTATCAGAAGGATGGCTGGATGATCGACAGCAGCGACCTGGGCAAGACCATTGCCTTCCAAGCCACCTGCAAGCCGGATGCCCCCACCCCTGAAGAAGTTGACAAACTGGAAATCAAGAACGCAGTCACCCTCGACTGCATCAACACCAGCGTCAACCATGCCGATGTGACCTACGACCTGAAGAGCGGCAGCTATACCATCGGCGAGGTTGTGAACGGTGGTAATGACCTCTATTATGTGTCTCTCACGGTCCGTCCGGACGCCTACGTGCGCGACTATGATAAAGCTACCGGCAGCACCCATACTTGGCCGGGCAACGACTACGGCATTATCAACCTGTATTGGAACAACGATACTCAGGCATGGGAGACCAGAGGCGATTACGGTGTCAAGTTCCTGGTCAAGTGCAGCACCGTCACTGTCCCCGGCGATGGCGGCAACAATAACGACACCCCCAAGGACGAGCACCCCGACATCGCGGAAGGCATTGCCAACGGCACTTGGGGCGGCACGCCCACGCCCACCCCGGCGGCATCTGCCACCAGCACCATCCCCCAGACCAGCGACAGCATGCCCATCGGCCTGCTGGCCGGCACCGCTGCCATCGCGGCGGCCGCCATCGCCCTGCTTCTGGTGCTGCGCAAGCGCCGTCAGCAGTAACCGCATCAAACCGCCCGTAAGGGCCAAACATTCTTAACCAGCCAAGGCCGCCCCGTTGCCGGGACGGCCTTGGTTGGTTTGGTCTGCAGCGGGCGCTGTGCCAGTGCTTTGGGCGCGGGCGGGAAACTGCGGGGGGGCGGCCCATCAAAACTGGCGCGTTTGGTTTACCGGTTCCCCCTGACCACCGTCCCCGCAAAGCAAAAGCGGCAGCCCGCCGGGGCTGCCGCTGGAGCGGTCGATCCACATTGCTGGATCCAATGAAAGAGGAGGAAGGCGGCCGGGGCTGCCGCGCAGGCGCAGCTGCTCGGCTCCGCGGCAGGGGCGCGCCTGCCAGCGCCGCAAAGCGCCCCCCGACAGCGCCCGGCAGGGCAGGGGGCAGGTTCAGCCCTCGGCGCCGTCCAGGTAGCCCGCAGGCACCACGTCAAAGGCTTCGGCCAGGCCGTCGCGCATCCACATCTCGGCGTCGCAGCGCACGCTGTAGCCGCAGCCGGGGTCGGTCATCCAGTCCTCCGGCTTGCGCTGGGGCAGCACATGCTGGGCCAGCATGCTCATGATCACGCCGCCGTGGGTGACGCAGGCGGCCTCCTGGGTGTGGGTGCGCAGCATATACTCGAACAGCTTCATCAGCATGTCGCCGGTGCGCTTGTAAAAGGCGGCGCGGCCCTCGGCACCCTGGGGGACTTCCTGGCTGGCGGGGTCCATCCAGCGGGCAAAGGCGGGGTCTTTCACCAGCTGGTCCAGCGGCTGGCCCTCAAAAACGCCAAAAGCCATCTCGCGCAGGTCCTGTAAAGGGATCTGCTTTACACCGGGGTACAGAATGTCCGCCGTCTGCACCGCCCGCAGCAGCGGCGAGGTGAACACCAGCGACACCTGCGGGTAGGCAAACTGCTGTTTCAGGGCGGCCAGCTCGGCACGGCCCTGGCCGCACAGCGGCAGGTCGGTGCCGCTGCCAATGTAGCGGCCCTCCAGGTTGCCGGCGGTCAGTCCGTGGCGGATCAAGTGCAGTTTGTAATATTTCGACAAAATATACCTCCTTGTACTTTCAAACGAACCAATCTCCCGCCCTGCCCGCCTCTGCCGGGCGGAAGAACGGACGACAGAAATAGTTACAAAATAGTTACAATTTTGGGCGCGGCGAATCTGGCAAAAATTTCCGGGTACAATATTTGCACACGGAGCCGCGCGGCGGTGCCCATATCTTGTTTTTGGCCAAAAAGCATGGCAAAAACGTCAAAAAGTGCGGTCAAAACTTGGCGGATTTTGTATTTACAAAATGTTTTTGCAAAGATATAATGTACAGCACGTAGAACGAAAACGGGGCCGCTTGCGCGCGGTCCGGCAAGGACGGCAAGGAATCATGGCGGTGGAGTTCAATCGCATTATCACGCTGCTGCGTAAGGAGCGGGGCCTGACCCAAAAACAGGCGGCCCAGGACCTGGGCATCTCTCAGGCGCAGCTTTCCCATTACGAAAAGGGCATCCGGGAGTGCGGCCTGGAGTTCGTGGTGCAGGTGGCCAACTACTACGGCGTCTCCTGCGACTATCTGCTGGGCCGCAGTGCCGAGCGCAGCGGCCAGACCATCACGGTGGACCAGCTGCCCGATACCGCAGCCCACGGCGACAGCGTATACCGGGGCAGCGTGCTGCCGGTCATGTACAAAAAGCTGATCGAAAACTCGCTGGATATCCTGTTTGACCGGCTGGCGGCCTGCAAAGACAAAGGGCTTGTCGCCGCAGTCAGCAACTATCTGATGCTGGCAGTTTACCGGGTGTTCCGGCAGCTGTACCAGGCGTCGCCCAAAAATGTGGCCAGCATGTTCCGCATCAGCCGGGCCCGCTGGCAAAGCGATACCGACGCCGCCATGCATGTGGCCGAAGCCGACCTGCAGGCGGCCCTGGCCGGCGAGAGCGGCGCCGAGGTGCCCCGCGCGGTGGCGGCGCTGGACATGACCACCGCCGGCCTGACCGCCGATTATCCCCGCCACGCCACCAGCCTGATGAACCTGATCAAAAACAGCGAGGAGACGGTGCGGGAACTGCAGAGGTGACCGCAGCCCCCTCTGTTCAGTAGTGTAACACCCCGGCGCCGGCAGTGCAAGGCACCGGGCGCAAAAAGCGCAGGCCCGGCGCGGCAGCGACGGACCGCAGCAAAACGGCAGCACCCTTCCCACCGAAAGGGTGCTGCCGTTTTGTGTCACAGCTGGCTGATGGCCCGGCGGCAGGCGGCGCAGATATGCATGCCCCGATACTCCACCGTGTCGGCGGTGACTTCGCCGCAGAAATCGCAGCTGCCGGCGGGACGGTACTTGCGCAGGACGATGGCGTCGTCATCGGTAAAGATCTCCAGCGGGGTCTCGCTGGTAATGGCAAAGCTCTTGCGCAGCTCCTTGGGCAGGACGATGCGTCCCAGGTTGTCGGCGGTACGGATGATTCCGGTGGATTTCATAGCAGATACTTCCTTTCCCAATGTTAGACGTGGCGCTGTGCGCCGGCAGTGCGAAGAAGCGGCTGCCCGACCAAAGCAGGCGGACGGTACGGTGGGGGTCAGCGGGGCCCGATTCGACGCGAACAGCGCAACTTCTTGTGGATAGTATACGATTAACTTACAAAAATGTCAATATTTGGTACAACTGGTATTTGTGAAAGTTTTATGCCAATTTTTGTGCTTTTTGCCAAAGATTCGGTCGAATGGCCTGAAACAGGAAATCAAGGCGGCGATCTGCCTTTACAGCGCGGACAAAAATATCGAAATAACGGAAAATCCGCCGCCCCAAAGCGGCGCGGCGGGCAAAAGGCGGCCGTCGGGCTGCAGCGGGGCAAGAGACTGCCAAAAGCCTTGCCGCAAAGGCGGCGGGGGAAAAGGCGCGCCTTTTGCGGAGTGCGCACAAGGAAACTTTGCCGCAAAATCTGGCAAAAACAGGCTGCTGGCTGCGTTGCCGCCGCTTGGCGTCCAAAAAGGGCGCCGGCGTTCCGGCGCGTTGCCTTCGGCCTGCTTTTGCGATTTTGCTGCTTGGTGCTCCGCTTCCGCGGGCCGGGCGGCACTTTTTGTGCCTGACGGGGCTTTGCATTTCGGCCGCTTTGCGGTATACTTATTTTAATCACAATACGCAGCCGCCGGGCGCCGTCCGGGGCTGTGCCGGCGAAGGCAGCCGGAACAAAACAGAGCCGGGCCTGCCCCGGCGGGAAGGAAGCCACCATGCAGTATACCATTGAGAACGACAAGATCCGCCTGACGGTGGAGAGCCTGGGCGCTGAGATGGTCAGCGTTGTCAACAAGCACACCGGCGCCGAGATGATCTGGAGCGCCGACCCCAAGGTATGGCCCCGCCATGCACCCATTTTGTTCCCCTACACCGGCAAGCTGACCGGCGGCAAAATGATCGCCAAAGGCATGGAGTACGCCGGCGGCCAGCACGGCTTTGCCCGCGATGTGGAGCACACCCTGGTCAGCTGCACCGACGACACGCTGGTGCTGGAACTGCACGCCAACGACCAGACGCTGAAGCTGTGGCCCTACGCCTTTGTGTTGCGCTCCACCTACCGGCTGGAGGATACCACCGTTCACCATACCCTGACGGTGGAAAACCCGGTGGAACCGCAGCTGCGGTTTGGCATCGGCTTCCATCCCGGCTTTGCCATCCCCTTTGACGACAGGCACACCGCCGAGGATTACGAGTTCCGCTTTGACGAGCTGGAAAGCCCGCTGTGCATCAGCGCGCGGCCCAACGGCCTGCTCAACGGCACCCATTACTATTACCTGGCCCGCAACACCCGGCGCATCCCGCTGACGAAGGAGCTGTTTGCCAACGACAGCCACTGCATGGTCAACCTGCGCAGCAAGTCGCTGGCCATTGTGGAAAAGGACACCGGCCGCCGCGTCAGCTGCGACATCGAGGGTTACCCCTATGTGCTGATCTGGTCGCAGCCGGACTGGCCCGCCCGCTTTGTCTGCATCGAGCCGTGGCACAGCCTGCCCGGTGAGGAAAACGGCCCGCTGGAGTGGGAGAACCGCCCCTGCGCCGTCAGCCTGAAACAGGGCGAAAGCTGGTCCACCACCATGTCCACCACCTTTGACCGATGAACTTTATTCCCGGCAACAGAAAGCAAATTGTCATCGGCTGGTGCATCCAGGTGCATACGCTGGACGATACGCCTGTGCAGATCGACAGCATTACGGTGGAGGCGGGCTGACCGTCCCGCCGGGGCTGACCGGTATGCCTGCGGCCCGGTCCGGCAAACAACACAACAACGCCCGCCCTGCGGCGCCGGATGGGTTCCGGGCCGCAGGGCGGGCGCGTTTGATTGGCGGGATTTTTGCGGCGGTCAGGCGCCGGCGCGGGGGGCCAGCAGCACGGCGGCCAGGTAGATTAGGTAGATGCCCAGGCAGGCGGCGCCCTGCCAGCGGTACAGCCGCCGTTTGCAGGCCGCCGGCACAAGCAGCACCAGCGCCATCAGCACGCAGGCGGGCAGCTCGTAGCTGCGGAACTGCTCGCCCACCGGCAGGCGCTTGCGGTACATCAGGCTGGCGATGGGCAGCACCAGCGTGATGTTGAGGATGGCTGCGTTGAGGATGTGCATGGGGAAAGCGGCGGGCGGGTAGATGCGGCATCGCTCGGCAAAGCGTTTCCACACCGAGCCCAGCGGGTGCTGGAACGCCTCGGCCAGCAGCGGCAGCGAGAACCCCAGCGAGAGAAAGGTGGCCGCCCACAGCGCCTGGATGGTGCCGGTCAGGTTGGCAAAGGTCACCGAGGCGATGACCAGCGCGTAGGCCCCGGCCACCAGCAGCGCGCCGCCCAGCAGCACGCCGCCCAGGTTGCGCAGCGAGTTGACGATGCTCATGGCCGGGAAACGCACCGTGCCGTCGTCGGCGCCGCGCAGGCCGCCGGCCGGGGCGCTGCCGGCCCGTGCCGAGAGCAGCGTATCGCGCTCCAGCCCCTCGCCGTAAATAAAGCGGCGCTGGTAGACGATGTTTTCCAGCACAAACAGCACAAACAGCGCCATCAAAAGGCCGACGCCGGTGTAGCTGAGCAGGCCGTCGCGCACAAACAGCAAAAGCACCAGGCAGGCGGCCAACAGCAGCAGGCATTTGCGGATAAACTCGCCCCGCAGCACATCGACCTGCCGCCGCAGCAGGCAGACAGCCAGCACCAGCCCGATGTCCGCCGCGGCGCCGGCCAGCGCCGCGCCCACCGCCAGCGAGGTGATGGACAGCCCCGACGCCAAAAACGCCAGCATCAGCTGGGGCAGCGCGATGCACAGGCTGGCCACCGTGCCGCTGACCACCCACAAGGGGAAGCCGCACAGCGCAAAGCACCAGGTGGCGCAGCGCCCGGCCAGCCGGCTGCCCACGGCAGCCAGCACCATGCCCAGCACAAACAGCACAAGCGATACCAGCACGATCATTGCCATTCCCTCGAAAAAAGCTCCCCCGGCGGGGGTCCGCCGGCGAAGGCGCCGGGACCTCCGCCGGGGGAGCCGTTTTTTGTGATCCCTGTTTTCGGGTCAGTAGGCCACGCCCCAGACGACCATCGTCTTGGCGGGCTTGCCGCAGACGGGGCAGACGTCGGAGATATGCTCCTGCTCAAAGGGCATGCACCGGCTGGAAAGGCCGGCCTTCTCCTTCATGGCCTCCTCGCAGGCCAGCTCGCCGCACCACATGGTCTTGACAAAGCCTGTCTGCTTTTGGGTCAGGGCCAGCACCTCGTCCATGGTGGCGGCCGCGGCGGTGCGGGCCTCGCGGTTGGCCAGCGCGCGGTCGTACAGCGCCCTGGCCAGGGCGTCCAGCGCGGCGGGGATGGCGGTGGGCAGGTCCTCCAGCTTGACGAACTGCTTTTCGCGGTTGTCGCGGCGGACCAGCACGCACTGGCCCTGCTCCAGGTCGCGGGGGCCGACCTCGATGCGCAGCGGCACGCCCTTCATCTCCCACTGGCTGAACTTCCAGCCGGGGGCCTTGTCGCTGTCGTCCAGCTTGACGCGGGCGACGGACTTCAGGCTTTCGGCCAGCTCCTTCGCCTTTTCCAGCACGCCGGGCTTGTGGGCGGCGATGGGCACGATGACCACCTGGATGGGTGCAATGGCCGGCGGCAGGATCAGGCCGTCGTCGTCGCCGTGGGTCATGATGATGGCGCCGATCAGCCGGCTGGACGCGCCCCAGCTGGTCTGGAAGGGGTACTGCAGCGTGTTGTCCCGGCCGGTAAAGGTCACGTCGTAGGCGCGGCTGAACTTGTCGCCAAAATAATGGCTGGTGCCGCTCTGCAGCGCCTTGCCGTCCTTCATCATCGCCTCGATGGTGTAGGTGGCCTCGGCGCCGGCAAACTTCTCCTTGTCGGTCTTGCGGCCCTTCAAAACCGGGATGCACAGGTCATGCTCGCAGAAATCGGCGTAGCAGTTCAGCTGCTGCTCGGTCTCGGCCTGGGCCTCCTCGGCGGTCTCGTGGATGGTGTGGCCCTCCTGCCACCAGAACTCGCGGGTGCGCAGGAAGGGGCGGGTGGTCTTTTCCCACCGCACCACGCTGCACCACTGGTTGTACAGCATGGGCAGGTCGCGGTAGCTTTGCAGCACGTGGGCAAAATGGTCGCTGAACAGCGTCTCGCTGGTGGGGCGCACAGCCAGACGCTCCTCCAGCGGCTCGCTGCCGCCCATCGTTACCCAGGCCACTTCGGGGGCAAAGCCCTCCACCAGCTCGGCCTCCTTTTTCAGCAGGCTTTCGGGCATCAGCATGGGCAGGGCCACGTTCTCGTGGCCGGTGGCCTTAAAGCGGGCGTCCAGGTCTTTCTGGATGTTCTCCCACAAGGCGTAGCCGTAGGGGCGCAGTACCACAAAGCCCTTAACGCTGGAATACTCCACCAGCTCGGCCTTTTTGCAGATGTCGGTGTACCACTGGGCAAAGTCGACCTCCTGCGCGGTGATCGCCTCGACCAGCTTTTTCTTGTCGTTTGCCATGATAAACTCCTCACGCTTTCCCGGCCGTGCGGGCGCGGCGGCGTCCGTTTCGGCCTGTTTTCATCACAGTATACCACATTATAGCACACAATGCCGCCGGGCGGCAATTTTTGGGGCGCTGTTTCCCGGCGTTAAAATAAAGAGATCCCCCTGCGTGTGGGCCGCAGGGGGATCGGGGGTCACATCCGGTCCTCGACGTACTGTACAACATCGCCCACGGTGTGGAAATTTTCGATCTCCTCATCGGGGATGTCGACGCCGAACTCGTCGGACAGGGTGGTGATCATGTCCACGACGTCCAGGCTGTCTGCGCCGAAATCCTCCACGATGTCGCTGTCCGGGGTGATCTTGTCGGGGTCGACGTCCAGCTGGTCGGCCAGATACTCTCGGATACGGTCAAAAACTTCGGATTCCATTCGTGCATTCTCCTTTTGTCCGTCCGCCCCGCAGCGGGCGCGGCATGATGGTTTATAGTAAAATATATAGCGTATCCGCCTGCGCTTGTCAAGGCGGGGAAGGGGCTTTTTCTGCGGGGCCTTGCCGGGGGGATAAAACAGCTTTTTCTTGTATGTGCGGGCCGGGGACGATATAATAGAAAAAACGGGCGCGCCGCCCCGCGGCAAAGGCCGGATCAGGCGGCATACAGCGCGCCCGAAAACAAAAACCATCTCAAGCCAACCAGGAGGGGAACCTATATGCAGCTTTCCTTTACCAAAATGCACGGCGCCGGCAACGACTATATCTACCTGGACTGCCGGGCCTCCGGCCTGCCGCAGCGGGTGGCCGAATGGTCGGTGCAGCTGTCCCGCCGGCACTTTTCCGTCGGGGCGGACGGCATCATCTGCATCTGCCCGCCCGCGACCCCCGGCGCAGACGCCACCATGCGCATGTTCAATGCCGACGGCAGCGAGGGGCTGATGTGCGGCAACGGCGTGCGCTGCGTGGCCGAGTTTTTGTACACCCACGGCCTTCCCAAAGACACGCTGGAGATCGACACGCGGGCCGGCCGCAAGACGCTGCGCCGGCTGGGGGAGGGTCTCTGGCAGGCGGACATGGGGCGGTTTTCCGCCATGGCCGCCGACCTGCCCGCGGTGAACGTGGGCGAAGGCCCGCTGGTGCATGTGGCGCTCTCGGCCGCCGGCAAGACCTGGGACGCCGCCTGCGTCAGCATGGGCAACCCCCACTGCGTCATCCAGTGGCCGGACGAGGAGGTGCCCACCGGCAATGCGCTGGCGGCCATCGGCCCGGCGTTTGAGCATCACCCCGTTTTCCCCGACCGCACCAACACCGAGTTTGTCTATGTCTACAGCCCCGACCGCGTCAAAATGCGCGTCTGGGAGCGGGGCAGCGGCGAAACGCTGGCCTGCGGCACCGGCGCCTGCGCCACGGTGGCTGCGCTGGTCCTGCGGGGCGTCTGCCCGCGCGGGACCCCGGTGGCGGTGGAGCTTTTGGGCGGCACATTGCAGATCACCGTGCTGGCCGACGACCGCGTGCGGATGGCCGGCCCGGCCGAAGTCGCCTTTACCGGCACGGCGGAAGTGGAGTAAAGGGGTACCCGGATGAATTTTTCCACCGTACAGTTTTTGTTTGTTTTTCTGCCGCTGGCCTGGCTGGTGTATTTTGTCCTGCCCCCGCGGGTGCGGAACGCTGCGCTGGCGGCGGTCAGCCTGCTGTTCTGCGTCTGGGGCGGGTACGGCGCCGCGGCGCTGCTGCTGGCGTTTTGCGCCCTCAACTGGCTGGCGGGGCTGGCGCTGGCGCGGGCGGGCAGGGCCAAAAAGCCGCTGCTGGCCGCCGCCGTGGTCCTTGATTTGGCGGTGCTGGTTTTTTTCAAGTACGCGGGCTTTGCTGCCCAAAACATCAACGCGCTGCTGCCCGGCGCGGTGCCGGTAGCGTCCATCGCGCTGCCGCTGGGGCTGAGCTTTTACACCTTCCAGGGCATCTCCTACTGCGTGGACGTGGCAAAAGGGGAGACCCCGCCGGAGAAAAATCCCGTCCGGTTTTTCCTGTACATGGCCTTTTTTGCCCACGTCACATCGGGGCCGATCATGCGCTACGGCGACCAGGCCGCGGCGCTGGACCCCAAAAGCCCGGCACGCAAAGTCACGCTGGACCGGTTCTGCTACGGCATCAAGCGGTTTGTGCTGGGGCTTGCCAAAAAAGCCCTGCTGGCCGACCAGCTGGGCGTGTTCCACAGCCGGGTCGTTTCGGTTTCGGCCGGGCAGGTGCCCGCGCCGGTGCTGCTGCTGGGGACGGTGGCTTACGCCTTCCAGCTGTACTACGATTTTTCCGGCTACAGCGACATGGCGGTGGGCCTGGGCGAGATGTTCGGCCTGACCATGCCGGAAAACTTTGACTACCCGTTTTTGTCCCGCACGGTGGGTGAGTTCTGGCGGCGGTGGCACATCACGCTGGGGGCCTGGTTCCGGCGGTATCTCTACTTTCCGCTGGGCGGCAGCCGGTGCAGCCCGGCGCGCACCTGCCTGAACCTGTTTGTGGTGTTTCTGTGCACCGGCATCTGGCACGGCGCGGCCTGGCAGTTTGTGGCCTTTGGCGTCTGGCACGGCGTCTGGATCTGTGCCGAGCGCCTGGGCCTGGCCAAACTGCTGGACAAACTGCCCCGCTGGGTCAGCCATGTGTATTTTGCGGCGGTCAGCTGGGTGGGGTTTGTGCTGTTCGGCGCGCCGGGGCTTGGCCAGGCATTGGCCGAGCTGGCAGGCGTCCTGACCTGGCAGGCCGGTGCGGCCGGCATGACGGCGGCGGCCTTTTTCGGCGTGCGGGAGGCGCTGCTGCTGGTGACGGCCATCGCCCTCTGCGGGCCGGCGCAGGCGCTGCTGCCCCGCTTCAAGGCCTGGCTGCGGGAGAAAACCGAGCCCCGCCCCCTGGGCACCGCGGTGCTGCTGGCGCTGCTGTTTTGCAGCATCGTGCTGGTGACCGCGAACAATTACCAGGGCTTTATCTACGCGCAGTTCTAAGAGCAGGAGGTCGCCATGTGCAAAAAAATTCTGGCCGCCCTGTTCTGCGGGACGCTGGGGCTGAGCTTCCTCATCTTCAACATCTTCAGCAAACAGCTTTCGGGCGACAACCACGAAAACCGCCTGCTCACCGGCCTGCCCCAGGTGCTGCAAAGCGCGCCGGGAGAGCTGTTTGAAAATCTGAACAGTTTCATCGCCGACAACTCCCCCTTCCGCTACCAGCTGGTGGAGCTGAACGCCAACGCAAACTATCTGCTGTTCGGCCAGGTGCAAAACGACCAGGTGCTGGCAGGCAGGGACGGCTGGCTGTTTTACAAAGACGGCCCCGACGCCGCCCGCCCGCTGGCCAACTGCCAGGGCTTGCCCGATACCTTTGACAGCGGGGAGGAGCTGGCCGCCGCGGCGGCATCGCTGCAGCGGCTGGCCGACGCGCTGGCTGAACAGGGCTGCACGCTGGTTTTGGACCTGACGCCCTCCAAGGACCGGGTGTATCAGGAATACCTGCCCGACGGCTACCCCATCGTCAACGAGCAAAACCGCACCGACCGGCTGGCCGCCTACCTGCAGGCAAACACCGGCGTGCCGGTCAGCTGGCAGTACCCGGCCATCCGCGCCGCCGCGCTGGCCGACCCGGCCCAGCCGCTGTATTTTAAGACCGACACCCACTGGAACCGCGCCGGGGCGCTGATGGGGCTGGACGGCGCACTGACCGCCGCCGGGCTGGACTGTGTGCCCTATGCCGAGTACGACATTGCCGAAAACGGCACCCAGACCGGCGACCTGGCCAACGTGGCGGCGCTGTATACCATCCTGCCCGCCGACACGGACTATGCCGCCGCCAACTACGCCGCCCTGTACGAGCAGGACCCCCGCACCGTGGGGGTGCTGGGGGACAGCTTCAGCGAGTATTACATGGGCTACCTGTCCCGGCGGTTTGCCGCCAGCTGGCGGGATACCTACGAGAACGCCCTGACCCCCGCCCTGACCGAGGTCCCCGGCTGCGACATCCTGATCCTGCAGGTGGCCGAGCGCAAGCTGGACACGCTGCTTGCCCTGCTGGCGCAGTTTTGACGGGGCCGCCCGGTTGGCGCGGGCAGGGGGTAAGCCTGTGCAAACTTTGCGGAAACGGGGCTTTCCCTGAACGAGCAATCGTGGTATAATTGCCGTATAAACTGTAGATTGGCGGCCTGTGCCGCCGGAGGGGAACGCAATATGTATCTCAATAAGCATTTTTCCGAGGTGGCCGAGAGCTACCTGTTCAGCGACATTGCCCACAAGGTGTCCGCCTACCAGGCGGCCCACCCGGAGGCGGACGTCATCCGCCTGGGCATCGGCGACGTGACGCTGCCGCTGGCCAAGCCGGTCATCGCCGCGCTGCACAAGGCGGTGGACGAGATGGGCGACCAGGCCACCTTCCGCGGCTACGGCCCGGAGCAGGGCTACGATTTCCTGCGCGAGGCCATCCAGAAGTATTACGCCGGCCGCGGCATCGACCTGAAGCTGGAGGAGATCTTTGTCTCGGACGGCGCCAAGAGCGACCTGGGCAACCTGCTGGACCTGTTTGATGTGTCCAACACCGTGCTGGTGCCCGACCCGGTCTATCCCGTCTATGTGGACGACAACGTCATGGCCGGCCGCACCGTCAAGTACATGGCCGCCACGGCGGAAAACCATTTCCTGCCCATGCCGGACGCGGATACCGACGCCGACATCGTCTACCTGTGCAGCCCCAACAACCCCACCGGCGCGGCCTACACCACCGCCCAGCTGGAACAGTGGGTCGCCTGGGCCAAAGCGCACCACGCCGTCATCCTGTACGACGCGGCCTATGAGTGCTTTGTCACCGAGCCCGGCTGCGCCCGCAGCATCTTTGAGGTGGAGGGCGCCAAAGAAGTGGCCGTTGAGGTGTGCAGCTTCTCCAAGATCGCCGGCTTTACCGGCACCCGCTGCGGCTACACCATCGTGCCCGCCGGCATCGAGCAGGGCGGCATGAGCCTGAACAAGATGTGGCTGCGCCGCCAGACCACCAAGTTCAACGGCGTGCCCTACATCGTGCAGCGCGGCGCCGAGGCCGTGTTCACCGACGAGGGCATGAAGGAAATCCAGGCAAACCTGGACTACTACCGCAAAAACGCCGCCGTCATCGCCGCCGCGCTGGACGAGGCCGGCGTCTGGTACTGCGGCGGCAAAAACAGTCCCTACGTCTGGCTGCGCTGCCCCGCCGGCATGAAGAGCTGGGATTTCTTTGACTGGCTGCTGGAGAACGCCCACGTGGTGGGCACCCCCGGCTCCGGCTTCGGCCCCTGCGGCGAGGGATACTTCCGCCTGACCGCCTTCGGCGACGCCGACCGCACCAAGGAGGCGGCCCGGCGGCTGAAGGACGCCTTGGCGAAGCTGAAATAAGGCTGCGTGTTTCAACAGGACAGGGAGGAATGAACCATGAGCGAAGCAAACGAGATCATGCAGTTTTTGAAGGACAACCCGGTGTTTTACCTGGCCACTGTGGACGGCTACCTGCCCCGCGTGCGGCCGCTGGGCTTTTCCATGTGGTACAACGGGCATCTGTGCATCGCCATCGGCAAGCACAAGGCCGCCTACAAGCAGCTTTTGGACAACACCAACCTGGAACTCTGCGCCGCCAACGACCGGGGCGAGTGGCTGCGGGTGCAGGGTACCGCCAACTTTGACAACACCCCCCAGGCCGTGCAGGAGGCGTTCAAGGTCATGCCCCAGCTGGCCGATATGTATAACGACGAATCCGGCCTGAAACTGGGCATCGTATATCTGGACCATCTTTCGGCCAAACTGTTCTCGATGTCCGGCGTGGTCAAGGACCTGATGAACTACTGACCCCCGCCCGGCAGTTTCCCCCGGAAGCAGGCCGGCGGCCCGATGCGGCGCCGCCGGCTTGAAGATACAACGCCAGACAAAGGAGATACCAACATGAAGCGTTACATCTGCGATGTGTGCGGTTACATCTACGACGAGGCCGCAGGCGACCCGGACAACGGCGTTGCCGCCGGCACCGTCTGGGCCGACGTGCCCGATACCTGGGTCTGCCCGCTGTGCGGCGTCGGCAAGGACCAGTTCTCGGAAACGGACTGACACACACAACAGCGGCGGCGCTGCCCGGCAAAAGGCCGGTGCGGCGCCGCCGTTTTTTGTGCCCGGCAAAAAAAATTTGAAAAAACCTGTAACGAAACGGCGGCCCATACGTTTACTTGGTGAAAGCGGCTTTCGAGATGAAAAAAACGCGGCCCGGCCCCTGCCCGGCGCCGCGGGAAAAGGAGGTGCGGCCGTGCAGAAAGACGAATTTGAGGCGGTGTACACCCGGTATTACCGGGTGGTGTACGCCTACCTGATCTCGCTGTGCCGGGACGAATCGCTGGCCGCCGAGCTGACCCAGGAGACCTTTTTCAAGGCGCTGAAAGCCATCGACCGGTTTGACGGCAGATGCCCGGTGAACGTCTGGCTCTGCCGCATCGCCAAAAACGCACTGGTGGACGCCGCCCGCAAGGCGTCCCGCACTGCCCCGGCCGAGACCCTGCCCGACCCGCCCGACCCGGACGCCGGCCCCGCCCAAAAGGCCGAGACCCACGACGAGGCCATGCGGGTCCACCGGGCGCTGCACCGCCTGCCCGACCCCTACCGGGAGGTGTTCTGGCTGCGGGTCTATGGCGAGCTGAACTTTGCCGACATCGCCCGCCTGTTTGAAAAGACTGAGAGCTGGGCCAGGGTGACCTACTACCGCGCAAAAGCCAAACTGAGGGAGGAATTGACATGAAACTGCCCTGTTACCTGGTGCGGGAACTGCTGCCGCTGTACCACGACAAGGTGCTGGGGGAGCAGGCCGCCGCCGATGTAAAAGAACATCTGGACACCTGCGCCGACTGCCGCGCCGCATTGGATGCGCTGGACGCCGGCACCGGCGCCGAGCAGGCCCTGGCCGCCGAGCAGCAGCAAACCGAGGCCGCCGCGCTGCGGAAGGTCAAGAGCGTACTGCGCAAAAAACAGTGGGTCCCGGCTGTGGCGGTGGCTGTGGCGATTTTTGCAGCACTGTTTGTGCTTTCCCGCGTGCGCTACACGCTGCAAGCCGAAACACGCAGCCTGGAACCGGAGGAGATCCGGTCGGTCGAGGTGGAGCAGCCGGTCTATGTGGATATTTTGCTGGAGGACGGCTGCTACAGCGACGGCGCCACCTGGCGCATCTTCGAGATCACGGACGGCGACGGCAGCAAAAAGGCGCTGGCCGTCAGCCTGCAGGTCAGCCGATGGAACGAACTGTTCCACAACGGCCGCACCGAGTGGCGCATCAATGATGTGGACCCGGACGTGACCGAGATCTACTATTTCAAGAGTGAGGATCAGCCGCTGATCGATGAAGGAATCACGCAGCAGGAGGACGGCACCTGGGTGGCGGAACAAATTCCGGAGGAGCTGCATCTGCTGTGGCGGCGTGGTGACGACGCCGATGCCCCGCCCGCCACACCGGAAGCCGCTGCTTCGGAGACAGCCACCCCGGAAGCTGCCGGCCGCTGACCCCCAAACGGCCCGCCCGCATCCCGGCAAAACAGCCCTGCACCCAAAGCCCCGGTGCGGGACTGTTTTTGCGCTGCGGCACCTGAGGGGGCCCAAACCCCGGCAGGGCTTTGCCCTGCGTCCGTAGGGGACGATGCTTGCATCGTCCCGTGGGCCTTGCGATGGCGCAAACTTGCGGGCCGATGCAAAGCATCGGCCCCTACGCAGGCTGCGGCGGTCCGGAAGGGTAGTGGCAGGGCCAGGCGCCGCACCCCTCCGCCGCCTGCGGCGGAGAAAGCGAGACGGAGCAGGTGCAGCGGTCGCAGAATGCAAGCATGCTTCAGCATGCGCCGTATGATGCGGGTACCGCAAACCGGTAATGCGCCGCAAGGCGCAGCCTGAGGGGTGCATTGCCGGTTTGCGGCGGAGATATCCTGCAAAGCCCGGCAGGACCCTGCCCTGTGCTTCGTAGGGGACGATGCTTGCATCGTCCCGTGGGCCTTGCGAGGGCACAAACTTGCGGGCCGATGCAAAGCATCGACCCCTACGCAGGTGCTGCGGCGGCCTGCCGCCCCATTGACAACCCCGCCCTGCCGTGCTACGATGCCAGAAAAGGCCGCCCTGCGGGACGGCAAACGAAAGGACGCTGCACCGCCATGATCGTTACCCTTACCCTTAACCCCGCCATCGACAAGACCGCCCGCATCGACGCGCTGTGCCCCCGCGGGCTGAACCGGCTGGGGCAGGTGGAACGGGACGTGGGCGGCAAGGGGGTCAATGTCTCCAAGATGCTGGCGGCGCTGGGGCAGGACAGCATCGCCTGCGGGTTCGCCGCCGGGCAGGCCGGGCGGACGGTGGTCGAGACGCTGCGCGCCTGGCCGGGCGGGCATATCACGCCCGATTTTGTCGCCCTCCCCGGCGAGACCCGCACCAACCTCAAGCTGGTGGAGCCGGACGGCGCCCTGACCGAGCTGAACGAACCCGGCCCCGCCGCCGGCCCGGAGCACATCCGGGCGCTGAGCCGGACCCTGCTGGGCCATGCCGGCCCGGATGTGCTGTTTGTGCTGGCGGGCAGCGCAGGACCGGGCGTGCCGCCGGACATCTACCGCGACCTGACCCGCGCGCTGCACGCCGCGGGCGCAAAGGTGCTGGCCGACGCCGACGGCCCGCTGTTTGCCAGGGCGGTGCAGGCCGCGCCCGACGTGATCAAGCCCAACGCCTTTGAGCTGTGCCAGTATTTCGGCGTCGAGACCACCGATGACGCGGCGCAGCTGGCCGACATGGGCCGCGCGCTGACCCGGCAGGGGGTGGGCCTGGCCTGCATCTCGATGGGCGGGCAGGGCGCCTGCTTTGTGCAGGGAGAGGACGCCTGGTACGCCCCGGCGCTGCCGGTGACGCCGGCCTCCACCGTGGGGGCGGGCGACGCCATGCTGGCCGGCGTGGCCTGCGGGATGGACCGCGGCCTGCCGCTGGCGGACTGCCTGCGCCTGGGTATGGCGGCCGGCGCCGCGGCCTGTACTACCCCCGGCACCCGTCCCCCGGCCCCGGAAACGGTGCAGGCGCTGCTGCCCCGGGTGCGGCTGCGGCGGCTGTAAGCCCGCCGCCCTGCCCGGCGCGGCCTTGGGCAACCGCTTTACATGGGCACAAAAATGGGGTACAATTAAGACATACCAACACCGTTCCGTTTTTTTCGGTCCGGCGCTGCGCCGGCTGCCCGGCAGCGCCTGCCGCTGCCCATGAAAGGAGGCACGCCCATGCGCGCCACGGAATCCCGCGAAGATTACCTTGAAACCATCCTGATCCTCAACCAGGAGCGCCCCTACGTCCGCAGCGTGGACGTGGCCGAGCGGCTGGGCGTGACCAAGCCCAGCGTCAGCCGGGCCATCAGCCTGCTGCGCACCGCCGGCATGATCAACATGGACCCCCACGACGGCGCCCTGACCCTGACCGAGGAGGGCCGCGCCGTGGCCGAGCACGTCTACGGCCGCCACCGGCTGCTGACCAGGGTGCTGACCATGCTGGGCGTGGACGAAAAGACCGCCGCCCAGGACGCCTGCCGCATCGAGCATGTGGTCAGCGAGGAAACGATGGACCGCCTGCGCGAACATGTGGAGAAGCACAGCGGCCAGTAAGCCCCCGCGCCGGGCCGCCCGGCGAACACCCCTTTGAACAGGAGACCCGACAAAGCGCCCCCGCCGCGGAGATTGGCATCACCGCGGCGGGGGCGCTGGATCTATATAAAGCCTTGCGGCATTGTTTGTTGTCTGGCCTGCGCCGGGCGGCTGCCCTGGCATGGCGTCAGGCTCAGTGGGGAAATCAAACAGAGGAAAGAGGGGTGGCGCGGTTCCATGCGAAAACAAAGCCGCAAAATTCTGACTGAAAAGCGGCGTCTGCCGCGTTATCGGGGCTTGCCATACAGTAAGTATGCCGCGCCCCTCTGCCTTGCATCGGTCGCTTTTCAGCGATTTTGCGATGCGGCGCAGTTCCTTCGGAACCTTTGTTTTCTTATGTCACTCGCGCGGAGGAACCTGCTGTTTTTGATTACAGGTATAGAATACCCCCGCTGTGTGGAAAAGGTATAAAAGCATTTTGAAGAATCTGGTAAAAAAGCTTTAAGTTTCTTTGAACGCGCAAAGAGGGAACCCGCAAAAGAACAAAAAGCCGCCCGGCTTCCCGCTTTGGGGAAACGCCGGGCGGCTGCTTGTTGAAAATATGGCTGTGCGGGGCGCGTTACTTGCGCAGGCGCTTGTCGCACCGGGCGGCCAGCCAGGTGCCCGCGCTCTGGAACAGCTGCACCAGAACCACCAGCAGCACGGTGGCCACCACCATGGTCAGGTACTGGTAGCGGTAGTAGCCGTAGTTGATGGCGATCTGGCCCAGGCCGCCGCCGCCGATGATGCCCGCCATGGCCGCGTAGCTCAGGATCGTGGTCAGCGCGATGGTCACGTTGGCGATCAGGCTGGGCAGGCTTTCGGGGATCATGACCTTGGCGATGATCTGGAAGGGCGTGGCGCCCATGCTCTGGGCGGCCTCGATGACGCCGCCGTCCACCTCGCGCAGGCTGGTCTCCACCAGGCGCGCCACAAAGGGGAAGCTGGCGGCCACCAGCGGGACGATGGACGCCACCGTGCCGATGGTGGTGCCCATGATCACGCGCGACAGCGGCTGCACCATGATCATCAGGATCAAAAACGGCACGCTGCGCAGCAGGTTGATGACCACGTTCAGCGCCGTCATCAGCCAGCGGGGCAGCGGCAGCAGGCCGCCGCGGTCGCCCACCACCAGCAGCACGCCCAGCGGCAGGCCGATGACCAGCGCCAGCACTGTGGTCAGCACGGTGGCGTAAAAGCTCTCCCAGGTGGCAAAGGGCAGGTCGGGCAGGATGTCCAGCATCGTCTGCCATTCGTCGGATGCAGCAATGGCTGCGAACAGTTCGCTCATGCCGGGTCCACCTCCTCAAAGCTCAGGCCGGGATAGGCCCGGATATACTCGATGGCGCGCTGCGCCGCGGCCTCGTCCTCCGGCAGGGCCAGCAGCATGCTGCCCAGCGTCTGGCCGTTGACCACGCGGGTGTCCGCCGCCACAATGGAGACCAGGGCGTTGCACTCGATGGCCAGGCTGGCCACCAGCGGTTTGTCGGTGGTATGGGTGCCGTTGAAAGCCACCCGCACCATCCGCCGCCCCGGCAGCAGGTCGCCCTCGCTGCGGGGCGCGCCGGCGGGGAACACCAGCCGGCGGGCGGCGTCGGTTTTGGGGTTGGAGAAGATCTCGGCCACGTCGCCCTGCTCCACCACCCGGCCGCCGTCCAAAATGGCCACATGGCGGCAGATGTCCTCCACCACGCTCATCTGGTGGGTGATGACCACCACGGTGATGCCCAGCTCGCGGTTGATCTGCTGGATCAGCTGCAGGATCGAGTGGGTGGTGTTGGGGTCCAGCGCGCTGGTGGCCTCGTCGCACAGCAGCACCTTCGGGTCGGTGGCCAGCGCGCGGGCAATGGCGATGCGCTGTTTCTGCCCGCCGGACAGCTGCGCCGGGTAGGCGTCGGCTTTGTCCGGCAGGCCCACCAGCTCCAGCAGCTGCCTGGCGCGGGCCTCGGCCTCCGCCTTGGGGCGGCCGGCCAGCTCCAGCGGGAAGCAGATGTTTTTCAGGCAGGTGCGCTGCATCAGCAGGTTGAACTGCTGAAAGATCATGGCGATGTCCCGCCGCGCCGCGCGCAGGGCGGCGGGGGAGAGCTGCTGCATGTCCTGCCCGTTGACGACCACACTGCCCGAATCGGGCCGCTCCAGCAGGTTGATGCAGCGCACCAGCGTGGACTTGCCGGCGCCCGACATGCCGATGACGCCAAAGATGTCGCCGTCGGCGATGGACAGGCTGATGTCTTCCAGCGCCGCCACAGTGCCGGCCTGAGTCTCAAAATGCTTGGTCAGATGTTTCAGTTCGATCATATGGGATTCCCTTCCCTGAAATTTGGCGCTGCCGCCTCAGAACAGCGGCACCACGGCGCCGCCGTAGGTCTCGTTGATAAAATCGCGCACCGCGCCGCTCTGCAGCGCAGCGGCCAGGGCCAGGATGGCGGGGTCGCTCTCGCGGCCTTCCTTGACCACCAGCACGTTGGGGTAGATCTGGGCGGCTTCCGAGTCGGCGCTCTCGGCCGCCAGGGCGTCACTGGCCGAGGAGAAGCCCGCCTGGGTGGCGTAGTTGCCGTTGATGACGGCCATGTCCACGTCGCTCAGCGTGCGGGGCAGCTGGGCGGCCTCCATCTCAACGATCTCGATGTTCTTGGGGTTGGCGGTAATGTCGTTTTTGGTGGCGGTCAGGCCGGCGTCGGGGTCCAGCTCGATCAGGCCCTGGGCGGCCAGCAGCTGCAGGGCGCGGGCCTCGTTGGAGGTATCGTTGGGCACCGAGATCTGGGCGCCGTCGGGCAGCTCGTCAATGCTCTGGGTCTTGCCGGGGTAAAGGCCCAGCGGCTCGTAGTGGATCTCGGCCACCGAGACCAGATGGGTGCCGTTCTCCTCGTTGAAGGTGTTCAGGTAGTCCTGGTGCTGGAAGTAGTTGGCGTCCAGGTCGCCGCTCTCGGTGGCGGTGTTGGGCTGGACGTAGTCGGTAAATTCGACAATGTCCAGTGTGATGTCCGCCTGGGCCAGGATGTCGGCGGCCACGGCCAGGATCTCGGCGTGGGGCGTGGGGGAAGCACCCACCCGGATGGTGGTGCCGGCAAGCGCGGCGTAGTCGATGCTGTCGTCAAAGCCGTCGCCGGTAAAGGCGGCGCTCTCGCCGGAGGCGGCGCCGGCGGCGGAAGAAGTGCCGGTGCTCTCGCCGGAAGCGGTGGAAGAGGTGCCGGCGCTGCAGGCGGCCAGGCTGATAGCCAGCGCGGCGGCCAGCAGGGAAGCAGTCAGTTTTTTCATGGTTGGTTCCTCCTGTTTTGGGGTGTTTTTTTGGGGACGGGGCCCGCAGCGGGCGCGGGCGGGGGTCACGGGCAGCCGGGCGGGCACATTCGCACGCCGGGCTGTTTGCAGGCCGGGCCGGTTTGCATGGGGGTCCCTCCTTATGACGTGGCAGTGCGGACAAGACGGACAGGGGACAAAACAAAAAGGGCAGGACGCCTGCGGCGCCCTGCCCTGGAATGTCCCTTTATCGCACGCCGGAATGCGCGCACAGGGAAGCAAGCACAGGCTGCCGCAGCAAACTGTACATGCACATCATCATGCCATAACGACGGTACATTGACGGCAGCTCCTTCCCTGGTGGTTTCCGTCCGGCGGGCGGTCTTGTTACCTGCAAGTATAACGGCAGCGGGCGGCGCTGTCAACCGTTTTGGGCAAAAAAGTGGCAAAAAGCGAACTTCTGCCGCCTGTGGCCGGCGATGTTTGCGCTGCGGCCGGGCGGTTTTGGGTGGTACGGCCGGGATTTTTGACGCATTGTTCAAATTGGCGCGGACCCCTTGCACATCCCATATAGATTTGATATGATATAGGCGCCAAACCGCGCGGTTCCACATGTCACCCGTGCTGGAAACGGTACCGCTTATTTATTCGGCCCGCGCGCGGCCGACGACAGGAGAGACCGAGGAATGAAGTTTTCCACCAAGGACCGTTATGCCCTGCGCCTGATGCTGGAGCTGGCCGGCCACAAGCCGGACGAGTTCGTGCCGCTGAAAACCGTCAGCGAGCGGCAGGGCATCAGCCTGAAATACCTGGAGCAGATCATCACGCCGCTGGCCCGCGCGGGGCTGGTGGTCAGCGGGCGGGGCAGCCAGGGCGGCTACCGGCTGGCCCGCCCCGCCGCCGACTACACCGCGGGCGAGATCCTGCGCGCCATCGAGGGCGAGCTGACCTCCATCCCCTGTCTGGCCTCCACCGCCGAGCAATGCCCCCGCCGCAGCCTCTGCCGCACGCTGGGGTTTTGGGCCGGGATGAACCAGGTCATCAACCAGTATGCGGACAGCGTTACGCTGGAGGACCTGCGCCGCGCCCCCGACGCCGCCATGCTGTGACGTCCCCCGCCCGTTTACAAAACTTTCGCTTGTCCTGCGGGGGCAAATGGGGTATAATAAAATAACACATCTGCCGGCCGGCCGGACTGCGGCGCGGCGGCAGGAATCTTTGCAGGAAAAGCACCCCCGGAGGTTTCCCGATATGAAATTGCATCATCGCGTGCTGGCGCTGCTGACGGCTGCGGCGCTGGCGGTCACCCTGACAGCGTGCAGCCCGGTCACCGTGGCGCAGGATATGGTGGTGGCCATTGTGCAGGCCATGGGGCTTGGCTCCACCAGCACCGACGACGGCAGCGACGAGCTGCACGCCCCGGCCGGCGGCTCCATCACCTTCCCGGAAGGGTTCGAGACGGTGGGCAGCTTCCACACGCTGCTGCAGGACGGCGCGCTGTACATTGCCTTCAATGACATCTCGGTCAACAAGCTGGGCAATACCGACTACTTTACCGTGGCCGGCAGCAGCGTCAACATCACCGCCTACGGTTCCACCGACGAGAGCCTGACCTCTATCGACAGCTACAAGATCGCGCTTTGGGAACTGTCGGAGGACGGCACCCGCGCCACCTATGTGCCGGGCAGCACCATCTACATCGATTTTTCTTCCGACGAGACCTGCCACACCTACGAGGTCACCGGCCTGACCGCCGGCAACCGCTACAAGGCCACCGTCAGCTTTGACTCGGTCATGACCAGCGCCACCGGCGGCGTGGCCATCACCGGCCTGACCAATGACGCGCTGGTCAGCACCGAGGAAGGCGACACCGCCTCGGCCTGACGCGGCCGGGCGCAAAGCCCGCCGGAACACAAAACACAAAAACACCGCCGCCCCGGCTGGCAAGTACGCCGGGGCGGCGGTGTTTCTTTTGCAGGGGTGGGGTCACCCTCTCTCTGCGCCGCGGCCCAGGGGCAGGGTGAAGGTGAACGCCGTGCCCTTGCCCAAAACGCTCTCGACGGTGATCCGCCCGCCGTGGGCTTCCACGATCCACTTGACCATCGAGAGCCCCAGCCCGGCGCCGCCGCCGCTGTGGGCCGGGTCGGCCTGCCAGAACCGCCGCCACACCTTGTCCAGGTCCTCGGCGGCAATGCCGATGCCGTCGTCGGCCACTTTGCCGGTCACCGTGTCCCCGTCGGCGGTCAGCGTCAGCGCCAGATGCCCGCCGGCGCGGCCGTACTTGATGCCGTTTTCCATCAGGTTGATCAGCACCCGCATCAGCATCGTCTCGTCGCCCTGCACCACCAGGCCGGGGGCGATGTCCGCCGTTACGGCAATGCCCTTGTCGGCGGCGCGCTCCCGCTGCTCGTCGGCCACGGCGGCGGCCAGGCCGCTCAGGTCCACCGGCTCCGAGCGCAGCGTCTGGCGGCCGCTGTCGGCGCGGGAGAGCAGCAGCAGCTGGGACAGCAGGCCGGCCATCTTCTCGCCCTGGCGCTGGATGGCCTTCAGCGCGGCGCGCAGCTCCTCCGGGGAGGCGGCGCTCTCCAGCGCGTCCTCGCACTGGGTCAGGATGACGGCGGTGGGGGTGCGCAGCTCGTGGGATGCGTCGGAGGCAAACTGCTTCTCGGCGGCAAAGGAGGCCTCCAGCCGGGCAAACATGCTGTCAAACTCGCTGGCCAGGGTGTGGATCTCGTCGCGGCCGGGGCCCAGGTCGATGCGGCGGGACAGATCGCCCCCCTGGCGGATCTCCCGCGCGGTGCGGGTGATGCGCCGCACCGGCAAAAAGGCCCGGTGCGTCAGCCAGAAGCCGCCCACCGCCGCCAGCACCACAAAAAACGGCAGCACAACAAGGGCCAGCCGCAGCAGCTGGGTGATGGTGGAGCCGACCTCGTCCACCGCGGCCACCGTGCGCACCCAGACCTGGCTTTCGTCCACCGCAAAGCTGATGTCGTACACGTACCAGCGGCCGCCGGCGTCGGTCAGTTCCCGCAGCTGGCTGTCGGCAAACACCACCGTGTTGTCGAACAGGCGGGGCACCGCGCCGTACAGCGGCAGGCCCGCCGCGTCGTAGACCGAAAGATAGACGCCGTCGCGGAAGTATTCCAGGTCGCTGTCAAACACAAAACCGCTGCTGTCCAGGCCGATCTCGCTGCGGGCGGTCTCGGCCATCTCAGCCATGCGGTTTTGGGTGGCGGCCAGCGCCGACTGCCCGCCCACAAAAAACAAAAATGCCAGGCCCACCGCGGCCAGCAGCGTCATCAGCAGCGTGAACCACAGCGTCACCCGCCATTGGATGGAAAGCCGTTTCATGCGTCCTCCCTCAGCACATAGCCCGCGCCCCGCACCGTGTGGATCAGTTTGGGTTCGCGGCCCTCGTCCAGCTTTTTGCGCAGGTAGCGGATGTACACATCCACCACGTTGGAGCCGCCCTCGTAGTCGTAGTTCCACACATGGCGGCTGATCTTGTCCCGCGAAAGCACGATGCCCTGGTTGCGGATCAGGTATTCCAAAATGTCAAACTCCCGTGCCGACAGCGCCACCGGCACGCCGCCGCGGGTCACGGTGCGGGCGGCGCAGTCCACCGCCAGGTCGGCCAGCGTCAGCACGTCGCTGGTGTGGCCGCCGGCCCGGCGCAGCAGCACCCGCAGCCGGGCCAGCAGCTCGTCAAAGGCAAAGGGCTTGACCAGGTAGTCGTCCGCGCCGGCGTCCAGGCCGGTGACCCGGTCCTCAATGCCGTCCCGCGCGGTCAAAAGCAGCACCGGCGTGGCGTCTCTGACGCTGCGCATCCGGCGCAGCACCTCCAGCCCGCTGATGCCCGGCAGCATCACGTCCAGCACTAGGGCGTCGTATTCGGCGCCGGCCAGGTAGTCCAGCGCGTCGGTGCCGGTCAGGCAGGCGTCCACGCTGTAGTGGGCTTCCTCCAGGCGTTTTTTCAAAAGCCGGTTCAGCTCCGGTTCGTCCTCCACGACCAACAGGCGCATGGCGGGGCCTCCTTTCAGGGCGGCAGGCAGTGTGCCGCGGCAGGCTTTTATTCTTAAATTTATTATACCGGACGGCGGGGCAGCGGGCAAGGGCAGCGCGGCGCAAAACAGTATCAAAGATGTAACCTTCTGCCGGTTGACAGCCGGGGGCGGGTATGCTACACTATATAAAATCTGTGCCGGTACGCCCGGCGCAAAAGGCTGTGGAAAGGAGCGCACCGGAATGTCCTTTGTCTCCCGTACCTGGTATTCCAGCGGTTTGCAGAGCGGCATGGCGGCGGTGTTTCCTTTTGCAGGTGTTTCGTTGTGACTTTTCCTTTCGGGGAAAAGTTTTTTTTTGCCCGTATGACGGCAGGATGGAAAACGGAGGAAACGCATGATCCTGAAAAACGCGAAAGATGCCAACGGCGCGCCCTGCGAGGTCTGGGTCAAGGACGGCGTCATCCGCGCGGTGGGCTACGGCCTGCCCGCGCCGGAGGGCGAGCCGGTGCTGGACGCCAGGGGCCTGACGCTGCTGCCCGCCTTCATCGACACCCACTGCCACTGGCGCACCCCCGGCTTTACGTACAAGGAGGACATCGCCACCGGCAGCGCCGCCGCGGCCGCGGGCGGCTACACCTTTGTCAACCTGATGCCCAACACCAAGCCGGTCTGCTCCAGCGCCGAGACCGCCCGCAGCGTGATGGACAAGGCCAAAGAGATCGGCCTGTGCGACGTGAACCAGTGCGTCTCCATCACCAAAGACTTTGACGGCAAAACGCTGGACCACCTTTTGGAGCTGCCCGACGACCTGCGCTATATCAGCGAGGACGGCAACGGCGTGATGAACAACGCCGTTATGGCCAGGGCCTTTGCCATCGCCACCGACCGGGGGCTGGTCGTCATGTCCCACGCCGAGGACCGGGAGATCAGCCCCTGGGACTACCGCCTGGCCGAGAACATCGAGACAGTGCGCAACTGCCACCTGGCCGAATATTACGGCACCCGGCTGCACATGTGCCATGTCTCCACCAAGGAGGCCATCCGCGCCATCCGCCAGAGCCAGTTCAGCGGCGGCCGCGTCACCTGCGAGGTGACCCCCCACCACCTGTGGTTCGACGACACCCGCCTGCAGTACAAGGTCAACCCGCCCATCCGCACCGCCGAGGACGTGGACGCGCTGGTGGAGGGCATCAAAAACGGCACGGTCAGCTGCATCGGCACCGACCACGCCCCCCACACCGCCGAGGACAAGGCCAACGGCGCCGCCGGCATGGTGGGGCTGGAGACCGCCTTTGCGGTCTGCTACACCAAGCTCTGCCGCGAGTGCGGCCTGCCGCTGGAACACCTGAGCGCCCTGATGAGCGCCGGCCCCGCCGCGGTGATGAACCTGCCCGCCAAGGGCCTGGTGGCCCCCGGCTTTGACGCTGATCTGGTGCTGGTGGACATCGACCATATGTTCACGGTGGACGCCCAAACGCTCCACTCCAAGAGCAAAAACTGCCCCTACGACGGCCAGAGCTTCTACGGCAAGATCATGCTGACGCTGAAGGCCGGCAAAGAGACCTACCGCAGCCCGGAGTTCGCGGGGTAAGCCGCAGGGGAACGCGATGCCCTATCTGCAATGTAAAAAATAAAGGGAGATGCTGTATATGACCAACATGGACAAGCTGTACGACAGCGTTGCGAAAAACGGCCCCGTCTGCGTCGGGCTGGACACCGAGCTTTCCTACCTGCCCGAAACCGACACCGCCCTGACCGCCGGCGAGAACATCGTGGCTTTCAACCGCCGCCTGATCGACGCCACCAAGGGGGTGGCCGGCTGCTACAAGGTGCAGATCGCCTACTACGAGTCGCTGGGCATGGACGGCATGCTGGCCTACCAGCAGACCTTGAAAATGGCCCGCGCCACCGGCCTGCCGGTCATTGCCGACATCAAGCGCGGCGACATTGCCAAGACCGCCGAAATGTACGCCAAGGGCCACTTTACCGGCGACTTTGAGGCGGATATCGTCACGCTGGCCCCCTATATGGGCCTGGATTCCATCAGCCCCTACCTGCCCTACTGCAAGGACCAGGGCAAGGGCGTGTTCGTGCTGTGCCGCACCTCCAACCCCGGCCGGACGGATTTTGAGTACCAGACCCTGGCCGACGGCCGCACCGTCTACACCCTGGTGGGCGACGCGCTGACCAAACTGGGCGCCGATTACATGGGCGAGCGGGGCTATTCCTCCGTCGGCCTGGTCATCGGCGGCACCACCGGCGAGGAAGCAGCCGAGATCCGCGCCCGCTACCAGAACACCTTCTTCCTGATCCCCGGCTACGGCGCCCAGGGCGGCAAGGCCGCCGACATTGCCCTGTACATGAAGCAGGGCAACGGCGGCGTGGTCAACTCCAGCCGCGGCATCCTGCTGGCCTGGAAAAAGCAGCCCGGCGTCGCCTTTGACGAGGCCGCCTACAACGAGTGCGTGCGCATGAGGGAGGATATCCAGAGTGAGTGCAATAAGCTGTAATGTCCGTGTGCTGCGCCAGAAGGCGATGGCGCCCGACATCCGCCGCCTGACGGTGGCCCTGCCCAAAGAAGGCCCCCTGCCCAAGGCCGGGCAGTTCTACATGCTGCGCGCCTGGGCTGCGAACGAAAGCCCGGTGCTCTCGCGCCCCATCAGCGTCCATGACGTGGACGAGGCCGAAGGCAGCCTGACCTTTTTGTACCAGATCAAGGGCGAGGGCACCCAAAAGCTGGCCCATCTGGCCTGGGGCCAGACCCTGACCATCACCGGCCCCTGCGGCAACGGCTTTGACGTGGAAGCCGCCGCAAAGGCGGGCAAAGTGGCCGTGGTGGGCGGCGGCATCGGCACCGCGCCGCTGCTGTTTTTGTGCAAGCAGCTGGCCGCCGCCGGCTGCAAACCCGACCTGAAAGCGGGCTTCCGCGACAAGCCCTACGGCCTGGAGGAGTTCGAGCCCTACTGCGCCAGGATCGACCTTGCCACCGACACCGGCGCGGCGGGCCACCACGGCCTGGTCACCGACCTGCTGGACCCCGCCGCCTACGACCTGGTGCTGACCTGCGGCCCCGGCGTGATGATGCGCGGCGTGGCCAAGCTGTGCCATGACGCCGGCACCCCCTGCCTGGCCAGCCTGGAGAACAAGATGGCCTGCGGCCTGGGCGCCTGCTTAGGCTGCACCTGCCACACCAAGGTCGGCCCCAAGACCGTCTGCAAGGACGGCCCCGTATTCCCCTCCGAGGAGGTGTTTGCGCTGTGAGCGACCTGCGTGTGAACTTTTTGGGCAAGACGCTGGCCGGCCCGGTGGTGGCGGCGTCCGGCACCTTCGGCTTTGGCGAGGAGTACGCCGCCATCGAGGACCTGCGCCTGCTGGGCGGCATCTCGGGCAAGGGCCTGACGCTGAACGGCCAGCCCGGCAACCAGGGCGAGCGCCTGCTGGAGACCCCCGCCGGCCTGATGAACTCCATCGGCCTGCAAAACCCCGGCGTCGACCACTTTATCCGGCATGAACTGCCGGAAATGAAGCGGCTGGGTACCACCGCCTGGGCCAACCTGGGCGGCCACAGCGTCGAGGAATACTGCGAGGGCGCGCGCCGCCTGTGCGAGACCGACGTCGATTTCATCGAGCTGAACATCAGCTGCCCCAACGTCAAACAGGGCGGGCTGGCCTACGGCATCCGCTGCGCCGACGCTTCCGGCGTGGTATCCGCCGTGCGCGCCTGCTGCACCAAGCCCCTGGTGGTCAAGCTCAGCCCCCAGGCCGAGGACATCGCCGCCATGTGCCGGGCCGTCGAGGCCGCCGGCGCCGACGCCGTCAGCCTGTGCAACACCTTCCAGGCCTGCGCCATCGACCTGGAAACGCGCCGCCCGGTGTTCGACAACGTCTTTGCCGGCCTGTCCGGCCCGGCCATCCGCCCCATCGCGCTGCGCATGGTCTGGCAGGCGGTGGGCGCGGTGAACATCCCGGTGGTGGGGCTGGGCGGCATCCTGACCGGCCGCGACGCGCTGGAGTTCATCATGGCCGGCGCGGCGCTGGTGCAGGTGGGCACCGCCAACTTTATGGACCCCGGCGCCTGCGTGCGCATCACCCGCGAGATCAGCGAGTGGATGGACGCCCACGGCGTTGCCACCCTGGACGAGATCCGCGGCTGCGCCCGCGGCTGAATGCTGTGCGATTGCATAAATATACGAATGAACTGTATATTGGAACCAAATCGGCTGAATAACTTGCATTGAATTGCGGCCCTGTGCTACAATATGGCAAATACCGGCAGCAGGGCGGGACGGCCCCTTTGCGGCGCGCGCCGCGGGGCATAACAACAGGCAGATGGAGGAATACACCATGGCGAGAGACAACAAGGAAATTTTGAAAGAGTGCGAGGCTTTTCTGGAGGGGCACTTCCTGCTTTCCAGCGGCCGCCATTCCGGCGCATACTGCCAGATGGCGTTTTTGCAGCAGTACCCGGACAAGTGCGCCGAGGTGATGGCCAGCGTGGCCGAGCAGCTGAAAGACCTGGACGTGGACGTCATCGTCGGCCCGGCCATGGGCGGCATCGTCTACGCCTACGAGCTGGGCCGCCAGCTGGGCAAGCGCGCCATCTTCACCGAGCGGGTGGACAACGTGATGACCCTGAAGCGGTTTGCGCTGCATCCCGGCGAAAAGTGCATCATTGCCGAGGACGTGGTCACCACCGGCATCTCCAGCCTGGAGACCAAAAAGGTCATTGAGGAGGCCGGCTGCCAGTGCCTGGGCATCGTCTGCGTGGTGGACCGCACCCGCGCCGAGGCCCCGTCCCCCATTCCCATCCTGGCCAGCGCCCTCAAGCTGGACCTGCCCAACTACCTGCCGGAGGAGTGCCCCATCTGCAAGGAGGGCAAACTGCCCCTGGTCCACCTGGGCAGCCGCAAGATGAAGGAGCAGGCAAAGCAGACGCTGTGACAGGCGCCCAGCGCGCAAAGAGGGCAACGCGTTTGTCCGGGTTATGGAAGGGAAGGTAACATGAACGCATATCTTGTTTTGGCAAACGGCATGGTCTTTGCCGGCAAAAGCGTCGGCTGCCCCGGCACCACCGTGGGCGAGGTCGTGTTTGCCACCGGCATGGTCGGCTTTGAGGAGACCCTGACCGACCCCAGCTATTACGGCCAGATCATCACCCAGACCTACCCGCTGATCGGCAACTACGGCATGAACAGCGAGGACAAGGAGAGCGGCCGCGTCTGGGCAAAGGGCTACATCGTCCGCGAAGCCTGCACCGCCCCCAGCAACTTCCGCAGCGAGACGACGCTGGACGAATTTTTGAAGCAGAACAACGTCATCGGCATCGAGGGCATCGACACCCGCCACCTGACCCGCACCCTGCGGGAGAGCGGCGTCATGAACGGCGCCATCACCACCGAGTTCGACCCCAACGCCGACGCCGAAAAGCTGGCCGCCCTGATGGCTGAGATCAAGCCCTACGCCGTCACCGGCGCGGTGGCGGCCGTCACCTGCAAAGAGCCTTCGACCTTTGAGCCCACCGCCGGCCTGGCCGAGGGTGAGCAGCCGCTGAACGTGGCGCTTTTGGACCTGGGCTGCAAGAAAAACATCGTGCGCTGCCTGTGCAAGCGGGGCTGCCGCGTCACCGTGCTGCCCGGCACCGCCACCGCCGCCGACCTGGCCGCGCTGCATGCCGACGGCCTGATGCTCTCCAACGGCCCCGGCGACCCGGCCGAGAACGTGCAGATCATCCAGAACATCCGCGAAATGCTGGACACCGGCATCCCGGCTTTCGGCATCTGCCTGGGCCACCAGCTGACCGCCCTGGCCGCCGGTGCCAGGACCACCAAGCTGAAATACGGCCACCGCGGCGCCAACCAGCCCGCCACCGAGTTCGCCACCGGCCGCACCTTTATCACCAGCCAGAACCACGGCTACGCGGTGGTGGGGGACACCCTGCCCGCCGATGTGGGCGCGGTCAGCCATGTGAACGCCAACGACAAGACCTGCGAGGGCGTCGCCTACACCAAATGGAACTGCTTTACCGTGCAGTTCCACCCGGAAGCCAGCGGCGGCCCCAAGGACACCGAATACCTGTTCGACCGCTTTGTCGAGCGGATGAAGCAAGCCAAAGGAGGGCTGTGAGAAATGCCGAAGGATCCCAGTATCAAAAAGGTGTTGGTCATCGGCTCCGGCCCCATCATCATCGGCCAGGCGGCGGAGTTTGACTATTCCGGCACCCAGGCCTGCCGCGCGCTGAAAAGCGAGGGCATCGAGACGGTGCTGGTCAACTCCAACCCCGCCACCATCATGACCGACCCGGACATCGCCGACCATGTCTACATCGAGCCGCTGACCGCCGCCGTCATCGAGAAGGTCATCGAGATCGAAAAGCCGGACGCCATCCTGCCCAACCTGGGCGGCCAGATGGGCCTGAACCTGAGCATGGAGCTGGCCCGCTCCGGCTATTTGGACCGCAGCGGCGTGCGGCTGCTGGCCTGCCGCCCCGACACCATCGACCGCGCCGAGGACCGCCAGCTGTTCAAGGACACGATGGAAAAGCTGCACCAGCCCATCATCCCCTCCAAGGTGGTGGAGGACCTGGACGACGCGCTGGACTTTGCCGAGGTCATCGGCTACCCGGTCATCGTCCGGCCCGCCTTCACCATGGGCGGCACCGGCGGCGGCATCTGCGAGGACCGGGAAAAGCTGCACGAGATCGCCACCAACGGCCTGCGCCTTTCGCCCATCCATCAGATCTTGGTGGAAAAGTGCATCGCCGGCTGGAAGGAGATCGAGTACGAGGTGATGCGCGACAGCAAGGGCAACGTCATCACCGTCTGCAACATGGAAAACCTGGACCCCGTCGGCGTGCACACCGGCGACTCCATCGTCGTGGCCCCCAGCCAGACCCTCTCGGACAAAGAGTACCAGATGCTGCGCACCGCCGCGCTGGACATCATCACCGAGCTGGGCATCGAGGGCGGCTGCAACTGCCAGTTCGCCCTCAAGCCGGACAGCTTCGAGTACGCGGTCATCGAGGTCAACCCCCGCGTGTCCCGCTCCTCGGCGCTGGCCTCCAAGGCCACCGGCTACCCCATCGCCAAGGTGGCCACCAAGATCGCCCTGGGCTACACCCTGGACGAGATCACCAACGACGTCACCGGCGAGACCTGCGCCTGCTTTGAGCCTGCGCTGGACTATGTGGTGGTCAAGTACCCCAAGTGGCCGTTTGACAAGTTCGTCTATGCCGACAAGTCGCTGGGCACCCAGATGATGGCCACCGGCGAGGTGATGGCCATCGGCAACAACTTTGAGCACGCCATGATGAAGGCGGTCTCCTCCACCGAGCTGGGCATGGACACCCTGACCCTGCCTGCCTTTGAGGAACTGTCCACCGAGGAGATCATCGACCACCTGCATGTGCAGGACTCCGAGCGCGCTTTCTGCGTCTACGAGGCGCTCAAGCGGGGCGTGTCCCACCAGACCATCTACGACATCACCAAGATCGACTGGTGGTTTTTGGACAAGATGCAGCACCTGGCCGACCTGGAGCTGGGCCTGAAACAGGGCGAACTGACCCGCGAAAAATACCTGGAAGCCAAGAAATACGGCTTTTTGGACAAGACCATCCTGCGCCTGTCCGGCGCGGACAAGCTGCCGGTGGAAAACTGCCGCGCCGGCTTTAAGATGGTCGATACCTGCGCCGCCGAGTTCGCGGCCAAAACGCCCTATTTCTACTCGACCTACGACGCCGACAACGAGGCCGCCCAGTTTATCGCCGAGCGCAGCGACCCCAAAAAGAAAAAGGTGCTGGTGTTCGGTTCCGGCCCCATCCGCATCGGCCAGGGCATCGAGTTCGACTACTGCTCGGTCCATGCGGTGTGGACGCTGAAACAGCACGGCTGCGAGGCCATCCTCATCAACAACAACCCCGAGACCGTCTCCACCGACTTTGACACCGGCGACCGCCTCTACTTCGACCCCCTCAACCCGGAGAGCGTCGACAACATCATCGCCACCGAGAAGCCCGACGCCTGCGTGGTGCAGTTCGGCGGCCAGACCGCCATCAAGCTGGCCCGCCACATGGACGAGATCGGCCTGCCCATCCTGGGCACCCCCGCCGACGCCATCGACGAGGCCGAGGACCGCGAACGCTTTGACGAG
Source organism: Candidatus Gemmiger stercorigallinarum (assembly GCA_019119495.1). GTDB lineage: Bacteria > Bacillota > Clostridia > Oscillospirales > Ruminococcaceae > Gemmiger > Gemmiger stercorigallinarum. The sequence continues at coordinate 12,552 of DWWX01000043.1, read as the reverse complement.
CTGCTGGAACGCTGCGGCATCCCCCGCCCGGAGGGCCGCACCGTGTTCACCCTGGACGAGGCCCTGAAGGCCGCCCAGGAGGTGGGCTACCCGGTTTTGATGCGCCCCTCCTACGTGCTGGGCGGCCAGAACATGATCGTGGCCTACAACTCCGCCGACGTCATCGAGTATATGGGCGTTATCACCGCCCACGTGGACATGAGCCACCCGGTGCTGATGGACAAGTACATCCTGGGCACCGAGTGCGAGGTGGACGCCATCTGCGACGGCGAGGACTACCTGATCCCCGGCGTCATGCAGCATGTGGAGCGCACCGGCATCCATTCCGGCGACTCCATCAGCGTCTACCCGCCCTACAGCTTCCCCCAAAAGGTCATCGACACGCTGGTGGACTACACCGGCCGCTTTGCCCGCGAGCTGAAGGTGGTGGGCCTGGTCAACGTGCAGTACGCGGTGCAGGACGGCAAGGTCTATGTCATCGAGGTCAACCCCCGGTCCAGCCGCACCGTGCCCTACATCAGCAAGGTCACCGGCGTGCCCATGGTGGATCTGGCGGTGCGCTGCTCTTTGGGCGAAAAGCTCAAAGATATGGGCTACGGCACCGGCCTGTGGCGGGACGGCCAAAGCCCCTATACCGCCGTCAAGGTGCCGGTGTTCAGCTTTGAAAAGCTGCACGGCGTGGACACCATGCTGGGCCCTGAGATGAAGTCCACCGGCGAGGTGCTGGGTATCGCCCCCACCTTCCACGAGGCCATGCTCAAGGGCCTGGTGGGCGCGGGCTACCAGTTCAAGCGCCCCGGCCCCGGCAGCTGCGTCATCATCTCGGTCAAGGACAGCGACAAGGCCGAGGCCGCCGACCTGGCCTGGAAGCTGCACGACTACGGCTACAAGATCTACGGCACCCCCGGCACCGCCCGCTACCTGAACAGCCAGATGATCCCCTGCAGCACCGTCCGCCAGATGAGCGGCGAGCGCCCCAACGTCATCGACCTTTTGGAGAGCGGCCTGGTGGATTACATCATCACCACCAGCCCCCACGGCCGTGACCCCCACCGCGACAGCGTCAAGTTCCGCCGCAAGGCCACCGAGCTGTCCATCCCCTGCATCACCGCGCTGGACACCGCCCGTGTGCTGGTGGACGCGCTGCGCGGCGACCACGACGTCAGCCGCATCAAGCTGGTGGACATCAGCACGCTGCATCGCAAAAAAGCATAAGCCTGCCGCCGCCGCTCCTGTAAAACCATCTTTGAGCACAATGTTCAAGTTTTGGCAACCTGCAAAACACAGAAAAGCGGACCCCTGCCTGAAATGATTTTATCTGAAATGACGATTTTTTGCCGGGCGACGCTCTTTTTGCAAAAAAATACTTGCCGTACTGCACAATTTTTTCTATAATGAAATACGTTAATTTGCAGCGCGGCGTCCCTGTGCCCGTATGGGCGGCAGGGCAGCCCGCATCCTGCGCGCAAGGCGCAGAATATAGATGGATTCAGGGAGCAGGAAACAGATTATGACAAGATCGCAATTGATTACCAAAGTTGCCGGCGACACCGGTTTTTCCGCCAGCGAGGTCGAGATCGTGATGAACGGCATTTTCGACACCATCGGCGAGACCCTCAAGCAGGGCGAAAAGGTCACCATTGCCGGCTTTGGCCGCTTTGAGATGCGCCAGCGCCGCACCAAGAGCTTTACCAACCCCAAGACCAAGGTGGCCAGCCAACTGGAGCCTACCGCCATCCCCGGCTTTAAGGCCAGCGGCCGCCTGAAAGAAAAGGTCGGCAAGTAAAGATCCCGAAAGACCCCGCGGTCGACGGCAGCGTAAGAAACCGGGTACCCCGTTTTCTTGTGGGCGCGCCTGGCCGGCGGGGTCCTTTTTTCGCGGCGGCATCCGCCGGCCGCGGCAACGTGGTTTACAACAGACAGGGGGCGCAGACTATGACCCGCAATGAAGCTGCCGAACAATACAACCAGGCCCGGCGCCGCGGCCAGCGCGAATACCGCGAGGCTATTGCGGCGGGGCGTTACCCGTACCTGCCGGTGCTGGACGATATCCTGCAGAACGCCAGGGTGGAGGCACAGCTGCCCCTTGGCGTTGTGGAGGTGCCGCTGGCACAGGTGGTGGGCACCAAGACGGCCGGCCGCACCGCGGCGTTCTCCTTCAATTTTATGCCGCTGCTGGGGGCCGAGACCGAGTTTGCCGCCAAGTGGATCAACCTGTGCATGGCCCACGTGGAGGAGGGCATCCGCGACCCCATCCGCTGCTACGAGTATCTGGGCCGGTTTTACGTGCAGGAGGGCAACAAGCGGGTCAGCGTGCTGAAGCATTTCGGCGCGGCCAATGTGACCGCCAGCGTCATCCGCGTGGTGCCCCAGTACGCCGACAACCCGGACATCCGCCGGTACTTTGACTTTATGGCGTTTTACGCCCTCAGCGGCATATACGAGGTGCAGCTGGCGCAGGAGGGCGGCTATGCCAAACTGCAGGCCGCCATGGGCAAAAAGGCCCAGGAGGAATGGACCGACGACGACCGCGCCAACATCCGCTCGCTGCTGACCCGCGTGGGCAAGGCCTACCGCGACCATGGCGGCAGCCGGATGCGGCTTTCGGCCGGGGACGTGCTGGTGGTGCTGCTGCAGCTGTACGACTACCAGACCCTGCTGGACGACACCCCCGCCGGCCTGGCCGCCAAGCTGGACGCCGCCTGGGACGACGTGCTGGCGCTGGAGCGCCCCGACGCCAAGCAGGTCAGCACCAGCCCCGCCGCCCCGCCGGAAAAACCGCTTTTGCAGCGCATCCTGCCGGTCAAGCGCCCGGCCGGGACCGCTGCCCTCAAGGTGGCCTTTGTCAACGAGCGCAGCCCCGCCACCAGCACCTGGACCAACGCCCACGAGTTTGGCCGCACCCAGGTGGACCAGGTGTTTGCCGGCCAGGTCACCACCGCCGTCTACAACGACGCCGAGCAGGGCAAAAACGACGTGCAGCTGATCGAGCAGGCCATTGCCGACGGCGCCACGCTGATCTTTACCACCACGCCCAAGCTGGCGGCCGCCAGCCTGCGGGCCGCGGTGCGCCACCCGGAGGTGCGCATCCTGAACTGCTCGATGGACCTGCCCTACGCCAGCATCCGCACCTATTACAGCCGCATTTACGAGGCCAAGTTCATCACCGGCGCCATTGCCGGCGCCATGGCGGCCAACGACCGGGTGGGCTTTGTGGCCAGCTACCCCATGCTGGGCATGCCGGCGGATATCAACGCCTTTGCGCTGGGCGCCCGCATGACCAACCCCCGCGTCAAGGTGGAGGTGCAGTGGACCTGCCTGCCCGGCGATCCCCTCAAGGCGTTCACCGCCAAGGGCATCACCGTCATTTCGGGGCGGGACACCCCGGCCCCCGGCCATCCCAGCCACGAGTACGGCATCTTCCAGATCAAGCCCGGCGGCGTGCTGCAGGACCTGGCCAGCCCCTTCTGGCACTGGGGCCAGTTTTACGAGCATGTGGTGCGCAGCGTGCTGGACGGCAGCTGGAACAAAGAAAAATCCGGCGCCGACGGCAAGGTGGTCAACTACTGGTGGGGCATGAACAGCGGCGTCATCGACGTGCTGTTCAGCCGCGAGCTGCCCCATGACCTGCGCCACCTGGCGTCGCTTTTGCGCAGCGGCATCATCTCCGGCGCCATCGATCTTTTTGCCACCCGCATCGTCGCCCAGGACGGCAGCCTGAAAAACGACGGCCTGCACGGCTTTTCTCCGGAGGAGATCCTGCACATGGACTGGTTGTGCGACGCGGTGGAGGGCCATATCCCCGAATATGACGAGCTGACCGAGGAAGCCCGCCCCATGTACCGGGTGCAGGGCATCCACCGGGAACGCCTGCCCAGGGAGGCCGGCGAGCTATGAGGATCTTGGCCGTTTCCGACGAGGAATCCAAGGGGCTGTGGGACTACTTTGCACCGGAAAAACTCAAGGGCATTGACCTGATCGTCAGCTGCGGCGACCTGGACGCCAACTATGTCAGCTTTCTGGCCACCATGGCCCATGTGCCGGTGATCTATGTCCACGGCAACCACGACGAGGCCTACGACCGCAAGCCGCCCGGCGGCGCGGTCTGCATCGACGACCAGGTGTTCAGCTACCACGGCGTGCGCTTTGTGGGGCTGGGCGGCAGCTGCCGCTACCGCCCCGGCAGCTGGCAGTACACCGAGACCCAGATGCGTAAGCGCATCAAGCGGCTGCGCGGCCGTATCGACCGCATGGGCGGTTTTGACGTGCTGGTCACCCACGCCCCGCTGCGGGGCTGCGGCGACCTGAGCGACCTGCCCCACCGGGGCTTTGCGGCTTTCCGCGACCTGCTGGACGCCTACGCCCCGCCGCTGATGCTGCACGGCCATGTGCACCTGAGCTACGGGGCCAATGTCCTGCGGGAGCATCTTTACGGCAAGACCCGCATCGTCAACGGGTTCGAACGGTATGTGGTGGAGCTGAACCTGCCGTCCGACCGCCGGCCGCCCACTTTCTGGCAGCGGCTGCTGGGCCGGCCGCACCGCATCATCCGCTGAAACCACCCCGCCGGCAGCCCCGGCGATCGTATAGAAGAAGGAGACTTCCATGACGAAAATTGGAGTTTTGGGCGCGGGCACCTGGGGCATCGCGCTGGCACGCATGCTGGCCGTGAACGGCAGGGACGTGACCGTGTGGAGCGCCCTGCCCGACGAGCTGAAAACGCTGCGCACCACCCGCCGGCACCCCAACCTGCCCGGTATGGAGCTGCCGGAAAGCATGCACTACACCGCCGACATGGCCGAGCTTTGCGCCGGCAAGGACCTTTTGCTGTTTGCGGTGCCGTCGGTGTTTGTGCGGTCCACCGCAAAAAAGGCGGCGGCGCATATGCCGGACGGCCAGCTGATCGTGGACGTGGCCAAGGGCATGGAGGAAAAGACGCTGATGACCATGTCCGAGGTGATTGAGGACGAGCTGGCCAAAGCCCCCGGACACGGGCACTGCCGCGTGGTGGCGCTGTCCGGCCCCACCCATGCCGAGGAGGTGGCCCGCGACCTGCCCACCGTTATTGTGGCGGCGGCAAAGGATGTGACCGACGCCAAAACGGTGCAGAAGATCTTTACCAACCCCAATTTCCGCGTTTATACCAACACCGACCGCCTGGGCACCGAGCTGGGCGGCGCCATCAAAAACGTCATTGCGCTGTCGGTGGGCATCGCCATGGGGCTGGGCTACGGCGACAACGCCAAGGCTGCCCTGATCACCCGCGGCAACGCCGAGCTCAGCCGCCTGGGCATCGCCATGGGCTGCCGGCCCGAGACCTTTGCCGGGCTTTCCGGCATGGGCGACCTGATCGTGACCTGCACCAGCATGCACAGCCGCAACCTGCACGCCGGTATGCTGATCGGCCGCGGCGCCGCCGCCGAGGAGGCAAAAAAGGAGGTGGGCCAGGTGGTGGAGGGCATCAACGCGCTGCCCGCCGCCAGGCGCCTGGAGAAAAAGTACAAGGTGGAAATGCCCATCGTCGATGTGGTGGACGCCATCCTTTCCGGCAAAATGGCCGCCCGCGACGCCGTGGACGCCCTGATGGGCCGCAACCTGAAAGGGGAGTAAGCCTGCTCCTGCGCGGGGCCGCTTATATGGGCGCCGGGCGCATCCGGGACATCATCGGGCAAGCCCGCCCCCGCGGGGCCGCTGCCCCGGCCGCTTTCGCCCCCTTGCCGCGCATCCGCCCGGCATCGCCGCACGATGCCGTTTTTATCCCGCGGCCAAAGGCCGCACCAAAATTCCTCATTCCTAATTCCTCATTTTTCCCGCTCGAAAGGACGTGTCCGCTATGGTCAAGGCAGTCTTTTTTGACATCGACGGTACGCTGGTCAGCTTTACCACCCACACCATCCCTGACTCGACGCGGCGGGCGCTGCAGGCGCTGCGGCAAAACGGCGTCAAGGTGTTCATCGCCACCGGCCGTCCGCCGGCCCAGACCGCCTTTCTGGACACGCTGGCGGACTTCCGGTTTGACGGCATCGTGGCCATGAACGGCCAGTACTGCACCGACGAGACAGGCCCCTTCTACGAAAAAAGCATCCCCACCGCCTCTCTGCGGCAGCTGCTGCCCTGGCTGGAACAGTCCGGCCTGGCCTGCAGCTTTGTGGAGCTGGACTACGGCTATCTCAACCGTGTCAGCCAGCAGGTGCTGGACCTGTACGCCATGCTGGGCGGCACCGTCGATCAGGAGCCGGTGGACGACCCCGTCCGCGCGCTGACCCACACCACCTACCAGCTCAGCGCCTACCTGCCTGCCGAGCAGGAGGCCGAGTTTTTGGCCCATCTGCCCGGCTGCAGGGCCGTCCGCTGGAACCCCTGCTTTGCCGACATCATCCCCGCCGACGGCGGCAAGCCGGTGGGCGTGGGCAAAATGCTGGAACGCTTTGGCCTGAAGCGGGAGGAGAGCATGGCCTTCGGCGACGGCGGCAACGACATCGATATGCTGCGCTATGCGGGCATCGGCGTGGCCATGGGCAACGCCGGGGACGACGTGAAGGCCGCCGCCGACTACGTTACCGCCAGCGTGGACGAGGACGGCGTGGAGCGCGCGCTGCGGCATTTCGGCGTGATCTGAACGCCGCCCTTTGCCGGCTTTTCCGCGGGGCAGGCAGCTGCCCCTGACCCTGCCGCTCCCGACCGGGCGGCAGCCCATGACCCAGCAAGGAGGTACCCCCCCCCCATGAAACTGGCCGTCATTTCCACCAGCCGCATTGTGGATGAGTTTTTGGCAAACCTGGGCGATATGCCCCAAATTGAGGTGGCCGCCCTGTGCTGCCGCCCCCAAAGCGCCCCCAAGGCCGAAGCCTGGGCCGCGCAGTACGGCATCGGCCGCGTCTGCACCGACGAGGCCGCCCTGCTGGCCGAAGGCGGCTTTGACGCGGTGTACATCGGCACCGCAAACCATCTGCACCATTCCACCGCAAAGCGGGTGCTGGCGGCGGGCTACCATGTGATTTTGGAAAAGCCCTTTACCGCCACCGCCGCCGAGGCGCGGGAGCTGTTTGCCCTGGCGGACAGCAGGGGCGTGATGATCTTTGAGGCCATCACCACCCCCTACCTGCCGGAGTATGCGTTTTTGCAGCAGGAGCTGCCCAAGATCGGCCCGGTGCGCGGCGTGATGGCCAGTTTCTGCGCCCGCAGCCGCCGCTACGATGACTACCTGGCCGGCATCTGGAACACCACCTTTGACCCGGCCTGCAACGGCGGCGCGCTGTACGACATGAATGTTTACAACCTGCATTACCTGTGGGGGCTGCTGGGGATGCCGGAACGGTGCGAGTATTTCCCCAGCCGGGGCGCAAACGGCGTGGACACCGCCGGCCTGGCGGTGCTGCATTACCCCGGCTTTTCGGCCGCCTGCCTGGCTGCCAAGGACTCCGAGAGCGCCCAGGGCTGCACCATTCAGGGCCCCGGCGGCTGCCTGACGGTGGAGGGCGGCACCAACGCCCTGCCCGCGGTGTACAGCGTGCTGGGAGGTGTCCGCGGCAGCGGTGCCCGCACCGACGGCCCCCGCAAGACCCGCCACCGCATGGCTTACGAATTTGACGCCTTTGCCCGCATGATCGCCGAGAATGACCGTGCCGGCGAGGCCGAGGCCCGCCGCCGCACCCTGGCTGTGATGGAGATGATCGACCAGCTGCGCCGCAGCGCCGGCGAGACGGTGTAACAGGCAGGCCCCGCGCCCGGAACCAGCGGATATCCCCGAACGCAAAATGCAAGATCCCCGCCGCAAGGCACCCCGGATGCGGGGGCCCTGCGGCGGGGATCGTTTGGTTTTGCGGGCAGGCGCGGCGTTTGCGGGCCAAAGGCGGGGCGGCCGCGCCCCGGTCAGCCGTTTTTGCGGCGCAGCGTGCGCAGGTAAGCTTTCTGTTCGGGCGGGATGCGGTAGCTTTCCACCGCCTTCTGGATGGTCTTGTTGTGCACCCAGGGGGACAGGCGGTTCTGCTGCAGCACCGGCAGCGCGGCGTCCGGCTGCTTGGCCAGGGCGGTGGCAAAGTACCAGGCGATCATCATGTTGACGTAGTATTCCTCGCTGTGGACCTCGGACACCCAGTCCAGGTATTCGGGGCGGAAAGCGTCGTCCAGGTAAAACTGCATCAGCATGCCGATGCCGAACCGCACGGTGTAGGGGCGGCGGTCGGCCATCCAGCGGTGCAGCTGCCCCGGCAGCTGGGGCGGGCGCCGGGCAAACGCCCGCGGGCTGATGCAGTCGCAGGTGGCCCAGTTGTCCACGCAGGGCAGAAAATGCTCCAGCGCGTCCACCGCCGCCGCATAGTCGTTCATGCGGGAGATCAGCAGCCCGTGCAGCGTGTTTTCCTCGTAGTAGCGGTGGGGCAGGTCGGCCATAAAGGCCGCGGCGTCCGGCGTGGCGGCCAGCTCCCGCGCCAGCTGGCGCAAAAGCGGCATCCGCACGCCGATGACCGTGGCCGGGTCCACCGTGGGCATCAGCTTGGCCTGGAACGCCTGGTACCCGGTATCCTGCAGGGCCAGCAGCCGCTGGCGCACCGTGTTGACAGCCTGGTTCATGGGGGTCACTCTCCCTTGGGGCGGCGGGCCGCCTTATTTCGCCTTGGTGTCGCCGCCCATGCGCCGGTCCCGGCTGCCGTATGCGGCCAGGGCGGCGTCGAACTGGTCGTTGGTAAAGTCGGGGAACAGGGTGGGCGTGACGTAGAACTCGGCGTAGGCCACTTGCCACAGCAAAAAGTTGGACAGCCGCAGCTCGCCGCTGGTGCGGATCAGCAGATCCACCGGCGGCAGGTCATGGTACAGGTGGTGCTGGATGGTCTCCTCGGTGATGTCGGCAGGGGACAGCGTCCCGGCCTGCACCTCGGCGGCGATGGCCCGCATGGCGTCGGTCAGCTCGGCGTGGCCGCCGTAGTTCAGGCAGAAATTGACGATGCCGCGCTTGTTGTTTTTGGTCAGGTCCATCATGTAGTCCATGGCGTCGCAGACCCGCTTTTGCAGCCCTTCGCGCCGGCCGCTGAACAGCACCTTGCAGTCCTGCTCGTTCATCTCGTCGGCCAGCGTGCGGAAGTTATTGGCAAACAGGTCCATCAGGTAGCCCACTTCCTTGGCGTCGCGGGCAAAATTCTCGGTGGAAAAGACATACAGGCTCAGCACCTTTACTTCCCGGATGGTCAGTGCGTGGCGGCAGATCTCTTTCAGGCGTTCAAAGCCGGCCTTGTGGCCCATGGAGGCGATCATGCTGCGCTGGCGGGCCCAGCGGCGGTTGCCGTCCACGATGATGGCCACATGGTTGGGGATGCGTGCGGATTCCATGGCGATCCTCCCTTTGTGTCTGGTGTTGGCGGCGGGCGGTCATTCGGCGGGGGCGGGCTGCACCGTGTCGGGCGGGGCCTCGCCGGGGTGCTGGCGGCGCCAGGCCAGCCAGCTTTCCAAAATCACCGCCGCCGAGACCGAGTCCAGCCGCGCTTTCCGTTTTTGGCCGAACACCTCGTTGCCGGACAGGATGGCCGCCGCCGACACGGTGGTGCGGCGCTCGTCCCACAATACCACCGGCATGCCGGCGGCGCCGGCCAGCCGGGCGGCGAAGCGGCGGCATTTGCCGGCGCGGGGGCCCTCGGTACCGTCCATGTTTTTGGGCAGGCCCACCACCAGCCCGCCGGCGGCCCGCGCTTTGGCGGCGTCTGCGGCGGCCTGGGCAGCCTTGTTCATGCTTTTTTCCTCGATCTGGGGCGTGATGGGGGTGACGATGACCTCGCCGGGGTCACACTCGGCCAGGCCGGTGCGGGCCTCGCCGTAATCGACAGCGATCCATTTCATGGGGCGTCCTTTCTGTGGGCGTCAGGCGGCGGCATCGTCGGCGGGCAGCAGCGCGTCGATGAAAAACTGCGCGGTCTGGCCCTCGATGCTCTCGCTGATGGCGGCGGTCTCGGCCTCGTCGCCGGCGGCCGACTGGTAGTTGTGGTTGGCGTTGGCAAACTGGCCGGACAGGTCGACAAAATCTGTCCCGCGGTCCTTGGCGGCCTGGAGGGTGTCGTCGATGGTGGTCTGGCTCAAAAGCTCGGTGTCGCCGCCGTTAAAGGCCACCAGCAGCGCGCCGGTGTATTCCCGGATAAAGTCGCAGGGGTGGCTGGTGTCCATCTGGTTGACAAAGTCGGCGCTGATGGTCACGTTCCAGCCGGACACGTCGTAGCTGCCGGCCTCCACGGCGGCCTGGCGCATGGATTCCAGGTTGTTGGCGTCGTGGTCGATGAACTCCAGGCCGTTCAGGCCGTTGCCGTTGGCAGGGCTCCACAGCGCGGCGGCGGCGATGCTCTCGCTCAGGTGCAGCGACACCACCCGGCCGCCCATGCTGTGGCCCAGCAGCCCCACCTGGGTGATGGGGTAGGCGCCCCGCATATAGCTGATGGCGGACTCGATATCGTCGTACATGCTTTGCAGCGTGTAGGCGGTAAAAGGCTCCTCGCTTTCGCCGTTGCCGGCAAAGTCCACCCGGATGCTGGCAATGCCGCTGGCGGCCAGCGTGTCGGCCAGCGGCTGGAAATGGCCGTCGCCGCCGCGGTTGCCGGTAAAGCCGTGGCACATGACCACCAGCGGGGCGTCGGCGTCGTTGGCGGTATCCTCGTCGGCCAGGTAGTCGGGCAGGGTGATGGTGGCGTGCAGGTTGGTGCCGCGCGCCGAGGCAAAGGTCACGTCGGTGGTGACGCCGGTCACGGCGGGCGCGCCGCCGTCCGCAAGGCCGGTCAGGCGGGCCGCAGCCACTACGCACAGCACCACCGCGGCGACGCACAGCACCAGCACCATCACGGCAAAAAAGCGGCGGGACCCTGCCGCGCGGGCGCGTCTGTCCGGCATGTGGGCGGGGGCCGGTGCGGGCCGGGCCTGGCGTTTGGGCGCGCTGCGGCGGGCCGGGCTGCTGCGCCGGCTGCCCCCCGCGGGGCGTTTGGAAGTGGGCATGGGGCGGCTCCTTTCTGCGCGGTTCTGTTCTGGCGCGGGGCGGCATGCCCCTGGGTGCGGTATCTGTGCCCATTATACCATCCGCGGCCCCCGCTGGCAAGGCGGGCCGGGACGCAAAAAGCTACAGGACGCGGCGCAAAAAAGCTGCACTCCGCTTTAGCGGAGCGCAGCCGTTTTTAGGGTTGCTGTGGGGATCACCGGCGCAGGTCCGGCAGGCGGCGGTCCAGCGCCCGCACCAGCACGGCGGCCAGTGCGATCTTGACCGCGTCGCAGGGCAGGTAGGGCGCCACGCACAGCGCCAGCGCCGCGAAAAAGTCCATCTGCATCAGCACCATGAACCACAGCGTGCCGAACAGGTAGCAGGCCGCACAGCCCAGCATCATATAGCCGCACAGCCGGGGCGCCGTGCGGCCGAAGCGGCCGGCCAGCAGCCCGACCACCAGCGCCGCCGCCAGGTAGCCGATGACGTAGCCGCCGGTGGGGCCGAACACCGCCGCCGGCCCGCCCTGGAAGCCCGCCAGCACCGGCACGCCAAAGGCGGCCAGCGCCAGAAAGGCCAGCTGGCTGACAAAGCCCCGCACCGGCCCCAGCATGGCGCCGGCCAGGTAGACGGCAAACAGCGCCAGGTTGATGGGCACGCCCCAAGGCGTGGGGATGGCGATCTGGCTGCATACGGCGGTCAGGGCGGTGAACAGGGCGCACAGCACCATGCCGCGGATGCGGCGGTGGGAATGGGTCATGGGGCAACCTCGCTTTCGTTTGGGGCGGCAGGAGTCCGCGCGGCAGAGCGGGCAGATCCGGCCCTATTGTACCGCGGCGGGGGAGAGGGTGTCAAGAAAATGAGAAATGAGGAATTTTGGACGTCTCAAAAATGGCGGGAGGGGGCAAAAGAAAAAGCGACGGCGCAAAACCGTCGCTTTCTCTTTTATGGAAGGTAAACCGTAAACGGGGAAAACTCAGTCTGCGGGGCGCGGAACAGCCGCCCGGCGCTTACCGCTGGATGCGGCCGGAGCCGTCGCCGCCGGCCAGCTTCTCGACCTCCGCGACGGTGACCATGTTGTAGTCGCCCTCGATGGAGTGCTTCAGGGCGGAAGCCGCCACCGCGAACTCGACAGCGTCCTGGGTGCTCTTGCCGGTCAGCAGGGCGTAGATCAGGCCGCCGCCGAAGCTGTCGCCGCCGCCCACGCGGTCGATGATGTGCAGGTCGTACTTCTTGCTGAAGCAGTACTCGCCGGAAGCCACGTCGTACAGCATGGCGCTCCAGCCGTTGTCAAAGGCAGAGTGGCTCTCGCGCAGGGTGATGGCCACCTTCTCAAAGCCGAACTTGTCGGCCAGCTGCTTGGCGACGCTCTTGTAGCCCTCGCGGTTGATCTCGCCGGCGTAGATGTCGGTGGCCTCGGCCTCGATGCCGAACACGTCCTTGGCGTCCTCCTCGTTGGAGATGCAGACGTCCACGTACTGGCACAGGTCGGTCATGGCGGCGCGGGCTTCCTCACGGGTCCACAGCTTGCCGCGGTAGTTCAGGTCGCAGCTGATCTTGACGCCGTGGGCCTTGGCGGCCTTGCAGGCTTCGCGGCAGATGTCCAC
>DWWX01000042.1 GCA_019119495.1 Candidatus Gemmiger stercorigallinarum | reverse complement strand
TTCCGAATACCTTTTTATTATACCATAAAACACGCTGTCTTTACAATGTTTTTTGGCGGATTTCTTTCTTCTTAATGGGCTTTTTTGAAAAAGGTCAAAAGTGGGTTGAGAGAAAGCCGCTCCGCCCCTTTTAAGCCCGCCCTTTTCGCCTTTTCACACCGGGATTTTCACAGATAAACGCAAAACAAAAAGGCCGCCGACCGCGCTTGGTCAACAGCCCCTTTTTATCTCTTGGCAGCGCTTTTGCTATAGGATTCCCAGCCGCTGCACAAAGCCGCTTCTTTTTTTGAGGGTGGAGCAGGAAATCTGCGAAATGTAGACGGTGATCTCCCCCTTTTCCCGTCCGTCTCCGCTGCTGCAGACGATGAAGGATTTTGGCAGCTCGGTCGAGACGTTCACCACCCGATGCTCCTTCTCCTTGCCGCCCAGATACTCCTTGGTGATCTTGGAGACGGAGGTGTTTTCAATGTCGAAGATGCCGATGATGTCGCGGCTGCGCACCACCACATCCTGTCCCAGATGCAGATACATCCTTTCCGCCTCCTTTAAAAATCCTCGGTCCGCTGCAGCTGACCGGCATCGATCAAAAAGCTCCGGCCGTTGCGCAGTTCCCGAAAGCTCTCGTCGTCACAGCAGGTGACAAACACCTGCCAGTTGTCCAGATGGTTGAGCAGGTAATCCCGCCTGCCCGCGTCCAGCTCGCTCATCACATCGTCCAGCAGAACGATGGGGGCTTCGCTGGTGGTCTCCTCCACCATGCTGCACTCGGCCATCTTCAAGGCCAGCACGCTGCTGCGCTGCTGCCCCTGTGAGCCGTACAGGCGCGCGGGAACCTCGTTGACCAGGATCTCCAGATCGTCCCGCTGGGGGCCGCTGCGGGTGCTTCCCCGCTGGATATCCTCCTTGCGGTCGTGCAGCAGCTCCTCCCGGTAAAAGGCGCGCAGCTCCTCCCGGGTGCACAGATGGGCGTCCTTGAGGCCGCACTGATAGCTCAGATCCATTCTTTCCCGCCCGGAGGAGATCCCCTCATAGACCTGCGCGGCCTTCGGGCGGATGCGCTCCACATACCGCGCCCTGCAAAAAGCGACCGAAGCGGCCGCTTTGGCCAGGTTTTCCTCCCAGACATCCATCGTGTCCTGCAGCTGCGGAAACTGGGCAACGTCCTTGAGCAGGGTGTTGCGCTGCAGCAGGATGCGCTGATACTCGCGCAGGTAATGGCTGTACTTTGGCATGAGCTGGCCGATGGCGGTGTCCAGGAATTTGCGTCGGAAGGCCGGCCCCTCCCGCACCAGCGACAGGTGCGCCGGCGAAAAGACCACCGCGTAAAACTGCCCGGCAAGCTCCGCCGCGCTTTCCAGCGGGACGCCGTTGAGGTGGACCGACTTCGACTTTTTCTCCAGCAGCGACTGGCTGGGCGCAAACAGCTCGATCGAGGCGGTCTGTTCCCGCATGGCGGTAGCAAAAACAGTGTGGACACTGCATTTCTTCTGCCCAAAACGGAGCATCTCCTTGTCCTTGGCGCCGCGGAAGCTCTTGGCGCCGGTGAACAGCCAGATCGCCTCGATGATGTTGGTCTTTCCCTGGGCGTTTTCCCCGTGGATGACATTGACCCCCGGCACCGCATTCAGCTGCATCGCAGCAATATTGCGAAAATTGTTCAGCTCAATGCTTGCAAGCCTCACCCGTTTTTCCCTCCTGCTTTACTCTGCAGCCGCCTCAAAGCGCCGGCCAGCTGCCTCCACCACGTCGCCGGGGCGGATTTTTTTGCCCCGCATGGTGCAGACTTCCCCGTTGACCTTCACCATTCCTTCCAGCACCATCTCCTTGGCCTGTCCGCCAGTATCGGTCAAACCCGCATACTTCAAAAAAGAATCGAGCTTGATAAACTCGGTTGTAATCAAAACTTTCTCGGTATTAGTCATCGTTCTTCACCCTCACTGGCAGCACCAGAAACAGGAAACTTTCCCCTTCCAGCGGCAGAATCCGCATCGGAGAGAGCGCGCCGTTAATCTCCAGCTTGACCATATCGCAGTCGGAAGCCTTGAGCGCGTCCATCAGATACTTGTTGTTAAAGCCCATGCTGACCGCCTCGCCGCTCATCTCGCAGTCCACCTCGTCGTGCGCCTTGCCCATCGAGGTCGAGCAGTTCAGCTGCACCTTCTGGTCCATCGCGGACAGGCGGATGGGGCTGCGCAGCCGGTCGGAGATCAGCAGAGAAGTTCTCTCCACCGCGTCGGTCAGGCTGCGGGTATTGATTTTAACCGTTGTCTTGCTGACCTTCGGGATGGCCGCATTGTAGTCGAGGAATTCGCCCTCCAGCAGGCGGGAGACAACGTAGTAACCGCCGATGCGGAAGACGATGTGCTTCTGCGACAGCGCAAGATAAGCCTCCTCGTCCTCCTCTTTGAGCAGCTTGGAGATCTCCGCCAGCGTTTTGCCCGGCACAATAAAGCGGGTGGTCAGGTCGGAGACAATCGGCTCCCTGCGCAGCGCCAGCCGGTAGCCGTCCACCGAAACCAGGGTGACGCAGGAGTCCTTGACGTCGAACAGCGAACCGGTGTGCACCGGCTTGGAGTCGGTGGTCGCGATGGCAAACAGCGTCTGGTCGATCATCGACTTGAGCACGCCCTGTTTGAGCACCAGATCCGACTGCTGCTCAAAGTTTGGCAGCTCCGGATATTCCTCCGCGTTGAGTCCCGGGATGGTAAATTCCGAAGCACCGCCGCGGATGGTCGCCAGGTCCCGCTCATCCGAGAGGATGCTGACCGTCTGCGCCGGGATGCGGCGAATGATGTCCAGCAGCAGTCTGGCTGACAGGATCAGCTGGCCGGGCTGCTCGGTTTTGGCCTCGATGGTGGTGACGATGCCCAGCTCCAGATCGTAGCCGGTCAGCTGCAGCTGACCATCCTGCGCCTTGAGCAGGATGCCTTCCAGCGCCGGAACCGGCGATTTGGCGCAGGCAGCGCGCGCCACATTGGAAACTGCTTCGACCAAAAGGTCCTTTTCGCAGATAATTTTCATGATGGGGAGTTCCTCCTTAAAACTAAAAAAGCGAACCATTCTATCCCTCAGCCTTGGCAATCAGGGCTGGGAGGGCATTTGTAAAAATAATTATAACACATTTCTGCCCTTAAAAAAAGGCCTAACAAAAGATTTCTTGCAAGAACTGTGCGCACAGGAAAGACAGGGGTGGGTATGGATGTGGAACAAAAATTCCGTCAATCCCTGTCCCGCCCGCAAGCCTTTTACCTTCTGGTTGCAAAATGTTTTAGCAATTTGATTTTCAAACCATGCCTTCCAATGATGGAAAGGGAAGGAAAGAAAGAATCAAAAGAATAGTAATAGTAGTAGGGGTGGTGGATTTGTTAAAATCGATAAAAATGCGCAGGATGAAGGGAAAAAAGCGAAAATAGACCCTTGGAAAAACCGCGATATTTTTTGTGAAAAAGTGGAGAGGAGGAAACAGGATGCGGAAAACAGTTGAAAACCTCGTGGAAAATGTTAAAAACAAGTTGAGCGATTGGGGCAAAAAGGAGAGGAGAGAGAGGACGGGATGCAAGCGACGTGGAAACAGGTGAAATGTGGAAAGCGGAAGAGGGCTGAAAAGAGGTGGAAAGGTGCAACAAAAAGCGAATTTCCACATCGATGCGCACAAAAAACGGGGCGGTTTTTCACAAAAGAACCGCCCCGCCATTTTTAAGAATCGCGGATATTTTTGATGATATCCTCCACAGTTTCCTTATACTTGGTGTCCTGCTTCATGTTTTTGACCACCTGGCTGGTTGCGTAGACGACGGTGGAGTGGTCGCGCCCGCCAAACTCGTTGCCGATGGCAGCCATCGACATCTGGGTGATCTCACGGATGACGTACATGGCGATCTGCCGCGCGTTGGAGATCTGGGAGGAGCGCTTGGAGGAGCGGATATCCTCCGGGCTGACCCCGAAGGTGCGTCCCACCTCCGAGATGATTCGCTCGACGGTGACCGGAATCGGCTGGTTGTCGGTGAGGATTTCGCGGATGGCGCTCTGCGCGAGCAGGATGGAGGGAGGGGTCTGCGCCAGCTTGTTGTAGGCGTTGAGCTTTTTGACGACCCCTTCCAGCTGCCGGATATTGTTTTTGACGTGGTTGGCGATGTACTCCTCGACAATGCTGGGGATTTCCAGATCCAACAGCTCCGCCTTGCGCTTGATGATGGCGATGCGGGTCTCAAAATCCGGCGGCTGAATGTCCGCGATCAGGCCCCACTCGAAGCGGGTGCGCAGCCGTTCTTCCAGCGTTTTGATCTCCTTGGGCGGCCGGTCGGAGGTCAGGACGATCTGCTTGTTGTCCTGGTAGAGCGAATCGAAGGTGTGGAAGAACTCCTCCTGGGTACTCTCCTTGCCGCCGATGAACTGGATATCGTCGACTAACAGCACGTCCGCCTGGCGGTACTTGTCGTGGAAGTCCTGGGTGGATTCGTTGCCGATGGCGGCGATCAGCTCGTTGGTAAATTCCTCGCCCTTGACATAGATGACGTTGGTTTTGGGGCGGCTTTCCTTGATCTCGCTGGCGATGGCGTACAGCAGGTGGGTTTTTCCAAGCCCCGAACCGCCGTAGATAAACAGCGGGTTATAGGCGCTGGCGGGATTCTGCGCGACAGCGCGACAGGCGGCCTGGGCGAACTTGTTGGAGCTGCCGACGATGAAGGTGGCGAAGGTATACTCATACTCACCGCCCTGGCTGTTCATGTCGATCTCCTCCTGACTGTAGGAAGGCAGCACCGCGGAGGGCGCAGAGGTCTGCACCGAGGCGGGGGAGACCTCCTTCTTCTCCGGATTGGAGGAAGTTTCGCACAGGATCTCCACCTTGACCGGGAAGCCCACCACCGCCTCAAAGGCTTTGGTGAGCAGGCCGAGGTATTTTTCCTCCACAATCTTCTTCATAAATTCAGCCTTGATGTACAAAACGGCGGTGTTGCCGTCAAAGCTGACCGGTTCCAGGCTTTTGATCCAAACCTGGTAAGCGATTTCAGACAGCTCTTTGGAGTCGATCACATATTGCCGCGTGTACTCCTTGACCATCTCAAACAATTCCTTAAATGATTCCATAGCTCGTTCCCTTCTTTGTTCTATGCCAAAGCACATATCTTGCCAAAGATCCTTGCCTGCAAACTCCCTAAACCAGGCAAAAAGAGATAGCAAAGCCCCCGCTCTATCAGCGCAGCAAGCAGGGGGTGAATAAATATGCACTTTTGTTTCACAATTTTAAAAGCAGATTAAACGGGTTGTCCAACAGCAAATCCACCACTTTTCAAGATACAGGAAAACCGGTTTAAAAACGGCGGCAGGAATGGTGGAAAAGAGATGGAAAAATAACTTTCAACGATTTTTACACCACTTATTTTAACACAGGACCGGCTCGGTTTTCAAGAGCTTTCCACCGTTTTTAACAGGTAATCCTACACAGATTCCGGCGGCAGTTTTTGTCCTTTTTTGTAAGGGGGCCGGAAAGGGGGAGGGAAAAGGCGGCGCGAGTGACGTTTTAGAACGCGGGAAGGAAGAAAAAAGCCGGTCCTCTCTTGACTTTTGGCGAGATTTTGTCTATAATTCTATTCTGTAAGGTTTCGTCTTGAAGGGAGGGTGAAAGAGAATGTTCAGAACCTATCAGCCAAAGAAGCTTCAGAGAAAGAAAGAGCACGGCTTCAGAAAGAGAATGGCCACCAAAAACGGCCGCAAAGTTCTTGCGCGCAGAAGAGCAAAAGGCAGAAAACAGCTGACCTACTAATTCCTGTTCGGCAGCCTGTTGCTGACCGCCAACATATCCAGCGCATCCTTTTTGAGGGAATGCCGGGAGGAAACAGGGAATAGGCTCCTGTTTATTCTGCCTTCCATGTTTCATTCCAGAATAAGCAGGCCACTTATCCCGATAAGTGGTCTTTCTTTTTATCTATCGCACTATCGTAGGATGGAGGACAAGCCTTGAACAAAAAGACGACCTTAAAGCTGAATAAGGAATTCAGGCGCCTTTACTTTAAAGGAAGCAGCGCAGTCCATCCGCTGATCGTCACCTATGCCTGCAAAAACCGCCTGGGCCGCAACCGGATCGGAATCACCGCCACCAAAAAGATCGGCAAGGCGGTGTGCCGCAACCGCTGCAAAAGAATTATCCGCGCGGCGTTTCATCAGGTGGAACCGCAGATTGGGCAGGGTTGGGATTTTGTCTTTGTGGCAAGGGCAAAGACCGCACAGGCAAAGTCCAGCGAACTTGTACCGGTGCTGAAAAAACAGATTATGAGCCTTACAAAGCCCGATAAAGAAAAGAAAGGATCTGCGGCAAAAAAGAAAAAGGATCCAACCGTCTCGTAAGAGGAAAAAGCGGTGTTTGCCGCCGGCGTGTGCGGCAGCTATATAAAAAAGAAAACAAGCAGACTCTTTAAAAAACGGGCCGCCTGCTGGGCAGGGGTTCGTCAATGGGGAGTGGAGGGAAGGGGTTTTGATGCAAGATGAAATATTTGATGCTTTTGCTGATCCGCTTTTATCAAAAGTTTATTTCTCCCCTTTTTTTGCCCTGCTGCCGCTTTTACCCCACCTGTTCGGCTTATGCCTTTACAGCAATCGAACGGTTTGGAGCAATTAAGGGAGGATATCTTGCGCTGCGGCGCATCTTAAAATGTCATCCTTTTCATCCTGGGGGCTACGACCCGGTCCCCGAAAAAAAGCCCGGAAAAAAGGAGAGGGACAGACACTACCACAGCCTTTAAAAGGCGGGCGCAAGCCTATACCAGAAATGTCCCGCCGGGCACAGGCGCCCGCGCCCCATCTGTGAGGGGGCAGAGGTGCAGAATGGAGGTTTTCGATGAATATTCTTGGTTATCCGCTAGGGCTGATCATGCGCCTGCTGTACAATATCCTGCACAGCTACGGCTGGTCGCTGATCCTGTTTACGCTGCTGGTCAGATTGGTTTTGGTGCCGCTGTCCATCAAGCAGCAGAAATCTTCTGCCAAGATGGCTGCCATCCAGCCGCAGATGCAGGAGATCCAGAAGATGTACGCCAAAAACCAGACAAAGATGAACGAGGAGCTGCAGAAGCTCTACCAGCGTGAAAAATATAATCCGGCCGGCGGCTGCCTGCCGATGCTGATCACCTTGCTGGTCCTCTTTGGTCTGATCGACGTTATCTACAACCCCATGCAGCACATCCTCGGCATCAGCGCCGATGTCATCACACAGGCCACCGAGATCATGAAGGGGCTGGGAGTGGCCTTCAGCCAGTACTCCCCACAGACGGCCATCATCTCCTCGGTTCAGGCAAACCCCGAGGCATACGCGGCGCTGGGCACCGATTTTATCAACACCCTGCAGTCGTTTGATCTGAACTTCTTCGGCATCAACCTGGGCGAGACCCCGTCTTTGTCGCTGAGCCCGCTGATCCTGATCCCGATTCTGTCCGGTGTCACCGCCTTTATCCCGTCCTGGCTGTCGATGAAAAACAATCCGGCCATGCTGGAGGGCCCGGGTGCGGGCAGCATGAAGGTCATGCTGCTGGTATCGCCGCTGATGTCGCTGTACATCGCATTCCAGGTCCCGGCCGGCGTCGGTATGTACTGGATTTTCTCCAACGTCTTCATGATGATCCAGACCATGGTGCTCAACAAGTTCTATAATCCAAAAGAGATGGCCGAAAAGGCAAAGCAGGAGGCCGAGCAGCGCCGCGAACAGGAACGTCTGGAGCGCATCGAGGCCAAAAAGAAAGCGCGCGCAGGCGACGCGGAAGCAAAGGAACGCGCTAAAAAGCAGAAGGAAATTAACCGTCAGAAGCTGGCCGAGGCCAGAAAACGGGATGCGGAAAAGTATGGCGATGTCTATACTGAAGTGACCGACGACGATTTGGAATAACGGGAGCGATTTTTCACTGATTATCAGAGGAGGTATCAGTTTGAAAGAGATTATTGCAACGGGAAAAACAGTTGACCTGGCCATCGAAGAAGCCTGCCAGCAGCTGGGTGTACCAAGAGAAAAAGCGGAATTTGAAATCATTGACCTGCCCAAAAAAGGCCTGTTCGGCTTAAAGACCTACCCGGCAAAGGTGCGCGTCTTTGTCAAAGAGGACAAGGCAGAGATGGCGGTGGAATATATCTCCTCCATCCTCCGGGCGATGGGCGCGCAGTCCTTCAGCGCTACCCCAAGCCTGGAAGGGGAGAACCTGCACATCACCCTGCAGGGCGACGACCTCGGCTTTGTCATCGGCCGCCGCGGCGAGACCATCGACGCCATCCAGTACCTGACCAGCCTTGCCGTCAACCGCCTGGATGGGGACTACATGCGCATCACCATCGACAGCGGCAACTTCCGCGAGAAGCGTGAAAAGACACTCGAGTCGCTGGCCAAGCGCCTGGCGCGCAACGTGGTCCGCAGCGGCCGCAGCGTCACCCTGGAGCCGATGAACCCGTATGAAAGAAGAATTATCCACGCCACTGTCTCCACCATTGAGGGGGCAACCTCCTCCTCCATCGGCGAGGAGCCGAACCGCCGCGTGGTGATCAGCTCGACCAATCCGGTCAAGAAAAACAACAACTATAAGGGCAAGAAAAAGCCGTACAACAACAAAGGTGGCCGCCGCTCCGGTTCCCGCCGTCCGCAGGGCGAGGGAAAGGGCCAGGGCCAAAATCAGGAAAACCGCGAGGGCGGCGAGAAGAAGCCTTACGTTTTCCGCCAGAACTCCAACCGTGAGGAAGGCGAAAACCGCAGACGCCAGCCGAGAAAGGACTCCTATAAGGGAGAGCGCCGGCAGGAGGAAAAGGCAGCTTCCAACGACAACATCCGCAGCGAGGTTCCGCGCAGCACGCCGCCGAGCGAGGCGCAGGACAAGCCGCTCTACGCAAAGATTGATCTGGACTAAAATAAAACTGTTTCCAATGGGCGAAAGCATCCGCTTTCGCCCATTTTTTTGTAAAATCAAGGAAAAGGAAAGATGAATTTTACATTAATAAATTTAAACGATAGAGCATGAACGAGAAAACGGGAGCATTTTCAAGATCACCCGGCGGTGGACAAGGGGAGAAACGGGCTGGCTGCAAAATCCATCCGAATTTGCAGGAAGAGCCGGTTTGCTTTTGCCGCCGCCGGCAGGCTATAATAGAGGTACCCGGGAAAACAGAAAATCGATGAGCTGCAGCTTTGTTTTTATTTTTTTAAGGTGAGTGAAATCATGGAAACCGATAGGTTATATCGGGTAACAAAGCAAGATGAAACCAAACTGATCGCGCTTTTGACCGAGTGCTTTATGGGCGACCCGCTCTATCAGGGGCTGATTCCCGACCAGCACAGAAGGGAAAAGCTGCTGCCGGAACTGTTCCGCTGCGACCTGGATGAGATGCTGGACGACTGCGAGATCTACGCTGTCAATGAAAATCTGGATGGCATCATCGTTGTCTCGGACGAGACCGAGCCGTACAATCCCTTCCAGTATTTTGCCGAGCAGCTGTACAGCACCCTCAAGACCAACGCCTTTTTGATTAAGGACGACCCGTCGCTGGAAACCTTCTTCAACTTCCTGCGCGGCAGAGACTACCTCAACAGCAGCTGGACCGACGAGCTGGACGAAAACCGCCTGCACATCATCTACCTGGCGGTGCGCCCCTCCTGTCAGGGCAGGGGATACGCCAAACAGCTGATGAGCGCGGTGCTCGACTGCGCCGACCGCAAGGGCCTGCTGGTCAGCCTGGAAACCCACAACCCCAAAAACGTTGGCCTCTACCGCCATTTTGGCTTCTCACTGTTCGAGACAATCGACCACTACCCCGACCTGGTGCAGTACTGCATGGTGCGCCAGAGCAAGGTCCGCCTGCTGCCAAAGGCGGCTTGAAAAGCAATATCCTAAAACCCCTTCGGAGGGGCGCGCATCTGCGCGCCCCTCTTTTTGCGTTCCGCGCCGCTGCGGGCTTTTCAGAAGCGGGATTTTTTGTTATAATATAAATATCTATGCGATTGTACACAGAGGGGAAAGGGGAGGCTTTAGCATGAACGCATTTTCGGAGGATACCATCGCCGCCATCTCGACGCCGGTCGCGGCGGGCGGAATCGGGATGGTGCGCATCTCCGGCCCGCAGGCGCTGGAGGTGGCGGACCGGGTTTTCCGGTCGGTTTCCGGCAAACAGGTACAGCAGACCGAAGGCTACCGCGGCCTGTACGGCCGGGTGCACGACGGGCAGGGCGAAATCGACGAGGCGGTGGTCTTTGTCTACCGCGCGCCCAAAAGCTATACCGGGGAAAATGTGGCGGAAATCTGCTGCCACGGCGGCGTGTACCTGGTGCAGCGCACGCTGCGCGCCTGCATCGCTGCGGGAGCGCGCCCGGCGCAGGCCGGAGAGTTTACCCGCCGGGCCTTTTTAAACGGCAAGATGAGCCTGACCCAGGCCGAAGCGGTGATGGACCTGATCGCCTCCCAGGGGCAGCAGAGCGCTCAGGCGGCGTTGCAGGCCAAGGACGGCGCCGTCTTTTCCAAAATCCATCAGGTCATCGACCGGATGCTCTCCATCTCCTCGGCGCTGGCGGCCTGGGTCGATTACCCGGACGAGGATATCGACGAGGTCTCGGACGACAACCTGCGCGCCGGGGTGGAGGAGATCTGCCGCCGGCTGCACGACATTCTGCGCGGCTATGACAACGGCAAAATCCTGCGGGAAGGGGTCAGCACCGTCATCGTCGGGCGTCCAAACGTCGGCAAATCGACGCTGATGAACCTGCTTTCCGGACAGGAAAAGAGCATCGTCACCCAGATCCCCGGCACCACCCGCGACATCGTGGAGGACACCATCCGCCTGGGCGACATCGTGCTCAACCTGGCGGACACCGCCGGATTGCGCGACACCGACGATCCGGTGGAGAAGGTGGGCGTCGAGCTTGCCAAAAAGCGCCTGGATACAAGCTACCTGGTGCTGGCGGTGTTCGATTCCTCGGAGGAGCTGTCCGCGGAGGACATGGAACTGATCGAGAAGATCAAGGACCGCCCGGTGGTGGCGGTCATCAATAAGAGCGACCTCTCCCGCAAAATAGACGTAGAAAAGATTCGACAGAAGATCCCGCACATCGCCGAGCTCTCGGCCAGCGCAGGGGAGGGTGTCGCCGAGCTGGAAGCGCAGGTGCGCGCGCTGCTGCACCTCTCCGACCTGGATTCGTCGGCAAGCGTCATCGCCAACGAGCGCCAGCGCGCCTGCGTCGAGCAGGCCAGCCGCACGATGGATCAGGCGCTGGAGGCCCTGCGGGCCGGGCAGACGCTGGACGCCATCAACGTCTGCATCGATTCGGCCATCGACAGCCTGCTCGAGCTGACCGGCGAGCGCGCCTCCGACGCAGTCATCGACCAGGTTTTTGCACGGTTTTGTGTCGGCAAGTAAGAAAATCAAAATCTGCCGTGCCGCGCGTCCGAAAAGAGAAAAAATTTTTCCTGCTGGTGGGTGGAGAAGGGCAGAAGGTCCGGTTTACGCACCTCCAAAGCGCGGCAAATCGGTCTGCAACCTGCGCTGAAACGAGCCCCGTATGCAGCGCCGCAGGCGCGGAATGGCAAGGGGCGATTGTTTTGCTCGGCGGGGCATCCAAGGGGCAGCCAGCCCCTTGGCGCGCCTTTGGTGACTTTCTCCGCGAAGGGAAAGTCACCCGGGGTGGAGGGGCGGAGCGCCCTCCCTGTGGATGCTGGAGCCGGGCGGCGTTCGCAAATCCGGGATGGGATATCGTAACGAGAGAATCAAAAGGAGTGCTTTATGGAATACACAATGGGAAGCTATCAGGTGGCCGTCATCGGCGCGGGGCACGCCGGCATCGAGGCGGCGCTGGCGGCGGCGCGGCTGGGCGCCAAAACCGCCATCTTCACCATGTCGCTCGACGCCATCGGCAACATGCCCTGTAACCCCTCGATCGGCGGCACCGCCAAGGGCCACCTGGTGCGGGAGATCGACGCGCTGGGCGGGCTGATGGGCATTGCCGCCGACGCGACTTTTCTGCAAAGCCGGATGCTCAACCGGGGCAAAGGCCCCGCTGTGCACAGCCTGCGGGTGCAGACCGACCGCAAACGCTACCACATCTACATGAAGCACGCGCTGGAGCTGACCCCGGATCTGGACATCCACCAGGCCGAGATCGTGGGCATCGAGGTGCAAAACGGCCATGTGGCCGGCGTCTACACCAACCTGGGCGGTTTTTACGCCTGCAGGTGCGTGGTCATTGCCACCGGCACCACTCTGGGCGGGCGCATCTTTGTGGGGCAGGCCAGCTACGACGGCGGCCCCGACGGCCAGCACGCCGCCACCCGCCTGACCAGGGACCTGGTGGAAAAGGGCTTTTCGCTGCGCCGGTTCAAGACCGGCACCCCCGCCCGCGTCCACCGGCGGAGCATTGACTTTTCCAGGCTGGAGCGCCAGCCCGGCGACCCGGACGAGAGTTTGCAGCCCTTCAGCTTTCTGACCCGGCAGCCGATGCACAACAAAGTCGACTGCTACATCACCTACACGAACCCCCAGACCCACAAGGTCATCCTGGACAATCTGGACCGGTCGCCGCTGTACGGCGGCGAGATCCAGGGCGTGGGGCCGCGGTACTGCCCCTCCATCGAGGATAAGGTGGTGCGCTTTCAGGACAAAGCCCGCCATCCGGTGTTCGTCGAGCCCTGCGGCGAGGACACCGAGGAAATGTATTTGCAGGGCCTGTCCTCCAGCTTGCCGGAGGCGGTGCAGAACGCCATGTACCACACCATCGCCGGGTTTGAGCATCTGGAGATCATGCGCCCGGCCTACGCCATCGAGTACGACTGTGTCGACCCCACCACGCTGTACCCCACGCTGGAGAGCAAGGTGGTGGCGGGGGTCTACGGCGCCGGGCAGTTCAACGGCACCTCTGGCTACGAGGAAGCCGCCGCCCAGGGCCTGCTGGCGGGGCTGAACGCGGCCCGCCATGCACTGGGCAAGCCTGAGCTGGTGCTGGCCCGCCACACCAGCTACCTGGGCACGCTGGTGGACGACCTGGTGACCAAGGGCGTGATGGACCCCTACCGCATGATGACCAGCCGCAGCGAGTACCGGCTGAGCCTGCGCCAGGACAACGCCGACGAGCGGCTGACGCCCATCGGCCGGGAATACGGCCTGGTGGACGACGACCGCTGGGCGCAGTTCTGCCGCGACCGGGACATCAAATCCGCCGAGCTGGCCCGGCTGGGGCGCACCAAAGTCAAGCTGGCCGACCTGCGCGCCGCGGCGGGGGAGGGCGTCGATCTTGGCGAGAGCGGCGGCACCGCCGAGGAGCTGCTGCGCCGCCCCGGCATCCGGTACGAGATGATCGCCAAAGTCATTGGCCGGGGCGAGGGCGTCACCCCCACCATGGCGCTGCGCATCGAGACCGAGATCCGCTACGCCGGCTACATCGCGCGGGAGCAGCGGGTCATCAAAGAGGTCCAGCGCCACGAGAACGTGGCCATCCCGCCGGATTTCGACTACGCACCGCTTTCCACCCTGACGCTGGAAGCGCGGGAAAAGCTGGCGCGCATCCGCCCCCGCACGCTGGCCCAGGCCGGGCGCATCCCCGGCGTGTCGCCCAGCGACCTGTCCCAGCTTTCGCTGGCGCTTTTGAAGGCGGGCAGGGGAGAGTGACCCCTGCCTCAGCGTGTCGAGAGACTCGACACGCTGCAAAAGGGGCAACAGCCGCGCACGGCTGCGCCTAACGCGACTATTTCCCCTTTTGGAATCCCCTTCGACAAAATTTTGCGGCAAATCGCGCACTCGTCACTTCGTTCCTCGCACACAATTTGCTGCAAAATTTCCCTGTCGGTGTCGCCGTCGTCGGCGCATGTCCGCCGACGGCGACAAATTTTGAACTTTTCGAAAGTCTGGGGCAGGGGAGAGTGACCTGCCCGCCAAAGCTGCTTTTGCTTTTGCCCCTGCAAGGAGGTGCCCCATGCCGCAGCCGCTGAACTTTGACGATATCCGCCAGAACCGGGAGATCGCCGCCTACATCCGCAAGGCGGACGAGTCGCTGATCGCCCTGGGCTATACCGAGCACAGCTTTGCCCATGTGGGCCGGGTGGCGGACCTGGCCCGCAGGATCCTGCTGTGGCTGGGCCACGACCCCCGCACCGCCGAGCTGGCCGCCATTGCCGGCTGGCTGCACGACATCGGCAATGTGGTCAACCGCATCGACCACGCCCAAAGCGGCGCGGTGATGGCTTTCCGCATTCTGGACAAGCTGGGCTTTACCCCCGACGAGACCGCCACCGTCATCACCGCCATCGGCAACCATGACGAGGGCACCGCCTTCCCGGTGAACGCGGTGGCCGCCGCGCTGATCATCGCCGACAAGACCGACGTGCGGGCCAACCGGGTGCGCAACCAGGACATGGCCAGCTTTGACATCCACGACCGGGTCAATTACAGCGTCAAACAGTCGGAGGTGCTGCTGGAACCGGGCGTCATCCGGCTGGTGCTGCAGACCGACACCCGCTTTTGCGCCGTGATGGATTATTTCGAGATTTTTCTGGACCGGATGATCCTTTGCCGCAAGGCCGCCGAAAAGCTGGGCGTCCGCTTTGCTTTGACCATCAACGGCCAGGCCATGCTGTAATGCAAAACGTCCCCGCCGCGCACGGCTCTGCCGGCGGGCGGGGACGTTTTTGGGGGCCGGCAGGGCTCACTCCGCTTTGCCGCGGGCGGCGGCTTTGGCCAGGAATTTGCCGGTGTCCACAACAAACCGCTCGTGCTCGCCGTCGGCCACCGGGCCGGCTGCATCGCGCACGGTAAAGCGGAACACCAGCCGCCGGCGGTCGATGGCCGTCAGCTCGGTCTCGGCGGTGACGGCGCCGCCCAGCGGCGTGGCCGCGGTGTGGTTCAGCCGCAGCAGCGTGCCCACCGTGCCCTGGCCCTGCGCCAGAAAAGGCTGCACGCTTTTCCAGGCGGCCTCCTCCACCAGGGCGGCGACGGCCGGGGTGGCAAGCACCGGCAGCGCGCCGCTGCCCATGGCCGCGGCGGTGTTGTTTTGGGTGACCGGGCAGCTGGCCCGGCCCCGGATGCCGGTTTCCAGCATAGGGGGTCCCTCCTTGTGCTTTTTTCGGGGAATTGGGCATTTCCCGGTTCCAGTATACTCTGCGGCGGGGCCCGGCGCAAGGCGCGCCGCCGCAAAACCAGAAAGGAAGTTCCCCCATGCAGAAACCGCTGAACCGGGATGCGATCAAGCTGGCGGCCATGGCGACCATGGCCTGCAACCATTTTGCCCAGGCGCTGCTGCCCGGCGGCACGCTGCTGTACACCGTGCTGGTGGACATCGGCTATTTTACCGCGCCGGTGATGTGCTGGTTTTTGGTGGAGGGGTTCGGCTACACCCGCAGCCGGGGCCGCTACGCGCTGCGGCTGGCCGGCTTTGCGCTGCTGGCCCAGGCGCCCTATGTGCTGGCGCTGGGGTACGGGCAGTTCAATATGCTGTTCACGCTGCTTTTGTGCTTTTTGATGCTGTGGGCGCTGGACGCGCTGCACGGGCGGCTGCTGTGCGGGCCGGCGGTGCTGGCGCTTGCCTTTGCCACCGTGTTCTGCGACTGGCCGCTGCTGGCCGCCTGCTACACCCTGATGTTCGCTTTCTGCCGCGGGCGGAGCCGGCGGTGGCTGGGGCTGTGCTTTGTGCTGGCGGCGGGGCTGTTCCTGCTGTTCAATTACAGCAACTATGCCTTTGCGGGCTATCCGCCGGCCGCGGCCCTGCTGCACGCGGCCCCCACCTGCCTGGGCGTGCTGGCGGCCGGCGGGACCATCCTGTTTCTGTACAACGGCCGGCGCAGCGCCCTGGCCCGGCGGCACCCGGCGGCGGTCAAATATTTCTTTTATGCGTTTTACCCCGCCCATCTGGCTGTGCTGGCCGCGCTGCGGCTGGCATGGGGGGCATGACCGCCTGCGCGTATCCGACAAAGATCCCGCCGCCCTTCCGGCAGAAGGGCGGCGGGATCTTTGTAATGTTATATCGTTTATTTTTAAGAGATCAGTCTGGGTGCCGGGGCTTTGTCAGCCGCCCAGCACGATGGCCTGCACGGCCTCCACCAGGTCCATGGCGGCCGAGCGGCTGACCAGGCAGACGCTCTCGCCGTCCACCTCGGCCAGGCAGAGGCTGCCGTCATAGCGGGTCAGGCGGATGGTCACGGTGGGGAAGTCCTCGTTGTCCAGATGCAGCGTCAGCGCGATCTCCTCCTGGCCGGCGGCCGCCTCGGTCGTAAAGCTGTCGGCGGTCAGCGCCTCGACCGCGGTCTGGATGTCGGTCAAATCGATCTCCGCATCGTTGTAGGTGTAGACCCGGTCCTCGCCGGAGCCGGTGGAGGTGATGGTGTGGCTTTCGCCCTCCAGCTCAATGTCCAGCTGGGTCACGTCGGCAAAGTCGCCCCAGAACACCTCCTGATGGCGCAGGTCGTCGTAGGAGGCCTCCATCAGCGCGGTGAAGTCGGCGCCGTCCAGCTTGTAGATGATCTGGGACTCGCCCACCCGCAGGTAAGCCTCGATGCTGTCGGTGTCCGTCTCCGTGCTGTCGGAGCTGTCGTCGCTGTCGGCAGTCTCCAGCGTGGCGCGGTCATCGGGGGCGCGGGCGATGTTCAGCACAAAGGTATCGCTGACCGTCTCGCCGTCCTCATCCTCGTAGCTGTGATCCACCGTCACGGTCAGTTCGGGGTCGTTCATGCCGCACTGTTCCAGTTCCTCGTCGGTGGCGTTGTAGGTCACGTACTCGTCGGTGCTCAGGCCGCTGATGGTGGACAGGTAGCTGTTGACCAGTTCGGTGTCCAGCGGCCGGCCGTCCTGGTTGAAATAGATGTCCTCAGCCGAGTAGCTCTTGCCGCTGTCCTCCTCACGGGTGACGGTGTAGCTTTGGGCGCCGGCAAAGGTGATGTGGGACACCTGCTCAAAGTCGGGCAGCTCGTCGTCGTCGATCAGGTCGCTGAGCTCCACCTCAAACTGGTCCATGGGATCGTCCGACACCAGGTAGACGTTGCCGTCGCCGATATCCACATAGCGTTCCTCGTCCATCTGGCTGAAATCGCCCAGCTTGATGGTGTAGCCGGTATCGCCGGCGGTCAGGTCGATGGTGCAGGTGGGCTCGTCCAGGCCGTACTGGGCGTAGTCCTTTACATTCTCGATGATAAAGGATACGCCGAACTGGGAAAACTGGTCCAGCAGGTCGGCGATCTTGTCCGCATCCACCGGGAAGGCCGCGTCCTCGTCGTACTGCCAGGTCTCGTCCTTATGGAAGGAGAGGGAAGTCTCGTCATAGCTCCAGGACAGGGCGGTGACGGTATCGGGGTCGATCTCCAAAATCACTGCATCGCTGTTCTGGATCTCCTCTCTGTACTCCTCATAGCGGGAGACGGCAAAGGTGGCGATGCAGGCTGCGAGCAGCACGGCCAGCAGCACCACAATGCGTTTATACCGTTTCATTCTGCAACCTCCGTTTCCGCACGATGACCACAATGCCGATGGCCAGGTAGGCCAGCGGGAACACGCCGATCATCAGGCCCTGCAGCACCGAGGAGGTGGAGGCGCTGATGGTCAGGTAGTTGTAGTTCAGCGACTTGGAGCGGATGGCAATGGCCTCCCGCTCGCCCACCAGGCTGGACAGGGCGTTCATGGCCATGTCCACGTTGGCACCGGAGGAATAGGCGTTGTACATATCCTCCAAAAAGACCGAGGAGCTGAACCAGATGATCTTGCCGCCGCCGTTGTCCTCAATGCTGACGCCCACGGCAAAGGGGCCGTCGATGTCGCCGTCCTCCTTGTCGTAGGTGGACAGGCTGTACCCGGCCGCCTTGCTGAAGGCGGTGTCCGAGGTGGTCAGCAGCTCGGTGACGGTGCCGTTTTCGGTGCTGCCCACCGTCAGGCCCTGGGAGATGGGCATCAGCGCATAATAGCTCTCGTCGATCAGCGAATCGGTCACGTCGCTGCTGGCCAGGTCAGGCAGCAGCACGTAGGGCGCGCCGAAGGCATAGTGCTCGCGGTCCTCCTCTACCACGATGCCCTCGGCCGCGGTGACGCCGTAGTTTTCCAGCAGGCTGTACAGGTTGGTCAGGGTGCCGTCCTCAGTGGGGCCGGCGCTGACCAGCAGCTTGCCGCCGCCGGCCACGTAGTCCTCCAGCATGGTCACTTCCTCGTCGGAAAGATCGGTGGAGGGCGCGTAGATCAATACGCAGTCAGCCTCGGCCGGGACCTCGTCCACCGTCAAAAGCGACAGGGTGTTGACCTCGTAGTTTTCCTTCTCCAGCTGGTCAGAGAAGGTGGAGGGCAGCTCGGCCTCGCCGTGGCCCTCCAGCACATAAAGCTGGGGCAGGTCCTCGGTGACCACATAGTCGATGGCCGAGGTGATGGCGCCCTCGCCGTCGAAGGAGGTGGAGTAGGTGTAGGAGTACATGCTGCTCTCGGTGACGTAGATATCGTTATAGCTGATATAGCGGTAGCGGTCGCCGGACTCAACGATCAGGCTGTTGTTGGGGACCTCCTCGTCGGTGTACTGCTGGGTGAAGGTGGGGTAGACGTCGGGGTTGCGTTTGGCCACGGTGATGTGGTCGGACAGGCTCTCGTACTTGCCCAGCAGGTTTTCGATGACGTCGTCCTCCTCGCCCGACTGCACCACCCAGTAGATGGTCACGTCCTGCTCCAGGGCGTTGACCACCACCTTGGTGTTGGAGGTGATGGAGTACAGCTGGGTGGAGCTGATATCGTACTTGGTCAGCGTGGTGGGCAGCGCGGACACAAACAGGTTGACCACGATCAGCAGCGCCAGCACCACCGCCGAGATGATCAGCGAGTAGGAGCCGCCCAGCAGCGCCACCTGGCTGTGCACCGGCGCGGGGGAGCTTTTCTTTTTGGGCTTTTTGTTCACACTCATCAGTTATACCTCCTCTTTTCCAGCGACTGCACCGACAAAAACAGGAAGAACGCAGCCACCGAGAGGTAATAGGTCACGGCGGTCAGATCGAACACGCCGTTGACGAACACGTCCAGCCGCTCGAACAGCGAGAGGGCGGTCATAATGCTGGGCAGCAGCCCCTCAAAGGCGGCGCTGTCCACAAAGTACCACAGGACCACCACGGCCATCAGGCTCAGGCCGACGGCGCAGGCCAGGTTGTCGTTGCGGGTCAGGTAATGGATCAGCAGCCCGACCCCGGCGGCCAGCACAAACAGCGCCAGCGCCGAGCCCTGGGCGGTGGAGGAGACATACTCCGATAACGTGACGCTGAAATAGTTCAAAAGGATCGCCGCCACGCCGATGCCCGCGGCAAAGCCCTGGTTGTCGGTCAGCGACGAGATGAACACCCCCACGGCGATCAGCGCCGCGCCCATCAAAAAGAAGGCCAGCAGCGAACCGTAGCTGGTGGGCAGGTAGACATCGCCGAACTGGGCAAAGATCAGCGGGTAGCAGGAGATGATGCACAGCGGGATGGCAAACACCGCCAGCAGTGCCAGGTACTTGCCCGCGATCACCTGAAAGGTGGAGATGGGCAGCGAGTAAAGCAGCTGGTCGGTTTTCTGCCGGCGTTCCTCGGCAATGACCCGCATGGTCA
This sequence comes from Candidatus Gemmiger stercorigallinarum, assembly GCA_019119495.1. Classification (GTDB taxonomy): domain Bacteria; phylum Bacillota; class Clostridia; order Oscillospirales; family Ruminococcaceae; genus Gemmiger; species Gemmiger stercorigallinarum. The sequence continues at coordinate 79,491 of DWWX01000042.1, read as the reverse complement.
GGATGGGCACGATCACCGCATAGATGATGCTGGAAAAGCTGAGCACAAACTCAAAGTTGCTGACGGCGGCCTGCAGGTTGTACAGCATGGCACCGATGCCCACGATCACCAGCAGGAACGCGCCGAACACGTAGGCGGTCAGCGAATGGAAGTACATCCGCAGTTCATGTTTGAATACGGCTGCCATGGGTCACGCCTCCTTTCCTTCGGCGGGGTCCCCGCCGGTCTGCGGGCCGGGCCGGCCGGCGGCCGGCTTTGCCGCCTTGCGCCCTGCCTTGGGCCGGGCGGCCGCGGCCGGCTTTTCGGACTCGGTCAGCTCAATGAACACATCCTCCAGCGTGCCCTTCTTCAGCGCCATCTCCAAAATGGCCTTATCGCCGGGCACAAACGCCTGATAGATGGCGCGGGAAAGCTCGTAGATATCGTCCCGGTCGGTGCTGATGTGGGCGGTGGTCCATTTTCCGGTATCCGGGTCCACCGTCAGCTGCGAGATGGCCGGCACCTTTGCCAGGATATGCCGCAGCTCGTCGGGGGCGGCGTCGGTGGTCAGGCGGACCTCGTTGGGGGCCAGCAGCCTTTTCTCCAGGTTGGCGGGGGTGTCAAAGGCCACCAGCCTGCCCTTGGCGATCATCAGGATCTGGTCGCAGATGGTCTGCACCTCGGACAGGATGTGGGAGCTGAAGATGACGGTGTGGGTCCGGCCCAGCTCCTTGATCAGGTCGCGGATCTCGATGATCTGCAGCGGGTCCAGGCCGACGGTGGGCTCGTCCAGAATGATGACCTTGGGGCTGCCCAGCAGCGCCTGGGCGATGCCCACCCGCTGGCGGTAGCCCTTGGACAGGTTGGCAATGCGGCGGTTTTTGACCGCGGCCGTGCCGGTTTTTTGCAGTACATCGTCAATTTGGTTTTGCAGCTCGGCGCCGTGCAGGCCCTTGGCCTCGCCCACAAAGCGCAGGTACTCCAGCGGGGACTCGTTCAGGTAAAGCGGCGGGTGCTCCGGCAGGTAGCCGATCAGCTTTTTGGCCTGGTCCGGCTCGTCAAAAATGTCGTGCCCGTCGATGCGCACATGGCCCGACGTGGCCGACAGGCAGCCGGTCATAATGTTCATGGTGGTGGACTTGCCTGCGCCGTTGGGGCCCAGAAAGCCGTAGACATGGCCCTCGTTGATCTCGAACGAGATGTTGTCCACCGCCAGGAAACTGCCGTAGTATTTGGTCAGATGTTCCACTGTGATCATGCTGTGCCCCCTGACCGCGGGGCGGTTGCCCGGTATGTTTTCATGCTTGTCCTTCCTTTCCTTGCCGGCTGCGCGCCGGTATCTGCGGCCATTATAGCCGCCCAAAATCAACTTTCGGTCAAGTTTGGCGGCGCGGGGCGCAGGTTTCAAAAACTTTTCACCGTTCCTTTATCCTTCCTTCTCAGGCTGGGGGTATGGTAGTTTTCAGGAGAGCTGACAGCAGCGCGATGGAGGTATGTGCGGATGTTTCGGATCCTGGTGGCAGAGGACGACAAGGGGACCCGCCGGCTGATGCAGGATACCCTGGCCGACGCCGGCTATGAGCCGCTGCCGGCCGCCGACGGGCAGCAGGCGCTGGAACTGCTGGGCCAAAAACATGTGGACCTGATGGTGCTGGACGTGATGATGCCCAAGCTGGACGGGTTTTCGCTTTTGTCGCAGCTGCGCAGCACCGGCAGCGACCTTCCGGTACTGGTGCTGACCGCCAAGGAAGCCCAGGCGGACAAGCGCCGGGGCCTGCGGCTGGGCGCCGACGACTATATGACCAAGCCCGCCGACGAGGAGGAGCTTCTGCTGCGCATCGGGGCGCTGCTGCGCCGGGCGCAGGCCATCAGCAGCCGGCAGCTGGCGGTGGGCGGCACCGTGCTGGTCTACGACGACCTGGCGGTGCGCTGGAACGGACGCGCCGCCGTGCTGCCCCGCAAGGAGTTCCAGCTTTTGTACAAGCTGCTGTCCAGCCCCGGCAAGACCTTTACCCGCCGCCAGCTGATGGACGAGATCTGGGACCTGGACACCGACAGTGATGAGCACACCGTCAACGTGCACATCAACCGGCTGCGGGACCGGTTCCGGGACAACCGGGACTTTGCCATCGTGACGGTGCGGGGGCTGGGCTACAAGGCGGTGCGGCTGTGATGCGCCGCCTGCTGGGCTCCACCCGCGGGCTGTTCATCGCCTGCGTGGCGGTCAGCAGCCTGCTGGCGGGGCTGGTCACGGCCTTTGTATGGCTGCCGCTGGCCGGGCACCTGCTGCCGCCGGGGCATTTTCTTGCCCCCTGGGTGCCGATGGTCTTGTCCATCCTGCTGGCCATCCCCATCGCTTCCTTTGTCAGCCGGCGGTCGGCCAGGCCCATCCAGGACATGGTGGAGGCCACCAAATCCATCTCCCGCGGGGACTATGCCGTGCGGGTGGCGGAGGAGGGCACCGGCGACATTGCCGAGCTGCTGCACAGCTTTAACCGCATGACCGCCGAGCTGGGCAGCACCGAGCTGATGCGCAACGATTTTATCAACACCTTTTCCCATGAGTTCAAGACCCCCATCGTCTCCATCCGCGGCTTCGCCCGCCGGCTGCGGCGGGGCGGCCTGACCGAACAGCAGCAGAACGAATACCTGGATTTTATCGTGGAGGAATCCCAGCGCCTGGCGGACCTGGCCAGCAGCGTGCTGCTGCTTTCCAAGTACGAAAGCCAGAAACTGGTGGGGGAGCAGACCGACTACGATCTGGACGAGCAGATCCGCACCTGCGTCCTGCGGCTGGAAAGCCAGTGGTCGGCCAAGGATCTGGTGTTTGAGCTGGACCTGCCCCGGCTGCCCTACCGGGGCAACGCCGAGATGATGGAGCACGTCTGGCTGAACCTGCTCAGCAACGCCGTCAAGTTCAGCCGGGAGGGCGGGGCCGTCTTTCTTGCCGCCTGCGAGGAGGACGGCCGCATTTCCGTGACGGTGCGGGACGAGGGCGTCGGCATTGACCCGAAGGACATCGGGCACATTTTTGACAAGTTTTACCAGGGGGATTCCTCCCACGCGGCGGAGGGCAGCGGCCTTGGCCTGGCGCTGGTGCACCGCATTGTGGAACTGAGCGGCGGCCGCATCACCGTCGAGAGCGAGAAAGGCCGCGGCACGGCCTTTTGCGTTGAGCTGCCGGCCGCGGCGGGGGAGGGCTGACCCCGCCGTTTGCCCGCAGCCGCCCGCCGTTGCCAACCAGGCGGTTTTGTGGTACAGTTATGGTGATCTGCCGCGGCAGAGCCCGACCTTACACCGTATCCATGACTGCCAGGGGGACCATTATGATCGACAAAGACCGGCTTGCACAAAAATGTTCCACGTGGAACATCCAGCTTTCCGGCGCGCAGCTGGACCTGCTGGACCGCTACGCCGCCCTGCTGGTGGACTACAACCAAAAGGTCAACCTGACCGCCATCACCACGCCGGAGGGCATCGAGGACCGGCATTTTGCCGACAGCCTGCTGTTTGCCGCCCAGCCGGAAGTGGCCGGCACCCTGGTGGACGTGGGTACCGGCGCCGGGTTCCCCGGCGTGGTGGCCAAGATCTACAAGCCCGACCTGGCGCTGACCCTGATGGAGCCCACCGGCAAGCGGGTGGAGTTTTTGAAATACCTTTGCGCCGAGCTGGGCCTTACCAGCGTCGAGTTTGCTAAAGAGCGCGCCGAGGAGGCCGCCCGCAAGGCCTGGCGGGAGCAGTTTGATGTGGCCTGCGCCCGCGCGGTAGCCGCGCTGCCGGTCCTGTGCGAATACTGCCTGCCGCTGGTGCGGGTGGGAGGCGTGTTCATCGCCATGAAAGGCCCCGACGCGCCGGAGGAGCTGGCGGCGTCTGCCAATGCGCTGCGGCGGCTGGGCGGCCGGGCAGGGGAGACCCGTGCCTTTGCCCTGCCGGACGGCAGCGCCCGCAACCTGGTGGTCCTGAAAAAAATATCGCAGACTCCGCCCGCTTACCCCAGAAACGGCGGAAAAATTGCAAAAAAGCCCCTGTAAACCTTCCGAATCGCCGCGGTTCTGCCCGAACCGCGGCGAACGATTTTTCTGGCCCGGAAGCCCCGCCTGTGCTATGCTTTTTGTGTAAAAACGCAGCACACGCCGACCTGCGCCGCGTTTTGTCTGCCGACAAACAGCGGAGCGCAGGTCTTTTTGTATGCTTGGGTGTGCGCGGCGGCCCGCTGCCGCCGCACAGACGGAGGGAGAAACTACATGGTCGAAAAACAAAAGCCCGGCAAGGTGCTGATGCTGCCGGTGGACGCCATTGAGCCGTCGCCCTGGCAGGCGCGCACCGCCTTTGACGATACCGAGATCGCGGCCCTGGCGGTCAGCATTTTGCAAAACGGGCTGCTGCAGCCCATCAGCGTGCGCAGGGTGGGGGTGCGCAAATACCAGCTGATCGCCGGCGAGCGCCGCCTGCGTGCCTGCAAGCTGGCCAAGCTGGAAAAGGTCCCCGCCATCCTGGCCGACTGGACCGACAGCGAAAGCGCCGCCCTGGGCCTTTTGGAGAACATCCAGCGCAGCCAGCTGGACCCCTTTGACACGGCGCGGGGCATCCGGGAAGTCATCCGCCTGTGGGGCTGCACCCAGGCCGAGGCCGCCCGCCGCCTGGGCCTGAGCCAGCCGGCCCTGGCCAACAAGCTGCGGCTGCTGACGCTGACCCCGGCACAGCAGCAGCTTTGCACCGCCCACCACCTGACCGAGCGCCACGCCAGGGCGGTGCTGCGCCTGCCCGAAGGCCGCCGCACCGCCGCGCTGGAAAAAATCGCGCGAGACGGCCTGAGCGTGCGGGAGGCCGACAAACTGGTGGAAACAATGCTGCACACCCCGCCCGGCACGCCCTCGCCCTGCCGCAAGACCACGCCAATGGTGCGCGACGTGCGGCTGTTTGTGAACACCCTGCAGCATGCCGTGGACCTGATGACGGCCAAGGGCATCCCGGCCACCACCACCTGCGGCCGGCGGGACGGCTGCCTGGAATATGTGGTGCGCATCCCGGTGGAAAGCGCCGACACCAGCCTGCCGCTGCCCGGCCCGGCCGCGGACAATCCGGCAGGGAAGTCAGCCGCCGAACCGGCCGCGCCTGCCGCGCCGACAGCCCGGACCATCCCGGACCCGAACGCCGCGCCGCCGGACGGCGATGTGCCGCACGCCGACGCCGGCGAGCTGGCGGCCAGCCTTGCCGGGGCGGAGCTGTGGTCCGAGGCCCTGCCGCAGGGCGAGGCCTGCCACCAGCCGGTGATGCCCCCGCCCGCGCCGATGCCGGCCCCCCGCCCGGCTGCGCCGGCGCCGCAGCCCGCCCCCGCGCAGGCCCTGCCCTGCGCCGCGCCGCCCGCGGACGGCGACCTTGCCACCGTGGCCAGCCTGACCCGGCAGGGATAACGCCGCCGCCAATGCCAGCCAAATACAAAACCATCCGCCCGGACAGAGGGGATCCTCTGTCCGGGCGGATGGTTTTGTGTGAACGGTTATTTTGCCTTGGGCACCAGCAGCGCCTTGCCGCCCATGTAGGGGCGCAGCACTTCGGGGATGGTCACGGTGCCGTCGGCCTGGAGATGGTTTTCCAGGAAGGCGATCAGCATGCGGGGCGGGGCCACGCAGGTGTTGTTCAGGGTGTGGGCAAACTGGGTCTTGCCGTTCTCGTCCTTGTAGCGGATGCGCAGGCGGCGGGCCTGGGCGTCGCCCAGGTTGGAGCAGCTGCACACCTCAAAGTATTTCTGCTGGCGGGGGCTCCAGGCCTCGATGTCGCAGCTCTTGACCTTCAGGTCGGCCAGATCGCCGGAGCAGCAGTCCAGCTGGCGGACCGGGATCTCCAGTGAGCGAAACAGCTCCACCGAGTTGTGCCACAGCTTGTCGTACCAGTTCATGCTGTCCTCCGGCTTGCAGACGACGATCATCTCCTGCTTTTCAAACTGGTGGATGCGGTAGACGCCGCGTTCCTCAATGCCGTGGGCGCCCTTCTCCTTGCGGAAGCAGGGCGAGTAGCTGGTCAGCGTCAGCGGCAGCTTGGCGCCGTCCAGCGTCTGGTCGATAAAGCGGCCGATCATGCTGTGCTCGGACGTTCCGATCAGGTACAGGTCCTCGCCCTCGATCTTGTACATCATGGCGTCCATCTCCGGGAAGGACATGACGCCCTGCACCACGTTGCCGTGGATCATAAAGGGCGGGATCACGTAGGTAAAGCCCTTGTCGATCATAAAGTCGCGGGCGTAGGCCAGCACCGCCTCGTGCAGGCGGGCGATATCGCCCAGCAGGTAGTAGAAGCCGTTGCCCGCCACGCGGCCGGCGGCGTCCAGGTCGATGCCGTCAAAGCTCTCCATGATGTCCACATGGTAGGGGATGGGGTAGTCGGGCACCACCGGCTCGCCAAAACGCTGCACCTCGACGTTATGGCTGTCGTCGGGGCCGATGGGCACGCTGGGGTCGATCATCTGGGGGATCTGGTACATGATCTCCTGGATGCGGGCCTTCAGCTCATCCTGGCGGGCCTCCAGCTCTTTCAGCCGGTCGGCCTGGGCGGTGACCTGCTTTTTGACCTCCTCGGCCTCGGCGGCCTTGGACGGGTCCTTCTTGGCCTGGCCCATCAGCGCGCCGATCTGCTTGGACAGCTTGTTGCGGTTGGCGCGCAGGCTGTCGCCCTCGCCGATGACGGCGCGGTACTCGGCGTCCAGCGCGATGACCTCGTCCACCAGCGGCAGCTTGGCGTCCTGGAATTTCTTTTTGATGTTCTCCTTGACCTCGTCGGGATGCTCCCGGACAAAACGGATATCCAGCATGGTTTCCCACTCCTTGTTGTATGGTTTGGGGCAGGGCTTCTGGCTCGCAGTCAGAAAGCCCGCCCTTCCAGCACACGAATCGTGCAGTCAGCCTTTTATACTAAAAGAATACGCCATTTTTGTGCGGTTTGTCAATCAAAATGTTCGGCAGAGCTTTCTTTTGCATCACCGGCCGTCTCCGGGTCGTACTGGCCCAGCAGCTCGGCATAGCGGGAAAGCTGCGCGTCGGAGTAAAAGTCGATCTGCAGGCTGCCCTTGCCGTCCCGGTACTGGATGCGCACCTCGCTGCCGGTCACGTCCTTCAGCGCGGCCTCCAGCTCGACGGCGATCTTGGGCCGGGTAAAGGCGTCCTCCGCCTTTGGCGGCCGGGGGGGCTTGTTCAGCTTGCGGCACAGCGCCTCGGCCTGGCGGACGTTCATGCCCTTGGCCTCGATCTGCTGCGCCGCGGCCTCGATGACCGCCGCGTCGCTCAGCCCCAGCAGCGCCTTGGCGTGGCCGGCGGTCAGCTTGCCGGTGCGCACCTGTTCCCGCACCGGGTCGGGCAGGGTCAGCAGGCGCAGGGTGTTTGCCAGCGCGCTGCGGCTTTTGCCCAGGCGCTTGGCGGCGGATTCCTGGGTCAGGCCGTATTTTTCGATCAGCTGCTGGCAGCCCTCGGCCTCCTCGATGGGGTCCAGGTCCTCCCGCTGCAGGTTCTCGATCAGCGCCAGCGCGGCGGCCTGCTCGTCGGTGACTTCCTTGACCAGCACCGGCACCTCGTCCAGGCCGGCCATGCGGGCGGCCCGCCAGCGGCGCTCGCCGGCAATGATCACATACCCCGGTCCGGCCTTTTTGGGCCGCACCGCGATGGGCTGCAGCAGGCCGTTTTCGGCAATGCTGGCCGAAAGCTCAGCCAGGGCGGTTTCGTCAAAGGTTTTGCGGGGCTGGTCGGGGTCCGGCTCGATCTCCCGCACCGGCAGGCTGGTGACGGTGGGCTCCTCGCCGGAAGGGGAGGGCACATCGGCAAACAGGCTGTCCAGCCCGCGGCCCAGGCCGCCTTTTGGTCTCGCCATGGGGAAGTCTCCTTTCTGGATCATCTGGATCTATTCGGGTGTCTGCTTTACTCCCGCTCGTTGGCGGCCAAAAATTCCCGCGCCAGGCTCATGTAAGCTTCGCTGCCCTTGCCGTTGGGTTCGTAGAAATTGATGGGCATGCCGTAGCTGGGCGCCTCCGACAGGCGGACGGTGCGGGGGATAACGCTCTTGTACACCTTGTTGCCGTAGTATTTTTTCACCTGGGCCACCACCTGCATGGTCAGGTTGAGCCGGCCGGAATACATGGTAAACACCACGCCCTCAATGTCCAGGTAGCGGTTGTACTTTTTGCGCACCATCTTCAGGGTGGCCATCAGCTCGCTCAGGCCCTCCAGCGCGTAATACTCGCACTGGATGGGGATCAGCACGGTGTCGCAGGCGCACAGGCCGTTGAGCGTCAGCAGGTCCAGCGAGGGCGGGCAGTCGATGAAGATATAGTCGTACAGCTCATTGGCGGGGGCCAGGGCCATGCGCAGGCGGTTTTCGCGCCGGGGCATGGACACCAGCTCGATGCCCGCGCCGGCCAGTTCGGTGTTGGAGGGCAGCAGATCGGCGTTATACTTGGTGGCGACCACTGCCTCGCGCACGTTTGCCTCGCCCAGCAGGCAGGGGTAAATGCCCGATTCCAGCGTGTGCTTGGCCACGCCGTAGCCGGACGTGGTGTTGCCCTGTGGGTCCAGGTCCACCACCAGCACCTTTTTGCCCAGCGATGCGATGCAGGACGACAGGTTGACCACCGTTGTCGTCTTGCCCACGCCGCCTTTCTGGTTTGCCACTGCGATGACCTTTGCCATACTCTCCTCCCGGACACCGTGAAATCAAATGGTTTGCATGCTGCCGGCCGGTCCGTCCCGCCGCGGCCGCCAAAAAACAGCCGCTTTGGGGCAGGGGATGCCCCGGCCTGTACGTTTTTTTGCGGCCAAATCCCGCCAAACATGGCGTTTTGGCCGCCCGATGTTCCCATTATAGCACAGGCAAGGCACAATAAAAAGGCAGGGGCGGCATTTTTGGCGTTTTTTCTGGTTTTCAGGGCAGGGGAGGGGCCGCTTTTTCCGCCCACCGCGCCCAAAATGTTCCACGTGGAACATTTTTGCGGCCGAAGAACTTTTACAAGGAAAATATCAGATTTTTTCAAGGTATGGCCGCCACGCGGGTGCTATACTCGTCTTATCGGCCGGAGCGCTGCCCCGGCAAAAAAGGAGGCCCCACCCATGACGTTCCCCGGCAAAGGACATCCCGATCCTTCCGGCGGACGGTGCAGCCCCGCCGCACCGCGGGCGCCGCGTTCCGGGCAAAATGCTGCGCCCCCGCCTGCAGACGGCGCCGCACCGTTTCAAGGTATTTTTGATTTACCGGTGCTATACTCTTTTTACCGGCCGGGGCACCCCGGCAGAAAGGAGACCTGCATCCGTGGATCCGCCCCGCACAAACCGTCCGGCCGTTCCCGTCAAACGGCCGGCCCCGCACCGCCGCCCGCCGCGCCGGCAGGGGAGACCCCGCCGCCGCGTCCGGCGGGACACACCGCTCCAGGCGCTCTGCCGGTTTGCCGGCACCTTTGTCCTGTCGCTGCTGGTGCTGATCCCGCTGGGGCTGGCGGTCGGGGGCAGGCTGCTGCCCGCTGCGCCGCCCGCCGGCGCCGCAGCGGCTGACACACAAACACCGCCGCCGACCCCTGTCACCGTTGACCTGAGCGGGCTGAACAGCCCCCATGCCATCCTGATCCGCCGCGGCGGAGAGGTTCTGGGCAGCCGGGACGCCGACGCAGTGCTGTACCCGGCATCGCTGACCAAGATCATGACGGTGCTGCTGGCGGCCGAGTCCCTGCCCGACCTGGACGCGCCGGTCACGCTGGAGGACGGCATCTTCCCGCCGCTGTGGCAGGCCAACGCCTCCCTGGCGGGCTTTGCCGCCGGCGAGACCGTCCCGGTGCGGGATCTGCTGTACGGCGCGCTGCTGCCCTCCGGCGCCGAGTGCAGCGTCACGCTGGCCTGCAGCGCGGCCGGGGACGAACAGACCTTTGTACAGCGCATGAACCAGCGGGCCGCCGCGCTGGGCATGCAGGATACCCATTTCTGCAACGCCACCGGCCTCCAGGACCCGGCGCATGTCTCCACCGTGCGGGACATTGCGCTGCTGCTGGACGCCGCCCTGGATAACGAGACCTTCCGCCAGGTATTCACGGCCAGGCAATACACCACCGCCGCGACCGACGCCCACCCCGACGGCATTTTGCTGCAAAGCTCGATGTTCGCGGCTTTGGACGGGGAAAGCACCGGCAGGGCCGTGCTGCTGGGCGGCAAGACCGGCTACACCAGCGAGGCCGGCCAGTGCCTGGCCAGCCTGGCCGAACTGGACGGGCAGGAGTACATCCTGGTCACCGCCGACGCCCCCGGCGACCACTCGACCGCGCCGCTGCATGTGCAGGATGCTGTGACGGTCTACACCCGCCTGTCCGACGCCTGCGGCGGATAGCCGCCGTTTCCGCTTGCAGAGCAAAAACCGTGCGCTCTGTACAGAGCGCACGGTTTTTTATCGTATTATCGTACTATACCGCATTTTATTCCACATCCCGCGCCGCCGCGACTGTCAATGTTGCCGCCAAGCACAAGGCAGTAACGCCCACACCATAGCCAACAGCCTGGCAAAGAATCGAATGTCCTCCCCCCAAAGCCAGCCAGTAGGGCATGGGCGTTGCATAAAACACCAGAGCGGACAAAAAGGAAACAGCGGCCGGGTCCGGCGCAGAGACACTTACGATCACTCCGGCCAGAGTTACCACAAAACAGAAGGTAGCTCCGGCCAGCTCACTCCGGCAAAGCTGACATATCATCCAGATCATTGCATAGCTTGCCTGCAAAATCCAGGCGCTCTGCATCCAGAAGGATGCCATCCGTACCGGCTGGGAAATAGCCCCCGTGATCACCCCCAGCAGAACGTACAGCATTGCATACCACCCCTGCAGCAAAACTGTGTCCGCCGCAAAGCTGCCAACCGTATGCCGAACAAGGCCTACGCCATGGGCCACCCCCAATCGGGCAGCGCCTGCCGTTTTTCTTTGGCGAAATGCCGTCACTGCCACAAGAATGACAGCGATCCATATAAGGATCCCCACTGATAGGACTGTGCCAAGAGCTGTATCGGCCACATCCCCTGCCGGCAATGAACCACCGGGGAAAATTCCCACCCGCCTGCCGTCGACCCAGGTTATGTCCACGATTTGCGAATCCTTGACTTCCAGGGCAAACGCTATGCACAGCGCACCGAACAGGGCTAAAAATCCCGGCAGACGGGTACAGCAAAGAGCATACAGAGAGGAAGAAAAGCTGCTGGCCCGGTGCGTTTTTTTCCTCACGGCGGATCTTTCCATCTTCCACAGGATCCTATGCGCCTTTCCAGTGCGGTGCCTCTTTTCGGTTTCCGGACGGTGGAGGGCGCTCCACCCCAGACCTGCCCCGACAGCAAGCGTCGGGATCATCCAAACCACCATCTCGCCGCAAAACTGCGGCGTGATATTCAAGGCGCACAGCCGGGACCAATAATAGGTAGGCATCGCTTTGGCTGCCAGCTGCATCACAAGGGGCTGCTCAGCAAACTCTTCATAATTCACCTGGTAAAGCAGCACCCCCGCCAAGGGGAGAATGCTTGTTGCAAGTACTGCAGCTGCATGATTTTTCAACCAGAGTGTAACGGCCGCTGCTAATGCCAGAAACGCCCCTAGTACCAGAAGATTTGCCATCGATACCATACAAAACAGCAGGATACTTCCGGGCGCAGGCGCCATCCCCATTTGAATGGCCGTGATAACAAAGCAAATTCCGTAAAAAGCCAGCTGCAAAAGCAGAGAAACACTGCAGACCATCCAGAATTTGGTGCGATACAGCGCGACCAGACGTCCCCCGTGACTGACAAGAAGTTCATCGGTGCGTGCCCGGCGTTCCTCTGCAAACTGCGCAACGCACAGATTAAGAGGGATCAGCCAGCTAAACACCGTCATGCTCTGGGAACTGCGCACCAACTGCAGGCCAGATTGCCCGCTTGCCATTGGCACGTCCTTGAAGAACCCGATGGAGGCCAGCGGCTCCAAAAGATCGCCCGCCACCATAAAATACATGGTCCCGCTGCTGACAAACCACAGCAGCATCAATACAAACCCCAGCACAGCCCAAAGCTTTGCTTTTGCATAAAACAGCTTGATCCCTTCCGCTTCAGCCTGCATCAGCATGACTGTCACCTCCCACCAGCGCCGTGAAATATGCCTCCAGCCCCTCGCTGCGCACCGCCAGTTCCTGCACTTGCAGGCCGTTTTCCACCAGTATGCCGGCCACAGCAACAGCCGCATCCGTTTTCACCGGGGCCAAGCGCAGCCCCTCCGCCGTTGCCTGGCAGCGTGTATCCGGGAACGTCCTGCAAAGGATCCCTGTTGCCTGCCGATCATTGTCGGTCCGGACCAGCAGATACTTTTCGCAGCGGGCATCCAGTTCTTGCGCCGTCAGCTGTTCCAGCAGCCGCCCCCTATGCAAGATACCGTAGCTGGTGGCAAGCTGGTGCAGCTCGCTGAGGATATGGCTGGAAAGCAAAATCGTCATCCCCTGTTCCCGGTTCAGTTTTTCCAAAAGATGCCGCAGCTCCTGGATCCCCATCGGGTCCAGCCCATTGAGTGGTTCATCCAACACCAAAAATTCCGGCTTATCCAAAAGCGCAATTGCCAGCCCCAGCCGCTGCCGCATCCCCAGCGAGAATTTTCCTGCCGGCTTGCCGCCTGTATCCTTCAGACCCACCAATTGCAGGGTAGGGGCAATAGCCGCTTCGTCCAGCCCCCGCTGCAGGCACTGTACTTTCAGATTTTGCCAAGCCGTTAAATCCGCGTATAAAGCAGGACCGTCCACAAGACATCCCATCCGGCGGCGCATTTTGATCTGATCGGCAGCATTTTCCGCACCAAATAGAAACACCCTGCCCCGGGACGGGCGAGTCAACCCGCAAAGGATCCTCAGCAGGGTCGTTTTACCCGCGCCGTTTTCTCCGATCAGGCCATAAATTTGCCCGCGCGGGATCGTGATATTTACATCCTGTAATGCTGCCGTATACCGGTATTCCTTATATAAGTGTTTCGTGGTAAAAATCAGTTCGCCCCTGTTTTCCATATTTGTCCTCCATGTCCATCTTGTGCGGATCGCTTCAATCAGTATAACGATCCAAGGTACACACATTTGGCGCAGCATGTTAAGGATCACCTTAATGGAACACCGGGTTTCTCTCTTTTCCTGGCTCCGGATACAAAAAAGCACCTGCCCCGTAAAAAGGCAGGTGTGCCCGCGCCCTTTGAGACAGTCCACCGGACTGTCTCAAGCCGGACGGGACCGCCGGCATATCAAATTCTGAGGCGTCCGGCACGGGCTGTTCGATTCCCGTACGGGTCGCCGGGTCTCTCGCTTTTTCCTGGCTCCGGATACAAAAAAGCACCTGCCTTGTTACAAGGCAGGTGTTTGCCTTTCCCTGCCCGCGGGGCGGGAATCTCCCGCGCCCTTTGAGACAGTCCACCGGACTGTCTCAAGCCGGACGGGACCGCCGGCTACGCCGCGTCCGGCACGGGCTGTTCGATTCCCGTACGGGTCACCGGGGTTCTCGCTTTTTTCTGGCTCCGGATACAAAAAAGCACCTGCCTTTTTGCAAGGCAGGTGTTTGGTGACCCGTACGGGAATCGAACCCATGTTACAGCCGTGAAAGGGCCGTGTCTTAACCGCTTGACCAACGGGCCATATAATACAAGATTTCGCTAAAACAGCAAGCTACTCCCCGGCCACGATTGCGGCCGGCCCCCAAGTATTTTAGCGAAATCCTGTATATTGGTAGCGGTAACTGGATTTGAACCGGTGACACTTCGGGTATGAACCGAATGCTCTAGCCAACTGAGCTATACCGCCACATATTCCGCATCCTAAATAAAAGGTGCCTTATTATTATAGGGAAAAGGACCCCCGTTGTCAAGGCTTTTCTGTCAAATTTTTTGCATCTTTTTGGGGCGTTTCCGTCTGCCGGCTCCCTTTCGATATAAATTTCAGTTATATGCAGGCAGCCCGGTCGTTTCAGCTTCCCGCAGCTTTGAAAAAAGAAATGCCCGGCCGCCTGCCTTGGCAGATCGTGCAGGCGGCCGGGACATATTCTGTCAGTTCTGCAAATCGTCAGCCTGTGTGCAGCATTTCAGCCGCAGGCTGTTCACAGGGGATCTTACAGCCCCAAAGCGGCCAGATAAGCGGCCTCCTGCGCGGCGATCTGGGCCTGGTAGGCGGCGATGGCGTTCAGGTAAGCGGCGTTCCGGGCGTCCGCGGCGGCCTGGACAGAATTGCCGTAAGCGACGATGGCGTCGTTCTGGGCCAGCTGGGCGGCATGGGCGGCGTTGCCGGCGGCCACGATGGCGGCGGCTTCCGCATCGGCCTTGGCGGCGGCCTGTGCAACGTAGGCGGCAACAGCGTCAAGGTATGCTTCTTCCTTGGCAGCGATCTGTGCCTGATACGCAGCGATCGCGCCGGCGTAGGCAGCATTCTTGGCGGCCTGGTCGTCACGCAGGGACTGCGCATAGGCGGCGATGGCGTCGTTCTGGGCCAGCTGGGCGGCGTGGGCGGCGTTGCCGGCGGCCACGATGGCGGCGGCTTCCGCGTCGGCCTTGGCCGCAGCCTGTGCCGAGTAAGCGTTCACTGCCTTGACGTAAGCGTCCTCTTTGGCAGCGATCTGGTCCTGGTAGGCCGCGACTGCCTGGGCATAGGCGGCTTCACGGGCATCGGCGGCAGCCTGGATCGGGTTTTCGGCCAGGACAGGCACCGACAAAGCAGCCAGCAGCGTCAATGTCAGCAGCATAGAGATCAGTTTTTTCATACCTTAAGTACCTCCTTTGAGTCCGCCCTGATTGCTTTTTCCAAACGGGAGGGCGGCTGTTTTCTGTTTGGCAATTCAAGTATAGTACACATTTGTGAAAAATGCAATGGGTTCTTCGTCTTATTTGCCATATTTTTTACACATATTATTCATTTTTAATCATTTTTGACACCAAGTCAGCAAAGGTTACCACATATTCTGGGGTTCCTTGTCCTTCTGTTGCCGTGCAGACGCCCCGGCAGGCGGCCTTGCTCTTGATTCGCCGCCTGCTTCTTCCCCCGCCATCGGCGAGCCTGCAAACTCCGGCCGCGGGCTGCTGCCGCCATGGCCGAAGATGCCGCCCTCCGGCAGGCAGCCCGCCAGCAGAACTGCCAGCAGCAGGCCCAAAACCGCCAGCTTCCATCGCTTGCTGTGCATATTGGTTTCCTCCCGGTCATACGAACCTTTTCACAAACGGGATATGCGATGCCAGAGAAACCGCCGCCCAGCTGGCGGCCAGCACGGCCGCGGCCAGTACCGGCAGCCACCAGACCGCTGGCAGCGCATAGGTGGATATCCCGAATTTCCGCAGCCCCAGCAGAAACGCCACATGGACCAGGTAAACGCCCAGGCTGCGGTTGGCCAGCGCCCGAAAGATGCGCGCCGCCCGCCCCTGCGGCGGCAGTTTCGGGATCTGCTGAAACAACAGAAATACCGCCGCCGCGCCGCAGGCCACGTTGAGCCTTCTTTGATCCAGCCAAAAATCCGAAAACACGCCGCTTTGGCAGGAAAGCCGCCACGTCGCCGCCATGCTCCACAGCGTGCCGATCCCCCCGGCCAGAAAAACGCACCGCCTTGCCGGCGCTTGCAGCGGCCAGCGGCGCATCCGGCACCCCAGCAGCAGATAGAACAGGTAGCCGGTATCCAGATAAAATTTGTCCAGAAAGCCCTCCATCCACCCAAAGCCCGGGACCCCGGCCAGCGAGGGCAGCAGGATGGTGCTGGCAAACGCGACCAGCAAAGCGCGGTCGGTATCCCGCCTGCGGCGGGTGATGCGCACCAGCAGCGGCAGCATGGCATAGACGCCGCTGAGCAGCAAAAGATACCACAGGTGGAACTCCCCCTGCAGGACCCCGCGCGCAAAGCTCGGCAGGTCCAGCCCCCCGCCCTGCCGGCCGATCAGGGCGTAGCCCGCCGACCAGACCAGGTAGCAAAGCAGGAAATGCCCGGCCTTCCGCCAGCTTTTTCCCTCGGCCTGCCGGCAATCCCTGCGGCCCAGCACAAGCCAGCCGGTCACCATCAGAAACACCGGCACGCATACCCGGCAGATGTTGTTGTACAGGTTGGAAACATTCCACTGCGCCGTGCCGGGCAGGATCTCCCCGATCTGCCAGGTGCACAGGTGACCCAATATCACGCCAAACAGGCAGACTCCTTTCAAAACATCCAAAAACGGGACCCTTGTCTTTTCGCCGCCGGCCGGCCTTGGGGCGGGCGGCCCGCTTTGGCAGCGGCCCGGTTCAGCCGGCGGATTCCAGCCGGAACAGTTCATCTTTCGTCATATCCGGGAAAAAGCATCGCTGGATGGTCAAAACCTCCGGCCAGGTGAACGGGCTTTTCCCGCAGAGCTTGTTGTTCAGCGCCTGCGTTGTGATACCGGCGGCTGCTGCGATCACGGATTTTTTGATGCCCCGCTCGGCGATCTTCTGTTCCAGCGTGCTGTATCCCATAGGGTTTGACATCCTCTCAAAAAGTTCCGTTTTTGGTTTTCTTTAGAACAATTTTAATGCCTAGTTCGGAACTTGTCAACTGTTTTGTCGCCTGCCGTTCTCCCGTTTTCGGCATCTTTTATTGACGCAGCGGTGCAAAATCGGTATACTGAAAACAACGTCACCGGGAGGGGTATTATGGAACTGGGCATGCTGATCCAACAAAAACGCCGGCAGGCGGGGCTTACCATCGACGAGCTGAGCGAAAGATCCGGCGTTCCCAAGGGAACGCTGAACAAGATCATCAACGGCGTCACGCGGAACCCGCAGCTGGAGACCGTCAAGGCGCTGGCCCGCGCGCTGGACTGTACGCTGGAGGACTTTGACGACAGTCCCCGTCCCCGCACGCTGACCCAGCCGGAATATGCGCTGATCCAGAAATACCGCCGCCTGGACGAGCACAGCCGCCGCCTGGTGGAGCTGGTCGTCGACCAGGAACTGTCCCGGCCAAAGGGCTGATTTTTCATATTCAAATACCAAAAAACCGTGCAGGCCCGAAAAACGGGTCTGCACGGTTTGTTTTTTGTATTAGTGCGGCACAGGGGCAACGCGGCCGGCGGGCGAGATTATCCCGCCCCGCGGCCAGGCCCCCCCTGCCGGGCTGCAAATGTGCGTGTGGGCAAAGCTGCGCCGCCTTACTCCTCGCTGTCGCCGTCCTCCGGGTCGTTCGCGCCCTCGTCGGCGGTGGCATCCTCGGCCTCCAGGCGGGCGATCTCCTCGGCGGAAAGTTCCTCCTCGCCCTCCGGTGCTTCCTCCGGCTTGGCGGTCTCGGCGGTGTTGTCCCGCTCCACGCGGGCCATCATGGCCAGCTTGTCGTCCTCGGCCAGGCGCATCACCCGCACGCCGCTGCCGTAGCGGCTCTGCACGTTGATATCGTCGGCGTGCATGCGGATCAAAATGCCTTCCTGGCTGATCAGAATCAGGTCGTCGGTGTCGTCCACGATCTTGACCGCCGCCACGCCGCCCTTGGCATAGTTGCGGATGCCCTTGCCGCCGCGATGGGTCATGCGGTAATCGTCGATGCGGCTGCGGCGGCCCTTGCCGTTCTCGGTAACGGTCAGCATGGTGGCGCCGGGCCGGCAGACGCAGACGCCCACCACGTAATCGCCCTCCGCCAGGCGGATGGCCCGAACGCCGCGGCTGGCGCGGCCCATGGACCGGGCGCCGGCCTCGGTAAAGTGGATGGCCATGCCGTCGTGGGTGGCCACGATCAGCTCGTCATTGCCGCCGGTCAGGTGGCACCAGGTCAGCGCGTCGCCCTCGTTCAGGCTGATGGCGATCAGGCCCGCCTTGCGGATGTTCTTGAACTGGCTAAGCGGCGTGCGCTTGATCAGGCCCTGCCGGGTGACCATGGTGATATAGCTGTTTTCCTGGTCGATGTCGGCGGGCTGGCGCATCATAATGGTGACCTTCTCGTCATTCTGCAGCTGCAGCAGGTTGACGATGTTGGTGCCCTTGGAGGTCCGGGCCCCCTCCGGCACCTGGTAGCCCTTCAGCCGGTAGACGCGGCCCTTGTCGGTCATGAACAGCATATAGTCATGGCTGGAACCGACAAACAGCTCCTCGGTAAAGTCCTCGTCCTTGTGGCTCAGGCCGGCGATGCCGCGGCCGCCGCGGTTCTGGGCGGTGTAGGTATCGGCGGCGGTGCGCTTGATATAGCCCGCATGGGTCAGGGTGTAGACGCACTGCTCTTCCGGGATCAGGTCCTCGATGTCCACCTCGCCGGAGACAGCCTCGATGGCGGTGCGGCGCTCGTCGCCGTACTTTTCCTTCATGGCCAGCAGCTCGTCCTTCAAAATGGCCTTGACCCGGCTGTCGTCGGCCAGGACCTCGCGGTAATCCGCGATGCTTGTGTGCAGCTCGTCCAGTTCGTTCTCGATCTTTTTGATCTCCAGTCCGGCCAGGCGTCCCAGCGGGAAGCGGCAGATGGCCTCGGCCTGCACATCGTCAAAGCCGAACTGCTCCATGATGGCGGCTTTTGCCTCGGCCTGGCCGCCGCCGCAGTGGCGGATGGCGTAAATGACCTCGTCCACAATGTCCACGGCCCGCTTCAGGCCTTCCAGGATATGGCAGCGGTCCTCGGCCTTTTTCAGCTCAAACTGGGTGCGGCGGCGGATGACCTCGTCCTGGAAGTCCACATACCGCTGCATCATGCCCTTGAGGGACATGATCTTGGGGGTCTTGTGGTCCAGCGCCAGCATAATGACGCCCACCGTGTCCTGCAGCTGGGTATAGCGGTAAAGCTGGTTCAGGACCACCTGGGGGTTGGCGTCCTTTTTTACCTCAATGACGATGCGCATGCCCTTGCGGCTGGACTCGTCGTTAAGGTCGCTGATGCCCTCGATCTTTTTGTCCTTGACATAGTCGGCGATGGACTCGATCAGGCGGGCCTTGTTGACCATGTAGGGGATCTCGGTGACGATGATCTCAAACCGGCCGTTTTTCTTCTCGACGATCTCGGCGCGGCCGCGCAGCGTGATCTTGCCGCGGCCGGTGGCGTAGGCGGCGCGGATGCCGGAGCGGCCCATGATGATGCCGCCGGTGGGGAAATCGGGGCCCTTGACATACTCCATCAGGCCGGGCAGGTCGATGTCCGGGTCGTCGATCAGCGCGATGATGCCGTCGATGACTTCCCGCAGGTTGTGGGGCGGGATATTGGTTGCCATGCCCACCGCGATGCCCTGGCTGCCGTTGACCAGCAGATTGGGAAAGCGGCTGGGCAGCACGCTGGGTTCCTTTTTGGTCTCGTCAAAGTTCAGCGCCCAGTCGATGGTCTCCTTGTCGATGTCGGTCAGCATGTCGCAGGCGATCTTGCTCATGCGGGCCTCGGTGTAACGGTAAGCGGCCGGGGGGTCGCCGTCCACCGAGCCAAAGTTGCCCTGGCCGTCCACCAGCGGGTACCGCATGCTGAAATCCTGGGCCAGACGCACCATGGCGTCGTAAACGCTGGCGTCGCCGTGGGGGTGATAACTGCCCAGCACGGCGCCGACGGTGTCGGCAGACTTTTTGTAGGGGTGCTGGGGGTCGTTGTTGCGCTCGTACATGGTGTACAGGATGCGCCGGTGCACGGGTTTCAGGCCGTCGCGCACGTCGGGCAGCGCGCGGGAGACGATGACCGACATGGAGTAATCCAGAAACGCGGTCTCGATCTCCTTCTTGACGTCGCGCACAATGACCTTGGTACCGGACCCCGGCACCATCACGATATTTTCTTCCATTTGTGTACCACCTTTTGTTTGGGCTTTGGGGATACGATGCAGCGATTTTAAAATCAGGAATTTTGGTTGTCCGGCGGCCTTTGGCCTCCTCTAAAAATTTTATGGAGCAGCCTGCCATTGGAAGGCGCCCCTGTAAGGGGAGCTGTCGGCGTAAGCCGACTGAGGGGTGCATTGCCGCCTTGCCAAGGCAGTATCATAAATCTATTTGGTCAACAATCCATCCTATGATGCATCCCTGGTGGGGAGCCTGCCACTATGCCGTGTTACCTCGTGAAAGATTTTTTCACAAACCGCCATAAATTGAGGGTAAAGATACGGCAGAGCGGCAATGCACCCCTCCGCCCGCTTCGCGGGCACCTCCCCTTGCAGGGGAGGCTTTTCCAACAGAAACCACCCGGAAACCCATCCTCAATTCCAATTTTTGAGTGCACAGACGCGCACGGACATTCCTTAATTTCTAATTTTTTGATTTTACACGTCCAAATTCGCGTACTTCGCGTTTTTCTCGATGAACTCGCGGCGGGGTTCCACCTGGTC
Source organism: Candidatus Gemmiger stercorigallinarum (assembly GCA_019119495.1). Lineage (GTDB taxonomy): Bacteria > Bacillota > Clostridia > Oscillospirales > Ruminococcaceae > Gemmiger > Gemmiger stercorigallinarum. Next base: position 59,258 of record DWWX01000042.1, on the reverse strand, counting down.
GCCCATCAGGACGGTGAAAGCCTCGTCGGCGCGCTCGGCGTCCGCGATGGTGATCTGCACGATCACCCGGTTGTCCGGGTTCATGGTGGTCTCCCACAGCTGGTCGGGGTTCATCTCGCCCAGGCCCTTGTAGCGGCTGATCTTGGCGCCGGGCATTTCGGCCGAAAGGGCGTCCTTCTCGTCGTCGTTGTAGGCATATTTGACCGTCTGGCCCTTTTGCAGCTTGAACAGCGGCGGCTGCGCCACATAAACATAACCGTTCTCGATCAGGGGCCGCATATAGCGGAAGAAGAAGGTCAGCATCAGGGTGCAGATATGGCTGCCGTCCACGTCGGCATCGGCCATGATAAAGATCTTGTGGTAGCGCAGCTTGCTGATGTCGAACTCGTCGCCGATGCCGGTGCCCAGCGCGGTGATGACCGGGGTCAGCTTGTCGTTGCCGTAGACCTTGTCCACGCGGGCTTTTTCCACGTTGAGCATCTTGCCCCACAGGGGCAGGATAGCCTGGATGTTGGAATCCCGGCCCTGCTTGGCGGAACCGCCGGCGGAATCGCCCTCGACGATGTAGATCTCGGTCTTGCTGGGGTCCTTCTCGCGGCAGTCGGCCAGCTTGCCGGGCATGCGGCTGGTCTCCAGCGCGCTCTTGCGGCGGACCAGGTCGCGGGCCTTTTTGGCGGCGGCGCGGGCGCGGGCCGCCTGGGTGGCCTTTTCAAACACCGCCTTGGCCACGGCGGGGTTCTCCTCAAAATATTCGGTCAGCTTGTTGTAGACCATGCGGCTGACCAGCGTCTTGATATAGGTGTTGCCCAGCTTGGCTTTGGTCTGGCCCTCGAACTGGGCCTCCTGCAGCTTGACGCTGATGACGGCGGTCAGGCCCTCCTGCACGTCGCTGCCGGACAGGTTGTCGTCCTTGTCCTTCAGATAACCCTTGGAACGGCCGAAGTCGTTGAACACGCGGGTCAGCGCGGTCTTGAAGCCCTCCTCGTGGGTGCCGCCGTCCGGGGTGTGGACGTTGTTGGCAAAGCTCAGAATCAGGCTGTTGAAGCTGTCGTTATACTGCAGCGCCACCTCGGCCACCGCGCCGTCGGCCTCGCCCTTCATATAGATGACCTGGGGATGCAGCACGGTCATGTCCCGCTTTTCGTGCAGATACTGCACAAAGCTGCGGATGCCGCCCTCGTAGCACATGCTTTCGCGGCGGGGTTCGGGATTTTCCTCGCTGGTGCGCTCATCGGTCAGGGTGATGCGCACGCCGGCGTTGAGGAAGCTCTCCTCCCGCAGGCGCTTGAGCAGCGTCTCGTAGTCGTACTCGGTGCTCTCGGTAAAGATGGTGGGGTCGGGCTTGAAGGTGACGGTGGTGCCGGTGGAGGCCGCCGCGCCGATCTTTTTCAAATCGCCCTCGGCCACGCCGCGTTCAAACTTCTGCTCATACTCGACGCCGTCGCGGCGGACGCGCACCACCAGCCACTCGGACAGGGCGTTGACCACCGACGCACCCACGCCGTGCAGGCCGCCGGCCACCTTGTAGCCGGAGTCCTCGCCGCCGAACTTGCCGCCGGCGTGCAGCACGGTAAAGACGACGGTGACGGCGGGGATGCCCATTTTGGGCTGGATGTCCACCGGGATGCCGCGGCCGTTGTCGGTGACCTCGATGATATTGCCCTGCTTGATGGTCACCTCGATGTGGGTGCAGTAACCGGCCAGCGCCTCGTCGATGGAGTTGTCGACGATCTCGTAGACCAGGTGGTGCAGGCCCCGCGGCCCGGTGGAGCCGATATACATGCCGGGACGCTTGCGGACGGGGTCCAGGCCCTCCAGGACCTGGATCTGGTCGCCGCCGTACTCGTGGTCGGTGACGGTCTCTCGGTTGGTTTCGGTAATGATCTCTTTCGCCATTCGGTGTTCGTCCTTCCCTTCTGTCTGGTGGATGAGAAAACCCTCTCTATCAAAATGAAACTGGAATATTCCAGAAATGACGCTTGGATGTGTTTTCCGGCAACTGCCTGTTATTGGCAGATCTTACCGTCAGGATATTTGCGCCGCAAAGCACCGCACCCTTCCGTCTGCGCCTTGCGGCGCATCCACCTCCCCTTGCAGGGGAGGCTTTTGGGCGGTCTGCTGCTTTGGAAGGCTCCCCTGCAAGGGGAGCTGTCACCGCAGGTGACTGAGGGGTGCATTGCCGCCGTGTGGGGCCGATGTCCTATAAACGCATCGGCAACGCTACGGGATCACGGCTTTGCGCTTTTGCGCTTCCGTCAAAATTTTACTGCATACCGCTGCAAACTGTGTGTTGACTTCTGCATTGGAAAACCGCAGCACATCAATATGGATGGAATTTAGGAAATCTGTCCGCTTTGCATCCGCGGCCCTGCCCTCTTTTTCATAATGTTGTGACCCATCAATTTCAATTGCCAGCCTTGCGCTATGACAATAAAAATCCAAAATGTAAGGCCCCACAATTTTCTGCCTTACAAAGCGAAAGGGGCAGGTCCTCAAATAATCGTACCAGAGATGGCGCTCCTGGGGTGTCATGGTCTTACGCAGCGCCCTGGCATTCTCCAGCAATTTTTCATTGCGCGGATACCCCATCTTTTTGCCTCTCTGTGTGCCATCCCGAAAAAATACCTGCCTGGCAGGGCGCCGCACCCTTCCGTCTGCGCCTGGCGGAGCATCCACCTCCCCTTGCAGGGGAGGCTTTTGGGCGGCTGCCGCTTTGGAAGGCTCCCCTGCAAGGGGAGCTGTCTGCGGTAGCAGACTGAGGGGTGCATTGCCGCCTGGCCCTGGCTGTAACAAACCGGTCTGACGATCTGCTTCGCCTGTTTTTTGGAAAATTGCTTCCGCCTGCGGCGTGAAATTCTGTCCCCCCCGGCAGGGGGATTTTTTCATAGCACCAGCTTCTCCGCCCTGCCTTTCAGCGCGGCGGTGGACAGCTCGGTGACGTAGATGGTCTCGGTGGGGAAATCGGTCAGGATAAAGCTCTTGGGGATATCCGCGGACAGGTCCACCACGGCGCCCTCCTTCTCAGCATTGGCGAGAAACTCGTGGGTGATGCGCCCCGGCGAGGTGCTGTCCAAATCAAAAAATCCCACAACATCGCGGGTATTCAAAACAAAATCCCGCCCTGCGTGCATCAGCATGGCAAGCCCCCCTCACGTTTCAAACGGCGTTTCGGACGTCTGGCCGCCCTGCACAAACACCAGCTTGCCGTTGGTGCGGGCAAAGGCGGCGGAGTCGCAGGTGGTCACAAAGGTCTGTTTGTCCTCAATGCGGGTCAAAAGATAGGCCTGCCGGGCGTCGTCCAGCTCGCTGAGCACGTCGTCCAAAAGCATCACCGGGTGCTCGCCCAAAATCTCGCCGGCCACGCTGGCCTCGGCCAGTTTCAGGCTCAGCACCGCACTGCGCTGCTGGCCCTGGCTGCCGTAGATCCTGCCCGGCTGGCCGTCGATGTCAATGTCCAGGTCCTCCCGGTGGGGGCCCGCCAGGCAGAACCCCGTCCGCAGTTCGGTGGGCAGCACCTCCCGCAGCCGGGCGGCCAGCGCCTCCGGCGTGGGGTCGCAGCAGGGCCGGTAGGTCACCTGCAGCGTTTCGGCCCCGCGGGAGATATCCCGGTAGTTCTGCGCCGCGGCCGGGGCCAGTTTGTCCAGGTACGCCGCGCGCCGGGCCATCACCTCGGCGCCGGTTTTGGCCAGCCCCTCGTTGAAGGTCTCCAGCAGCGTTCCGGCACCGGGGGTGATGTCGTAAGCCTTCAAAAGTGCGTTTTTCTGGGACACCGTGCGGGAATACCGCCGCAGTGCGGTCAGATACCCCGGATACAGCTGGCACAGCGCCGCGTCCAGAAACCGCCGCCGGCCCTCCGGCCCGCCCTTGACCAGGCTCAGGTGGTTGGGGTCGAACACCACCGCGGTAAAGGTGCCCACGATGGACGCCGCCCGGCCCCGGTCGGCGCCGTTCAAGCGGGCGGTGCGGCCGGGGCGCTGGGTGCCCTTGCCCCCCACCGTCAGCCGCAGGGCCTGGTCCCGGCCGCCGGCATTGAACGCCGCCTCCAACACCGCAAAGGGCGCGCTGCGGCGGATCAGCTCGGCGTCCTTGGCGCCGCGGAAGCTCTTGCCGCCAGTCAGCAGCCAGACCGCCTCCAACAGGTTGGTCTTGCCCTGGCCGTTCGGCCCGCAGATCACCGTCAAAACCGGCGACGGCACAAGTTCGGCCTCCGCCAGATTGCGGAAATTCTCTACCCGCAGATGTTCCAGGCGCATCAGCGGCCCTCCGCCACCCGCAGGGTGCGGCCGTCCATCGTGACCTCGTCGCCGGCCACGCACTTTTTGCCCCGCATGGTGCAGGGCGCGCCGTTGACCAGCACCTCGCCGCCCTGGATGCGCTCCTTGGCTTCGCCGCCGGTCTCGCACCAGCCGGCAAACTTCAAAAGCGCCTCCAGCTTGATGAAATCGGTGTGGATGCGTATGGTCTCAACTGAATTTTCCATGTTTGTACGACCTTTTTCTTGCAATTGGGAATGAGGGACTTTGGTGCGGCCTGCAGGGCACACATCAAAAACAGGGCAGGCTCAGCGGCTTGTGTCTGTGTCAGCTCCAAAAGGATACCGGCCAATTCTGCGCGGCAATGCACCCCTCAGTCACCTGCGGTGACAGCTCCCCTTGCAGGGGAGCCTTCCGAGTGACAGCCGCCTGCAAAGCCTCCCCTGCAAGGGGAGGTGGATGCGGCGTATGCCGCAGACGGAAGGGTGCATTGCCGCCTATATCCTGCCACTATCCTTGGCGGCTACACCACGCATATTTTCAGATCCCGCGGCCGCAGGCCGCACCTCAATTCCTCATTTTTCCGTGTCTCGTCCGCTGTGTCCCGCGGCGTCACTCGTTTTTGAACCGCACCGGCAGCACCAGGTAGATAAAGTCCTTGCCCTCTTCCGGCAGGACCTTGACCGGGCTCAAGGGGCCGTTGATCTCCAAAAGCACCCGCTCGCTGCGGGCGTTGCGCAGGGCTTCCAGCATATAGCGGTTGTTAAAGCCGATCTCGACGGTGTCGCCCTCCATCTTTTCGGGCGGGAACTCGTCCATCACCCGGCCCAGCGTGGTCTGGCAGCGCACGGTGATCTTGTCCGGCGCAAAGGTGATGCGCAACGGGTTTTTCAGCCGCTCGGTGATGATCAGCGAGGCGCGCTCGATGGTGTCGATGAACTGCTTGCAGTCCACCACCACCCGGCTGCGGCTGCCCTCCGGGATGACCTGCTTGTAATTCAAAAATTCGCCCTCGATCAGGCGGCTCATGATGGTGTAGCCGTTGGTGGTGAACACCACATACCGGCGGTTGGCGTCGATCTTGATGTCGTCGTCCGGCCCGCCCATGATCTTCAAAAGTTCCTGCAGCGTCTTTGCGGGGATGATGATGCGGATATCGCGGCTGCACTCCACATCCCGCTGGATGATGGCCAGCCGGTAGCCGTCCAGCGCCACCACCGTCAGGCTGCCCGGCTCAATGACAAACAACTCGCCGGTGTGCGCGGGCTTTTTGTCGTCCTGGCTGACCGCATAGATGGTCTTTTCGATCATTTCTTTCAGCATGCCGCACTTGACGGTCATGGTATTCTCGGCGCCGGGGTTGGGCAGCATCGGGTATTCGCCGGCCAGCATGGCGGGGATCTCAAACTCGGCCACGCCGCCGCGGACCATGGCGGTGCCGTTGTCCTCCAGCTCCACATGGACGGTGCCTGCGGGCATGCGGGCCACCATGCTGCCGAACAGCTTTGCGTCCAGCACCATCTCGCCGGGCACCAGCACATTGCACTCGATGGTGGTGGTGATGCCCATCTCCATATCGTAGCCGGTCAGCGTCAGCGAAAAGCCCTCGGCTTTCAGCAGGATGCCCTGCAGGATGGGGATGGCCGCGCGGTTGGTGATGGCGCGGGAAACGCCGTCGATGGCCGAGGCGAGAAGTGTCTTTTCACATTCGAATTTCATGCGGAAGCCTCTTTTCTCAAAAAAATGTTTGTGCGGGCTGTTTTGTGTCTGCGGCGTCTGCACACAGACACCCCGCACAGAGGATGGTTTCTGGCAGCGGCTTTTTGCGGGGGGAGAAACGGTCTTTTGGTTCCCTTATTGGCGCTGTGCGTTGCGTCTGCCGGCAGGACTGTATTTTTATGCATTTGCTTTTTGGACGCAGAAACAGAAATCTTGGATAGTAGTAGTAGTAGGGGCCGTGAAATCTGTGGAAAAGTCCTGTGCGGGCAGTTCTGCGGCGGGTTTGCGCCGTGTTGAAAAAGTTCCCCGCGTTGTGTGAAAGATGTTGAAAAGGGGAAAAAACTTTGTTTTACACACCCTTCGGTGGAAAACTGGTGTTAATTGTTGAAAAAACGGTTGAAAGTGTTGAGAACCTGCCGGGCCGGCTGTTTCCCCCTTCGGGACGCCCCTGCCCGGCAGATTTTGCCCTGCCGCGGGGCCGCCGGAAGGAAAACACCGCCCGATCTGCACAAAAACTGTACGCCACTGGCAAACAAACGGTGCGGGTCAGGTGCGGACATTCTTGATGATGTCGTCCACCGTCTCTTTGATGTGGCGGTCGCGGTTGATGTTCTCCTCCATCGTTTTCAGGCTGTACACCACGGTGGAGTGGTCGCGCTGGAACTCGGAGCCGATGGCCTCCATGCTCATGCCGGTGATCTCCCGGATGATGTACATGGCCATTTGGCGCGCGGTGCTGACGTTGGCGTTGCGCTTTTTGCCGCGGATGTCGGAGGGCAGCACGTTGTAGGTGCGGGCCACCTCGTTGATGATCTTCTCGATGGTCACGGGGATGGGCTGGGTGTCGTTGAGCGTATCCTTGATGGCGGTCATGGTCACGCCGATGCAGGGGGCGATGCCCTCCAGCATATAGTAGGCGTTGAGTTTTTTGACTGCGCCCTCCAGCTGGCGGATGTTCTGCTTCAGGTGGTTGGCGATGTATTCGGCCACATCGTCGGGCAGGTCCAGGTTCAAAAGCTCTGCCTTGCGCTTGACGATGGCCACCCGCGTTTCAAAGTCCGGCGGCTGGATGTCGGCGGTCAGGCCCCACTCGAACCGGGTGCGCAGACGTTCCTCCAGGCTTTTGATCTCCTTGGCTGGGCGGTCGCAGGCCAGAACGATCTGCTTGCCGGCGTTGTGCAGCGTGTTGAAGGTGTGGAAAAACTCCTCCTGCGTCGCTTCCTTGCCGGCGATGAACTGGATGTCGTCGATCAGCAGCACGTCGGCTTCCCGGTATTTCTGGCGGAACTGCTCGGTGGTGTTGTTGCGCACCGCGGTGATGATCTCGTTGGTGAACTTTTCACAATCCACGTAGACGATGTTGAAATCGGGATGGTTTTTCTTGATCTCAATCTCAATGGCGTTGAGCAGGTGGGTCTTGCCCAGGCCGGACGGCCCGTAGATGAACAGCGGGTTGTAGGCGCCGGAGGGGTTGGCCGCCACCGCCTGGGCCGCCGCGTAGGCAAACTGGTTGGACGGCCCCTTGATGAAGTTCTCAAACGTGAAGTCGTACCGGCCGGAGGGCAGGTCGTCCTCCGGGTCATGGGAGACAGGGGGGGCGTCCTCCTCCGCCTGGGGCACGGCCAGCTTGACCTCCACGTCGAAGCCCAGCACCGACTTGAAGGCTTCCTTCAGCAGGGCGGTATACCGGTCGGATACGATCTGGCGGATAAAGTCGTTGCGCACGGCCAGAGTGACGCAGTTGGAGTTTTCAAAGCTGACGGCCTTCAGCCCGCTGATGTAATACTCGTAGGCTGCGTCCGCCATGTGCTGGCGGCAGTACTCCTTGGCTGCGTCCAATACACCGTTGAAAGAGTCGAGTGAGTCCATGGTTTTCCCCAATTCTATACGGAATTTTTTACATAACAATACAAGTATAGTATAGCACAAAACGCCACAGAATACAATTATATAGATGTAATAATAAAGGGGCCTTGCAGCGCGGAAGATTTGACGTCCGGCCCCCCTGCCGCCGCCCCGCCGGCAGGAAACAAAAATGCAGGTTTGGCCCGGCGCCCGCCGGGCGCCGGCGTCCCGCCCGGCCCGCCGCCAAAACCCCGCCGCCAAGGCCTTGTGGTCGAAAGAAAAGGGGGCCGGCGGCGCAGTTTTGAACAGTTTTGCCGGGTTTTCCACAGCCCGGTAGAAAAGAAAACCAGCCGAAAGAGAAAAAACGACCATATTTCGACAAATGTTTTCCACACGAAAAATGAAAAAGCCGCGGAGTTTTTCAACGAAATGGTTGAAAACTTCCGCGGCTGCGTTTTTGGCAGACACAAAATAGCCGGTTTTGTGGAAAACCGGCCGGGCGGCGGCGCCCCGGCTCAGCCCGGAGATCCGCCGCCTTCCAGGATGGCCCGCTGCGCCTTTTTGGTCAGTTTGGCAAACACCAGCTGCCAGGAACGGCGGGCCAGGTGCAGCACTTCCTCCTGCGGGACCGCGCCGTCCAGCCGGATGCTGATCCAGCTGCGCTTGTCCGAGTAAAAGCCGGGCAGGATGTCCGGGTACTGGCGGCGGTAAAAATCGCCCTCCGCCGGGTCCGCTTTCAGGTTCAGCAGCGGGCGGCCGGCATATCCGGCGGCATGTTCGGCGCCGGGCCGGCACAGGCCGGCAAACTGCCGTCCGCCCACCAGGTAGCGGTCCCACTGCCACACCGGCTGGAAATCCCGCACCGCCCCCGGCATCGAGAGCAGAAAGGCGTCCAGTTCCGGGTATTGTTCGTACAGCAAGGGTCAGTCCTCGTAATCCAAAGCGGCGCGCTGGCAGGTGTAGGGGCGCACATAGGTGTCCGCCACCGCCACATGGGCCGGATGGGTGGAATAGCCCGCCACATCCTCCGGCTTTTCCAGCACCGAGACCAGCGCCATGTCGTGGGTGCTGGAGGCAAGCGGCGCCGCCACAAACTTCAGGCTGACCAGGCCGGGCACCTGGCCCACCAGCCCTTCCAGATGGCTGGCCATGTCCGCCAGCAGGCGGGGCTTGTCGGCGTCGGCAACTTCGGGTCTGAACTTCCACATTACGATATGATGGGTCATGGGGCATTCTCCTTTTTGTGTTTTTTGGGTATGGAGGGCGGGCGGAAGTTTTCCACAAGTTTGTGGAAAACTTCCGCCCGGTACGGCGCTTATTCCACCCCGGTCACGGTCAGGCGCATGGGGCTGGCGGCATCGTCCACGGTAAACCGCACCGTCAGGCCGGCAAAGCCCATGGCATAGACCCGGCCGGGGTCGTGCTGATAGCCCGGCCGCGGGTCCTGGGCCAGCACCCCCAGCAGGGCCTCCCGCTTGTCCGGCGGGACCAGGGCCAGCAGGGCAGGGGGGAACTCCACCGCCAGCTGCCGGTCCGCCGTCGCGGCGGAAAACCCGCCTGCGGCTTCCGGGTGGCTGTCCACATAGGGCAGGTAGGGCTTGATGTCATAGATGGGGGTGCCGTCCAGCAGGTCGGCGCCGGCCACCCGCAGCGCAGGGCCGTCGGGGGCGGCGGTCTCCACCTGCAAAAGCCGCACGCAGGAAAGCCCCAGCGCGTTGGGGCGGCAGGGGCTGCGGGTGGCAAACACGCCCACGCGGGTGTTGCCGCCCAGCCGGGGCGGCCGCACGGTGGGCCGCCAGGGCCGGCCGGCCGCCTGGGAAAACTGCCAGATCAGCCACAGGTGGCTGTACTGCTCCAGGCCGCGCACCGCCTCGGCCACCCGGTATTCCGGGGCAAAGACGATGCGGGCGGTCAGCGCATCCACCAGCCCTGCCTGCCGCGGGATGCCGAACTTGTCGGCAAAATCGGTGTGGATATGGGCGATGGGATGGATGGTGTAGGTTTCGTTGTTTGGCATGATGGTCTGCTCACTGAATTTTGCGGGGCGGCAAACGCGCGGCGCCTTACCGCAGCCCCAGCCGGGCCAGCAGCCCTTTGGGGCGGCTGGCCTGCTCGGCCAGGGTGCGGTAATAGCGCAGGTCGTTTTCGTAAATGCCGCCCCAGCAGCTGCGGTTGCGGCAGACGGCGTTTTCCACACCCTTGTTGAAAATATTTTCCAGGAAATGCAGGCAGAGCGACCCGTCCTGGTACTGCTCCGCCCGGCAGCCGGGGGCCAGGATGGGCGCGCGGCACAGTTCCAGGTAGGCTGCGTCGTCCTTGTCCAGCGCCTCCACCGCGTCGATCAGCGCGGCATGGCTGGGGTAATCGTCGGCGCACAGGAAGCTTTTGGGGTTGAACTCCTGCTTGACCAGCGGGTCGCCCCAGTAGATGGGCACCGTGCCGGCGGCAAAGGCGTCCACGATCTTTTCGGTCACATAGCCGGGGTCGCGGCTGTTCTCGAAAGCGATGGAAAATTTATACTGCCGCTGAAAGGCCAGCTTGTCCTTGACCGGGCCGCCGATGTTGTTGCGGTAGCCGCCGCCGCTGTCGATCTGCCGCCGGGCGGAAAACGCCTCAAAAAAGGCGTTGCGCTCGGCGCTGTAGTCGTTGCTGACCACAAAGTTGCAGAACTTTTTGCGGCCTAAAAATTCGCTGTCCGGCAGGGTATGCTTGGCAAGGGCAGGGGCCCAGCTGTTCCGCATGGCGTACAGCGGCAGCCGCAGATAGCGGTCGCCGTATTCCAGCAGCGGAAAGCCGATGGCGTAGTCGAACACGTTCAGATCGGGCCAGCTGTCCTCGCCCGAATACTGGATGCGGGCGCAGGAATAGTCCAGGTAGCTTTTGCCAAAGCCGCAGCAGATCACATATTCCGGCTGCGCCGCGGGGGTGGTGACCACCTCCACCTGCCAGCCGCCGTCCCGCAGCACGCGGGTAAAGTAGTTGTCGTTGGGGTCCCAGTCGGGCGCCAGGTCGCAGAACCCCAGGCGTACCTGCTTTTGGGCCATGGTCACTGCCCCTGGCCGCGCATCAGCGCATAGCGCAGCACCGCCGCCACCGTCTTGGAGTCCCGGATGGTGTTGTCCAAAACCATCTGCAGCACCTGGTCAAAGGGGAGCTTGTGCACGTCCAGAAATTCGTCCTCGTCCAGGTGCTGGCGGGTGGCATGCAGGCCGCGGGCGATCCAGATATGGATCTTCTCGCTGTCGTAGCCCACGGTGGGGTAGATGCAGCCCAGGGGGATGTACTCGTCGGCGGTAACGCCGCACTCCTCCTCCAGCTCCCGCTTGGCGGCCTCAAAGGGGTCCTCGCCGGCTTCCAGCTTGCCGGCGGGCAGCTCCCACATTTCCTCGCCCAGGGCATAGCGGAACTGGCGCACCAGGTAGACCTCGCCCTGGTCGGTAACGGGCATGATGCAGGCGCCGCCGTGGTGGTGCACCACCTCCCGCATGGAGGTGTCGCCGTTTTCCAGCCGGACGGTGTCCAGGGTGACGCGGATGACCTTGCCGTCAAAGATCAGGCGGCTGTCCAGGGTCTGTTCAGAATGTGCCATGGCAAAGGCTCCTTTTTGTTTGCAGATTCTGCCCGCGCCCGGACAGCGCAGGCAGGAGAAAAACACGATACTATCATAATAAAGGCCGCCCGCCGGGATGTCAACCGGCGGGCGGCGGGGTGCGGTCATTCTTTTGGCCGGTTGGCCGCGGCCAGCGCCCGGGCCACCGCCTCCGCCGGCGGCGTCAGCGTGACGGGCGCCGGCGGCGCATCGCCGGGACGCAGCGGCAGCAGCCAGGTGTCCAGGTCCAGCCAGCGGCCGAACTTGTAGCCGGTGCGTGGCTCGCGGCCGATGCGCGCAAAGCCCATGGCCTTGTGGAAAGCCGCCGACGCCGGGTTGGGCCGGGCCACCAGCGCCAGCGCGTTGCAGTAGCCCTGGGCTTTCAGGATATCCAAAAGCGCGGTGTACAGCCGCCGGCCCACCCCGCGGCCCACCGCGTCGGGGGCGCAGTAGACGGTCAGCTCCACATCCCAGGCATAAGCCTCGCGGGTGTGCCAGGGGTGGGCGCAGGCGTAGCCCATCAGGTGGCCGTCGCCGCCCACTGCCGCCAGAAACGGCGCGCGCTGCCAGACCGTCTCGATCTCGGCGCGGGTCTCGGCCACGGTGGGGCAGCCGTACTGGAAGGTGGCGGTGGAGTGCCGCACATACCAGCAGTACAGCTCGTTGACGGCGGCGGCGTCCTGCGGCCCGGCGGCGCGCAGCGTCGCGGTGTTGTCGGCCAGCCAGCGGGCGGCCAGGGCCTCCTTGTCCGCCTTGGGCAGGCGTTTCAGCCCGGCTTCCCGGCGCATGGCCTCGCCTTTTGTATCAAACCGCTGGGCATAGGCCAGCGTGCCGCCGCCGTGGGCGCGGGTGTAGCGGGCACCGTGGGCGCCGCCGTTGTGGGCTTTCAGCCGGCGGGCCAGATCGTTGGTCCAGCCGGAATACAGGCTGCCGTCGGCGCAGCGCAGCATATAGGCCCAGGCCGGGGCGGGCAGGCGGTCCCCGGCGGCGCTGGGGGCGATGCCAAGGGCAGGCGTTTCGGGGGTCATTCGCTCACCGGCTTTCCGGCGGCGCGCAGGGCCCGGCGGCAGGCTTCCACCGCCTGGTCCCGGTCGTCGGCGGTGATCAAAAACCGGCTGGGATGGCAGAACCGCAGCCCCAGCCCGGACACCCGGCGCAGCTCCTCCTCCGGCTTGCCGGCCCACGCCGCGGGGAAGGGCACCTTGCTGCGGCGGGTGCGGTAGTCGGTAACGCACTGGGCGCTGTACCCGCCCCGCTGGCTGGGGTATACCACAAACAGCGCGTCGGTCTTGTACAGGCCGTTTTTCCAGGGCATATAGCCGGGCAGCACCACAATGCCGTCCCTGGCGTTTTTGTAGGCCCGCTGCACCGCCGCGTCCGCCCGGTTGACGGCGTTGGCCGCGGCGATCTCGTTTTCCAGCACCGTCTGGGCAAAGGGCACCGCCCGCCAGAAACACTCGTCCGGGTCGTCCTTCGAGTCCCACACCGGGTTGAAGCTGCCGATGGCGTCGGCCAGAGAGTTGGGCTCGCCGGTATTGTCGTTCAGGTCCAGCGGCTGGATAAAGTTTTCGTCCAGCAGGCGGGCCTGGTGCTCGCCCACCAGGCCGGCGCCCAGCACCCGCCACAGCAGGCCGAAGGCCGCGTAGGGCACGCCGTTGGGGCGGGTCTCCCGCGGTTCGGTGTGGTGGTCGAACATACCGCCGCCCACGTCGTAGACGATGCCGTCAAAATTGTCCGGCACCACAAAGCCGCGGGTGACCTTGATGTCCGGGCGCAGGATTTTCAACAATGCGGTGGAAAACACATCGTCGGCATGGAACTTGCCGCCGTGGGTAAAGGCGCGGGCAGGGATCTTCATGGGGAAAACCTCTTTTCTGGTGGAAGCATGCGGCCCCGTCAGGCGGGGAGATAACATGGTATTATAGCACGAATCTCCGGCGGAGTACAGAGAAAAAAACAGGGCCCGCGCCCGTCCGGCGGCTGCCGGGCGGGGGTTCGGGCCCTGCCGGTGCAAAACAAAAGGGGATGCCTGCGCCGCAGGCCGGGCGGTGGGCGAAAAACGGCGTCAGTCGTTTTCTTCCCAGTCGTTCAGGCGCAGCAGATCGTCGCGGCTGCCGGAGATGATCATCACGTCGCCGGCGCGGAAGGTGTAGTCGGGACCGACCACGTCCACCACCTCGCCGGAGTTTTCCACCGCGATGATGTTCAGCCCGAAGCGGGCGCGGATGTTCAGCTCCAGCACCGTCTTGCCGATAAACTTTTCCGGCACCATCCGCTTGGAGATGTTGATGCTCTCGCTCAGCTGGATGAAATCCAGCACGCGGGCGGTCTCCAGCCGGTTGGCCAGGCGCAGCGCCATGTCGCGCTCCGGATAGACCACCTCGGCGCCCAGCTTGGCCAGGATCTCGCCATGCTCGGCGCTGGTGGCCTTGGCGATCACCTGGGGCACGCCCAGGCTGACCAGGTTCAGCGTGGTCAGGATGGAGCTTTCCATATGCTCGCCGATGCAGACGATGCCGACGTCGCAGTTCTGGATGCCGGTCTCCATCAGGCTTTTTTTGTCCAGGGTGTTCACCACCAGGGCGTTCTCGGTATACTCGCGCAGCTCGCGGACCTTTTCCTCGTCCCGGTCAATGACCATGATGTCGGCCCCCGACTGGGCCAGATCCACCGCCAGCGCATAGCCGAACCGGCCCAGGCCGACGATACCGTAGGAGAGTTTTTCTTTCTTGCGTTTGTGGAACATAACAGGGGACCTCCAGTCCAAAATACAGGCGAATGGGGCGAAGCGTTTTTGAAAATTAGGAATGAAAAATGAGAAATTCAGGTGACCCGGCGGCCTGCGGCCGCCTGAAAAAAGGGGCAACTGCTGAAGTTTACGCCATTTTGAGCGCACGCAGTGCGCGGACCGCCAAAATTCCCAACTCCGAATTCCTTATGGAAATCAGCCGATGGCCAGGTTGCCGTCGGGGAAACGGGTGCGCTCGCCATGGCTGAAATACCACATCGAGGCGATGGTCAGGGGACCCAGGCGGCCGATATACATGATCAGGATGGAAAGCAGCTTGCTGGCGTCGGACAAACCGGCGGTGATGCCGGTGGACAGACCGACGGTGCCAAAGGCGCTGACGACCTCGAACAGCGCCTGCATCGAGGTGACCTGCGGGTCAAAGATCAGCATCAGGTAGGTGCCCACAATGACGACGCACAGCGCCAGCAGCGTGATGACCGACGCTTTGCGGAACGCATCCCTGGGCACCGCAAAGCGGAACGCCTTCTCGCTCTTGTTGGTGGCGGCGGACTTGATGCCCTGGATCAGCGCAAAGAAGGTGCTGGTCTTGATGCCGCCGCCGGTCGATCCCGGCGAAGCGCCGATGAACATCAGCACCGCCAGCACCAGCAGGCCGGTGTCGTTGAACTCTCCCAGCGGATAGGTCGAGAAACCGGCGGTACGGGCCGACACGCTGTGGAAGAAAGCGCCCAGCCAGGTCACATCCTCGGTCAGCTTGATCAGCAGCGCGCCCACCACGATCAGCACAACGCTGACCGAGATGACCACGCGGGAATGCATCGACAGCTTGCGCCAGCAAAAGCGTTTCTGCCATACTTCCCGGATGACCAGAAAACCGATGCCGCCAAAAAAGATCAGCCCGCAGGTGACCAGGTTGAGCAGCAAATCGTCCCGGTAGGGGATCAGGTTCTGGAAGTTGCCCAGGATGTCAAAGCCGGAGTTGTTGAAGGCGGCGATGGAGTGGAACAGGCTGATGCCCAGCGCCCGGACGGGCGGGTAGTCCTGCACAAAGACGAGAAAGCTGAGCGCCGCGCCGGCCAGCTCAAAGATCAGGGTGGTCAAAAGGATGGCCTTGACCAGCCGGACCAGGCCGCTGCTGGAATCGACGTTGGAGGCCTCGCGGATCAGGGTGCGGCCCTTCAGGTCGATGCGCTTGCCCATGGCAATGATGATGCCTGCGCCCACCGAGGTGACGCCCAGGCCGCCCACCTGGATCAGCCCGGCCAGGATGGCCTGGCCCAGGGGGGTGAAGGTGTCGCCCGCGTCGATGGCGATCAAACCGGTGACGCAGACGGCGCTGGTGGAGGTGTACAGCGTGTCAATGTACCGCACCTCCACGCCCTCCTGTACGCTGAAGGGCATGATCAGCAGCACCGACCCCAGCAGAATGACGGAGGCAAAGCCCAGCGCGATCAATCGCCCCGGCGGCTGCCGCCTGAGAAAACCAATGATTTTGTTCATAACTCCTCCTGCCCGGCAGCGGGACGCCCCGCCCTGCGCAAGGCCGGGCCTGCAAGCAGAAAATGCGGCTTTTTTGCCGTGCCGCGCCTGCAGGCGCGGCTATACGCACCCATCATATCACAGAATTGAAAAAATGCTAGCCCTGACAGCAAAATAAGCGCGGTAAAATCCAGATAAAATTTTCCAAGGACAAAATTTGCATGGAAATACCGTAAAAAAGGCAAAAATGCGCGGCGGCATTCCCGGAAAAACCGGAAACAGCCGCCGCACAAACGCATCTATTTTGACGCAAAATTACGCCAGCCCCGGGACCAGGTTGCGCACCACGCCCCAGACCACCAGCGCCGCCGCATAGCACAGCGCGGCGGCCTCGGCCTTGGGGCCAAGCCGCCGCCCCCGGGCGGCCAGCCAGCCCTGCCGCAGCCACAAAGCCAGTGGCGCCGGCGCGGTGGCAAACAAAAACGGGTTGGCCGCAAAGGCAGCGGCAATGTCCCCCCGTCCCAGCGCCAGCAGCATGGTGGTGATGCCGCAGCCGGGGCAGGCCAGCCCGGTCACCAGCCGGAACGGGCAGGGCAGCCCGCCGAACCGGGCGGCAAACAGCCCGTAGGCGATGCCGACCGCCAGCACCAGGCCGCCGCGTACGGCGGCCCGCTGCCAGGGTTTTTGCAGAGAACGGCCCGGACGCATGGCTCAGGCGTACTTGTTGATGGTGTCCTGCATCAGGGCCAGGCTGATAAAGCTGCACTGGAACAGCGCCAGCAGCAGCATGACGATGGGCGAGAAATTGTCGCCGGTCAGGCGGCTGACGTTCTGGCCCATCTTGTAGTTCCAGTAAATGCCGTAGATGCCGCAGGTCAGGATGTCAAACACCAGCACCATGCCGCCGCTGGTGCCGTTGGGGTTGCCGGCCAGCAGGTTCAGCTCGTCGTTGACCTTGTACATCCAGTACAGCATGTAAATGCCGCAGGTCACCAGCGACAAAATCAGGCAGATGGCCACGCTGCGGGGCTCCACCGGCGGCGGGTAGGTGCCGGCGCCGTGATAGGGGCCGCCGTAATTGGGCTGGCCGTCGTAGCCGGGCTGGGGGTCGGGGGCCTGGTAGTTGGGGCTCCGGGGTTCCGGGCCGGGGGCAGCGCCGGGGTCCGCGGCGCCCTGGTCCTGCTGCGGAAAACGCGCGCCGCAGGCGCTGCAGAAAAGGGCGTCGTCCCGGTTGGGCTCGCCGCAGGCGGGGCAGTTTTTCATGGGGGTTCCTCCTTTTTTGGCGGGGTGCAGGGGGCGCCGCCGGCAACGGGTGGCACAGGCGCGGCGCGGAAAAGATCCTGCCTCCATATTACCGCATCCGCGCCCAAATTACAATGCCCGCCCGGCGCGGGCGGGAAAACACCGGGCAGTGCGCAAGGGTGTACAACCGGTGTATAATAGGGTAGGATAGGAGGGGCCGCAGCCGCCGGTCCCTCTGCCGTCCCCGGTTTACAAGTTGGATACAAACACCGTGTATCCTGATGATACAGATGTAAAATTCCCTGCCGCCGGCCCGCCCGGCGGGCTATGTCAAAAAAGAAGGAACCCCGCGGCGCGGCCCTGATCCCCGCGCCGCGGAAGGGGAGGCCGCAGCGGCCGCCGGACCCGGCGGCCTTGGCTGTGCGCCCGGACGGAGGTGTGTTTTGCTATGAACCGCATCCTGATCGTGGAGGACGAGACAGCGATCTCGCGCCTGATCGAGATGAGCCTGTCCCGCGCAGGGTACGACTGCACGGTGGCCAACGACGGCCTGACCGCCGCCAACTGCATCGAGAACAGCGGCTTTGACCTGGCGCTTTTGGACATTATGCTGCCGGGGCTGGACGGCTATGCCCTGCTGGATTACCTGCGCCCCATGGGCACGCCGGTGATCTTTATCACCGCCAAAAGCAGCCTGAAAGACCGGGTGCAGGGGCTGCGGCTGGGCGCCGACGATTACCTGGTCAAGCCCTTTGAGATCGAGGAGCTGCTGGCGCGGGTAGAGACGGTGCTGCGCCGCACCGGCAAGGGCGGCCGGGTGCTGAAAGCCTTTGACGTTGAGCTGGACACCGTCAGCCACACCGTGACCCAGCGCGGCCATGAGCTGGAACTGACCCCGCTGGAGTTCGGCCTGCTGGAACAGCTGATGCGCAACCGCGGCGCGGCCCTTTACCGCGACACCCTGTATGAGCGGGTCTGGGGCGGCGAGATGGCCGACACCCGCACCCTGGACCTGCACATCCAGCGGCTGCGCAAAAAGCTGGGCTGGCAGGACCATATCGAGACGGTCTACAAGGTCGGCTACCGGCTGAAGCGGGAGGAGGAAACACCGTGAAGTTTGCCGCCAAGCTCAGCTGCGTTATGATGCTGGTGCTGGCAGTTTCGCTGTCGGCCGGCGGCTGCATGCTGCTGTACGGCGACTTTTCCGACAGGCTGGCCGAGACCTCGTCCCAAAACCAGGTCCAGCACGGCCTGCTTTGCTATACACTGGAGGGCGAGCTGCTGACCCTGTACAGCCAGGGCGACGCCGTCACCGACGCGGCGCTGCTGGCCGCCGGCGAGCAGGTGGCCGCCGCTGCGCCGGACAACTGCGCCATCGGCGTGTGGCAGATCGGCGGCGGCGCGGTGTACAGCGACCTGCCCCAGAACTTTTCCGCCGACGCCATGCAGAGCGGCCAGCTGCTGTACTACCGGGACGGCGGCACCGTCTACGCCGTCTACTGCACCGACCTGCTGGGCGACGCGCGCCTGCTGACGGCCTTTGACGTCACCGAGCTGTACCTGGCCCGCAGCCGCAGCGTGGGGCGCTTTTTGGTCATGGAGTTTGTGGTGCTGCTGGGCGCGGCGCTGGTCACGGTGGTGTTGTCCCGCAGGATCACCCGGCCGCTGGCGCTGCTGACCCGTGCCAGCGGCGAGATCGCCGCCGGCGCCTTTGACCGCCGCACCGCCCTGCCCGGCGGCGACGAGGTCGCCCAGCTCAGCCGCAGCTTTGACCACATGGCTGCCGCCGTGCAGGATAAGGTGGAGCAGCTGGAACTGTCGGTGCAGCAGCGGGACGATTTTATGGGGGCGTTCACCCATGAGCTGAAAACCCCCATGACCAGCATCATCGGCTATGCCGACATGCTGCGCAGCATGCAGGTGGACCCCGCCGAGCAGAAGGAGGCCGCCGGGGCCATCTTCCACGAGGCAAAACGGCTGGAATCCTTGAGCCAGAAACTGCTGCAGCTGATGCGCCTGAGCGAGGAGCCGGTCGCCCTGGCCCCCACCGCCCTGGCCCCGGTCTTTGCCGAGGTCGCCCGCAGTACGCTGCCCGCCTGCCGCAAAGCCGGCGTGCGGCTGCGCCTGCCCACCACCCGGCGGGTGGTGATGGCCGACGCCGACCTGCTGTGCGACCTTTTGTGCAACCTGGTCACCAACGCGGTCAAGGCCAGCCGGCCCGGCCAGACGGTGCGGGTGTTAAGCGGCGGAGCACCGGACGGCAGCGTGGTGGCCGGCGTCATCGATTCCGGCGCGGGCATCCCGCCGGAGGCGGTGGCCCGCGTGGTGGAACCCTTTTACATGGTGGACAAATCCCGCGCCCGCAAAAGCGGCGGCAGCGGCATCGGCCTGGCGCTGTGCCAGCGCATTGCCCAGGCCCACGGCAGCCAGCTGCACATCCGCAGCACGCTGGGCAAGGGCACCTGCGTGACGCTGACGCTCCGACCCGCCCGCCTGCCGGACACAGCCGGCCCCACTGACACAGAGGATGCGCAGAAGGAGGTACAGCCATGATGCAGCCCAGGCCCTTTGGCCGCCGGCCCCGGCGGCCCGCGCAGGACGCCGCGCCCCGCGCCCCCGGGCTGAGCCCCGGCCGGATAACGGCGCTGGCGGCGGCCGGCTGTGTGCTGGCGGTGCTGCTGACCATGCTGGCGCCCTCGGCCATGTTCACGCTGGGGGACGCGGCCCGCTTTTCCAACGCCGCCCGGATGGACACCCCCTACCAGTCCCGCACGGTGGAGGGGGACGACCTGTACCTGGTGCGGATGCTCAACGAGCGCGCCGAGGCCGAGATTGCCGCCTACCAGGCCGAGGCCTCGGACGGAAATTCCTCGCAGCCCATCTATTTCGGCGGCGAGGACAGCCTGCAGCGCAGCCCGCAGCTGGTCCCCCGCTGCGAGGAACTGCTCAACAGCATGCTGGAGGCCGGCATCCTGACGGTGGACCAGGCCGCTGCCGGGCAGATATTGATCGACGGTTACCCGGACCGCTTTTTTGGCGGCAGCGACACGCTGGGCTTTTTGACCATTGTCTGCAGTCCCGCGAACAACACCGCCGAGCCGGTGATGCGCATGGTGCTGGAAAGCCGCACCGGCAAGGTGGTGTCCTTCCAGCTGTGGAACGGGTGGCCGGATGGCTACAACGGCCTGGAAAGCATCGGCAGCGAGGTGGACACCGAGGCGGTCCTGCGCGCCTGGGTCGCCATGAACGACCTGGACATCCTGGGCGACTGGACGGTGCCGGAGAACACGATCTGGCAGGACACCGGCCTGTACAGCGCCCGCGGCGGCCTGCTGGCCACCTGCGTGACGGTTATGGACGACGGGAACGCCCTTGGCGGCGTCGCACTGGACCTGGTCCCCTGCACCCCCCAGCAGATGCAGGCCGCCGCGCTGGCGGGCGAGGGGGATGCTTCCGGCATCACCAACAACCAGCTGTACACCGGCGGCGGGCTGGTGGATGTGCGCAGCGATTTCTGCAACACCTACAGGGAGGTCTACTTCCTGGACGGCGGCTATGATGACCTGGCGGCCCTGCAGGTCCTCTGCATGGACGCGTCGGCGGGGACCGTCCAGATCGCCTGCCGGAAACCGGACTGCACCCACAGCGACGAGTCCTGCCCCGCCGTTGTGGGCGACGCATACGACAACGGGGCGGGCGCATATCTGCACGCTGCCAACGGCAAGCTGTATGTGCTGCTGCCCGCCTGCACGGACGGCGAGGGAACGCAGCGGCCGCCCCGCATTGTCGAACTCTCGACCGACCGCACCGGCAAGCGGACGGTCGCCGCCCTGACCGGAGACAACATCGAGTACCTGGCCGGCAGCGTGTCCACCGTGTACGGCCTGCTGAACACCAGCGGCTCGGCCGGCGGCACCCAGCCCCGGCGGCTGGTGGCCGTGGACCTGGCCACCGGCCAGCGCACCCTGACCCCCGCGCTGATCGGCCCCGACGAGCAGATCACCGGCTGCTACAACGGCTGCCTGGTGGCGGTGCGGCGGGTGTACAGCCGCGCCTGGCTGCCGGAAACCTTCACGGTGATAAGCAGTTGGCTCCGCAGCCAGGCTACCCGGCTGGAGGTGGAGCTGATCGACCCGGCCGCCGGCAGCCACCGCCATGTAGCCTGGCTGCCCGGCAACGACATCCTTTTTTCCCAGCCGTACAGCGCCAACGAGTTCCTGTTTGTCACCGAGGCGGGCCATGTTTCCACCGATGGGGTCGCTCAGGCGGAAAGACTCCCGGCCACTGTGGTCAACCTGCGCAGCGGCAGCAACTGGCAGTTTGATCTGCCGGAGGAGGATGTGTACAGCCTGACCACATACGCTTCGCTGTCCGCCCCCGGCGTTGAGCAGCGGAACCTGGTGGTCTACCGGGCCCCGGACAGCGGCGGCCTGTATGACCCCGCCACCGGTGAGGTGCGGCAGCTCCCGCGGGATGTGGTCGTCCAGGGGTGGTTCCCTGCGGCGCTGACCAGCTGCGGGCTGCTGGTACAAAGAGAGGGGACCGTAGGCGAGATACTGGGGATCGCTGACCCGGATGCGCTGCTTTACACAGGCGCCGATGCGATCCGGCCGGTTTTCTAGGGGCGGGCCGACAGATCAAAAGCGCCGGGACGCGCGCCGGGTTGCCCTGTATCATCAAACCGTGTTGGTTTTCCCCTGATATACCCCCGGCCGCACCGCCCGCTGCAAAAGCACAGGCAAAACAAAAACAGCAAAAATCGCCCCCGTACCGTTTCCGGTACGGGGGCGATTTTGATTTAGCGTATTACCGCACAGCGTTCAGGCCGCGGCAGGCAAAGCCGGACAAATTACTTGTACAGCTCCACCAGACGGGTCAGATGCTCGTAGCGGGCCTCGGCGGCCTCCTGGTTCTTGGCGAACAGCTCCTTGGCACGCTCCGGGAAGGCGCGGCTCAGGCGGCTGTAACGGGTCTCGTTGGACAGGAAGTCCTGGTACTTGCTCATGTCGCCGGCCTTGGAGGTCAGGGTGAAGGGGTTCTTGCCCTGGGCCTTGAGCGCCGGGTTGAAGGTGAACAGGTTCCAGTAGCCGGACTCGACTGCCTTCTTCATCTCGTTCTGGCAGTTGGTCATGCCGCCCTTGACGCCGTGCAGCTCGCAGGGGGCGTAGCCGATGATGATGGACGGGCCGGGGTAAGCCTCAGCCTCGGCAATGGCCTTGACAGCCTGGGCCATGTTGGCGCCCAGGGCGATCTGAGCCACGTAGATGTAGCCGTAGGTCATGCAGATCTCGGCCAGGCTCTTCTTGCTGATCTCCTTGCCGGCGGCTGCAAACTGGCAGACCTCGCCGATGTTGGAGGCCTTGGAAGCCTGTCCGCCGGTGTTGGAGTACATCTCGGTGTCAAAGACCATGACGTTGACATCGTGGCCGGAAGCCAGGACGTGATCCAGGCCGCCGTAGCCGATGTCGTAAGCCCAGCCGTCGCCGCCGAAGATCCAGAAGCTCTTCTTGGCCAGGAACTGCTTGTCGGCCAGGATCTCCTTGGCCTCGGCAGAGCCGTCGGCCTCCAGGGCAGCGATCAGGTCCTTGGCGGGCTGGTCGTTGGCCTTGGTGTTGGCCTTGGTCTCGATGAACTTCTCAATGGCAGCATCCAGCTCGGCGCTCTTGCCCTTCAGAGCCTCGACCTTCTTGATCAGGTTCTCGCGGACGGTCTCGTAGCCGATCTGCATGCCCAGACCGTGCTCGGCGTTGTCCTCGAACAGGGAGTTGATCCAGGCGGGGCCGTGGCCGGACTCCTTGTTGACGGTGTAGGGGCTGATGGAAGCGGTGCCGCCCCAGATGGAGGAGCAGCCGGTGGCGTTGGAGATGAACATCTTCTCGCCAAACAGCTGGGTGATCAGGCGGGCGTAGCTGGTCTCGGCGCAGCCGGCGCAGGAGCCGGAGAACTCAAGCAGCGGCTGGTTGAACTGGGACCCCTTGACGGTGGTCTCGGCCATCATGCCGGGCTTCTTGCGGATGTTCTCGACGCAGTAGTCGAAGGCGGCCTGCTGGTCGGCCTGGCTCTCCTGCGGCTTCATCTCGATGGCCTTGGTGGGGCAGACGGTGACGCACTCGCCGCAGCCCATGCAGTCCAGCGGGCTGACAGCCATGGTGAACTTGTACTCGCCGGGCTTCGGCTTCAGGTCAGCAGACTTGAGGGAAGCGGGGGCGGCAGCGATCTCGTCGGCGGTCAGGCAGAAGGGACGGATGGTGGCGTGAGAGCAGACGAACGCACACTGGTTGCACTGGATGCACTTCTCGGCGTTCCATTCGGGGACCATGACGGCGGTGCCGCGCTTCTCGTAAGCAGAGGCGCCCAGCTCCCACTCGCCGTTGGGGTTCTTGGCAAAAGCGGAGACCGGCAGGCTGTCGCCGTCCATACGGGCAACAGGCTCCATAACGTCGCGGACCATCTTGACCAGTTCCGGACGGCCGGCCAGCTCCTTGGCGGGGGCGTCGGGGGCCGGGTTGTGCCAGCTCTCAGGCACCTCGACCTTGTGGACGGCGTCCACGCCGGCGTCGATGGCCTTGTAGTTCATCTCGACAACAGCGTCGCCCTTCTTGCCGTAGCTCTTCTTGGCGGCCTGCTTCATGTAATCGACGGCCTCGTCGATGGGCATGATGTCGGCCAGCTTGAAGAAGGCGGACTGCAGGATGGTGTTGGTGCGCTTGCCCATGCCGATCTCAATGGCCTTGTCGATGGCGTTGATGGTGTACAGCTGGATGTTGTTGTCCGCGATGTACTTCTTGTCAGCGGCGTTCAGGTGCTGGTCCAGCTCCTCGTCGGTCCACTGGCAGTTGATCATAAAGACGCCGCCAGGCTTGACATCCTGGACCATCTTCATGCCCATGTGGATGTAAGCGGGGTTGTGGCAGGCCACAAAGTCAGCCTGGTTGATGTAGTAGGGGCTGCGGATGGGCTTGTCGCCGAAGCGCAGGTGGCTGATGGTGACGCCGCCGGTCTTTTTGGAGTCATACTGGAAGTACGCCTGGATGTACTTGTCGGTATGGTCGCCGATGATCTTGGTGGAGTTCTTGTTGGCGCCGACGGTGCCGTCGCCGCCCAGGCCCCAGA
Organism: Candidatus Gemmiger stercorigallinarum; assembly: GCA_019119495.1. GTDB lineage: Bacteria > Bacillota > Clostridia > Oscillospirales > Ruminococcaceae > Gemmiger > Gemmiger stercorigallinarum. The sequence continues at coordinate 35,266 of DWWX01000042.1, read as the reverse complement.
ACTTGCACTCCTTGGTGCCGGGGGCGGCGGTGATGGGGGCGGGCTTGACCTCAGGCAGGCTCAGGTTGGTCACGTCGTCGACGATGCCAATGGTGAAGCGGGCCTTGGGGGCGTCCTTCTCCAGCTCCTTGTAAACAGCGAACACGCTGGACGGCGGGGTATCCTTGCTGCCCAGGCCGTAGCGGCCGCCGGTCAGCACGATGTCGTTCATGCCGGCCTCACGCAGGGTGGCGGCAACGTCCAGGTAGAGGGGCTCGCCCAGAGCGCCGGGCTCCTTGGTGCGATCCAGGACGGCGATCTTCTTGACGGTCTTGGGCAGCACCTTCAGCAGGGCCTCAGAGACCCAGGGACGGTACAGGCGGACAAGCACCAGGCCGACCTTCTCACCGCGGGCGTTCAGGTAGTCGATGACCTCCTCGGCCACGTCGCAGATGGAGCCCATGGCGATGATGACGCGGTCAGCGTCCTCGGCGCCGTAGTAGTTGAACAGATCGTAGTTGGTGCCGATCTTGGCGTTGATCTTGTCCATGTACTTCTTGACAACGGCGGGCAGGGCGTTGTAGGCCTCGTTGCAGGCCTCGCGGTGCTGGAAGAAGATGTCGCCGTTCTCATGGCTGCCGCGGGTCTTGGGATGCTCGGGGTTCAGCGCGCGGGCGCGGAACTCGGCAACGGCGTCCATGTTGCACATTTCCTTCAGGTCCTCGTAGTCCCACTTCTCGATCTTCTGGATCTCGTGGGAGGTGCGGAAACCGTCAAAGAAGTTGACGAACGGCACACGGCCCTCAATGGCAGACAGGTGCGCCACAGGGGACAGGTCCATGACCTCCTGGGGGTTGGACTCGGCCAGCATGGCGAAGCCGGTCTGGCGGGTGGCGTAGACGTCGCTGTGATCGCCAAAGATGTTCAGCGCCTGGGTGGCGACGGTACGGGCCGAAACATCAAAGACGCAGGGCAGCTGCTCGGCTGCGATCTTGTACATGTTGGGGATCATCAGCAGCAGGCCCTGGGATGCGGTGAAGGTGGTGGTGATGGCGCCGGTGCCAAGCGCACCGTGAACCGCACCGGCCGCGCCGGCTTCGGACTCCATCTCGACCACCTTGACCTGGTTGCCGAAGATGTTTTTCAGGCCGGCGGCAGACCACTGGTCGACCGTATCAGCCATCGGGCTGGAGGGCGTGATCGGGTAAATCGCCGCCACGTCGGTGAAGGCATACGCTACGTGTGCCGCAGCGGTATTGCCGTCCATAGACTGTTTTGCTCTGGGCATTTTTCTTCCTCCGTTTACAATATTCAGCACCCGCCGTGTGTGGACCGGCGGCAGACCCGCCGAAAGCCCGGCGCGCGGGCAGATATCCCCTTTCCACCCATTACCGAAAGAGAACATCCACGCCGTATGCCGGGACAGCCCCGCAAAACGGGAACAGTACCTTGAATATCTGGTGCAGGCAAAATCTGCCCCATGCAGGCACTTTTGCTTATCCCCATTTTACCAAAAATGAAGGTTTTTCGTAAAGTCCAATTGCATAGAATGTTGCACAATTTTTTGATTGACAAATGTACAAAATGCTGAACTTTCCAAATTTTGCCTGTATGTTCCGCCATTTTGTGGCCTTTCTTTCCTATCGATTTTGTGGGGATTCACGGAAACCCGCTCCTTTTTCCGCAGCCCGCTGCGCCGCGGCAAAAAAGCCGCCGGCCCAAAAATCCGGGCCGGCGGCGGAAAGCGATAGGACGGCGGGCAGGGGAAGAACCCCTGGGACGTCAGCGGCTGCTGCGGCGTCCGCCCTTGCCGCCGCTCTTTTTGGCGGCGCCCTTGCTGCCCGTCTGGGTGCGGGTGCGCTTGGGGGCGGCGGCCCTGGGCGCGGGGGCGGGCGTGTCCTTGTTCAGCAGCTTGTCGGGCACCGGGTCCAGCCGCCACAGCTGATTTTCGCCCAGCACGTCCTGCCAGATCTGGGCCTGGGCGCCGTTGTCCATGCGCATGCCCGCCAGGTCGATGACCTTGTCGGCCAGCGCGTTTTTCAGCTTGACCTTGCCGCCGGACGCCGGCACCAGCTGCCACCGCTGGCTGGCGCCGGTGGTGGCCTGCCACTGGTGGACCCAGGTGCCGTTGGACACGCCGCCCATGGCCAGGTCCATCACCTTGCCGGTAAAGCGGTTGCGGATGCGGTACTGGCCGTCGGCGGCTTCCTCAAAGGTCCACTGCTGCCAGGGCTGGCCCTCGTAGCTCCACAGGCGCACCTGGGCGCCGTTTTCGGTGTTGAAATCCGCTACCTCCAGCACGCGGCCGTTGGCGGCGGCGATGGTGTAATAGGCTCCCTCGCGGATCACGGTCTGGGCGGCTTTCGGCATAGTATCTTCCTCCTTGCCGCCCTGCGGCTGCAGCCGGGGCGGCGTGTCTATTTTGCGCCGGCGCCGCGGCCCGCAGCGTACAGGCGGGCGGCGCTGCTTGATACCTATTATTATAACATGAACAAATCTCGCAGTTTTGCCAAAATTTGGCGGACCGCATTGTGAAGGATGCCAGTGCCGCCCCGCAAAACCGGCGCTTTGGCATACCCGTGCGGCAACGCTCCCCTGCGCGTACTCCGCCAAACCTTGCCCCGCCGCGCAAATACTGGTATACTATTGCCAGATCGACAAATCTACGCAGAAACAGGAAATCGAAGCGGCGGCCCCGGCGCATCCCTGCCGCCCGAAACAGAAAGGCAGATCGATCCCCTATGCAGTTTTCAGAACTTTCCATCCGGCCGGAACTGATCCGCGCCACCCAGGCCATGGGCTTTACCGAGATGACCGAGATCCAGCAGAAGGCCATCCCCCTGATGCTGGACGGCCACGACATGATCGCCAAGGCCCCCACCGGCACCGGAAAGACGGTGGCCTTCGGCATCCCCATCCTGTCCGCCGTCGATGTGACCCGCCAAAAACCCCAGGCCGTCATCCTCAGCCCCACGCGGGAGCTGGCCCAGCAGATCGCCGCCGACCTGGAGGCGCTGGCCCAGTATATGCAGGGCGTGCGCATCGTCTGCGTCTACGGCGGTGCCGGGCTGGAAAAACAGCAGAAGCAGCTGAAAGCCGGCTGCCAGATCGTGGTGGCCACCCCCGGCCGCCTGATGGACCACTACCGCCACCACGCCATCGACCTGTCCGGCGTCGAGACCGTCGTGCTGGACGAGGCCGACGAGATGCTGAACATGGGCTTTTACAAGGACGTGCGCCACATCATCGACCTGATGAAAAACCGCAGGTCGCTGTCGATGTTCTCGGCCACCATCAGCCGCGAGGTGCTGGACATCGGCTGGCTGTACCAGAAAAACGCCGCCGAGGTGGACGTGCAGCCCATGATGGAAAGCATGCCCAAGATCGACCAGTTCAAGCTGCTGACCACCGGCCGGGACAAGCTGGCCGACCTGGCGCAGATCATCATCAGCAAGGGCTACCAGCGGGTGATGGTGTTCTGCAACACCAAGTACAACACCGCCATGCTGGCCAACCAGCTGGCCCGGCTGAACTTTAACGTGGACTGCCTGCACGGCGACCTGTCCCAGGCCGAGCGCAACCGCATCATGGGGCGGTTCAAGGCCGGCGAGATCGCGGTGCTGGTGGCCACCGACGTGGCGGCCCGCGGCATCGACGTGTCCGATGTGGACGCGGTCATCAACTACGACGTGCCGGAGGACAACGAGCATTACACCCACCGCATCGGCCGCACCGGCCGCGCCAAGCGGGAGGGCGCCAGCTACCTGTTCTATACCAAAGAGGAGGAAAAGCGGGTGGAGACGCTTCTGCGCCTGACCCGCAACACCGACGACTGCCGCGCCGTCAGGTTTGACTTCAACCACGAAAAACTGATCGTGGAGGAAAAACAGCAGAGCGACAAGTTCCAGATCAAGAGCTATTTCTAAGCAGGATCTTGCCGTTCCAGACCGAGCACCGCCGGGCGGTGCCCGGTCTTTTTTGCGGCAGGCGGACACAGTGCGGGAAACGGCCGCTGTAAAACGCGGGAACGATTGTCCGCCGCGGTAAAATGTGGTATAATAGCACCGCGAAACAAGCACAAAACAACGGTACAAAAAGCTGTGAAAAATCGGGCGCCGCCCAAAGGGAGTTTTGCCGTATGCCGGACCGCTTTTTACTGTTTATCCCTGCCTATAACTGCGAAAAGCAGGTGCCGCGGGTGCTGGACCAGCTGCTGGACCCCAAGGTCTCCGGCTTTGTGTCCGAGACCATCGTGGTGAACAACCGTTCCACCGACGGCACCGAGGCCGCGGTGCTGGCCTGGATGGCCGCCCACCCCAACACGCCGGTGCGGCTGTTGCGCAACAACGAAAACTACGGCCTGGGCGGCAGCCACAAGGTGGCGTTCCAGTACGCCGTCCGCCACGGGTACGACTACCTGGTGGTGCTGCACGGCGACGACCAGGGCGACGCCCGCGACCTGTACCCGCTGATCGCCTCCGGCGAATACAAAAGCTACGACTGCTGCCTGGGCAGCCGCTTTATGAAGGGCAGCCAGATCAAAGGCTACAGCGCGCTGCGCATTTTTGGCAATTACGGCTTTAACTGGCTGTTCAGCCTGGTGACGCTGCACAAGATCACCGACCTGGGCAGCGGGCTGAACCTGTACAAGGTGGCCGGCCTGAAAAACGGCTACTACCTCAAGTTCCCCGACACCCAGTATTTCAACGACTGCATGATCCTGGCCCAGTGCCACTACAAGCAGAAGATGCTGTTTTTCCCCATCAGCTGGCGGGAGGAGGACCAGGTCTCCAACACCAAACTGACCAGCTTTGCCCTCAGCCTGCTGCGCATGTGCGGGCAGTATGTCACCGGCCCCAAAAAGTTTGTCGCGCGCGAGATGCGCGCCAAGCCCGTGGAAAAGTACGGCTACCAGGTGGTGGCGTCCAACGTGTAAAGGGCGGCCCTGCGATGCCGGCGGCAGGGCGGGCGTTCACGCCCGCCGCAAAGCCTCCTCTGCAAGGGGAGGTGCCCGCAGCGCGGGCGGAGGGGTGCGGCACCTGGCCGCGCCCTTACCCCTGCGGTTTGGCGGGCGTTTGCCGCCGCATCCACAGGGGCGATGCCAGCGTCGGCCCGGAAACTTTGCCGCAGACACAAGGCCGGTTTTGCGGCACCCGTTCCCGGCAGACCGTAGGGCGGGCGTTCACGCCCGCCGCAAAGCCTCCCCTGCAAGGGGAGGTGCCCGCAGTGCGGGCGGAGGGGTGCGGCACCTGGCCGCGCCCTTACCCCTGCGGTTTGGCGGGCGTTTGCCGCCGCATCCACAGGGGACGATGCCGGCATCGTCCCGTCAACCATCCGCCTGCCGATCCCTTTGGCCGGCCGCCCGCTGCCCCCAAAAAATTTGAGTGCGCGGACGCACACGCCCCCCCTAATTCCTCATTTGTAACTGGAGGTATCCCCATGAAAGTACTCGTCACCGGCGCGGCCGGTTTCATCGGCGGCCAGCTCTGCCACGCGCTGTGGAAGCGCGGCGACACCGTCGTCGGCATCGACAATTTTTCCTACGGCAATCTGGACAATCTGCGCTTTGAGGACCACGACTTCGGCCCCGACGTGCTGCGCATGGACATCCGCGACCGGGAAAAACTGCCCGAACTGTTCGAGAAGGAGCGGTTCGACGTGGTGTACAACATCGCCGGCATCGCGCCGCTGCCAGACTGCCAGTCCGACCCGGTGGAGGCGGTCAGCGTCAACACGCTGGGGCTTGTCAACCTTCTGGAGCTGTGCCGCCGCCACGGCGTCAAACATCTGGTGCAGGCGTCCACCAACGCCATGTACGAGAACGAGACCGAATTCCCCACCGTGGAGGACAAGTTCAACGCCCCCACGCTGATCTACCCCAGCACCAAATACTGCGCCGAGCAGTTCTGCCGCAGCTTTGCCGAGACCTACAACATGAACGTCACCTGCCTGCGGTTTGCCAACGTCTACGGCCCCCACATCGACTGCCTGCGCAAGCAGCCGCCCTTTGTGGGCTACATGATCCGGGAGCTGTACTACGGCCGCGTGCCGGAGTTCCACTCCGACGGCAACCAGCGGCGGGACTACATTTATGTGGACGACCTGATCGACCTGGCGCTGCGGGTCACCGGCCGGCCCGGCTTTGACGCGGTGAACGTCTCCAGCAACCAGAGCTACTCGGTGCGGGAGCTGTACGCCACCGCCAGCCGCCTGATGGGCAAGGACATCCCGGCCAAATACTGCGAGACCAGCCACTACTGGGCCAAGTACCCGGAGCTGTACGGCGGCGCCTACGGCATCCGGCCGGAGATCCTGGACCACGAGGTGAACAAGTTCTCGCTGTGCGACAACACCCACGCCAAACAGCTGTACGGCTGGACGCCGCAGGTCTCCATCGAGGAGGGCCTGGCCCGCGTCATCGAGGCCGAGTGCGCCATGCTGGCCGCCCGCGACGCGGCCGGGGCGCAGGCGTAAAGTGGACGGCTCTGGGGCAGGGCAGCGCCCGCTGCCGGGAAGCGGGAACCGTTATTGCGCTGTGCTGCCGCGGGCTGCCTTTTTTCAAAAGGGGAGCCTTTGGACGGCGGAAAAGCCCATTTGCGCCTGCCGGGGCGCACTGCGTAGGGGCCGATGATTTTCATCGGCCCGCAAACCTTGCGGCGGCCGACACGTTTGTTTTCCTGGCGCCCCTTTGTGGCGGATCGTAGGGCGGGCGTTCACGCCCGCCGGTGAACATGACGGCAGCCGGAAGGCTGGCAGGACGATGCGAGCACTGCCGCCCCGCAGGCGGCGTTCCGGAGACTTCCCGGCGCGCAGCGCCGGCGTAAGAGCCGGAGATCGTCTCTTTGCGGATGCGGCGGAAAAGTCCTGCCGCCCGCAGGGATAAAGGCCGGGCAAAGTGCCGCACCCCTCAGTCACCTGCGGTGACAGCTCCCCTTACAGGGGAGTCATCAAACGGTCGGCGCCTGCAACGGCTCCCCTGCAAGGGGAGCTGGCTGCGCCGTAAGGCGCAGACTGAGGGGTGCCGCGCCCTGCGGTGCAAATATCCGTCCGGGCCATTGCGCCGGCGCGCAGCGCCGGTGTAAAAGCCGGAGATCGTCCCTTTGCGGATGCGGCGGAAAAGCCCTGCCTCCCGCAGGGATAAAGGCCGGGCGAAGTGCCGCACCCCTCAGTCACCTGCGGTGACAGCTCCCCTTACAGGGGAGCCATCAAACGTCCGGCGCCTGCAAAGGCTCCCCTGCAAGGGGAGCTGGCTGCGCCGCAAGGCGCAGACTGAGGGGTGCCGCGCCCTGCGGTGCAAATATCTGTCCGGGCCGTCGCGCCGGCGTGCAGTGCCGGCCTTTCGGCACAGGGCATTTTGCGCAGGGCTGCCCGCAGGCGGGGCCGGAGCATTGTCCGGACAAGAAAAATCAAACATCAAGGGGGAATCCGTATGCCCAAACTGCATCTTGTCATGCCCATGGCCGGGCGGGGCAGCCGCTTTTTTGAAAACGGCTTTGTGCAGCCCAAGCCGCTGATCGAGATCCACGGCGCGCCGTTTTTCTACTGGGCGGCCCGCAGCATCGAGAAAAACATCCCGCTGGACGGCATCACCTTTGTGGTGCTCAAAGAGCATATCCGGGACTTTGCCCTGGACGCCCGCATCCGCGCCTATTGGCCCGACGCCCGCATCGTGGCGCTGGACGACGTGACCCCCGGCGCCGCCGTCACCTGCCAGAAGGGCTGCGAGGGCCTGCCCAACGGCGTGCCGGTCTTGTTCAACGACTGCGACCACCTGTTTTTGTGCCGCGCCTTTGACGAGTTCTGCCGGGCGGGCGATTTCGCGTCCGGCCCTGACGGGGCGCTTTTGACCTTCCCCTCCGACTCTCCGGCCTACAGCTACCTGCAATACGGCGAAAACGGCCTGGTCTGCCGCACGGTGGAAAAACAGGTGGTCAGCCATGACGCCATCTGCGGCGCCTACTATTTCAAGGACAAGGCTACCTATCTTTCCGCCTGCGCCGAGTACCTGCACACCTGCCAGTATAAAGAATTCTTTGTCTCCGGCGTCTACAACGTCATGGCAGGGCGGGGCCAGGCGGTGCGCGGCTTTGCCACCGACCTGCACCTGCCCTTCGGCACCCCGGCCGAGTACGCCCTGGCCGAGCGCCCCGAAAACGCCGCCGGCTTTGAGGCGCTGAAAGCATGACCGCCGCCCTTCTGCTGGCGTCGGTGGCGCTTTTGCTGGTGGGGCATCTGTTCCGCCTTTTGCGGTGGGAGCAGTTCATCCGCATTTACGAGCGGCCGCTGCGCGGCGTGATGCTGCGGGGCATGGCCGGCGGCTACGCGGTCAATTTCCTGCTGCCCTTCCACATCGGGGACCTGTTCCGCGCCTGGTTCACCGGCCGCAAGATGAAAAACGGCGTCGGCTTTGCGCTGGCCACCGTCATCATGGACCGCTTTTTGGACGTGTGGGTGGTGGCGGTGCTGTTCGGTGTGTTCCGGCTGGCCGGCGCGCCGGGCATCCAGGACGACACCCTCTACTATCTGGTGTTCGCCCTGGTGCTGGCCCTGCTGCTGACGGTGGTCATCCTGCTGCGCGCGCCCATCAAGCGGCTGTGCCTGGCGGTGTGCGGCATCTTCAACGACACCATCAAGCTGGACGGCCTGGTGTTCTGCTGGAGCCTGATCAACACCTTCAAGGACCTGCGCCGGGTAAAACCGGGGCGGCTGCTGCTGAACACCGGGCTGATGTGGGCGTCCTATCTGGCCAGCTACCGGGTGCTGGCGGCGGCGCTGTCCGGGTACGGCGCCGGCCTTGGCACGGTGGATGTGTTCACCATGCTGTTCGGCACCGACGCGGTGGACCTGACCAGCTTTTCGCTCACCGGCCAGCTGCACGCCATCTCGCCCCTGGCGCAGCTTTTGATGCTGGCCTGGTTCGTGCTGCCCATTCTGGCCATGTGGGCGGCCACGCTGCTGCCGGCCGGCCTGCGGGGCGGCATCAACCGGGCGGCAAGCGCGGCTTCGCCCGCCCCCGCCGCCGACGGCGACTACCTCAACCTGCTGCCCCAGGTGGACCCGCGGGACCGCAGCGCCTTTTTGAGCCAGTATTTCGGCCTGCAGAACAAACCGTATGTGGAGCAGTTCCTGCGCATCAACCGGGGCGTGACCATCCTGGAGGACCACAGTGCCGGGTCCAACGCCACCACCATGCTGTGCATGGACCATTCCGGCACCTTCTGGCGCAAGTACGCCTTCGGCGCCGACGGCGACAAGCTGGCGGTGCAGCTTGCCTGGCTGCAGGCCCGCATTGCCGAGGGCCGGCTGCCCATCTGCGAGATCTTGCGCAGCGAGGCCAAGCCCGGCTGCTGCTGGTACGACATGGCCTACTCCGCCACGGCGGTCAGCATGTTCCGCTACCTGCACTCCAACCCGGTGGAAAAAAGCGCGGCCATTTTGCGGGACGTGCTGACCACGCTGGACCAAACCCTGTACACCCCCGCCCGTCCCGCCGACCCGGCCAAGATCGCCGGGTATCTGGACCAAAAGATGGACGCCAATCTCGCCAGGATCCGGGAAGCCCGCGGCCTGAAAGAGCTGGCGGCCTACGACCGGGTGTGGATCAACGGCCGGTCTTACAAGGGCCTGCCGGCGCTGGGGCGGCTGTTTGACCATGCCCGGCTGCAGGCGCTGTTTGCCGGCGACCCGGTGGCCGCCATCCACGGCGACCTGACGCTGGAGAACATCATCTGCCGCACCGGCGAGGATACCTGGTATCTGATCGACCCCAACACCGGCAATCTGCACGAAAGCCCCTTCCTGGATTATGGCAAACTGCTGCAAAGCCTGCACGGCGGCTATGAGTTCATGATGATGACGCCCCGCGTCTCGGTGCACGAAAACCGCATCGAGTTCACCTTCACCCGGTCGGCGGCCTACGACGCGCTGTTTGCCGAGGTGCGGGACTACCTGAACGAGAGGTTCAGCCCCCGGCAGGTGGAAAGCATCTTTTTGCACGAGCTGATCCACTGGCTGCGGCTGATGCCCTACAAGATCAACCGCGACCGCAAGCGCGCGCCGATGTTCTTTGCCGGCCTGTTGATGGTGGCCAACGACATTGACCGCTGGTACCCGGAGGGGTGAGGTCTCCGTTTGCCGCCGCCTGTGCAATGCCGCACGAAAGGAGCAACCATGGACATCGAGGCCCTGCTGGCCGCCCGCACCGACACCGAGCGGGTGGAACGGCTTTACCAAATGTTTGACGAGGACAGCCGCCTGAGCTGCTCCCCCTCGGCCCGCGTCGAGTTTTTGACGACCATGCGCTATATCGAAAAATATTTGACGCCCGGCTGCCGCATTTTGGACGTCGGCGCGGGCACCGGCGCATACAGCCTGGCGCTGGCCGGGCAGGGGTACGCCGTCACGGCGGTGGAGCTGGCGGAAGCCAATCTGGAGGTGTTCCGCCGCAAGCTACGGCCGGGGCTGGACATTGCGCTGCACCAGGGTAACGCGCTGGACCTGTCCGCCTTTGCGGACGGCAGCTTTGACCTGGTGCTGGTCCTGGGGCCGCTTTACCATCTGCGGCAGCCCGCCGACCGGGCGCGCTGTGTGGCCGAGGCGCTGCGCGTCTGCAAGCCGGGCGGCATGCTGCTGTTTGCCTTTTTGGGCAATGACATGGTGATCCTGACCGAACTGGTCCGCGACCCGGCTTACCTGCGTTCGGGCGATTACGACCACGAGAGTTTCCGGCTGGAGGACTTCCCCTTTGTGTTCACCACCCCGGACAAGGCCCGCGCCCTGCTGGAAAGCGGCGGCGTGCAGCTGCTGCACCAGGTGGCCGCCGACGGCATGGCCGAGCTGCTGGCCCCCACCATCGACGCGCTGGACGAGGAAAGCTACCGCCAGTATCTGCGCTACCACTTTTACACCTGCGAGAAACCGGAACTTTTTGGCCACAGCAACCATCTGCTGTTTGTGGGCAGGAAGTGAATGCGCCGCTCTTTGGCGGTCCCGCCGGGTCCCCCTGGCTGCGGGGCGCGTTGTTCGGCACCCCGCCTGCGGGACCCGCTGCCGCCTCCGGGCCGATCAAATCCCCGGCCGCTGCGCAAGGGCGCGGCAGCCCGGCGGGATATTTGCAGGCCAGGGCGGCAATGCACCCTTCCGTCATCGCTTGCGCAATGCCACCTCCCCTTGCAGGGGAGGCATTGCAACCACCTGCCGCACAAAAGGCTCCCCTGTAAGGGGAGCTGGCACCGAAGGTGACTGAGGGGTGCATTGCCGCATAGACCCTGCCAATACCCCCGCGGGTCACCGCCGCGCCGCCAACGCTGCCCCAAAAAATCCGGTCCGCGGCCAAAGGCCGCACCAAAATTCCAAGTTTTCCCTGATTTCCCCCGAAAGGACCCTGCCATGCCCAACGAAAAACACACCCTGATCCTCGTCGACCTGGACGGCACGCTGTTCGACACGGTGGCGGTCAACGCGGCCAGCTACCGCGCGGCGCTGGAGGAAGTCGGCGCCACCGTCACCGACGAATATTACGCACAGTATTGCAACGGCGGATATTACAAATCGTTTTTGCGCCCGCTGCTGGGCGGCGACCCGCCGCCGGAACTGGTGGAGCAGGTCCACGACCGCAAAAAGGCGCTGTACGCCGCCTGCCTGGGCGCGGCGCGGCCGAACACCGCGCTGTTTGCGCTGCTTGCAGCCATGCGCCCCACCGCGCACCTGGCGCTGGTGACCACCGGCAGCCGCCGCAACGCCACCGAGATCCTGGACCATTTCCACTGCCGGGACTGGTTCGAGCTGATCCTGACCTCCGAGGACGTGACCAACAACAAGCCTGACCCGGAAGGCTACCTGGCCGCCATGGCCCATTTCGGCATCGACGCCGCCCATACCATGATCTTTGAGGACTCGGCCCCCGGCCTGGCCGCCGCCCGCGCCGCCGGTGCGGCGGTGTTTGCCGTCGACCGGTTCTGACCCGGCTGCCCGCAGCCCATAAAACAGGGCGGGGGAGTTTTCCACAAGTTTGTGGAAAACTCCCCCGCCTTTTTGCCCCCGGCCAGCCCGCCGCCGCGCCCGGCCCCCGCGGCTTGCATTTTGGCGTCCGTTGTTTTATTATAGTGGTATCTTTACCGCACAGGGACCGCATGGCGCCCTGTACGAATCAGGACCCGGCCGACCTGCGCCGGGGGAAAGTGAGCATACCGGCAATGAGGATCGCCCTGATCGCACATGATTCCCGCAAGGAGCTGATGGCGCAGTTCTGCACCGCCTACGTCCGCATCCTGTCGCAAAACGAGCTGGTCGCCACCGGCGTCACCGGCAAGGTGGTGCACGACGCCTGCGGCCTGGATGTGCGCTGCCTGTACCCCGGCAGCCGCGGCGGCGCCGAGCAGCTGGCTTCCATGATCGCCTACGGCGAGGTGGATATGCTGCTGTTTTTCCGCGATCCCGTCAACGCCAAGCCCGGCGAGCCCAACGACGTATCGCTTCTGCGCGTGTGCGACGTGCACACCATCCCCGTTGCCACCAACATCGCCACCGCCGAGGTGCTGATCCACGGCCTGGAGCGCGGCGACCTGGCCTGGCTGGAGCTGAAACATCCCCGGAAACCATGACGGAAGCAAAACAGCCCCCGCTCCGCGGCCCTGCAAAAGGTGCAGGACCGCAGGGCGGGGGCTTTGCGGTTTTGGCGGCGTATCCGGCCGGTCAAAAGCGGCGGCGGGATTTTTCTGTCCGCCGCGAACGGTCAGTAGGGGTAAACAATGGCCTGGCGCACCCGGTCGCTGGCTTCCCGGCCGGCCAGCTGGGCGGCCAGCTCCAGCGCAAAGGGGATGGCGGCGCCCAGCGCGCGGCCGGTGGTGATCTTGCCGTCCACCGTCACCTCGCTGCCGGTGCACACCGCGCCGTCCATCTTGTCGTCCATGCCGGGGTAGACGGTGGCCTGCCTGCCGCCCAGCAGGCCAAAGCCCGCCAGCACCGTGGGCCCGGCGCAGATGGCCGCCACGATCTTGCCGGCCTCGGCGCAGGCGACGGTCACCCGGCGCACATCGGCGTCGGCGGCCAGGTTGTTCACGCCCGGAATGCCGCCGGGCAGGATGCAGGCGTCGTAACCGGCGGGGTCGATCTCGCCGGCCATGGCGTCGGCCACGATCTGCACCTTGTGGGACGACACCACCGTTTTGCTGCCGCCCACCGCCGCGATGGTCACCTCAACGCCGGCGCGGCGCAGGATATCCACCACCAGCAGGCCCTCGCACTCCTCCAGGCCCGGCGCAAAAAACACAACAGCTTTGGACATAGGTAAACCCTCCCTGTCAAGAACATGGTTTTGGCAGGCAAACCTGCCCCGGCCGCAGCGCAGGCCCGGCGGTCCCGCCGGCCGCTGCGGTGTGCCTTTATTGTACCGCATGCGGGGCGTTTTGGCAATCGGCACCCCGGCGGGCCCTTGCCTTGGCGGGGGCGCGGTAGTATACTACAAATGTAGATACATTTCCCGCCCAAAGGAGGCGCAGCCATGTCCAGACCGCTCCCACGCTACAAACAGATCGAGGCTGACCTGCTGGCGCAGATCGCGGACGGCCGCTACAAAAAGGGCAGCTGCATCCCGCCGGAACAGGAGCTGGCAAAACAGTACGGCGTCTCCCGCGTGACGATGCGCAAGGCGCTGGAAGGGCTGGTGGCCCAGGGGCTTCTGGTGCGCACGCCGGGGGCGGGCACCTTTGTGTCGCGGCTGCCCCAGGCGGGCAAGCTGCCGGGGGTGGTCAGCTTTGCCGACGAGATGCGCGCCCAGGGGCTGACCCCGCGCACCGAGGTGACCGAGTTCCGCCTGGAACCTGCCGACGGGGACACCGCCCGCCGCCTGGGCGTCGAACCGGGGGCGCCCGTTTACTTTTTCCGCCGCAGCCAGTACGCCGACGAGGTGCTGTTTATGCTGGAGACCAGCCGCATGTCCGCGCAGGAGTACCCCGGCATTTCGCTCCAGGCCCTGCAAAGCGGCAAGTACCGCTATTTTCAGCAGGAGCTGGGCCGCCAGGTGGCGTACAGCCGGCACACCGTCACGCCCATCCTGGCCGACGAGGCCACCGCCAAAGCCTTTGGCATCCCGGCCGGCACGCCGCTTTTGCGGGACGAGAATACCACCTATCTGGACGACGGCCGCATCCTGGACTTTACCGTGCAGGTGTACAACTCGCCCCATTACCGGCTGGAGTACGTGCGGCGGTGACCGGCCGGCGCGCCGGCATCCGATTTGCGAGAAAAAGAACAAGGGCAGCTTGCAGTACGGCAGGCCGGCGCCCGCGGAAAGGGAGAAAGCCCCCTCCGCGGGCGCCGGCCGCATTTTTGTCACGGCAGGTCCAGAAGGATATCCTCGGCCAGGGCGATGTCCTGACAGGCAGGCTGCCCGGACAGGATGGCATACTCCGCCGCCCGGCGGGGCGGCCGTTTTGCCGTGGCCGGTGCCATGGCAGGGCCTTCTTTCACATTGTAAGCGGATGGTCGGTCTGCAAGGTGCGGTAGCCGGGGCGGCTGGCCAGAAAATCCTCCGTGGAGATCAGCGCATACTGCGAAACACCCCTGGTGGCGGGGGTCAGGGTGCCGTCCGGGCTGTAGTCGGTAATATCCATCATGCGGATCTCAAAGCATACCAGCAGGTCGGCGCCGCTGTCTCCCAGGACCTGGATCCCGATCAGGTGTCCGTTGGACAGCATTTTCAGCGTCAGCTCGGCCGCATCGCCGGTGGCGGGGTCCACGGCGATGCGGTACTCGTTGCTGTCCGGGCCCCACACATCCACCAGCAGCTTCCCGCCCGCCATGGCCGGGAGTTCGGTCCAACGGGCTTGTTCCAGGGCAAACGGCCACTGGATCTTTACCGTCCGCTCGCTGCCGGAGGCAATGTCGGTAACAAGCAGGTCGCCCTGGGCGTTGTCCGGCGTGCGGTACAGCATACCGTCAAATACGGCGCAGGCATAACCGGCGCTGCCCCCGTGGGAAGTCCAGGCCGCAAGCTGCCGCCGGGCGCCGGTGTCCACGTTGATGGCTTCCACCTTGTGGGTGCCGGTCTGGCTTGCGTCCCAGGCTTCCCACTCTTCCGCGGTCCAGTTCATTGCCTCCGGGGGCGCGGTGTCGTCGCCCCAGTCAAACGAATAGTAGATCAATTCCCGCCCCAGGCAGCCGATGACGCCGGCGCTGGTGTTCTGGCCCATCTCCAGGTCCATCAGCCATTCCGGCTCGCCGCCGTCCAGCGGCAGGCGGTAAAGGGCATTCTGCGCGGCGTCGTCCTCCGCCGCATACCGCTCGATGTACAGCCACTGGCTGTCGGCCATATCCGCCCGGATGACGTCCGCCGTGCAAAACAGCTCGGCCGGGTCGCTGCCGTCGGCATTGGCAAGCAGCAGGGCGGAAACCGTGCTTCCCGGTTCCGGGCGGTGGAGCAGCAGCCGGCCGTCGGGCAGCGAATAGGCCAGTGCGGCGGCGCTTTGCCCCAGCCATGCGGTGCAGGCGTCGCTGTCATGGGTGCAGTTGGGCTGGCTGCACAAAATCGCGGCGGCCGCGGCGGCATAGTCCACCCAGCACAGCAGGCTGTGAGGCTGGGGGCCGCTGCCGGCATAGCCGATCGCGTAGCGGCCCTGTTCATTCCCCGGGGAAAGCAGCTGCAGCTCTCCCGCCGCAGGGTCTGCCGCGGCGGGGCTTTCGGCGCCGGCAGCGGGGCTGCTGCCCGGCGCCGACGTTTGCCCCGGCGCGCAGGCGCACAAAGCCAGCGCCAGCGCCGCTGCCAGGGCGGCCGCCCGGCGGGGGATGGGGCGGGCGTATTCGGGTCGTTTCATCAGGCACACCTCTTTTTTTGGGGCCGCCGGCAGGGCGCAGGCGGCTCTTTGGATGCCCTTACCATACCACGCCGGGTTGTCATTTTTGTGTCGGGGCGGTATCGGCGCTGCCGGGCAGCACGGCGTCAGCGGTCAGCACCACCATCTCCATCCGCAGCGAATCGACGGACTCCACGCAGTAAAGATACAGCTGGGCGCTGTCCGACCGGCAGGCCGCGCCGTCGTTCAGCGCCGGCTCGGCCCAGTCCGCCAGCACGTCCAGGCCCAGGGCGGCGCGCCAGGCGGCCAGCATTGCGGCGGGGTCGGCCTGCTGCGGCAGGGCGCCGCCCCAAAAGGAGAGCTCCACCACGCCGCCGGTGTCCCGGTGCCAGGTCATGCTGACGCCGCCGTCCGGGCCAAAGCAGGCGGCAGCGGCAAAGCTGCCGTCCCCGCCGTACAGGATGTTCGCATCCGGCCGGCCGGGCAGCTCCGCCAGCAGGCGCAGAACGGCGTCCCGCTGGGCGTCGGTCAGCAGGCCGGCGCCGGCCAGGGCGCGCAGCCGGCCGGCCAGGTCCGCCGCCACCGCGGCTGCCTCGCCGGCTTCGGCGGCGGTGTCCGCCTGCGGCAGCGGGTCCCCGGCCTGCCGGCGGTACAGGTCATACAGCAGCGGGATGCTGCGCGCCTGCTCCGAGGGCACCCCCGCCACGGCGGGGCGGGGCTGCACCTGCCCCAGCAGCTGCGCCTGGCGGGCGGCCCCCAAAACACCGGGCAAAAGCAGCGCGGCGGCGCACAGGCATACGACCGCCCCGGTGGCCAGGCGGCCGGCATTCTTTTTGGCAAAGGCGGCCAGGCGGGTCAGCTGCGGCATGGCGGGTCCTCCTTTTCGGCCGGCAGGGCGGCCGGCAGCCCGGCGGCGGGCAGCTCCAGCCAGACGGCGGTGCCCCGGCCCGGCTCGCTTTCAATGTGCAGCGCCGTGCCGTGGGCCGCGGCGATGGCGGCGCACAGGCTCAAGCCCATGCCGCTGCCGCCGCGGGCGCGGGTGCGGCTTTTGTCGGCCATATAAAAGGGCTCGGTCACATGGGGCAGGTCCCCGGGCGGGATGCCCCGCCCCCTGTCGGCCACCGTGATGCGCCACAGGTCCCCCCGGGCGGCGCAGGTCAGCCGGACGCAGCCGTCCGCCGGGTTTGCAGCGGCGGCGTTCAGCAGCAGGTTGCGCACCAGGTCGGCCAAAAGCGCCCGGTTGGCGCACACCGCCGCGCCGGGCGGGCAGCTTTGCACCACCTGCACCGGCGCGGGGGCGGGCAGGCTGCGCAGCGCGTCGGCAAAAATGCCGGACACCGGCTCCGGCTTTTGGGCCGGGGGCGGGCCCTGTTCCAGCCCCAGCAGGGTCAGCAGCTCCCGGCTGAGGGTCTCCAGCCGGGCGGATTCGTGGTAGATGTAGTCGGCGGCCAGCTGGCGCACATCGGCGGGCTGTTCGCCGCTGCGCAGCAGGTCGGCATAGCCCAGGATGGCCGTCATGGGGGTTTTCAGCTCGTGGGTAAAGGCCGCCACAAAGCGGGCGCGGCTTTCGTCCTGGCGGCGCAGGGCGTCCATGTTGGCCTGCACCGCGCCGGCCATGGTGTTGAAGCCGTCGGCCAGGCGGGCAAACTCGGTCCCGCCGCCGGGCGGGACCCGGCGGGCGTAGTCCCCGGCGGCCAGGTCCCGGCTGGCGGCCTCCAGCCGGCGCAGCGGCCGGGTCAGCCCCCAGGCCAGCAGCGCCGCCGCCCCCACCGCCAATGCCAGCGCCGCGCACTCCACCGCCAGGTACTGCCGCAGCTGGCGGCCATGCTCGGCAAACTGGGCGGTGACGTCATAGCCGCCCACCAGGTACAGCGCCGTGTTCTGCCCCTGCAAGGGCGAGGCCAGCACCAGCCAGGCGTCGTCGGCGCTGCCGCAGTAAAGCATGGCCCCGGCCCCGGCCTGCACCGCCTGCCACTGGCTGGCAAAGGACACGGCGCGGGGCAGGTCGGACCAAAGCACGGTGCCGCTGCCGTCCAGCACCGCAAAACAGTAGCCGCTGCCGCCGGCCGCCCGCAGGCTGCGGGCATAGCCGAACACCGCGCGGGCAATGTCGCCTGGCTGCCCGCCGGTGCCGGCCAGCAGCTCCTCGACGGCATACCGCTCCCGCAGGTGGCGGGCGGCGGCATCCGCGGCGGCGGTGTCCAGCGCGGCGGAAAAGTTCCGCCCGATGGTCCACGCCCCGCCGGCCGACAAAGTCAGGCTGAGCAGCAGCGCCATTGCCAGCGTCAGCTTGCGCGCAAAGGTCATGGGGCACCTCCCAAAAAAAGCAGGGAAACGGCAGGTCAGGGCCGGGCTTCCAGCCGGTAGCCCACGCCGGACACGGTGCGGATCTTGTCGGCCCAGCCCAGCTTTTTGCGCAGGCGGGAGATGTACAGGTCCAGCGTGCGGGGGCCGGCGTCGCTGTCCAGGCCCCAGACCCGCTCCATCAGCACATTGCGGTAAAGGGCCACGCCCCGGCTCTGCATCAGCACCATCAGCAGGTCAAACTCCCGCGGGGTCAGCTCCACCGGGCGGCCGTCCCGCAGCACCTGGCGGGCGTCCGGGTCGATCTCCACCTGCCACAGCCGCAGCCGCGCGCTGCGGCGGCCGGTGCGGCGCATCAGGCCGTCCACCCGCGCCAGCAGCTCCTCCGGCGCAAAGGGCTTGACGATATAGTCGCAGGCGCCCATGCGCAGCCCCCGCACCCGGTCGGCCACGCTGTCCCGCGCGGTGAGAAAGATCACCGGCGTTCCGGTGGGGGCGATGTAATCCATCAGCGCAAAGCCGTCGATGCCGGGCAGCATCACGTCCAGCAGGATCAGGTCAAACCGCCGGTTGACGATCAGCCCGGCGGCGTCCTCGCCGCTGTAGACCTTGACGCACTGGTATTGCATCCGCCGCAGCGTCAGGTCGATCAGGTCGGCAATGGGCTTTTCATCCTCCACGATCAGCACAGGGTACATGGCAGGGACACCTCCTGGTCACTGCACCGCGGGCAGGGTTTCCACGTCGCGGTAGTTGGGCACGCCGGCAAAGAAATCCGTGTACGAGATCAGGGCGGTGCGGGGCACGGCGGTCTCGCCGGGGACCGGCTCGCCGCTTTTGCCGGGCAGCGTGACGCTCTCGAACCGGGTCTCATACTGGACGTACAGCTGGCTGCCGCCCTCGGCCAGGATGCGCACAGGCTGGAGATAGCTGCCGTCCATAAACTGCAGCGGCACCTCCGTCACGCTGCCGTCGGCGGGGTCCACCGCCACGCGGCGGTAATTGCCGGCGCCGTCGCCCAGTTCCAGCAGCAGCTTTCCCCCCGCCGCCGAGAAGGGGCCCGGCTCCCCGGCCGCCGCGCCGTCCGGCCATTGCAGCGCCAGCGTCCCGGCCTGGCCGGAGGCGATGTCCAGCCAGCGGAGGGTATCCGTATCGCCGGGCAAAAGCTGGTACAGGCGGCCGTCCAGCGCCGCGAACGCGGAGGACTGCCCGTCCTCGCCGGCGGGGGTCATGGGCAGGGTGCGCCGCACGCCGGTATCCGCGTTGACGGCATACAGCGCATTGTCAAACCAGTTGACCTGCACCAGCTCCCGCCCGGCGCAGCACACCAGCATGTCGCCGATGTCGCAGCGGAAAAGCTCCTCCGCCTGCCCGCCGGAAAGCGGCTGCCGGTACCAGACGCTCTGTGCCAGGGCGTCCGCGTCCTGGCCTTCGACCTGCTGGCAGCTGTAATATACGGCGTCGCCGTCGGTCAGGAAATCCCAGTTGGCGGCGGTCTGCGCCAGCAGGCGGGGGTCGCTGCCGTCCGCCGCGCAGAGATACAGGTACTGCCCGGTCAGCTCGTAGGTATCCGGGTCCGTGACCGAATACTTCAAAAGCAGACCGTCGTCCAGCGCGTAGCAGCCTGCCTCGCCGGCGCCCGCCGGCAGCCGGGCCGGGCAGCTGTCGTCGGAGTGATCACAGTTGGGGCGGCTGCACAGGATGACCTGCCGGGCGCTGGCATAGTCGATCCAGCTGAGCAGCGTCGGGAAGATGCGGCTGCCCGGCTCCGACACGGTCACGGCAGCGTACATACCGTCGGCATTGCCCGCGGTCAAAATGCGCAGGCCGGCCCCGGCGGCAGTGTCCGGGGCTGGGTCCTGCCCGGCGGCAGGGGCGGCGGCGGGGGCGGAGGTCTGCGTGCCGGAGGCGGGCGCGCAGGCGGCCAGGGTCAAAGCGGCCAGCAGGGCCGCGGCGATGGTCCGGGGAGTTTTCATGGCAGGGACTTCCTTTCTGCGTCAGGATGGGATCGAAACCGTGTCCAGTATAGCGCAGGGGGTTGTCATTTTTGTATCAGGGCGGCATCGCCGCAGCCGCAAAAACAGCGGGCATTGGCCCCGCGGCCGATCCGCCGCAGGGCCAATGCCCGCTGAATCCTTCAGGAAGTTTGGCCGCCGGTCCTGTCCGGCTGTTTGGCCGCCTGCTCCAAAACGGCCCACAGCGGCTCGTCCAGCAGGGCGGCGGCGGGGGCCCTGCCGCCCAGGGCCTGCCGCTGCCAGCCGGTGTAGTCGGGGCCGTCGCCGGCGGCGCGGGGCAGGGCCATCAGCGCGCGCAGCACCCAGACGGTGCGGCCCAGGTCGGTGGCAGTCTCCTCCTGGCGGTAAAAGTTTGCCCAGCGGCCGTGGGCGCAGCCGCCCAGCACCCGGCGGGCGTCCTCAAAGGCGGCGGCGGCCCGGCCCAGCCGCACAAAGCAGCGGCGGTATTCCCCGGCCGTCCAGTCCGGCCAGGCGTCGCACAGCTCCACGGTGCCCTGCAGGCACAGGCGGTACAGCCGCGTCTGGGCCAGCAGCGTGTCCTTCCACAGGCGGGTGGTGGGGCGGGCGGCGTACTCGCAGCCGGCCTGCAGCGTCTCGAACCCCGGCAGCGCGTCGGCGCAGACGCCCCGCAGCCAGGCCAGCTGCTCGGCAAAGGGGCGGTCGCCGGCGGCCCAGCGCAGCCCCGGCACCGAGCTCCGCGTCCGCCCGGCCAGCCAGGCGGTGGCCGCCGCGCGGCAGGCGCAGACCATCAGCTGCTCACCGGCGCGCTGGTCGGGCCAGGGGCCAAAGGCCGCGGTGTTCTGGGACCAGGCTTTCAGGCAGGTGCCCAGGTCGTCCAGCTGGCGGGGCTGCAGCGCCCAGCCGTCCGGCGCGCGGTAGTAGGCGTTCAGGTAGGCGGCGCGGTGGGCGTCCACGTCGGTGTCCACGTCCCGCCACAGGGCGGCCAGCACGTCCAGCGGGTAGACATGGGGCTTTACGCTGCCGGCGCACACCAGCCACATGGCCCGCGCGCCCTGCTCAAAGGCGTCGCACAGTTCCTGCGCGGCCTGCTCCATGGGGGCGGGGCGCATGGTCAGGCAGTTGCCGGCCAGCCCGTCGCTGACCGCCGCATGGAAATACACCCCCTGCCGCCCGGCACTGCCCGGCCGGGGCAGCCGCGGCGTGCGGGGGTCTGCCTGGCCCTGCCGGGGTGCTGCAAACTTGCCGTAGCCGTTGTCCGGCCACAGGCGGATGACGTCGTCGGGCAGGTCCAGCACGCCGGCCTGGGCCAGGGGGGCCAGCCGGCTGTCCATCTCGACGCAGACGGGGGCGGCAGGCAGCACGGCGCGCACCTCGTCCAGCTGGGCGCGCAGCACCCGGCTGACCTGCTCCCCCTGGCGGGGCAGCGGCGCGGCGGCCAGGTCGGGCAGGATGGCCCCGCCCTGTTCCGGCAGGCCGATGCGCCAGATCAGCTTTTGGTGTTTGTGCTGCTCCACCGCGGCAGCCCACAGCGTTTTGTAGGCGTCGGCACTGTCGGCATACAGGGGCGGCCGGCCGGGCCAGCGGCTGTCAAAGGGTACGGCCTCCAGCGGCAGGCCGGCGGGGGGCAGCCGCCACAGGCCCATGGCCCCGGCCAAATCGGCGGCGGGGCCGGCGGGCAGCGCGGCAAAGTTGCCGCCCAGGCGCAGCAGCGCCTCCAGGGCCATCTCCCAGTTCAGGTCTTGTGCGCCGGCGTTCCAGCCTTCCAGCAGCTGGCCGCCCGCAAAGCTCCAGCCCCGCAGCCCCACCGAGGCGGGCCTGGCCGTGTAATGTTCGGTGGAAATGGCGGCCAGCTCCCGCTTTTCAAACCGCTGGTCGTTCCAGAACCACAGCGGCAGGATGCCCAGCGCGGTGCGGCTGATGTGCAGCAGCGCATACACCGCGGCCAGGTCGTCGGCGGCGCGGATGACCATCGAGTCGGCGCTTTGCAGGTCGATGATAAACTGTTCCGGCGGCAGCTGGCGCGCCAGCACCAGCGCGATGCGCCCGGCAGGGACCAGGTCGCCGGCGTTCAGCGTCATTTCCAGGTCGCGGTCAAAGCGGGCCAGGGCGCGGCGCAGCGGTTCGCTGGACCACTGGGCGCTGACCTTGACCCGGCGGGTCAGCAGAAATTCCATGGCAGCATCTCTTCCTCTCGTTATGCGCGGCATTTTCCGCCGCGGCGGGCGGGCGCACAGGGGGCGCACGCCTGCGGTATGCTGTCTCTATGATAGCACGCCGCCCGCCCCTGCGCCAGAAGCAGGCAGGGCGGGCGGCGTTTTTTGACAGGATGTATAAAACAGCACCCGCCTTTTTTGGCAGGTTTTGCGAGTAAAACGCAACAGGCGCGGTGCAGGACCCCTGCGCCGCGCCCATATCCCCCAAAACCGGGTGCAAAGCGGCCGCGGAAAAACCGCGCCGCCAACAAAAGGCCCCGCCTGCCCGTCAGATCCGGCGCCGGGGACCCGGCCGCCGGGGAGGTATCGCTGCGGGCAACGAACCGCAGCCGGCAGGCCGCTGGGCCGTTCGTCCGCGGGATATTGTACCATATGCGCGGCAAAAGCGCAAGGGTAGGGGGGACGGTCACTTCTGGCAGAAGTGTTTCAGCTCGCCCAGGCGGGCCAGCGTGTCGCTGCGGCCCAGCTCGTACAGCTGGCGCAGCTTTTGGACGCTGCGCTCGGTGCGGCTGATGTTCAGATCCGTGCTGGGGCGCAGCAGCAGCACGCTGCCGTCGGCCGCGCCGCACTCGGCGGCGGCCACCTCCCGGCTGTAGACCGCATGGCGGTCGGCCATGGCCTGCACAAAAGCGGGGTAGCTGTGGTATACCGCCTGAAAGGGCAGCGGGCTGGCCGGCTTTTTTCGGTAGCCGGCCGGGCGGGTCAGCACCACGATGTTGCGCTCGTAGCCCATCCGGCGGAAAGCGGCCAGCGGGATGGGGTCGGCCACGCCGCCGTCCAGCAGCTTTTTGCCCCCCACCTCCACAATGCGGGAGACCAGCGGCATCGACGCGCCGGCACGCAGATACTCCATCGCGTCGGTGCCCTTAAAGTCGGTGCAGCGGATGTACTCCGCCTTGCCGGTCTCCACGTTGGTGCAGGTGACATAAAAGGGGGTGCCCGCCTTGACAAAAGCGTCGTTGTCAAAGGGGTCCAGGCGCCAGGGGATGTCCTCGTAGCAGAAGGTCTTGTCCACGATGTCGCCGGTGGTCAGCAGGGGATACAGCCCCATAAACCGCTTGTCGCTGCGGTATTTCTCGTAATAGCGGATGCTGCGCCCGTGCTGCCCCGACACATAGGACACCCCGTGCACGGTTCCGGCCGACACGCCGATGACGCCGTCCACCGCGATGCCCTGTTCAAGAAAAACATCCAGCACGCCCGCGGTGTACAGCCCGCGCATGGCGCCGCCCTCCAACACAAGGCCAAGGTTTGGCCGATGCATAATTTTGCGCCTCCCGATCTCTTTGGTCTCCGGTCATTTGTGCCTGTTCTGCCTGCGGGCCGGCCGCAGGCGGTTTGCCTCTTTATTTCAGGTTGGCGATCCGCCCGTACTCCAGCGCAAAATAGCCCCGCAGCAGCGCGTCGTCCGCCGGGTCGCTGCCGTAGGCGCGCAGGGCGCCGGTCTCGTCCATGTAGTCGCAGCCGCCGGTCTGCACCAGAATCTCCTGTTTCATGTTCAGGATATAGCGGTAGTAGTCCGACAGCGGCAGCCCCGCCTGCTCGGCCAGGGTGGGGGCCAGGTCGCACAGATCCATGCGGCTGCAGGGGTCGGCCTCGCTTGCCTGTCCGGCGTTCTCCAGCGGGTAGTTGGCCCAGATAAAGTAGGGCGTGCTGCGCTCCAGCATCCACAGGTCATTGTCCGAGATGCCGTCGTGGTCGGCGATGTGGTCGATGAAGCTGGGCGCGTGGTCGCCCGCCAGGCAGACGATGACCCGGCGGCCGGTCTCCTCGTAGACCTGGGTGAAATAATCGCACAGCTCGCCGATGGCCTGGTCGCTCAGCGCAATGCAGGACAGATACTCGTCCACCTCGGCGTCGTAGCGGCCGTAGTCGGCTGCCGCGTGGACCAGGTCCAGCTCCGGGGCGTTCATGTCGTAGTCGCCGTGGGTCTGGATGGACACCAGAAAGGCGAACCGGGGCTGATCCTCCGGCATGGCCTCGTACAGCGCCTCCAGGTCCCGGTAGGTGGCCGAGTCGGTCTGGTAGGGGCGGTCGCCGTAGGATTCCCGGGTGGGGAAGCTGTCGGCAAAATGGGTCTCGTCAAAGCCCAGCCGGACCCAGGCGGTGTCCCGGTTGTAGTTGCTGCCGGTGTAGGGGTGGGCGGCCAGCGTGGCGTAGCCCAGGTCCTTCAGGTAGCTGACAATGCTCTCGGCACCGTCCAGGTCCAGCCAGTTGTAGGGCGTCACGGCGGGGGCCAGCATCAGCGAGTTGGAGGTCAGCATCTCGTACTCGCTGTGGTTGGTGCCGCCGCCGATGTGGGGCGAGACCACATGCCCCTGGATGCTGTTTTCCAGCCCGTGCAGGTTGGCCAGGTAGTCGGTATCGGCCTGCGGGTCGGTGACAAGGCTGATATCGTAAAAGCTCTCGGACAAGATCATCACGATGTCAGGGTAGTCCTGCGGGTCGGCCTCGGCGGCGGCAGGCTCATACTCCGCCGCCAGGGCCAGCGCATCGGCGGCCGTTTCCTCCGTGGCGTCCGCCGGCCGGATGACCGGGTCCGCCAGCAGCGAGGTCGCCCGCACCGTGCCGGCCAGGAATCCGTAGGTATAATAGGTAGGCTGCCAGTTCCAGCCGTAGTCCCCCACGGGCATCACCGGCCAGGGGCTGAAATAGCCCAGATACAAGATGGCGAACGCCCCCGCCAGGCTGCACGCGGCCCGGCGGAGCCTGGCCGGCCAGGAGGCCCGCACGCCCCGGCGGCCGCGCTCCAGCCGCGCCTGCACAAAGGCCAGCGCCAGCACCGGCAGGTACAGCAGCGCAATGCCGGCCACCTTGGCGTCCACATGCAGCGTGTAGCTGCCCATGACCTCAGCGGCGGTGCCCAGGTTCAGCACGTCCTGGGGCATGACCGCCGAGCCGTGCAGGTCGCGGGTGTAGTAGTTGACGATGGCCAGGATCGTCCACACCGCGCCGGACACGCCGGTGCTGACAAACCAGCGCCCGGCAAACAGATAGACCGCCAGCGTCAGGCAGAAAGCCGTCAGCGCGTTGAGCAGCGCGTACACCGGCAGCTGCCCCAGCAGGTAGCCGGCGGTCACGGCGTCGGACAGCTCCAGCTGGAACCACGCGACAAAGGCCGCCGCCACTGCCAGCAGGCAGGGCAAAACGGCCTGTACCGCAAACGTGCGGGTAAAAATCGATTTTTTCTGTTTTTGCATGGAAAGGCTCCTCGCAGCTTTTCTGCGTAAATGTTCGGCCGGGCCCTTGGCCCGCCGGGGAAAGCCCCCGATATCTGGATATTGTAGCACAAAGGCGGGGATTCGTAAAGGAAGGGGACGGCAAATGAAAAAGATGGAAGAACAGAGGAGTTAAATGTATTTACAAATACAAACAAATATGATACATTTAACCCAAGATCCCCACCCGCGGCACTGCGCCGTCAAAAGATCAGCAAACGAGGTGACACCATGCAGTATGAACATCTTTGGGCCGATATGCATTCCAACCCGCACCACCACCAGATCGGACAGCTGGAGCAGTGGTATCAGCATGCCAAACAGGTGATGGACTTCTGGCCCGTTGCCTATTATCCCTTTGCCATCCGGCGCACCCCGTCCGGCGGCGAGCTGGAGGACCTGATCCCCGCCGACCAGCTGCAGGCCGATTGGCAGGCGGTGCTGGCGCTGGCGCGCCGCGCCGCGGCGGAGGGCTGGCCGCTGTTCCCCGGCTACGAGTGGCAGGGCAACGGAAGCGACGGCGACCACAATGTGTTTTTCCCCACCACACAGGGCGAGATGCTCCATCCCATGACCTATGGCGAACTGCGGGATGCCTTAAAGCCGGCCGGCGCCATCGGCATCCCGCATCATGTGGCCTACCAGCCGGGCAGCCGCGGCAAAAACTGGGCCACCCACGACCCGGAATTTTCCCCCTTTGCCGAGATCTACTCCAGCCACGGCAGCAGCGAGAACGACGACGGGCCGCTGCCCATGGACCGGCACGAGCATATGGGGCCCCGCACCAGCGTGACCTGTTACGAGGCCGGGCTGGACCGCGGCATCGAAGTGGGATGCATCGCTTCCGGCGACAACCATGCCGTCCCCGGCGAGTGCGACCACGGCATGATGTGCGTGCTGGCAGAGAGCCGCAGCCGGCAGGATATCTGGGCGGGCCTGAAAGCCCGGCGGGTTTACGGCGTCAGCCGCAGCCGCATGACGATCGACTGCACCGTGAACGGCGCGCCCATCGGGGCCGAGGTCGCACCGGGCCCCGCCGAGCTGGCGCTGGACCTGACGGCGGCCAACGCGGTGGACCGGGTGGAAGTGCTGAAAGATAACATCCTGGAGACAATGCTGGTCCATTCCGGCAGCTGGGAACGTCAGCCGCTGCCGGAACGCTTTGCCTTCAAGTTCGAGGTAGAGTTTGGCTGGGGGCCGGAGACCCGGCTTTTCCCCGACGCGGCCGAGAAGGTCTGGCAGGGGCGGCTGGAGGTGCCCGGCCGCATTTTGAGCATTGAAAAGCTGTGGAACAGCTTTGGCCAGCAGATCCTGGACCGGCGGGAGCAAAGCTGCGATTTCCGCCTGACCACGCACCGGGGCACCGAGACGGGCAAATGGATGGGCCCCAGCCAGGTCCGCCGCGAGAGCCTGGTGTTCGAGGTGGAGGGCGGCATTGACGATGTGCTCCGCCTGACGGTGGACGGCGAGGAATACCGGCTGCCGGTGCGCCAGATCCTGCAGGGGACCCGCATCTATGCCCAGTACCGCCAGAGCGAACAGCGCATCACCGAAAAGTTCGGCCCCACGCCCCACTACCGGGACGACTTTATCTGGCATTGCGCCTTCAAATTCCGGGTGCGCCGTGCGGCGCCGCAGGCGGCCTATACCCTGCACAGGCGCCTTCCCCTGACGCTGGAAGCCGGCAGCCAGTACCGGCTGCGGGTCTGGCTGAAAAACGGTGACGCTGCCTGGCTCAGCCCCTTTTTCTGCCGGTAGGGCAGGGCGGAAAACGCCCGGCCGGATGCTGCGTTCCCGCAGAAAAGGCAAAATAGACACTTGACAAATGTTAATAAAGGAAATAAAATAAACAGTATTGTAAGCCAGACCCCACAGCGCGGTGGAACCCGATTGGTTCCGCCGCGTTTTTTGTTGCAGATGCAGCGTGCTTCGGGAAAAAGCATCCCTGTGCGGTGCAAAAGCGGAGCAAGGGGACGGCAGTCAGGCATTTTGCCGGCGGACAGCGGGTGGTTTTTGTGCAGGTTCAATAAAATAAGGGGGGATAAAAGTTCCCCCTGTCAGCATTTTTGTTTTTCCGATATACTGAACATAAACCATGGTATCGCAGAAAAATGTCACGCTGGCCGGTCCGGCCGCGCGGCGCAAAAAGAAGGCAAGGTGATTCTGTGAACAAAAAATCGGGCAGTCTGGCAGAGCGGATCCCGTCCAAGGTGTGGCTGCTGATCTCGTTGCTCGTGGCGCTGATCGTTTGGACGATCCTCTCCGTGATGCCGCTCACTGCAAGAAGCTTCCCCAATGTTATCGTTACCATTCAGCAGATCGGCGTCATGTTCGGGCGCGGCGTGCTGCTGACGGATATCGCCAGCAGCTTGATCTCGGTGATCGCCGGCTATGTGCTGGGCTTTGTCATTGCACTGCCGGTGGCTATCCTGATGGCGTGGTATGTGCCGGTGCGCAACATCCTGCGCCCATGGATCATGTTCATCCGCAACATTCCGCCTTTGGCGTATGTGCCGCTGATCGTTCTGTCGGCAGGCGTCGGCCGCCGGCCCCAGATCATCACCATCACCATCGCCACGTTCCTGATCATGTGCATCACCATCTATCAGGGCGTAATGAACATTGACGATACGCTGATCCGCGCCGCCCGCGTGCTGGGCGCCAAGGATAAAGATATCTTTATCCGGGTCATCGCGCCGGCCAGCCTGCCCTTTATCATGACGGCGGTCCGCCTGGGCGCCTCCACCGCGCTGACCACCCTGATCGCGGCCGAGTCCACCGGCGCCAACGCCGGCCTGGGCATGCGGATCCGTACCTTGAACAGCAA
Organism: Candidatus Gemmiger stercorigallinarum; assembly: GCA_019119495.1. Lineage (GTDB taxonomy): Bacteria > Bacillota > Clostridia > Oscillospirales > Ruminococcaceae > Gemmiger > Gemmiger stercorigallinarum. The sequence continues at coordinate 6,958 of DWWX01000042.1, read as the reverse complement.
CTTCGACACCGACCCCATGCTGCTGTACATTATCCTCATCGGCATTCTCGGCCTGATCGTTGAGAAGCTGATCGACTTTGCAGAAAGGAAGCTGACAGGATGGCAGGAGAAACGAGAAGCGTAAAAGTCAAGATCGACAACGTCAGGATGGTGTTCAATACCCGCAAGGGCGAGATGGTCGCCCTGAACGGCGCCGATCTGGACATTCGCGAAAATGAATTCGTCACCGTCGTCGGCCCTTCGGGCTGCGGCAAGTCCACCCTGCTCAACATCATCGCCGGCCTGCTCAAACCCACGTCCGGCGAGGTGCTGGTCAATGGCGAAACGGTGGAGGGCGTCGGCCGCGAGCGCGGCGTGGTGTTCCAGCAGTACGCGCTGTTCCCGTGGCTGACGGTCAAGAAAAACGTCTGCTTTGCGCTGGAGATGCGGGGCATCAAGGGCGCGGAAGCGGAGGAGCAGGCTATGAAGTACCTGCAGATGGTCGACCTGGAAAAGTTTGCCGACCATTACCCCAAAGAGCTTTCCGGCGGTATGAAGCAGCGCGTCGCCATCGCGCGTGCCTATGCCGCCGAGCCGGAGATCCTTTTGATGGACGAGCCTTTCGGCGCGCTGGACGCCCAGACCCGCGCCCAGCTGCAGACCGACCTGCTGAACACCTGGGAGAAAAAGCAGAAAACCTGTTTTTTCATCACCCACGATGTGGAGGAGGCCATCATTCTGGGCCAGCGCTGCGTTATTATGAGTGCACGCCCCGGCCGCATCAAAAAGATCGTCGACATTGACATTCCCTATCCCCGCACCCAGGAGACCCGAATGAGCCCCCGCTTCAACGAGCTGAAAAATATCATCTGGGGCGAGGTCTACAAGGAATACCTGGAAGTCCGCAAATAATGGCCCGAACGGGCGCCCGCACGGGCCCCGCAAAAAACAGGGTGTATCTGGCAAATCCCCGGCACTTTGGATTTATCAGGCACACTCTAATATCCAAATTGGAGGGAAAACGACCCATGAAAAAACTGCTTGCAACCCTGACTGCTGCGGCTTTGGCACTCAGCCTGGCGGCCTGCAGCAATCCCGGCTCCACCGCGTCGGAAAGCTCCTCGGCGCCCGCCGAAAGCGGTTCCGGCTCCACCAGCGAGGCGGCCGACGCCACCCCGGAAGCGGAACCCATCACCATGAACGTGGCCTATATGCCCAACTACTCCAGCCTGGTTGAGGTGGTCACCGCCGACCGTATGGGCTATTTTGAGGAGGAAGGCATTGACGTCAACCTGGTCCAGTTCCAGGACGGCCCCACCATCATCGCCGCTATGGAGAACGGCTCCATCGACGTGGGCTACATCGGCTCCGGCGCCCACAAGCTGTGCATCAACGGCCAGGCCAAGATCTTCTGCTTTGCCCATGTGGGCAACGGCGACCGCGTTATGGCCCTGAAGAGCCACGGCATCGAGACTGCCGCCGACCTGGCCGGCAAGACGGTCGGCTATGCCTCCGGCACCTCCAGCGAGGCCATCCTGCAAAAGACCCTGGCTTCCGCCGGCCTGACCATCGATGACATCAACGCCATGGAGATGGAACCCTCCGGCATCGTCAACGCTATGGTCTCCGGCTCTCTGGACGCCTGCGCTCTGTGGAGCCCCAGCACCTTGGCGGTCCAGGAAGAACTGGGCGACGATGTGATCGAGCTGGCCGATAACCTGAGCTTCTCTGACAGCTCCGCCTCGGTCTCCAGCTGGATCTGCATGGCCGACTATGCCGACGAGAATTACGACAACCTGCTCCGCTTCACCCGCGCCCTGTACAAGGCCAAGGATTACCGCGCCGACGAAGCCAACGCCGAGCAGATCAGCCAGTGGATCGCCGAGGAGTGCGCCCTGGACTTTGACACGGTCTACAGCCAGCGCGGCGACGCCGAGTGGCTGACCTCTGACGAGATGATGGCCGAGATCAACGACGGCACCATCGAGGCGCTGTACAAGTCTCAGCAGGACGGCTTTATCGCCAGCGGCGATGTGGAGAGCGAGGTCCCCGTCAGCGACTATGTCATGTTTGACTTGATGAAGGAGGCTGCCGAGTAAGCGGCTGCCCCGCACAGCAATACCCAAAGGACAAAACGGGGCACAAAACGGACGTTGTGCCCCGTTTTGTCCGTATACAGGCTGCGGCGCCCGGCCGGTGAAAAATTTCGCCCGCACCTGCCGCAGCGGCGAAGGGTGTGATATAATTTATTAAGCATTCTATCTAATGGAACATGCGTCCGGCAGTCCCCAATGCCGGCGCAGCCGGAAAGGGGGCGCCGGCCATGCCGCTGGCTGTATCCGTCTGCCTGTTGGCCGTATCCGCCGTGTTTGCGGTGGTGCGGCGCAAAAAGGAATATCTGCTGCTGTGCGCGCTGGCGGCCAGCCTCAGCGTTTACCTGCTGTTCATGCTGACCTACATCGCCAAAAAGGGCGGCATCGTGGAACCGCTCAGCACGGTGCTGTTTGTCACATCGGGGTTTCGCCATACGCTGCAGTATGCGATCATGACGCTGCAGCAGCTGGGTTACGGTATGGCCATCGGCAGGTTCACCTTTCCGTGGCTGTTCCTGCTCACGGCGCTGGAATCCTCCAGCGACCCGCGGCTCAACTGGCTGCGGCGGCACAGCTGGGCAGCCGCGGTGCTGCCCGCTGTCTCGCTGGCGCTGTATTATCCGACGGTGTTCACTTCGATCGCCGACAGCGAAGCCCTGCAGCGGGCGGCGGTCCGCTTTTCCCTGGCGTGGATCGTACTTTATCTGCTGGCCGGCTGCTGGATGCTGGTGCGGGAGCCCGGCTTTACCCGCATCCGCTACATCCGCAACTCGGTGGCGGTGCGGTGTGTGCTGCTTGTCAGCATCGCGGCGCTGTACGCCATCTACTGCCCCCAGGACCCGGCCCAGGTCTACCTGTTTTACCGGGGCGATTATATGTTCTCTCTGGGGCTGTGGTACTTAAATCCCTACCTGTCGCCGGGGACCTATCTGGCGGTCGTGGTCATCAACATGGCCGCGCTGCTGGCGGGAACGCTGTCGATGGTGGGCATGGCCCGCATCGAGTGGAGCGAGACCGCCGATGACATCCGCCTCCAGCGGAAGTACGATACCGCCAGCATGAGCGGCGGGGTGTTTTTGCACGGCATCAAAAACCAGCTGCTGGCAAACCGCGTCCTCTGCCGGCGGCTGACCCAGGAGCTGGACGCGCAGCAGCCCGACCTGGCCAGGGCCCGCGCCCTGCTGCAGCAGATGTCCGACACCAACGAAGGTCTGCTGGAACACGTGGGGGAACTGTACAAAAGCCTGAAATCCAATGCCATCTCCATGCGGGAATGCCCGGTGGAGCCCATTGTGCAGGGGGCGGTCCAGGTGCTGCACAAAAAGTATCCCGCCGCCCGCGTGGAGGCGGAGCTGCCGCCCGGCCTGATGGTGCTGGCCGACGAGTCCCACATGCAGGCCGCGGTGGCGAACCTGCTGATCAACGGCTGGGAGGCGACGCTTGCGGCCGGGCGGGACGCCCCACTGCGGCTGACCTGTTACGAAAAACCCACCCAGATCGGCATCTGCGTGCAGGACAGCGGCGTGGGCATTGGCAAGTATGAGATGAAAAAGATCTTTGAACCGTTCTACTCCAGCAAAAATTCCAATTCCAACTGGGGCATGGGGTTATACTATGTGCGCACGATCGTTAAAAAGCACATGGGCATCCTGAAGGTGGACAGCGACTACGGCAAGGGCACGGCGTTTTACATCCTGCTGCCCAAGCTGCTGCCGGAACGGGGCAGAAGGAGGCAGAGCAAACCATGAGCATCCGCATCCTGGTGGCGGAGGATAACGACATCCTGCGCGAGGACCTGTGCCAGCAGCTGAACAGCCAGCCGGACTTTACCGTGGAGGGCGAGGCTGCCACCGGCGCGCAGGCGGTGGAACTGGCGCTTGCCGGCGACTTTGATGTGATCCTGCTGGACATCGAGATGGAATCCATCCAGGCGGGCATCGACGCGGCCGCCCGCATCCACCCCCAAAAGCCCCAGGCCCGCATCATCTACCTGACTGCCCACGACAGCGACGACATGATCCTGACCGCTATGGCCACCGGCGCGGTGGACTACTTTGTCAAGGGCAGCGATAACGAGCTGCTCTACCGCCACATCCGCATGGCCTACGCCGGCACCCCCATCATGTCCGCCCATACCCAGGAGGTCATGCTGCGGGAATATTCCCGCCTGCGCCGCAACGAGACCAGCCTGCTCTATTTTGTCAACACGCTGGCATCGCTGACCCCCACCGAGCGGGAGCTGATCCGCTACCTGCTGCAGGGCCTCAACGCCCGCCAGATCAGCGAGATCCGTGTTGTGGGGCAGGACACCGTTAAGGGCCAGATCCACCGCATCCGCGAAAAATTCGGCTGCACCCGCACCAAAGAGATCGTGGCCCATATCCGCGACCTGGGGCTGGAGCACCTGTTCCGCTGACCCCCGGCCGGCAAGCCGATACACAGCGATACACAAACGACCTGCAGGAAAGGAGCTGCATTTCCCATGGACAAAGCATATTATCATATTTCCCCGGAAACATTGGGCAAGGATGCCAAGATCCCCCTTGTCAAAATGAGCAACTCGGAAGAAGTGTTCCGCGCCATGGCGGATAAGATGGCGGACTGCATTGCCCGCAACAACGCCGCCGGCCGGCATACGGTTTTCATCTGCCCGGTGGGACCGGTGGGGCAGTACCCGTTCTTTGTGGAGCGCGTCAACCGCGAGCGCATCAGCCTGAAAAACGTCTGGTTTTTGAACATGGACGAGTATCTGGAAGATGACGACAGCTACATCGACAGCGCCAGCCCGCTGTCCTTCCGCGGCTTTATGGACCGGGTGGTCTACACCCAAATCGACCCGGAGCTGGTCATGCCCGAAACCCAGCGCGTTTTCCCTGACCCGGCCGACCCTGCCCGCATCGACAGGCTCATCGAGGAGCTGGGCGGCGTGGATATCGCCTTCGGCGGCATCGGCATTACCGGGCACCTGGCCTTCAACGAGCCTCAGCCGGAACTGAGCTGCGAGCAGTTCGCCGCCCTGCCCACCCGCGTGTTGGATATCCGCCCCGAGACCCGCGCCACCAACTCGGTGGGCGATTTGGGCGGCGCGCTGGAGTGCATGCCCCGGCGCTGCATTACCATCGGCATTCGGCAGATCCTGGGCGCACGGGAGATCTGCCTGGGCGTTTTCCGCGACTGGCACCGCGCGGTGGTCCGCCGCGCTGCCTACGGCGAGCAGACCGCTGAATTCCCCGCCACGCTGGCGCAGAACCATCCCAACGCCTGCATTTATGTCAACGACGTGGCGGCCGGGCAGCCGTACTAAGGGGAGGTGGACCTGATGGCAGACATCCTGTTCCAAAACGCCCGCGTCTACCGCGATCATATGTTTGAGACTGCCGACGTGCTGGTCTGCGGCGGCGTCATTGACGGCGTCGGCCCGCACCTGGCCGCCCCGGAAGGCTGCCAGACGGTGGACCTGGGCGGCATGGCGCTGGTCCCCGGATTTATCGACCTGCACACCCACGGCGGCGACGGCATCGACGTCAACGCCGCCACTTCCGCCGACCTGGCTAAGATCGGCGCCTTTTTCGCCCGCCACGGCACCACCGGCTGGCAGTGCAGCATCCTGACCGATACCGAGCAGCAGACGCTGTGGTGCATCGAACAGGCAAAGCAGGCCATGGCAGCCCCCGTCACCGGCGCGCAGCTGCTGGGCATCCACCTGGAGGGACCCTTTCTCTCGGCGGAGTACAAGGGCGCCATGCCCGAAAGCCTGCTGCGCAAGGGCGACGCTGCCCTGTTTCGCCGTTATCAGCAGGCTGCCGGCGGCGCCATCCGCTACATTACCGTTTCGCCCGAAGTGGAGGGCGTCAACCAGATGATCGCCGATATTTCCGGCGAAGTCACGGTGGCGATCGGCCATTCCGGCGCCGATTATGACACCGCCTGCCAGGCCATTGCCAACGGAGCCAGGGTCTGCACCCATACATTCAATGCCATGGGGCTGTTCCACCAGCATCGACCCGGCATGATGGGAGCCGTGCTGGAGCACGACGTTTACTGCGAGGCCATCTGCGACGGCCGCCACCTGCACCCCGGTTCGGTGCGGATGCTGCTGGCCTGCAAGGGCTGGGACAAGGTGGTGGCCATCACCGACAGCATCCAGGCCGCCGGCCTGCCGGACGGCAACTACAAGCTGGGCGTCAACGATGTGGTCGTGGTGGACGGCGACGCCAAGCTGGCCAGCACCGGTGTGCGGGCCGGCAGTACGCTGTCGCAGGACACCGCACTGCGCAACCTTATGGCGTTCACCGGCCGCGGTGCCGAGGATGTCCTCCCTCTGCTGACCGAGAACCCCGCCCGCCTGATGGGCATTTTTGACCGCAAGGGCAGCATTGAAGCCGGCAAGGATGCCGACCTGGTGGTGCTGGACGAAGCCTGGCAGGTGCGCCGTACCGTTGTGGGCGGCAAGACCGTTTATCAGACGGGACCAAACGGAAAATGACACAATCGTGTTGAGATGATATGTAAAAAGGAAGGGAAATCTTTATGCTGGTACCCATGCGCGCGATCCTGGAAGCGGCGGACAAGCACCGCTACGGCCAGGGGGCTTTCAATATGAACAGTGTCGGCCAAGTGGAGGCGGCCATCCGCATCCACGAGCTGCTGGACTCGGCGGCCATCCTGCAGGGGGCCGAGGCGTCCAACGCCTACCTGGGCGGCGCGGCCGACTTTATGCACGGCAGCCTGGCGGACAAACAGAAAGGCGCCAAAGTCCTGGGCGACGCCGTCCGGAAATACGGCGCCGAAAGCCCCGTCCCCGTGGCGCTGCACCTGGACCACGGCAGATCGCTGGAAAGCGTCAAGGCCTGCATCGCGGGCGGCTACACCAGCGTCATGATCGA
>DWWX01000041.1 GCA_019119495.1 Candidatus Gemmiger stercorigallinarum | reverse complement strand
CTCTTTGAATAACTGACGATACAAAAACAGAAACCCCAGGCTATCAAATCCATCTTGGTAGCTTGGGTTTTCTGCTTTTCAGAATTATATTTTTTTGTCGTGTGCTTGACATACGGGTGCCGCAGATCGTGAAAGCGGATGTGCCGCAGGCCGTGGGCTTTCAGCAACCGGGCAAATCCATCGGATACCCGGTCGGGCTGGATCAGGTTGCCCATCTCGTCCACAAACACATAGCCATCGTACCGATGGTTGTAACAGTTGCCGCAGAGTTTGCGGTTGTAGGTCTGCTGCGCCTTCAGCGCCTGCAATCGCTCGGCAAAGGCCGCCACCAGCGGCAGGGTGCGCAGGCTGGACTTGGTCTTGGCCCGGTCTGCCTCCACCAGCTTGCTCTTGCCGTCGATACTGACCGTGGTGACAATGTGCTGGATGGTCAGCGTCTTGGCGGCAAAGTCGATGGCCTCCCACCGCAGGCCCAGCACCTCGCTGCGGCGCAGGCCGTAGAAGGCGGCAAACTGGATGATCAGCTCCAGCGGGCTGCCCTTGGCGGCCTCGAACAGCTGTTCCATTTCCTCGGCGGTGTAGTAGGACGCTATGTACTTTTCGGCCTTGGGCCGGTCCACCTTGTCCACCGGGTTGCCAGGGATCAGGTCCAGCCGCACTGCGTATTTCAACGCCTTGTGCAGATTGGCGTGCAGCCGCAGCACACTGGTGGCTTTCAGCGTTTCCAGCTCGTGCAGATAAAAGCTCTGGATGTGCCGCGCCTGCAGCCCCGCCAGCGTGATGCCCCGCCCTTCAAAGTAGGGCACAATGTGCCCCTGGACGTTGCGCACATAGGAACCCCAGGTGGTCTCCTCCACCGTGGCGCGGACGACCTTCAGCCAGTAGAGCATGTAGTCGCTGAACAGCATGTCGGGGCTCAGGTCGGTGGCCCGCTCAGGTGTGGGCGGCGTGAACCCGCGCCGCAGTTCCCGCAGCATCTCCTCGGCCTTGCGCCTTGCCTTTTACCGGCAGGCCGGTGGCGTACCAGGGCTGTTTGCGCTTGCCGGTCGCGTCCTTGTAGCTGAGGACCATGTAGTAATAGCCGTTTTTCTCCTGTAATCTTCCAGAAACCATAGCATCGCTCCTTTCCTTACTCTGTCTATTCCGTTTTGTGGCAGCCGTTCTGGTTTAAAGGCAACACCGCACAATTCACGCCTGGACGGCTTGGCACACGGCGCACCAGAATTACGCGGTGTTGCCTCAACCCAACGATACCATCAACGGCTGGATTTATCCATCACCAAACCCAACAAGGATGGCCGCGTGCCGTTGGGTACAAATAACCAAAAGACCCAAACGTGCCCGGCCGGTCTTTCTATTTGGTGTTACCGCTCCCGGCCGCGGTATCTGGCACGGCGGGCCTGCGCCTGTTCCCGCTCCCGCTGCGTCTGCAAGTGAAGCTGTTCCCGGCAGGTGCGGGTGCGGGCCACCCGCACGATGACCCGGTCGCACAGCCGGATCTCTCGCCGCAATTCCGCCAGCTGCCGGGTCAGTTCGTCCCGCTTCGCCTGGGCATCGGGCGGCGGGGCCTTGCGCCGCAGCGCCCGGGCGCAGGCACCCCGCTGTTTGGTGAACACTTCGATGCGCTCCGCCGTCTGCTGCCGGTAGGCGCGCACCGCGCCCAGATCGGCAAAGCCGTGGTCGGTGACGAACTGCAGCTCGTCCAGCTTGCTCTCGATATCCCGCCAGATGGCACGGATCTCCGGCCAGTTCACCCGCGGCGCGGGACGTTTGGGATAGATGCCCAACTGGTAGCAGTAGTACATGTACAGCCGCCACAGCCCGCTCTGCCGCTTGACCCGTTCCCACAGGGTAGGCCAGCGCCCGCGGTAGCGGGCCTGGCGTAGGCTGCGATATTCTACCGGCACTTCCAGCGTATACCACGGATTGTGGCGGCGGGCGTAGAACCGCGGGCCATACCGGTCGTAGTTTTCATCCAGGGCCTGGCAGATGGCGGGCCAGTCGCAGTCTGCTCCCAGCCGGTAGATGCGCACGGCCCGGCCGCCGTCCACCGGCCGCAGCGTGGGATACTTTCGCCGCGGGTCGTTCTGCCAGATATATCCCCGCTCCCGCAGCACGGCGGCAAAATCGGCCTCGGTGCTGGTCTCCCGCATGGCGTAGCGGATCGCGGCCCGCATCTGGGCGTACCGCGTGGGCTCGCCCCGGCGCTCGGCCTGATAAAGTGCCCGGGACGTCTTGCCGCCCGGCTGCTCCAGCACCGACAGCCGGTACTTGCGGCAGATCTCGTCCGAGGCCGCCCGCAGCTCGGCGTACTGGCTGCGGCGCTGCTCGTACTTTTTGCCATCCACATAGGATACCGAGTTGATCACAAAGTGATTGTGCAGGCAGTTTGTGTTCTGGTGGGTGGCCACCAACACCTGGAACCGCCCGCCCCACACCCGCCGCGCCAGCTCCACCCCGATGTCGTGGCACTGGCGGGGCGTCACCTCGCCGGGGCGGAAGCTCTGGTAGGCATGCAGCGCCACCGTGCCGCCGGTTTTGCCGAACCGCCGCTGCACCGCCCGCATGTCCGCCCAGGCCTGCCCGGCCCGGCAGTGGATGCCGGTGACCAGCAGCACCTGCTCGCCGTCCATATCGGCGGCGGCCAGCCGGGTCTTGGCATCATTCCCGGCGTAGTGCAGCGCCTGAGCCAGGCCGTCCCCGGCCAGCGCGGTCTTTTGGGGGTTGGCGGCGTAGTCCAGCACCCGCTGTAAGCTGTCCCTGACCGCCCAGATCTTGGTGACGGCCATTCAGCTTGTCTCCAGCAGGCAGTCGCGGATCTCATCGGCGGCGGCCCGGCAGACCTGCGCGGCCTGGTCGGGCAGGCGGTCGGCCAGCCGGTCCAGCACGGCCAGCGCTTCGAACAGTCGCCCCGGCGGATGCCAGCGGGGTTCGTACCCCACCGCCCGCTGGCGCAGGTACTCCGACAGGCTCAGCCCGCAGCGCCGGGCCGCCGCTGCCATGCGGCGCTTTTCCTCCGGCGTCACCCGCAGGTTGATGCCGACGCTGCGCCTTCTCACTGCGCAGCCTCCGGCAGGGCAACGGGGTTTGGGGCCGCCCCCATCGTGCCGGGCGCCCCCGGCACGGCGAAGGGTTGCCCTGTGGCAACACAAAGCCCATGCTCGTTACCGTCCCGCGTCCCAAATGACGGTGATGACGATGATGACGGTGTTTTTGGGATACCCCCAACGCCGGGGGATACCGCGACGGTACCGTCATCACCGTCATCATCGTCACGGGTGAAGGTCAGCAGCCGGGCATTGGCGGTGCGCCTGGAGGCAAACCGCAGGCCGCGGGACGCGAACACCTGGTGGTAATGCTGTACCAGGCTGCGGGTAAACTGGTTGGGCTGCACGCCGTCAATACCCGCCGCGGCCAGCAGCTGGGAGGCGGTACCCTGCCAGACGGCTTGCCCGGCCAGAAAGTCGGCGGCCTGCCACAGCCAGGCGGGGACGGCCCGCTCGGCCTGTTGGCGGTCGGTCGTTTCCTCCAGCAGGTCCCAGACGCAGTCGTTGAATTCCAGCGTCAACGCGCGGCTTTCCACATCACGCCCGGTGACCTGCAGCCGGGCCGTGGGGCTCATCCGCTGGCGTTGCAGCAGCCAGATCGTGTCGGCCGCGCCAATGATGCCGGTGGAGCCGGAGATCTGGGCAAAGGGGTCCTCCGCGCCCTGTTTGCGCAGATGGTGGACCAGCAAGATACAGATACGGTGGGCGTCGGCCAGATGCTTGAGCGCGCTCATGTCCCGGTAGTCGGCGGCGTAGGCGCTGCCGCAAGGCTCGACGCTGCGCACTTTTTGTAGCGTGTCGATGACCACCAGCCCGATGCCGGGATGGTGCTTCAGCGCCGTGGTGATCTCGGTCTCCAGCCCCTGCCCGATGCCGCCGCTGCGGGTCTGGAACAGCAGGTTGGGGCTGCCGCCCTCGCCGTCGATCTGCAGCAGGCGGCTCTGGATGCGGTTGAAGGTGTCCTCTAGGCAGAGGTAGAGAACCGGGGCTGGGAAGAAACCTGCCGCCCCCAGACCTGCCCGCCGCGGGCGATCTGCAGGCAGAGCCAGAGGCAAAGCCAGCTTTTGCCCGCCTTGCTGGTCCCGGCCAGGATGGACAGGCCCGCAGGCAGCAAATCGGGGACGACCCAGCGCACCGGCGGGATGGGGGTATTCCAGAGCGTCTCGGCGTCTATGGTTTTGGTTTCGTCAAAATTTGTCATAGCAGCATTCCTTTCGCATGTGTTGGGTTGGGCCGCCCGCAAAGCCCCCAAAGCCGCGCAAACAGGGCGGCGTTGGCCGGGGTGCGGGTACGGCCCCCACCGGGTGGAAGGCGGGCAAACAGGCGGGGGGTTGCGGGATGGATTCCAATAGGAATCCCGGCGAGGACATTTGTCAGCCAGGGTGGATTCCTATTGGAATCCTGGCGGGGGCAAGGTGGTATCATACGGGTGATACCACCCCCTCCACACCCCGCAAAAGTGGTATCACACGGGTGATACCACTCCCCGCAAAACCGCGGCGGGGCGCGGGCGGCGGACCGGCAGCAGGCAGCGCGGGCAGTCATGAGGCCGCCCCCTGGCTGGGAACAGGCGGCGCAACATGGCTGACACGCTCAGTCCGGGCCGCGCTGGCCTCCAACACATAGCGAATGACGTTGACTTTGGGGATCTTGTAGGCGTTCCCCAGTTTGATACAGCCGATCTCCCCCTCTCCCAGCAGGTCATAGGCCGCGTGGCGGCTGATCCCCAGCATGGCTTGCAGCTGGCGGATGTTGACAATGTCGGGATACTCGGAGAACATCAGGCCGTAGCATGCGGTCAGTTCCTTTTCAGAAATGACGCGCTTGGGCAAAGGGCAGGCCCTCCATCGGTGTAAAGAAATGTTCAGTTTGGATAATCATAGACAAAATCTCCTTTCTGTAATGCATTGCGATTAGTTGGATTATACTTTCGCAAATTTGATAATCAAATTATAATTCGCACAAATGCGAATGTCAATAGCTTTCGCAAAAAAGTTAAAATTTGTCTTGCCACAGGCAGGCGTGTACGGTACAATGGATATAAGATAAGAAAACGCGCCGACGGCGGAAACCGTCAGCGCGGGAATGATGAGGAGAACGATAAGGAGGACAAGCCAGTGACCACCGGCGAAAAAATCAAGCGCATCCGCCAGCACCGCAAGATGACCCAGAAGGAGCTGGGCGAAGCCATCGGCCTCGGCGCCACCGGCGCCAACCGCATCGCTCAGTATGAGATGGGGTACCGGGTGCCGAAGGAGGACCTGCTCCAGAAGATTGCGGAAGTGCTGGACGTAAAAGTCGAAAACTTTTTTGTGAGCGATAAATTTGCAACCGATATTTTCAGGCTGCTGCTCTGGTTTGACTTTGAGCATACAGACGTATTCCAGGTCGATACCACACGGCTGGATCAAACATTGCCGCCTGTGGACGTATCCGCTACCGTGAGCCGTATGACGCAGCCGATCCAATTTACTGGCAATGCAGTCACAGGCACAGACTTTGATTCGAACACCCCTGTTACCGTACTTTGGACGCAAAACGGAATGGTGAATACCTATTTGCAGGAATGGGCGCAGCGCCAAAAGGAATACAAAGACAAGGAAATCACCAAATCGGAATACTTTGAATGGATTCTCCAATGGCCGGATTCGAGTGACTTGGGAGGTGCACGGCAGCCGAAGCGGGAGTGGAGGAGGGGAGATAACGGATAGCGGTTCCCCAAAAGACTCTAGCATCTACGGTATATCTGTAAAATTCACAGCACGGTCTGATTCTGCTAAAAGCAGCGTCTGCTGCATTACTTAACCAAGTGTTGCAAGGTCCCGCGCCTTGCGTCCGCCATTTTTTTAGAAAATTTTTCAGCAGCAGAATGAAAGAATCGAGATAACAGGCACCCGGACTTACAGAGTGTGGGCATTTGGCCGCCGGAGATAAGAGTTGATTCGATTGCCGTGCGCATCACTGCACGCAACAGTCCGAAAGCGTTGGAAAGCAAGTGGGGCAATCTTTTTGCAACCTGCTCCTTCTCAAACAGGGGTGACGAGCCGACATAACTAAACTCTGCCTCAATGATGGCTATGCGTTTCGATGCAAGTCATAGGCTTTCTATGATAAAGAAAGAGGCCAGACAACCTGTACCTGTGCCACCAAGTGTGGGGCAGCAGGGTAAAACGCTGCAATCTAACAGAAGTATAATTCCGCCTGCACCAAAGGCCCATGCCCCAAACAAGGGGCGCGGGCCTTTTTTCATTTCAAACTTGCGGAGCTGAGATTTTGACTTTGACCCCATTTCCTGCCAGTACAGGTCATAATAACCAGTACGGGTCATAATAAAAGGAACAAATTCAAAATCAAAGGAGGATCTGCATGAGCACATTTTCAAATCTTGCCGACTACCAGTCTTGGTTGACCCACCGGGAGTACAGCCCCGCCACCATCCAGAAATACACCCACGCTCTGGCCCGCTTTTTTGCTGACACCGGGGCGGGGGACACCCCCGACCGCGAGACCGTCGCCGCCTGGCGGGACAGCCTGGTGCGGCAGGGTTACACCCCCTCCACCGTCAACACCATGCTGGCTGCCGTCAACGACTATCAGGAATCCATCGGGAACCCCGCCGGCAAGGCCAAGCCCTTAAAGCGCCAGCGCAAAATTTTTGCCGACCCTGGCCGCGAACTCTCCCGTGCCGAGTATTTCCGCCTGCTGAACGCCGCACGCAGTACGGGCAACAAGCGCAGCCAGCTGCTGCTCGAGACCATCTGTTCCACCGGCATCCGCGTCTCGGAGCTGCAGTTCATCACGGCGGAGGCCGTCCGCCGGCACAAAGCCAGCATCCGCTGCAAGGGCAAATGCCGCGAGATCCTGCTGCCCGCCGAGCTCTGCCACCGGCTGACCCGCTGGTGCCAAAAACATCATATACATAACGGCCCAATTTTTCTCTCCCGGCAGGGAAAACCCCTCTGCCGGGTCACGGTCTGGAAACTGCTCAAAGCCCTGTGCAGCCGTGCCAACGTGGCGTGGAAGAAAGTGTTCCCCCACAACCTGCGCCACCTGTTTGCCCGGACGTTCTACGATCTCGAAAAAAATATCTCGAAGCTGGCGGACCTGCTTGGCCACTCCAGCATCGAGACGACAAGAATTTATATCATGGAATCGGGCGC
>DWWX01000040.1 GCA_019119495.1 Candidatus Gemmiger stercorigallinarum | reverse complement strand
GCCGCCGAGAAGGCCAAGATCGAGCTGTCCAGCGCCACCTCCACCAACATCAACCTGCCCTTCATCACCGCCGACGCCAACGGCCCCAAGCACCTGGACATGACGCTGACCCGCGCCAAGTTCAACGAGCTGACCTCTGACCTGGTGGATCGCACCATGGAGCCTGTCCGCAAGGCTCTGGCCGACGCCGGCCTGAAGGCTTCCGACCTGAAGAAGGTCCTGATGGTGGGCGGCTCCACCCGTATCCCCGCCGTCTACGACGCGGTCAAGAAGGAACTGAACTGTGAGCCCTTCAAGGGCATCAACCCCGACGAGTGCGTGGCGGTCGGCGCCGCCATCCAGGGCGGCGTGCTGCAGGGCGACGTCAAGGGCCTGCTGCTGCTGGACGTCACCCCGCTGAGCCTGGGCATCGAGACCCTGGGCGGCGTCTGCACCAAGATCATCGAGCGCAACACCACCATCCCCACCAAGAAGAGCCAGATCTTCTCCACTGCGGCTGACAACCAGCCCAGCGTCGAGGTCAACGTCCTGCAGGGCGAGCGTGAGTTTGCCCGCGACAACAAGAGCTTGGGCACCTTCCATCTGGACGGCATCGCTCCCGCCCCGCGCGGCGTGCCGCAGATTGAGGTCACCTTCGACATCGACGCCAACGGCATCGTCCATGTCAGCGCCAAGGACCTGGGCACCGGCAAGGAGCAGAGCATTACCATCACCGCTTCCACCAACATGAGCAAGGAGGACATCGACAAGGCTGTCAAGGATGCCGAGCAGTATGCTGCCGAGGACAAGAAGCGCCGCGAAGAGGTTGACGTCCGCAACAACGCCGACCAGCTGGTGTTCCAGACCGAGAAGGCGATGGGCGAGTTTGGCGACAAGGTCTCCGCTTCCGAGAAGAGCGACATCGAGACCAAGGTCAGCGCGCTGAAAGAGGCGCTGAAGTCCGGCACCATCGACGACATCAAGGCAAAGCAGGACGAACTGCAGAAGGCCTTCTACGCCGTCAGCGAGAAGATCTACCAGCAGGCTGCCCAGGCCCAGCAGGGCCAGGCCGGCGCCAACCCCGGCGCGGGCGCGCAGCCCAACGCTGGCGAGAGCAAGACCGACGACGGCGCCGTTGACGCCGACTTCCACGAGGTGTGATGCACGGCCCCATCATGGCGGCGCGCAGCACTTGAGGATACGGGCGGGCCTGCAGCCTGACCCATAAGCAAAACGACCCACTGGCCGCCGCCGGAATCTTTCCCGACGGCGGCCGTTGTGGGGTTATATAGAGAGGGCGCGGGGCGGCCGCTGCGGCCATCCGGGCGCGCCCCAGCCAGTCACTGGGCCTGCTTTGTGGGGCGCGGCAGCGCGCCGGTGGGAACAGCGAATGGAAAGGTGTGATACTATGGCAGAAAAACGTGATTACTACGAGGTCCTGGGCGTTGGCAAAAATGCCAGCGACAACGAGATCAAAAGCGCATACCGCAAGCTTGCCAAAAAATACCACCCTGACCTGAACCCCGGCGACAAAGAGGCCGAGGAAAAGTTCAAGGAGGTCAACGAGGCCAACGACGTATTGTCCGACCCCGAAAAGCGCAAGCGGTACGACCAGTTCGGCTTTGCCGGCGTAGACCCCAACTACGCAGCCCAGCAGGGCGGCGGGGCCGGCGGCTTTGGCGGCGGGTTCGGCGGTGTGGACCTGGGGGATCTTTTCGGCGATATCTTTGGCAGCGGCGGTTTTGGCGGCTTTGGCGGGTTCGGCGGTTCCAGCCGGGCCAACCCCAATGCGCCGCGCAAGGGTCACGACATCCAGGCCAGCGTGATCCTGACCTTTGAGGAAGCCGCCCACGGCTGCAGCAAGACCGTCACCATCAACCGGCAGGAGACCTGCCGTGACTGCGGCGGTTCCGGCGCAGAGCACGGCACCAGCCCCGAAACCTGCCCCCACTGCGGCGGCCGGGGCTACGTGGTCACCCAGCAGCGCACCCCCTTTGGCGTGATGCAGAGCCAGCAGCCCTGCAGCTACTGCGGCGGCCGGGGCACCATCATCAAAAATCCCTGCCGCACCTGCCGCGGCACCGGCAAGACCGGCGCCCGCAAAACGCTGGAGGTGCGTATCCCCGCCGGCATTGACGACGACCAGAACATCGCGCTGCGCGGCCAGGGCGACGCCGGAAGCAACGGCGGCCCCGCCGGCGACGTGATCGTCCATGTCACCGTCAAGCCCGACCCGGTGTTTGAGCGCGATGGCTTTGACGTGTGGGTACATGAGCCCATCACCTTCAGCCAGGCGGTGCTGGGGGCCGAGATCACGGTGCCCACCGTGGACGGCAAGGTGGCCTACACCATCCCCGAAGGCACCCAGAGCGGCACCAGGTTCCGCCTGCGCGGCAAGGGCATCCAGTACCTGAACGGCCGCGGCCGCGGCGACCAGTATGTGGTGGTCGATGTGGAGATCCCCAAAAAGCTGACCAAGGCCCAGCGCGATGCGCTGAAAGCCTTTGAGGATACCCTCAAGGACGACAACTACGAAAAACGCAAGGGCTTCTTCAAAAATTTGAAGGACCGGTTCCTGTAACAGAAAGCAGCCTGCCTCCCGCGGCGTCATGCCGGGAAGCAGGCTGCTTTTTTGCTTCGATTTTATATAAGGGAAAGGGAGATCCGCGTTACCCCCACAGCCCCCGCGGGTAGGTGCCCGCCTGGGTCATGGCCTCCAGCGCGGCGGTCAGGGCGGGCTTGTCCTCCCGGTAGGTGATGCCGTACCATTTGTCGGGGCTGGTCAGCACCTTGACCTCGGCTTTGCCGGCCTCCAGCGCGGCGGTGACCACGCTTGGCAGGTAATACTCGCACTTCAGCGGGTCGACCGGCAGGCTGGCCGCCAAAAACTCGGCAAAGCCCTGCCGGGCCTGCTCCACAAAGCTGGGGGTAAAGCCCCACAGGTTCATGCTGACAATGGCGTCCCCCGGCAGTTCCACCCAGGTTTTTCCGTCGTCCTCGGTGTAGGCGATGGCGCCGCCCCGCGGCTCGATGCGGGTGCGCTCGGTCACGGACACCAGGTTGCCCGCCTGGTCGGTGACGCAGACGCCCCGGCTGACCGAGCCGTTCTCGCTGACGGTGTTTTTCAGGTGGAAGCCCGCCATTGCCCAGGCCAGCTTATCGCCGTCGGCATGGGTGGACAGGTAGTCGAAGATCAGCCGGAAGCAGGCCGGGCCGTAGTAGTCGTCGGCATTGATGACCGCAAAGGGCGCGTCGATGCACCCGGCGGCGGACAGCACCGCGTGGGCGGTGCCCCAGGGTTTGACGCGGCCTTCCGGCACCGCAAAGCCCTCCGGCAGCATGTCCAGCTGCTGGAAGGCGTAGCGCACCTCCAGGCCGGCCTTCCCGGCGCGGGCGCCCACCGTCCGCTTGAACTCGGCCTCGATCTCGTGCTTGATGATGAACACCACGGTGGAAAATCCCGCCCGGCGGGCGTCGTACAGGCTGTAATCCAGGATGGCCTCGCCGCAGGGGCCCACCGGGTCGATCTGCTTCAGCCCGCCGTAGCGGCTGCCCATGCCGGCAGCCATCACAACAAGAATCGGTTTTTTCATATGGCAAACGCTCCTTCGCTGCAAAAAGCTTTCTGTCTCTATCATACACATTCCGGCGGGCCCTGGCAAGGGCGGCCAAACGCAAAGCGGGGCAAAACCGGGGGCGCGCCTGTTGATCTGCATCAATAATCTGCATTTTGCATAAAATGTGCCGACGGATACTGGAAGTGATTGCGGCAAAATGCTATAATATACTATCCGGAAGTCCCCGCTGCCGCAGCCGGCACAGGCCGGCGGGGCTGCTGCGGGGTTTGAAAATAATAAAATAAACAAATTTTCTAAAAATGTACAATTTTCGCGCTGCGGTATGCTATAATAGAGCCGATCCGCCGTGTTCCTGCACGGCATAAGGAGGGAGAACAGGATGCACACCAACACAAAGGCGCTGGTGCTGGCCGGCGGCGGCGCCAAGGGCAGCTATCAGGTGGGGGTGTTCCGCGGCCTGCGGGAAGTGGGCTGGCGGCCGGGCATCGTGACCGGGACCAGCGTGGGCAGCCTGAACGGCGCCCTGCTGGTGATGGACCGCCTGGAGGAAGCCGAACAGCTTTGGCTGACGCTGGACATCCACGGTGTGCTGGAGACCCCCAAAAGCAGCAAGCCGGAGGAGCTGCGGGCCTTCCTGCTGAAAGTTCTGCGGAGCGGCGGGCTGAACATCGACCCGCTGGGCGGCACCATCGACGAGTACCTGGACGAGGAGCGGATGCGCGCCGCGCCCACCCGCTACGGCCTTGTCATGACCGAGATGAACACCCTGAAAAGCCACCAGTATACGCTGGAGGAGATCCCCCGCGGCCGCCTGAAAGAGTACATGATGGCCTCCAGCGCCTGCTTCCCGGCGCTGCGTCCCCAGGAGATCGACGGCGTCAAGTACATTGACGGCGGCTGGAGCGACAATATCCCCATGGCGCTGGCCGCCCGCATGGGCGCCAGCGAGCTGCTGGCGGTGGATATCGACGGGGTGGGCATCAACCGCCCCAACACCACCGGCCTGCCCGCCCGCACGCTGCACAGCCACTGGGACCTGGGCCCCCTGTTCGACTTTGACGGCGAGCGGGCCGCCCGCAACATGCAGCTGGGATATCTGGACACGCTGCGGCTGTTTGGCCGGGTGGGGGGCACCGCCTATGCCATCCTGCCCGCGGACGACGGCTTTGCCGCCGATTTTGCCGCCACCTACCGCGCCGCCCTGGCGGATGCCGCCGGCCGCGCGCCCACCCTCTGGCTGACCGAGAGCATGGCCCGCCAGGTGGCAGGCTACCCGGCCGTGTACGAGAAGGACCCCGCCGCGCCCACCGCTGCCGGCATCGCCCCGCTGGAGCTGGCCGCCGAGCGGATGCAGGTGCCGCCGGAGACCCCCATGACCGCCAAAATGCTGGCGCTGACCTTTTTGGGCAGCTTTGACCGGGACCCCGGCGAACGCTACCCGGTGCTGCTGGGGCGGCAGGAGGGCAGCGTGGTGGGGGAGGCCGCCTTGGCCGCCGCCCACCCGGAGGAATTTGTCACCGCGCTGGTGGCCCGCACGCTGGCCAACATGGGCACCGAGATCTTTTGGTGAGCGGAGAAGCAAACAACAAAGGAGGGACCCCAATGCCTGTACTGAAGGGAACCAAGGTTTCGCCCGGCGTCGCGTCCGGCCCGGTGGTGCGGCTGGACCGCGGCATCGTGGGTCTGCACCGCATCGTCAGCGACCCCTTCCGGGAGCGCGCGCTGTACGAGGCGGCCATCGTGCTGGCCAAGGACGAGCTGCGCCGCCTGCAGCAGCACGCCCAGGGGGCCGACGCCGATATTTTGATGTTCCAGATCGCGCTGCTGGAGGACGAGTCCTTCACCAACGAGATCGGCGATTACATAGCCGCCGGCGCCGGCAGCGCCGCCGCGGTGGAGCGGGCCGAGCAGATTTTTGCCGCGCGGCTGAACAATGTGGACAACGACTACATCCGCCAGCGCAGCGTGGATGTGCGGGACGCCTGCCGCCGGGTGGTGGATATCCTGGACGGCCGCCCGCGGCAGAAGCTGCACCTGACCCGGCCTTCCATCCTGGCGGCGGACCTGTTTTTCCCCAGCGATATCTTTTCCATCGACCGCGGCATGATCCTGGGCCTGGCCGCCGACGGCGACAGCGACACCAGCCACGCCGCCATCATGGCCCGGACCATGGGCATCCCGGCGGTGTTCGGGCTGGGCAAGGGCGCGGCCGCCGCGCTGGAAGGCCGCGAGGTGCTGCTGGACGGTTTGGCCGGCGCGGTGACGCCCGACCCCACCCCCGACGACATCGTGGCGGCCAACCACAAGCTGGCGCTGCACCAGCGCAAAAGCCGCAAACAGCACGAGCTGGCCGGCAGGCCCTGCGTTACGCGGGACGGCACCCGGGTCCGGCTGGGGGCCAGCGCCTCCACACCGGAGGATATCGAGAATGCCATGCATGCCGGCGCCGACGACATCGGCCTGGTGCGTACCGAGCAGCTGCTTTTGGACCACGCCACCGAGCAGCAGCAGTATTTCCGCTATATCAGCTGCCTGGCGGCGGCCGCCGGCAGTGCCGTTGTGGTGCGTACCGGCGACGTGGGCGCCGACGATGCCGCCCCCTGGGTGGAGGACGTGCGCCGCGCCACCGAGAACCGCCGCCTGCTGCGCACCCAGATCACGGCGCTGCTGCGGGCGGGCACCCGCGGCGACCTGCGGGTGCTACTGCCCATGATCACCGGCCCGGAGGAATGGGACGACGTGATGCAGGAGGTGGAACGCTGCAAGCAGCGGCTGGACGGCCGCGGTGTGGAGTACGACCGGGACCTGCCCTTTGGCTGCCTGATCGAGATTCCCGGCGCCGCGCTGGCCGCCGACCAGATCATGGACCACGGGGCGCGGTTTTTGGCCATTGACATCGACGACCTGACCCGCTACACTCTGGCCGCCGGCACCAAAGAGGACGCCAAGCGGTACGAGCATGCCGACACCCCCGCTGTGCGCCGCCTGGTCAACATGGTCTGCCGCATGGCGGCCGACCGGCAGGTGCCGGTGTATATGTGCGGCGTAAAGGCCAACGTGCTGCCTGCCATGGAGACCTATCTGCGGGACGGCGTCCGCGCGTTCTGCATGGAGTCGGCGATTTTGAACGAGCTCAAGGCCGGTTTCCTGGAGGTGGACCTGACCGAAGCACCGGCGGAGCCGCCGGCCGGGAAGGCCCTGCCGCTGCCCGTACCCGCCGCGGAGTAAAGCCGCCGGCAGCGGGCAGGGAACCGCCCGCCGCAAGCCGCCGCAAAAAAATGCCCAAAAAGTGTTGACAAATCTGCCGGAATGTGCTTAAATGACTTTAAACCAATGAAGCGAAAGTAAAACTGCAGGCGCACGCAAAGAGAGCCCCCGTTGCTGAGAGTGGGGCCGGAAGCGGGGCAGACAAATGGTTCGCTGAGGGCACAGGGAAAGGCCGAAGGCCGAGTATCTGCTGACGGAAGCCTCCGTTACAGGGCAGGGGAATGCTGGTTCCCCGCAAAGGGGCTGCGCTAAAACGCAGCAAGCAAGGTGGCACCGCAGGTCACTGGATCTTTTCAAGATTTTGTCCTGTCCTTGCACAACACCCGTCCGGGGTTGTGCAGGGGCAGTTTTTTTGTACCCGCACCCCGGCCCTGTTGGACCCGAAAGGAGCACACCCATGAAACCAAACAAAAATCTCCCCGGCCGGCGATGGCGGACGGCAGCCCGGTTTTGATCCCCGCCGTACCGTGAGCCATCCCCAAACAAACGCCAAGAAAAGGAGAATTTCCATGAAAAAACTGCTTGCTGTTCTGACCGCTTCCGCCCTTGCCCTGTCCCTGGCCGCCTGCTCCGGCGCAGCTTCCTCCGGCAGCTCCGCCGCCGCGTCCGGGTCCGCCAGCCAGTCGGAGGCCGCCTCGAATTCGGCCTCCGCCGAGGGCGCGTCCTACCGCATCGCCATCGTCCAGCAGATGGACCATTCCAGCCTGGACGAGATCCGCGCCGCCATTGAGGCCGAGCTGGACGCCCGTGCCGCCGCCGACGGCATCACCATTGAATACCAGGAGTTCAACGGCCAGAACGACGCCACCATGCTCAACCAGATCGGCACCCAGGTGGTCTCGGACGGCTACGACGCCATCATCCCCATCGCATCGCTGGCGGCCCAGTGCATGGTCACCGCCGCCGACGGCGATATCCCCGTCGTCTACGCCGCCATCTCGGACCCGGCGACCGCCGGCCTTACCGACCTGCCCAACGTCACCGGCACCTCCGACGCTTTGAACACCGCCTTTATCATGGACATGATGTTCGCCATTGACCCGGACATCCAGACCGTCGGCCTGCTCTACTCCAACTCCGAGCCCAACTCCGAGACCCCCATCGCCGATGCCAAAGCCTACCTGGAGGAGAAGGGCATCGCCTACGTGGAAGCCACCGGCAACACCACCGACGAGGTGCTGACCGCCGTTTCCACCCTGACCGACCGGGTGGACGCCGTCTTTACCCCCACCGATAACGTCATCATGGGCGCGGCCGGCGCAGTGGCCGAAACGCTGACCGACGCGGGCATCCCCTTCTACGCCGGCGCCGATTCCTTCGTCACCTCCGGCGCGTTTGCCACCTGCGGCGTCAACTACACCGACCTGGGCAGCTACACCGCCGATATGGCCGTGGACGCCCTGCTCAGCGGCGAAGTCCCCGCCGACTACCATGTGATGGACGGCGGCATCATCACCGTCAACACCGAGACCGCCGCGGCGCTGGACCTGTCCTACAACGCCTTCACCAACATGGTGGACAACGTGGTCGAAGTCACCACCGCCGCTGAGTGACCCATACCCCCCCATAACACACAAAAAGCAAGCCGCGCCGCGGGGCAGGGGAGACCCTGCCCCGCCCGCCGCGCGATCCCCGATCCTGTAAAGGAGCTGAACCGCATTGATAACCACCGCAATCGTGCTGAGCGCGCTGGAGCTGGGCTGCATCTACGCCCTGGTCGCCATGGCGCTGTTTTTGAGCTTCCGGGTGCTGAACATCGCGGACATGACCACCGACGGAGCCTTTACCCTGGGCTGCGCCGTGTCAGCCACCATGGCCGTGGCGGGGCACCCCGTCCTGGGGCTGTTTGCCGCCATGCTGGCGGGGTCAGCCGCCGGATTTGTCACCTCGCTGCTGCAGACCCGGCTGGGGGTGCCCTCCATCCTGGCGGGCATCATCACCAACACGGGGCTGTACACCGTCAACCTGGCGGTGATGGGCTTTTCCTCCAACGTGCCCATGCTCAAGACCAACACCATCTTTACCATGCTGGAGGACGCTTTGGGCGAGGAGCTCCCCACCAAGCTGCTGCTGGCGGCGCTGATTGCGGCCATCGTCTGCGCGCTGCTGATCCTGTTTTTGGGCACCCGGCTGGGCCTGTCCATCCGCGCCACCGGCGACAACCCGGACATGGTGCGGGCCAGCTCCATCAACACCGCCTTCACCATCACGGTGGGGCTGTGCATCGCCAACGCCCTTACCGCCCTGTCCGGCGCGGTGCTGGCCCAGTACCAGCGTTCGGCGGACATCAACCTGGGCACCGGCATGGTGGTCATCGGCCTGGCGTCGCTGATCATCGGCGAGACGCTGTTTGGCCGGGGCGGCCTGTGGACCAGGGCGGTGGCCGCGGTGGCGGGCAGCATCATCTACCGCTTTATCATTGCGCTGGCCATGCGGGCCAACCTGCCGTCGGAGGCGCTCAAGCTGATCTCGGCCATCATCGTGGTGCTGGCCATCTCGGCACCCGCCATCAAGAAAGGCGTCGCCTTCCAGCGCCGCCGCCACGCCGCCATGCACCGGAAGGGAGGCGCCCGCCATGATGCTTGAACTCCACGGGGTGCAAAAGACCTTCAACCCCGGCACCGTCAACGATAAAAAGGCGCTGACCGGCATTGACCTTGCGCTGGAGCAGGGGGACTTTGTCACCATCGTCGGCTCCAACGGCGCGGGCAAGTCCACGCTGTTCAACGCCATTGCGGGCAGCTTTGTCCCGGACGAAGGCTCCATCGTGCTGGACGGGCAGGACATCACCTTCCAGCCCGACTACCGCCGTTCCAAGACCATCGGCCGGCTGTTCCAGGACCCTCTCAAGGGCACCGCCCCCAGCATGACCATCGAGGAAAATTTGGCGCTGGCCTACCTGCGGGCGTCGGGGCATACCTCGCCCTTTTCCCGCATCACCAAAGCCGAGCGGGCGCTGTTCCGCCAGCGGCTGGCCGACCTGGACCTGGGGCTGGAGGACCGGATGAAACACCCGGTGGGGCTGCTTTCCGGCGGCCAGCGCCAGGCGCTGACGCTGCTGATGGCCACGCTGGTCACCCCCAAACTGCTGCTGCTGGACGAGCACACCGCCGCCCTGGACCCCGCCACCGCCGACAAGGTGCTGGAGCTGACCAAAAAGATCGTGGCGGAAAACAACATCACCTGCCTGATGATCACCCACAACATGCACGCTGCGCTGGAACTGGGCAACCGCACCCTGATGATGGACGGCGGCCGCATCGTGCTGGACGTGGGCGGCGCCGAGCGTGCCGGCATGACGGTGGACGACCTGCTGGACCGCTTTGCCAAGGGCGCCGGCCACATGCTGGACAACGACCGCATCCTGCTGAGCAAAGAGCAGAGCGCGGCAGACTGAGCAGCCTGGCCGCGGCCGCCCTGCCGCGCCCGGAAGTTCCGGCAAAAACGCGCCCCATCTCTACACGGGATGGGGCGCGTTTTGCATATACAGGCGTCCGCCGCGGCCGGAAAGGGGCGTGGGCAGGCCGGGGTCACGGCCGGCGGTCGTCCCGTACAAAGGGCGGGCGGATGACGGCGTCGGTCAGCGCGCCGTACAGTTCCGGCCGGCGGTAGGCGTTGCCGTGGACCTCCCCGGCGCGGTAGGCGCGCAGCTGGTCCAGGTCCAGCCGGGCCAGATAGACGCCCGGTCCCTCGCCGGTCTCCAGCAGGCAGAAATCGCGGGAGCCTTCCAGATCGGGCAGGTAGGCCACGCCGTCAAACAGGGTGGAGTGCCCGTTGCAGCCGGGCCGGCCGGCGGGGTAGTTGCAGGTGGCGATGGCCGTCATGTTCTCAAAAGCGCGGGCGCGCAGCTGGGCCAGCCGGTTCTGCTCCATGGGGCAGGCGTTGGGCACCAGGATCAGCTCGGCGCCGTTCAGCATCAGCAGGCGGGCACTTTCGGGGAACTCCCGGTCATAGCAGATCATGGCGCCCACCTGCACCGGGCCTGCGGCGGTGTCCAGCGCGGCCACCGGGAAACTTTCGCCGCGGGTCAGCACCCGCTCGTCGCCAAAATCACAGGTGTGCACCTTGGCGTAGGTCAGCGCCAGCCGGCCGCGGCGGTCAAACAGCAGCAGCGTGTTGCGCGGCGCGGGGGCGTACTGTTCCAGCAGCGTCACGCCGATGGCCATGTCCAGCTCGGCGGCCAGCCGGGCGAACGCCCCGGCAAAATTGCCGTCCGCCGGCAGGGCCAGCGCCCGCAGGGCGGCGGGGTCCTGCGGAATGGTATACCCGGTGTTCCACAGTTCCGGGAACAGCGCAATGTCCGCACCGCGGGCTTTGGCTTGCCGGCAGGCGGCAAGCCCGCGCTCCAGCGCGGTGTCCGCCGTGGGGCCGGGCAGCAGCTGGAGCAGGGCGATGGTCAAAGCTGCCATAACAAACGACCTTCCTTCCAGGTGTGCGGTGCGGCGCTTTGGGGCCGCCGCGCAGGCGGCGTTCCCCGGTGCGCGGACCGCTGGGTCAGGGGCGGGATGCCGGTGCGCGGCCCGGCGCGGCAAACTACTGCGGGAAGCCGTCCGTCCGGGTCACCGTCTCGCCGTCGGCGCCGTACCAGACGGCCTCCACGCCGTCCAGGCTGTCCACCAGGGCCAGGCCCTCGTCCAGCGGCATACAGTACAGCCCGGTGGAAAGCGCATCGCCCACCCCACTGTCATTGCAAAGCACCGATACCTGGCGGAAATACCGGGCCGGGTACAGCGTTTCCAGATCGATCAGGTGGGCATAGTGCACGCCGTCCACCTCAAAATGCCGCTGGGTGTCGGCGCTGGTCACCAGAGACTGGCCGTCGGCCAGTTCCACCTCGATCAGCGTGCTGCCGTCCTCGTCCCAGGGGGCGGTGACGCCCGCCACCCAGGGGCTGCCGTCGGCGTGGGCGCCGATGGCCCGGATGTTGCTGCCCGCGTCGATCAGCGCGCTGTCCAGCCCGCGGGCTTCGGCGGCCTGGGCGGCGGCCTCGATGGCCCAGCCCTTGGCGATGCTGCCCGCGTCGATGCGCAGTTCCGGGTCGGTCAGCTGCACGGTGCCGGCGGCCTCGTCCAGCACCAGGCCGTCGATGCCGCAGTGCCCGGCGGCGGCCTGCAGGGCCGCGTCGCCGGGCAGCGTTTCGGTCTCCCGTGCGTCGTGCCACAGCGAAAGCACCGCCCCGGCGGCGATGTTGCAGCGGCCGCCGGTCTCGGCATACATCGTTTTGCCCAGCGCAAGCAGGTCCAGCAGGGCGTCGTCCACCGCCACCGGCGCGCCGCCCGCCGCGTCGTTCACGTCGGCCAGGTTGGTCACGCCGTCGTAGTGGTTGTAGATGTCAAACAGCTGGTGGTAGCGCAGCAGGTCGGCGTGCAGCGCCTCCGACTGTTGCTGCCACTCCTCGTCGCTGTCGCAGTAGGCGGTCACCCGGATGACCGAGTCGAACACGTCGAACCAGGTGGCCTGGTACCGCTGCTGCCGGGAACAGCTGGGCAGCAGCGCGGCCAGCAGCAGGGCCGCGGCCAGCAGGCAGGCGCGGCGGGGCAGGCGGGCCGCCCTCATTGCGGCTGCCCGCCGCCCAGGGCGCGGTGCTCGGCCGAAAGTTCCTCCAGCAGCCTGGCCAGCGTCCAGCCCTCGCTGGTGGGGGTCACGGCCGCCCGGATGGGAAAGTCCGCCCCGCCTTTTTTCACGGCGTCCAAAAAGGCGTTCAGGTCGCCGTTGTCGTGCCGCAGGCCGCTGACCACCATGGCGGGGGTCTGCCATTGGGCGGCGTCGGCGGGGGCGGGCGCGGGAGCCGCCCTGCCGGCGCACAGGTCGCCGATGCGGCAGCCCAGGTGGGCCTCGTCCACAAAGACGGGGTCCAGCCGGAAAGCCGCCGCCTGCCGCATCAGCGCGTCATAGCCGGCGCTCTGCGGGCCAAAGCGCCACAAAAGCAGCGCGCGGGGCTGGGTACGGATGTGAGCTTTCATGGGAAAATCCTCCGTTTGGATGTTGTTGAAGTATGGCCGCGCCGTCACAGCAGCCGCAGCAGGATCATGTACACGGCGGTGCCGCCGGCGATGCTCAAAAGCGTGCTGCGCCGCCACAGGTGCAAAAGCACCACCACCGCCACCGCCGCCAGCTGGGGCGCAAAGTCCGCCGCCGCGGCAAAGCCGGTGGAGCGCAGGCAGTAGACCACCAGAATGGCCATCACCGCCGGGGGCAGCACCCTGCCCAGGTACAGCACGCCCCGGCCGGGGCTGCCGCTGCGGCCAAACAGCACAAAGGGCAGCGCCCGCGTCAGCACGGTGCAGGCGCAGGCCACCAGCACGATGACCAGGTCCGAGAGGAATGCCTCGTTGAAAATCGTCCCCATCAGCGGCGCACCTCCTTTCGGCCGGCGGTATCGGCGTCGGCGGCTTGCGGCGCCGGCGGCGCAGCGGCGTCCAGCCAGCCGCGGCAGGCGGCCAGCGCCAGCACGGTGCAGACCAGCGCCGGAAGCAAAAAGCGGTCCGGCCCCAGCACCAGCAGCCAGACCAGCCCGAACACAAGCCCCGCCACCGCCGGCAGATGGCTTTTGGCGGCCCGCCACTGGTCCACAAAAATGACCACGAACAGCGCGGTCATGGCAAAGTCGATGCCGGTCAGATCAAAGGGCAGCACGCTGCCCAGCGCCGCGCCGGCCACGCTGCCCGCCACCCAGTAGCCCTGGTCCAGCGCCGAGATCCACAGCCGCGTCCGGTTGGCGTTGAGCTGCTCCGGGATCTGCACGCTGCACTGGAGCGAGTAGGTCTCGTCCGAAAGCGAAAAGATCATGTAGGGCTTGGCCCGGCCCATCTGCCGGAAGGTGTCCAGAAAGGACAGCCCGTAAAACAGATGCCGGCTGTTGACCGAAAGGGTGGTCAGCGCCACCGAGGCCAGCGACGCAAACCCGCCGCCCAAAAGCCCCACCAGCACAAACTGCATCGACCCGGCGTAGACGATGCCGCTGATCAAAAGCGCCCAGGGCCAGCCGTAGCCGGCCTGCTGCAGCAGCAGCCCGAAGGCCAGCCCCAAAAACAGGTAGCCGCACAAAACCGGCGCCGTCTGCCGCAGCGCAAAGCGAAATTCCGCCATATTCCTTCCCGTTCCCTCTTTTCTTTCCGGGCGAGTCTGAAAGATCCCCGGCATTTTGCACCTGCCCCGATATGCCGCCAAAACACAGCGGCGCAGCCGCGGCTCCAAAGCCACTGACTGCGCCGCTGTTCGTGTGTTTGTCAGGCCCTTACTTCAGGTCGGGGTGATACTCCTTGCAGGTGCACTTTTTCCATTTCAGGCCGCTGCCGCAGGGGCAGGGATCGTTGCGGCCGATCTTGGTCACCCGGATGGGCGCGCTGCCCTTGGCCCCGGCGCGGGCGGGGGCGCCCTCGCCGGTGGGCTGGGCGACCTGCTGCCGCTGGGGCTGGACGCCCGGCTGGCGCACCTCGATGGTCAGCAGCATGTGGACGGTGTCCTCCCGGATGGAAGCCACCATCTCGTCAAACATGTTGAAGCCCTCGATGCGGTACTCGACGATGGGGTCGTGCTGGCCGTAGCTGCGCAGGCTCATGCCCTGTTTCAGCTGGTCCATGTTGTCGATGTGGTCCATCCACTTGGCGTCGACGTTTTTCAGCAGGCAGATGCGCTCCAGCTCGCGCATGATCTTGCTGCCGTACTTTTTCTCCTTGGCTTCCAGCACGCTCATGCCGCGGTCGTACAGCATCTTGCTGACGTCCTCGACCTTGAGGCTGTTTTTCTCCTCGGCAGTGTACTGGAAATCGGTGGGCAGGCACAGCCAGTTCATGTAATGGCGGCGCAGGGCAGAGAAAT
Source organism: Candidatus Gemmiger stercorigallinarum (assembly GCA_019119495.1). Classification (GTDB taxonomy): domain Bacteria; phylum Bacillota; class Clostridia; order Oscillospirales; family Ruminococcaceae; genus Gemmiger; species Gemmiger stercorigallinarum. The sequence continues at coordinate 22,763 of DWWX01000040.1, read as the reverse complement.
CCCAGTCGTCCACACTCTCGCCGTTCAAAAAGCTCTTGCAGGACTCGTCGATGCTCTCTTTCAGCATGCTGTGCAGCGTGCCGGACATATCCTCGCCGTCCAGCACCTGGCGGCGCTCCTTGTAAATGATCTCGCGCTGCTGGTTCATCACATCGTCGTACTGCAGCACCTGCTTGCGGATGGCAAAGTTGCTGGCTTCCAGCTTTTTCTGGGCGCTCTCGATGGTGGAGGTGATCAGCTTGGTTTCGATGGGGGTATCCTCGTCCAGGCCCATGGTGGTCATCAGCTTCTGCACCCGCTCGCCGCCGAAAATGCGCATCAGATCGTCCTCCAGCGAGAGGAAGAACCGGGAGCAGCCGGGGTCGCCCTGGCGGCCGGCACGGCCGCGCAGCTGGTTGTCGATCCGGCGGGACTCGTGGCGCTCGGTGCCCACGATGAACAGGCCGCCGGCGGCGCGCACCGCCTCGGCCTCCTCCTTGACGCCGGGCTCGTACTCGGCGCACAGCTCGTCAAAGCGGCGGCGGGCCTCCAGCACTTCGGCGTCGTCGGTGTCGGCGTGGCCGTCCGACTCGGTCATCAAAAAGTCCAGCCGTGCCTCGGTGTCCAGCTCCGGCGGCAGTTCCGGGGCGGGCTGGCCGGCCGCCTTGGCGGCGGCTTTGGCTGCCTTGCGGGCGGCCTCCTCGGCGTCTTTGGCAGCGGCCAGCTTTTTCTGCAGCTCCTTGCGCAGCGTGGCTTTGGCCATGTAGGGCACGTTGCCGCCCAGCGTGATGTCGGTGCCGCGGCCGGCCATGTTGGTGGCGATGGTCACGGCGCCCTTGCGGCCGGCCTGGGCCACGATCTCGGCCTCGCGCTCGTGCTGCTTGGCGTTCAATACGTTATGGGGGATGCCCTTGGCCTTCAGCATGCGGGAAAGGGCTTCGCTCTTTTCAACGCTGATGGTGCCCACCAGCACCGGCTGGCCCTTGGCGTGGCATTCCTCCACCTGGGCCACCACGGCGCGCAGCTTGCCGTTGACGCTCTTGTACACGCAGTCGGGCAGGTCCTGGCGGGCGCGGGGCTTGTTGGTGGGGATGCTGACGATCTGCAGGCCGTAGATCTCGTTGAACTCGTCCGACTCGGTGGAGGCAGTACCGGTCATGCCGGCCAGCTTTTTGTACATGCGGAAATAGTTCTGGAAGGTGATGGTGGCCAGCGTCTTGCTCTCGGCGGCCACGTTGACGCCTTCCTTGGCCTCGATGGCCTGGTGCAGGCCGTCGTTGTAGCGGCGGCCGTACATCAAACGGCCGGTGAACTCGTCGACGATGATGACCTCGCCGTCCTTGACGATGTAGTCGGTGTCGCGGTGCATGACGCCGCGGGCCTTGATGGCCTGGTCGATGTAGTGGCGCAGGCTCATGTTGTCAGCGTCGGAAAGGTTGTCCACCTGGAACCAGGCTTCCGCCTTCTGGATGCCGCTCTCGGTCAGGGTGGCGGTCTTGCGCTTTTCGTCCACCACGTAGTCGCCGTCCACCTGCTCCTCGGCCTGGACCTTGTCCTCCAGCTCGACGATCACGCTCTTTTTCAGCGTCTTGGCAAAGTCGTCGGCGCGCTTGTACATCACGCTGGAATCCTCGCCCTTGCCGGAGATGATCAGCGGGGTGCGGGCCTCGTCGATCAAAATGGAGTCAACCTCGTCCACGATGGCGTAGGCGTGGCCGCGCTGGACCATGTTCTGTTTGTAGACCACCATGTTGTCGCGCAGGTAGTCAAAGCCGAACTCGTTGTTGGTGCCGTAGGTCACGTCGGCGGCGTAGGCGGCCTTGCGCTCGGCGGCGGGCACGTCGTGGATGACCAGGCCGACGGTCAGGCCCAGGTAGCGGTAGACCTTGCCCATCCACTCGCTGTCGCGCTTGGCCAGGTAGTCGTTGACAGTGACCACGTGCACGCCCTCGCCGGTCAGGGCGTTTAAGTAGACAGGCATGGTGGCCACCAGGGTCTTGCCTTCACCGGTCTGCATCTCGGCGATGCAGGCACGGTGCAGCACGATGCCGCCGATGATCTGCACCGGGTAGGGCTTCAGGCCCAGCACGCGCCAGTCGGCCTCGCGGCAGACGGCAAAGGCTTCGGGCAGCAGGTCGTCCAGGCTCTCGCCGTTTTTCAGGCGCTCGCGGAATTCCGCGGTCTTGCCGCGCAGCTCCTCGTCGGACAGTTTCTGCATCTGGGGTTCCAGGTCCTCGACCTTTTTGGCGAGGGGCCGGATGCGTTTGAGTTCCTTGTCCGAGAAATTCCCGAACAGCTTTTCGATCAGAGACATAAGCACACCCCTGTGGTTTGGATTTTGGGTCGGTCTTGCGGTTGTCTATCGCAAAGGCGGCCAAACGCCGCGCGAAACGCTGAAAATCAGCGCAGGATACACACTTTAATATAATACACCCGCGCAGGGTTTGCTGTCAAACCTGCGCGGGTGTATTTGAAAATCTTTTTGATCTGCGCCGCGGCGCGTTGTGCGGGGGGCGGTCAGCTGTGCGCCCGGGCCGCCGGCCGCCCGGCGGCGGGAGCGTCGGCCCTGCCGCCCCCGCGGGAGAGCAGCGCCAGCATGACAAAGATGCAGCCAAAGCCCAGCGCGTCCCACAGCGTAAAGGGGGACCCCAGCACCAGCGTTGAGATCAGGGCGGCGGAGGCAGGTTCGGCAAAGCTGTACAGGCTGCTTTTCTGGGGGCCGATCAGCTTGACGCCCTGCATGTAGCAGCAGAACGCCAGCAGGTTGCCCACGCACACCACCGTGGCGATGCCCACATAGCCCATGGGGCCGGGCACATACCCCTGCTCCCAGGGGCGGAACAGCAGGCAGAACAGCACGCCGCCCATCAAAAACGCCCAGCCCTGCAGCATGGGGGTGGGGTACTTGCTTTGCAGCCGCTTGGGCCACATGGTGTAGATCACCACGCACACCGCGCACAGCAGCCCGGCGGCCAGCGCCGCCGGCGACACCGCCAGGTCGGTCAGGCTGCCGTGGGTGGTCAGCAGGAACACGCCGATCATCGCCATCAGGATGGAAACGACCTCGAACGCCCTTGGCGCCCGCCGTCCCACCACGCAGGTGACGACCAGGATCATGGCGGGGGAAACGTCCTGCAAAATGGTGGCAATGCCCGCCGAGGACAGGTCGATGGTCAGAAAATAGAGGAACTGGCAGCAGCTGACGCCGGCGATGCCGTAAATCAGCAGGTCCACGGCGTCCCGCGGGCTTTTCCAGGGTGCGATCAGAAGCCTGGGGCTGCGGATGGCGTAGTATGCGCACAGAATCAGCCCCGCCAAAAACAGCCGGATGGGCGTCAGCCAGGTGGGGCTCATGCCCTCGGTGGTGAACAGGTACTGCCCCATACAGCCTGAAATGCCCCAGCAGGCGGCCCCGCCCATGGCCAGGATGGAACCTTTTACACGGTCGTTCATCGTTTGGAACCCCCTCAATGTTTATCCGGGCGCGGGCCCGCACAAATGGCGCGGCGAAATTCCGCCGCGCCGCACTGCGCAGAAATCAGTCCTGCCGCAAGATCCAGTCCGCCGCGGCGGAAAGGCTTTGCACCACCGGCGCGCCGGTGGCCGCCAATGCCTCAGGCGGCTGGTGCCCGCCCGAATACAGGACGCAGCGCACCCCCAGCGCCCGGCTGACCTCGAAATCGTGGACCGAATCGCCCACCATCACGGCGGCGTCCGGGTCAAAGCGTTCCTCGGCCAGGTAGCTAAGCCCCAGCTCCACCTTGCTTTTGGCGTAGATGTCGCCCAGGCCCAAAAGCCGGTCAAAGTAGGGCAGCAGCCCGCGCTGGCCGGCCTGCTGCCGCAGGGTGCCGATGGGCGACGCCGACAGGATGACCTGCTTTTTCCCGGCGGCCTGCAGGCGGGAAAGCGTCTGCTCCGCGCCCGGCATCAGCGGGCAGGCCGCGGAGGCGGGGACGTAGTCCTGCATGTAGCTTTGGGCCAGCGCGTCAAAGCTGTGGCGGTCAAAATCGAAGCCCGCCCGCAGGTAATAGTCCCGGATGGGGAAGCCGAAGATCTTCCGGTAGCCGTCCAGGTCATACTGCCGGTCATAGCCGTAGCGCGCCAGCAGACGGTTGAGCGCGTCCACGCACAGCGTCACGTCGTCCAGCAGGGTGCCGTTCCAGTCCCAAAGGACCAGCTGCAGTTTCATCCGGGTCACCGTCCTTTCCGTCTCAGCCGGTAGTTTTGTGTGGTGGCGTTATGCCGATAAAACGATCCTCGATAATAATAAATAACAGAATAAAAAATAGGGGGCCGGCGGTCCGGTTCAGGCCCGCACCAGCTTGTTCAGCGCCGGGGTGGACTCGATCAGCTTGACAAACAGCACGCCCAGCACCATGCAGCTGATCACCTCGCCCACACCCACGGTGAAGGCGTTCCACGCCACCAGCGGCACCGTGGCCGGCGAGTCCGAGAAGAAAAAGGCGATCTCCGGCCCGACGATCAGCGCGTTGAACGCCACCGGCGGGATGGCGGCCGGGATGGCCAGGCCCTTCCAGCGGATGCCGCGCAGCCGGTAGGTGACCAGGCAGGCCAGCACTGTGGCCAGCGTGCCGAACAGGATGTCCGGTGCGGCGGTCATGCCCATGGACACGCCCAGCAGGTTGGAAAGAAAACAACCCACCGAGACAGCCGCGATGTACTCCGGCCCGAAAATGGGCATCAGCGTCAGGATCTCGGCCACGCGGATCTGGACGGCGCCAAAGGAAAACGGCGCCAGACCCAGGCAGAGAGCGACGTACACAGCGGCCACCAGGGCGCAGCGCGCCACACGGCGGGTGTTGAAAGCGGACGAATGATTCTGGTTCATGGTTACACTCCGGCGGATAGATTTTGACCGCACGCAAGACCGCCAGCCTTGCGCCGGTTTGCATCCCGTCCTTTCCAGAAAAGGGGAGGGGATGGAGCCTAAAATCCTAAGTTGCTCAACGATTTTGTATTATAGCAAAGGGGATGCCTGTGCGCAAGCCCTTTTCGGGCGGATGCCCCGCTTGTGCGGGGCTTTGCCTTTGCGGAAGGCGGTCTGCGCGCCGGGCGATGGAAGATCTGCCGTACTTTGTGGAAAAAGTGCTACAAAAACAGGCGGCGGCAGGGTATAATGGGGGCAAAACCGGCCGGGGCCGCCAGACCGGCTCCGGCACGCCGGTGAAAGGAGAATTTTGTATGAACCACATCCAGCGCCGCGACGCCGAACTGCCCTACATCTCGGACGAGGCCGTCATGCAGCAGCAGCGGGTCTGCCGCGAGATCCTGCAGCGGCTGAATTTTGCCGACCGCTCCGATTTTGCCGGCATCGCCGCCATCGTGAAGGAGCTGTTCGGCCGGTCGGAGGGGGCCATGGTCAACCCGCCCTTTTACTGCGACTACGGCAGCCACATCGAGGTTGGCAAAAACTTTTTTGCCAACTACAACTGCACCATCCTGGACGTGGCCAAGGTCACCATTGGCGACAATGTGCTGTTCGGGCCCAACGTGGCCGTTTATACGGCCGGCCATCCCCTCCACCCGGAGGCCCGCGCCACCATGTACGAGTACGGCGTCGGCGTGACCATCGGGGACAATGTGTGGATCGGCGGCAACTGCGTGGTGATGCCTGGCGTGCACATCGGCGAGGGCAGCGTCATCGGGGCGGGCAGCGTGGTCACCCGCGACATCCCCGCCCGGTCGGTGGCCGCCGGCAACCCCTGCCGGGTGATCCGCGCCATCACCGACGCCGACCGTGTCTTTTATTACCGCGACCGGAAGTTTGACCCCGAAGCCTGGGCCGACGTCTGCCGCAGGACCGGCTGGGACCCGGCCGAGCTGGACGGGTGACCCCGCCGGAAGGCCAAAAACAACGTATCCCACCGGGCGCACGCCGGACCGGAAACCGGCAGGGCGGGCGAACGGTGGGATTTTTTTGCGTTGCGGCAGCGTTACAGGCAGGCTTTGGCGGCAGCCGCCAGCGCCGCGGCGTCGGCGTCATCGGGATGCGACAGCGCCCGGTCAAAGTTTTGCAGCATCGGCGCGGCCTGCTCCAGCGGCATGGCCTCGAACCGGCGGCGGACGGCCTGGGGCATGCGGCCCTGGCACATGAACTGCCCCGCCACGGTGTTGGAGGCGTCCAGGTGGGCGCGCACCCGGCCCAGGATCTCGGCAAAATACTGCTGGCTGCCGCCAAAGCCGGCGGTGCCGAACAAAAACACCCGCTTGCCCCGCAGCCGTGCCAAAAACGCTGCGGCGTCGGGCGGGCAGTCGCCCTTGTCGGTCCAGAAACCCACAAAGATCAGGTCGGCGTCGGGCAGCGTCTGGCCGGGTGCGCCGGCAAACACACAGTCCTGCGCGGGCAGAGCCTCGGCCAGCTTCTGCGCCAAAAACGCGGTGTTGCCGGTCCGGCTGCTGGTGACGATGGCATAGTTCATGGCAAAACCTCCCTTTGCCCGGCGGCGGTATGGCCGCCCTGTGCGGGCGGAAAAGCCGGGCCTTACCTGGTAGGGTACACCCGGCGGCCGGCTTTGTCAAACCTGCGGCGAGCCGGGCGCAGGCGGAAAGCACAGGCCCGATGGGCAAATGCGGCCGTTTTGGCGGGGCCCGGTCCTGCGGTCTGAATACGGGCCCTTGGGTATCGGCCGGCGGCACCGGGGGCAGCCCGCAGCGTGAAGCCCCCTTGCGCGCCGGGGCAGGGCGTGCTATACTGAAATTGCTGATTAGCGGCAGCTAACAACTGCGGCCCGCACGCAGCGGAAAAAGTCCGGGCCGCAGAAAAGGAGGCACTTGGATATGGTACAGATCACAGTCAAAGTGGACGGCATGCAGTGCAGTATGTGCGAGGCCCACGTCAACGAGGCGGTGCGCAGGGCGCTGCCGGTCAAAAAGGTCACATCCTCCCACAGCAAGGGGCAGACGGTCATCCTGGCGGAGCAGCCGCTGGACGAGCAGGCGATCCGCGCCGCCATCGAACCGACCGGCTACCGGGTGCTGGGCATCGAGAGCGGACCCTGCCGCAAAAAGGGGTTTTTCGGCCTGTTTGGCTGACCGCCGCCCGGGGTGGGGATTGACAGCGACTTTGTAAATAGATTAAACTAAATAAGAAATATCCACCCCGCCCACGCCGTGACAGAACGTATCCCCAAAAGGGCTGCCGCACAGCCGGCAGCGGCTTTGACGGGGCGCGCTTGCCGGCTTTTCCGGAACGGGGCAGGGCAGCCTGCCCAAGGGGCGGAAACGGGCCGTCGCCTGCAGAAAAGAAAAAGGAGCGTTTGGTGTGAAGGGAAGTCTGCGCAGCGGTCCGCGCTGGTTCTTTTATCTGCTGGGGATGCTGGTGCTTGCCATGGGGATCACCCTCAACTCCATGACGGGGCTGGGGGCTTCGGCCATCGTGTCGGTGCCGTTTACCATCAGCCAGGGCACCGGGCTGAACTTCGGCGATTTGACGCTGCTGGTCTATGTGCTGTTTGTGGCGGCGCAGTTCGTCATTATGGGCAAAGCCCGCAGCTGGACGTTTCTGCTGCAGATCCCCCTCAGCATCGTTTTTACCCGTATCATGAACCTGATCCAGGCGTTCATCCCTTACCAAAGCGGCAGCCTGCCCGCCGACCTGGCCATGCTGATGCTGGCCATTGTGCTGACCGGCGTGGGCGCCGCCATGACGGTGGATATGGCGCTGATCCCCAACCCCGGCGACGGCATTGTCAGCAGCATTGCCCGGCGGTCGGGGCGGGAGCTGGGGCTGTGCAAAAATCTGTTCGATTTGGGGTGCCTAGCGGTGTCGCTGGTGCTGGGGGCCTGCTTCGGCGACCTGCTGACCGGCGTGGGGCTGGGCACCGTGATCTCGATGGTGGGCGTCGGCCGGGTGATCGCGGTGTTCAACCACTGGTTCCGCCGCCCGATGCAGCGCCTGGCCGGGCTGGAACCCGCCTGACGCCGGGGCCGTTTGCCGCCGGCCGACCAAAACGACCCCATCCGCCCCGCCGGGCCGGCCATGCACCGCTGGCGGGGCTTTTTTGCGCCCGGGGCGGCAGGGGCGCCCCCCTCTTGCGCGGGGGCGGCTTTCCCGCTATGATAAAGAGAAGATCGAAAAGACGGAGGGAACGCTGTGGAACAGCAAAACAAAGCAGGGCAGGGCGCCGCAGCCCGCAGCCTGACCGCAGGCCCCATCACCGGTACGCTTTTGCGGTTTGCGGTGCCGATGATCCTGGGCGACCTGCTGCAGCAGATGTACAATGTGGCCGACACCCTGATCGTCGGCCAGTTTGTGGGCGCCGACGCGCTGGCGGCGGTGGGGTCGGCCTACACGCTGATGACCTTTCTCACCTCCATCCTGCTGGGCCTGTCGATGGGCGCAGGGGTGGCGGTGTCCATCTCCTTCGGCAGGCACGACGCCGACCGCATGCGCAGCGAGGTGTTTTTGTCCTTTGTCATGATCGCCGCCGTGGCGGCCGTCATCAACATCGGGGTGTTTGCGGGCATTGACCCCATCCTCTCGCTGCTGCAGGTGCCGCCGGAAGTGTGGGACCTGATGCGGGAATACCTGTGGGCCATCTTTTTTGGCATTGGCGGTACCTTTTTGTACAATTACTATGCCTCGATGCTGCGGGCAGTGGGGGACTCGGTGCGGCCGCTGTTCTTTTTGGGCTTTGCGGCGGTGCTCAACGTCGTGCTGGACCTGGCCTTTGTGCTGGGGCTGAACGCCGGCGTGGCGGGTGCGGCCTGGGCCACCGTCATCTCCCAGTGGCTGTCCGGCATCGGCCTGTGCGTCTACGCCCTGGCCACCCGCCCCGACCTGCGTCTGCGCCGGCAGGACCTGCGCTGGGACGGCGCGCGGGCGGGCCATGTGTTCAGGCTGGCCTTTATCACCGGGGCGCAGCAGTCCATTATGAACTTTGGCATTTTGATGGTGCAGGGGCGGGTCAACAGCTTTGGCCCGGCGGTCATGGCGGCCTTTGCGGCGGCGGTCAAGATCGACAGCTTTGCTTATATGCCGGTGCAGGATTTCGGCAACGCCTACTCCACTTTTATCGCCCAGAACTACGGCGCTGGGCAGGGCGGCCGCATCCGCCGCGGCACCCGCAGCGCCATCCTGACCAGCATGCTGTTCGGCGCGGCCATCAGCGCGGCGGTGTTTGTGCTGGCCCGGCCGCTGATGCTGATCTTTGTGCAGCCCACCGAGACCGAGGTCCTGGCCATCGGCGTGCAGTACCTGCGCATCGAGGGCGCTTTCTACTGCCTGATCGGCCTTTTGTTCCTGCTGTACGGCTTCTACCGCGCCATCGAGCGCCCCGGTATGTCGGTGGTGCTTACCGTCATCTCGCTGGGGCTGCGGGTGATGCTGGCCTACGGGCTGTCGGCCATCCCGGCGCTGGGCGTGGCGGGTATCTGGGCGTCCATCCCCATCGGCTGGGCCATCGCCGACCTGGTGGGCTGTGTGCCGCTGGCCGGTTTCCTGCGCCGGCTGAAACAGGCCCCGGCCGATCCGAAATGATAAGCACAGACCCTGCCGGACAGCAGCTCCGGCAGGGTCATTTTTGCACAAAATGTCCACAAATGTCACGTTTTGGGTAAAGACAAGCAGAAAACAGCATGATATAATACCAATTTAGCTTTGAGAGAAGGCAGGAGCCTTTCTCTTTGAGCGGAACAGAGCTTTTTCAAACCGCATGAATTGATACAGAAAGGGAGGCATACCGTGAGGATCGGCATCCCCCGCGCGCTGTACTATTACCGCTACGGCGCGCTTTGGAAAACCTTCTTCTCCTCGCTGGGCTGCGAGGTCGTCGTCAGCCCCCGGACCGACCGCGCCATCCTGAACCAGGGCACCCACTACGCCATCGACGAGAGCTGCCTTTCGGCCAAGATCTACCTGGGGCATGTGGCCTGGCTGCTGGACAAGTGCGATTTTGTGTTTGTGCCCCGCATGGCCGACATGGGCCGCGACAAAGAGTTCTGCCTGAAATTCCGCGCCCTGCCCGACGTGGTGTACAACACCTTCCGCAGCGAGGGCGTGCGCCTGGTGACCTGCGACATCGCGGTGCGCCGCGGCGACAGCGAGATGGAAGCCTTTGCCAAGCTGGGCAAAAAGCTGGGGTTCAAAAAGCAGCAGACCTTCAACGCCTATCTGCTGGCCAAGCAGGCCGAACAGCAGGCGGCGGCCGAAAACGCCCGCAAGCTGGACGCCGCGCTGGCCCGGCCGGAATTGAAGGTGCTGGTCTGCGGCCACGCCTACAACATCTACGACCGCTACATCGGCAGGCCGGTGGTGGACGCCATCGAGGCAAACCATGCCATTGCCATCCCCGCCGACTGGGTGGACCGGGACGCCGCCTGGCAGGCCGGCTGCGAGCTGACCGACACCATGCCCTGGATGGTCAACCGGGAGCTGGCCGGCGCCGCCGTGCAGCTGCACGACAAGGTGGACGGCATCGTGCTGCTGTCCAGTTTTTCCTGCGGGCCGGACTCGATGACCGACGAGATCCTGACCCGGCGGCTGAAAAACATCCCCATCCTGTCCATGACGCTGGACGGGCAGGACGCCACCGCCGGCATGGAGACCCGCATCGAGAGCTTTATCGACATCCTGCATCTGAGAAAGGACGGTACGGTATGCCTGTGACCAATGTACAAGCGCCGCTGCCCCGCGATGCAAAGATCACCTTCCCGCAGTTTGCCAGCTACGGCATCGCCATGGAGCACCTGATCCAAAAGGGCCTGGGCATGACCTTTGTCATGCCGCCGCGGATGACCCGCCGCACGCTGGAGGTGGGCGCCCGCTACTCGCCCGACTCGGTCTGCGCGCCCTTCAAGCTGAACCTGGGGTGCTTTCTTGAGTGCATCGAGCTGGGGGCCGACACGCTGATCCAGACCGGCGGCACCTGCCGCCTGGGCTATTACGGCGAGCTGCACGAGCAGCTGCTGCGGGACCTGGGCAAGGACATCCGCTTTATCAACTTTGCCGCCTGCGATTTCAGCGATCCAAAAACCTTTGTGGACGAGTTCCGCCAGCTCAAGCCCGACCTGGACATGAAACGCTTTACCACCGCGGCGCTGGAAACGGTGCGCATGGTCAACGCCATCGACGAGATCGACGCGATGGTGCGCCGCCGCATCGGCTTTGCCGGCGACCCGCGCCTGCTGGAAAACATCCGCACCTCCTGGCTGGAGCAGCTGCGCAAGGCCGACACCATCCGGGATATCGGCCGCCTGCGCAAGGCCACCATCAAAGCCATCGAGGCGCAGCAGATCGACATGCCCAAGCACCCCATCCGCGTGGGCGTGGTGGGGGAGTTCTTTACCGTCATGGACCCCTTTTCCAACCACGACATCGAGCGCGAGCTGGCCCGCATGGGGGTGCTGGTGGACCGGTGGATGGACATTTCCAACTGCCTGTACCACTACCGCAGCCGCAAGATGCTGCCCCGCATCAAGGACTACGCCCACTACGACATGGGCGCCACCGCCATGGGCACCATCGACGCGGCGCTGCGCTATGCAAGATCCGGCTTTGACGGCATCATCCACGTCAAGTCGTCCGGCTGCACGCCGGAGATCGACGCCATCCCGGCGCTGCAGAATATCAGCGCCGACTACCATATCCCCATCCTGTACCTGAGCTTTGACACGCAGACCAGCGAGACCGGCCTGAACACCCGGCTGGAGGCCTTTTACGACATGATCTCGATGCGCAAGCAGCAGCGCAGGTAAAAGAGGACGACATCACCAAAAGACACGCAAAAAGAGGGAACTGCAAACCATGGAGAAAGCATATCTGGGCGTTGACATCGGCTCCATCTCGACCAAGGGCGTGGTGCTCGACGCAGACAACAACATTCTGGCCAGCGACTACCTGTGGACCGAGGGCGACCCCATCGGCGCCACCAAGCGGCTGGCAAAATCGCTGGAAAGCCAGCTGGACGCCGGCAGATACCAGATCGTGGCCGCCGGCACTACCGGCAGCGCCCGCAAGCTGGTGGGCACCATGCTGGGCGCCGTGGTGGTCAAAAACGAGATCACCGCCCATGCGGTGGGCACCACCACGCTGTACCCCGACGTGCGCACCATCTTTGAGATCGGCGGCCAGGACTCCAAGATCATCCTGATCGAGAACGGCGTGGTGGTGGACTACGCCATGAACACGCTGTGCGCCGCCGGCACCGGCAGCTTTTTGTCCAGCCAGGCCCGCCGCCTGGGCGTGGAGGTGGAGGAATTTGGCGAGATCGCGCTGCAAAGCAAGAACCCCGCCGCCATCGCCGCCCGCTGCACCGTCTTTGCCGAGAGCGACCTGGTCCACAAGGCGCAGATCGGCTATTCCAAGACCGACATCATCGCGGGGCTGTGCCGCGCCGTCGTCGTCAATTACCTGAACAACGTGGGCAAGGGCAAAAAGATCGTGGGGCCCATCGTGTTCCAGGGCGGCGTGTCCAAAAACGCCGGCGTCCGCGCCGCCTTTGAGAAGGAGACCGGCCTGCCGGTCACCGTGGACCCCAACGGCCACCTGATGGGCGCGTTCGGCGTGGCGATCCTGGCGCGCCGCAGCGGGCAGGAGGCGCCCTTCGACGCCGACGTGGCGGACATGGAGTTCGTCACCCGCGCCAGCAACTGCGGCCAGTGCGCCAACAACTGCGAGCGTATCCTGGTCTACCGGGACGGCAGGCTGATCGACGCCTGGGGCAACCGCTGCGAGCGCGGCGCCATCAAGGTGAAATAAGGCGGAATAGGACGGCCTGCCGTCACTGGAATGCCCGATAACATCCAAACAGACGAACTGCCCCCGCGGCTGCTGCATTCTGCAGGCCGCGGGGGCAGATTTGTGTGAGGCTTTTTGTCCGGCCGGGGTCGTTACTCCCACAAGGCGGTCAGCACATGCTCGCCGGTCATGGTGACGGTGGAGTCTGCTGTAATGATCTGGCCGCTGTACATCCAGCCGGCAAAGACAGCGCCTTCTTTTTCCGGGACGGGCAGCGCGCCATAGGCCTGGCCGTAGGTCACGGTGATGGGGTCAACCTCGCTCCAGCCGTCTACTGTGCCGCCATCCAGGTCGAACCGGACCGGGAAGGAGGCGGGTTCCCACACGGCATACAGCGTGAAATCGCCCTCCACCTCGTAGGAATCAAAATCCCACAGGTTGACCTCCGGGTCAGGGGTCGTGCTCCAGCCCACCAGGTTGTAACCGGGACGCAGCGGCGCTTCCGGCTCGGTGACCAGCTCGCCGTGCAGCACGGTCTGCGCCGGCACGGTAATGTCATCCACACCGGTATTAAAGGTGATGCTGAAACCATTGTGGGCGGCGCCCCAGATGGTCAGCACCACGGCGGCAACAATCATGGCGGCGATGATGCCGTCCAAAATCCGGATGGGTACATCCTTGCTGCCGTAAATGCCGCGGCCGAACCACCGCTTTTTGATCATGGGGTTCTCGGCCGGAGGCGCTTCATCCTGGCTGGCCGGGGAGCTTCCCTCCGCTGCGGACGGCGCTGCAGCACCGTCCGGGAAGTCCCCGCGGGACGGGGCGCTTTCCGCCGGGGCGGCGGGGGCGGGGGCAAGGTCGTTGTTCTTTTCGGGTGTATCGTTCATAATGTCCTTTGGGTGTTTGAGGGATTACTTCTTGACCAGGTACTTGCGCATATCGATGGAGCAGGCGATCAGGATGATCAGGCCCTTGATGATGTACTGGGTGTTGCCGCTGATGGACAGCATGGTCAGCGCGGCAAAAATGATGCGCAGGATAAAGACGCCCAGCACGATGCCGCTGATTTTGCCGGTGCCGCCGACGAACGAAACGCCGCCGATGACGCAGGCCGCGATGGCATCAGACTCGTAGTTCAGGCCGGTGTTGGCGGTGTTGGATGCGATACGGGCAGACTCGATAAAACCTTCGATGCCGTACATGCAGCCGGCCAGCGTGTGCACCAGCATGGTGGTCATAAAAACATTGACGCCGGAGACGTTGGCGGCTTCCGGGTTGGAGCCGACGGCAAACATGTTTTTGCCAAAGGTGGTCTTGTTCCACACAAACCACATGATCGCCACCAGAATCACGGCGTACAATACATACCAGGGTACGGCAACGCTCTGGCCGTTGCCGGTGGGAATGCGGAACATGGTGCCGGTGATAAAGTTGCGGTAGGTATCGCTCAGGCCGGAAAGCGGCTGGCCGTTGTTGCCGTTGAGCATATAGAATTCCAGCAACAGGCCGTAGACGATCAGCTGCGTGGCCAGCGTGACGATAAAGGGATGCAGGCTGAACTTGGCAACAAAGAAGCCGTTGACCAGGCCGATGATGCCGCCCACCAGAATGACAGCCAGCAGCACCACGGGAATGGGAATTTCGGGCAAGGTGTCAAACATTTTGTTGGCCCAGTCGGACGCCTGAAGCAGTGCGGCCGAGATGGCGGCGGTCAGGCCGACGACGCGGCCGGCCGAAAGGTCGGTGCCGGTCAGGACGATACAGCCGGCGATGCCCAGCGCAGTAGGCAGCGAGGAAGCCGCCAGGCTGACGATGTTGACCAGCGAGCTGGGCATCAGAAAGTTGGGATTTTGTACGGCAGTAAAGACGACAAAGATGATCAGCAGAATGTAGATGGCGTTGTTCAGCAGGGTATCAACGACCTTGCTGCGCTTGTCCCTGGCGTCCATCGCTTTGAATTCTGCCATGCCCTGTTTCAAATTGGCGATTGCCTTCATGGATGGTTCCTCCCTGTTATACGTATTTTGCAGCCAGTGTCATAATCTCTTCCTGGGTGGTGCTGCGGGCATCCACCTCGCCGGCCAGGCGTCCGCCCGACATGACCAGGATGCGGTCGCACACGCCCAACAGTTCGGGCATTTCGGAAGAGACCATCAGCACGGTTTTGCCGCGATTGGCCAGGTCGATGATCAGCTGGTAGATCTCGTACTTGGCGCCGACGTCGATACCGCGCGTGGGTTCATCCAGCAGCAGCACGTTGGGGTCGGTCAACAGCCAGCGGCCCAGGATGACCTTTTGCTGGTTGCCGCCGGACAGGCTGCGGATCTTGGTTTCCTGGCTGGGGGTCTTGATCCGCATGGTGTCAATGGACCACTGGGTATCCTTCCTCATGCTGGCGTTGCTCAGCATAATGCCGCCGCGCAGGTGTTTTTTCAGGCTGGAAATAACGGTATTTTCACGGATGTTCAAAATGCCAAAGATACCTGTGGCACGGCGTTCCTCGGTCAGCATGGCAAATCCGTTTTTGATGCTCTCGCGGGAATTGCGGTTGCGGCAGACCTTGCCGTCCAGCTTGACCGTGCCGGACTTCCGGGTGGCGACGCCGAAAATGTTCTCCAAAGTTTCGGTGCGGCCGGAACCATCCAGGCCGGCCAGGCCGACAATCTCGCCGCGGCGTGCGGTAAAGGAGACATCCTTTAACATCGAATACTTGGCGGTCAAATGCTCGACCTCCAGGTAGACGTCGCCGGGCTTGTTGGTTTTGGGCGGGAACTGGTTGCTCAGCTCGCGGCCCACCATCAGCTTGATAATCGTCGGGGTGTCCAGCTCCCTGGCAGGGCGGGTGGCCACCCAGGTGCCGTCGCGCATGACGGTGACATCGTCGCTGATGCGCAGAATCTCGGCCATCTTGTGGCTGATGTAAATGATGCCCACGCCGCGGTCGCGCAGCATGTTGATGATGCGGAACAGATGCTCAACTTCCTCCTCTGTCAGCGAGGAGGTGGGCTCGTCAAAGACGATGATCTTGGAATTGTACGAAACTGCCTTGGCAATTTCCACCATCTGCCGCTGGGATACCGGCAGGGTGCTCATGATGCGGCGGGGGTCAACGTCAATCTCCAGCTCTTTGAAGATGCGGACGGTGTCCTCGTACATTTTGCGCTCGTTGACCATGACGCCGCCGATCAGCGGGTAGCGGCCCAGCCAAAGGTTGTCCATAACACTGCGTTTCAGCGCCTGGTTCAGCTCCTGGTGCACCATGGCAACGCCGTTTTCCAGCGCCTCCTTGCTGTTTTTGAAGTTGACCTCGCGGCCTTCCAGCAGGATGCTGCCTTCATCCTTGGAATAAATGCCAAAAAGGCATTTCATCAGTGTGGACTTGCCAGCGCCGTTCTCGCCCATCAGGGCATGGACGGTGCCCTTGCGGACGGTCAGCGAGACCCGGTCCAGTGCCTTGACGCCGGGGAAGGATTTGGAGATGTTTTTCATTTGCAGCAAAACCTCTTCGCCCATGCATAGCCCTCCTTTTTCTCAGATTTGAAGCGGAAGGTCCTGCCGCCGCGGACCGGGGCAGGACTGCACCGCCTTTACCAAAAAGGGCGGCTGCTGCGCTACACAGCAGCCGCCCCGGTTACATTGTTTCAGCGTGCGGAGTTATTTGGTTTTGATCAGCCGGTGTACTCCTGGTAAGGAATGAAGATCTTGTTGTCCAGGCTGTTGGCGGTATCCTTGGTGTAGGAATCGGTGTTGGCCAGCAGATCCTCGCCGTTCATCACGTTGGTGGCCAGCAGGGCAATGCACTCGGCCATGCCTTCGGCATCCTGCTTGATCGTGCCGGTCATCGTGCCGTTGGCAATCAGCTGCTGGGCGGAATCGGTGGCGTCAACGCCGAACACGGGGATGGTGGTGGTGCCTTCGCCGTTGTTGTAGCCGGCAGCCTGCAGGGCAGTGATGCAGCCCTCGGCCATGTTATCGTTGTTGCAGATGATGAGCTCGATCATGTTGCCATTGGCCTCGCTGTAAGAAGCCAGGTTGGTCTGCATATACTCCATAGCGGCCTGGGCGCTCCATGCACCGGTCATATCCAGCTGGTACTTGTTCTCGTTGGTGGAGTCAAAGTAGACCAGTTCGGGGTAACCGTTCTCGGTCAGGATAGCGTTGGCATCTTCGACGGAGTACTGGGTGCGGTAGATGGCCTCGACGTTGGAAGCGTCGCCCATGAACATGGCGTAGGAGATCTCGCCGTCGCCGTTCAGGTCAACCGCATCGTAATTCTCGATCAGGTAGTTGCCGATCATCTCGCCCTGCATGTGGCCGGCCTCAGGGGCGTCGGTGCCGACAAAGGCGATGTTGGAGCGGGTGCCCAGCACGGCGCCTGCATTGTCGTCCTCCTCAACGGCGCGGTTGAAGAAGATGACGGGGATGCCGGCGGCCTCGGCCTTGTCGCAGATAGAGTTTGCGGTGTCGGAGGAGCCGGAGGTGACCATGTTGACGATCAGCAGGTCGGTACCGTTGGCGATGGCGGTGTCGATGTACTCGTTCTGGGTGGTCTGGCTGTTGTTGGAGTCGTAGTCGGTGTAGGTGATGCCGGCTGCGGTCAGGTCAGCGTCCAAGGCGGTACGCACGCTGGAAATGTAGGTGTCCGAATACGCATAGTACAGGACCGTGACATCAAAATCACCGGAAGAGGTGGAGGCGGCTTCGCTGCCGTCGCCGGTCTCCGAGGTGTCGGCAGAGCTGGAGCTGTCCGCCGCGGCGGAGCTGCTCTCCGAGGTGGTGCTGCCGGTGCAGGCGGCCAGGCTCAGGGCCATGGCGGCTGCCAGGGTCAGTGCAAGTGCTTTTCTCATATGTGTTCCCTCCTGTGTGCGGCGGCAGGACCCGTCCTCGCGCCGAAGGGAAGTTCCCTTCGGCGCAGCAGGCGCGCCTGCTGCGCACAATGATGAAGTATGGTCGGGACAGCAGCACGGCGGCTGCCGGCCGGCAGCGCCCGCTGTCCCTCGTCATATATTATGCTACCGGAAAACTCGTGTAAAAACAAGGTGAAATTTCACCGAAAGATGGGCAAAATTTTATCCAAACATGACAATATGACGAAATCAACGGGGAACAATTTGTACAAAACACACAAAAAAACGGCTATTCAAAGGCAAAAAGGGCTTTTTGACTGTCCATTGTAAACATATTGTCACGATTTACGATCCGGGTCGAGGTATCCACCGTTGCCTCCGGGCTGCCGCCCTGGCCGGACAGCAGCCGGTAGGCGCTCTCAACGCCCAGGTAGCCCATGGCGTAGGGGTTCTGCACGATCAGCGCGTCCACCGTGCCGTCCTGCAGCCCGTCGATGGTGGCTACATTGGAGTCGAACCCCACCAGGAACACCTCCTCCGCCAGGCCCATGCCCTCTACGGCGTCGGCTGCGCCCACGCTGGTGGGCTCGTTGAAGGCCAGCAGCACGTTGATCTCCGGATGCTCCGCCAGCATGGCGGCGGTGTCCGCCTGCGCCCGGGCCGCCTCGGCCAGCGTATTGATGACCGCTGCCACCCGGGCGCGGCCGCTTTGCTCAAAGGCGTCCACCGCGCCCCGCTCCCGCTCCTGGCCGTTGGCGCTGCTGACGTCGTAGTTGACGATGCCCACCGTCAGCTGCTCCTCCACGCCGTCCAGCGCGGCCTGGGCGGCCATCTGGCCGGCGGCGTAGTTGTCGGTGCCGATGTAGGTCTGCACCGCGCTGGAATCCACGTTGCTGTCAATGGCGACGATGCGCACGCCGCTCTCGGCCGCGGCGTCGATGGCGGCGGCGTTGTTCTCGTAATCGATGGCCGAAAAGACCAGCGCCTCGGCGCCGTCGGCCACCGCGTCGGCCACCATCCGGTTCTGGGTCTCGTAGTCCTCCTCGGTCTCCGGGCCGGTGATGGAAAGCTCGATGTTGTACTCGGTGGCGGCGGCCTCCGCCCCCGCAAACACCGAAAGCCAGAACTCGGTGCGGGTGGACTTGGCCACAATGGCCACCCGGTGGCGGGCGCCGGCCGGCGCGGCGGCGGTGCAGGCGCACAGGCAGGCGGCCAGCAGGGCGCAGACCAGGGCTTTACTTCGCTTCATAATCTGCCTCCTTGGTCACCTTGGGCATGCGGATCTCCACGCAGGTGCCCTCGTCGGGGACGCTGTGGATGCGCAGGCCGTACTCTTTGCCAAAATAGATCTGCAGCCGGTCGTTGACGTTTTTGATGCCGATGCCGGTGCGGTTGCCGGAATTGTTCTGCAGGATGGCGTCCACCTGTTCGGCGCTCATGCCCACGCCGTTGTCGGTAACGCGGAACAGGATGTCCCCGCCGTCGGGGCAGACCTGCACCTCAATGTGCCCGTCCTCCACCATCAAATCCAGGCCGTGGTTGATGGCGTTCTCGATGATGGGCTGCAGCGTGATTTTGTTGCACAGGTAGTCCAGGCAGCCGGGGTCCACGTCAAAGTGGTAGGTGAACTGATTTTTGTAGCGGTACTCCTGGATCTGCAGGTAGCTTTCGGCGTGTTCGATCTCCTTGCGGATGGGGATCAGCTCGTGCCCTTTGCTGATGCTGATGCGGAACAGCCTTGCCAGCGCATGGACCATCTTGACCGCGTCGGCGGTCTTGCCCTGCTCGCACATCCAGGCGATGGAGTCCAGGGTGTTGTACAAAAAGTGGGGGTTGATCTGGGCCTGCAGGGCTTTCAGCTCGGTCTTGCGCAGGTTGATCTCCTCCTGCCGCACGGTGGTCATCAGCTGCTGGATGCGCACCACCATGTGGCCGAAGGAGGCCGAAAGCTCCTGCACCTCCCGCGTGCCGCCCACCGGCCGGTAGGCAAAGCGGTCGGCGTCCTGCTCAAAGCTCTCCATGGCGTCGGCCAGGCCGCGCAGCGGCCGGCCCAGCAGCCGGCTGAGCAGCCAGCTGGTCAGCACTGCCGCCGCCAGCACCACCACGCCCAGCAGGGCGGACAGGCGGACCATCTCGGTCACATTGCGGTCCACCAGCTCGTCCACATAGCTGACGCCCACCACGCGCCAGCCGCTGTCGCCCACGCTGTTGACGCAGGTGATGACGGTGTCGTCGTCGTACACGCCGTCGGACAGCCCGGCCAGCGCGGCGGTGTCCTCCTCCTTCAGGCCGGAGTAGATCAGCTGCTGCTGGGGGTGGTAGATGATGTTGCCCTCGTCATCCATAAGGAAGCAGTAGCCCCGCGTGCCGATGCCCACGTTGTTGATGTAGCTGGACAGGTTGGAAAAGCTCAGGTCCAGCGATACCCAGGCCGCACCGCTGCCGCTGTCCGGCCGGGCGGTCATGGTCACCACCCAGGGGTAGTAGCTCTCAAAGATGGTCTCCACATGGGGGGCGCTGACAAAAAAGCGGACGCCGCTTTGGGCCTTTTCGGCGTCAAAGGACAGGTTCTGGACGATATTCTCCTTGGGCTGGCGGTCCAGCGCCCAGCAGTCCAGCAGAGCGCCGGACTCGTCGTAGCTGGTCACCGCCACCACGTCGGGGCGGAAATTCAAAAAGGCGTCCAGCAGTTCGTCGCGGCTGTCCGGGCTTTCGCCCAGAGAACCGATGACCAGCTGCATGGCCTGGCTCATGTCTTGCAGGTAGTTCGACACGGTGTTGGATACCTGCGACACCGCCTGGGCGCTGCTGGTGCGGGCGTTCTGCACGATGGCGCTGCGGTACCGGTCCAGAAACAGCGCGATGCACACCACCAGGATCACCGCCACCACGCCCACCACCATCGACACCAGAATGGTGGTGATGCGCAGCCCGGTGCGGGTCGGGCGGCTCATTGCGCTTCCTCCGCCGGCCGGGCACGGAGACGGCGGCGCAGTGCGTTGGGGGACTCGCCGCTGTATTTTTTGAAGCAGTAGCTGAAATAGTGCTGGTCGGTATAGCCGCAGCGGCCGGCCACCTCCTGGATGCGCAGGTCGGTGGTCTCCAGCAGGCTGCGGGCGGCTTCCATCCGCTTGCCGATCAGGATGTTGATAAAGGTCTCGCCCGCATACTTTTTGATGCAGGCGCTCAGGTGGTTGGGGCTTACGTCCAGCATGCCGCTGAGCGACACCAGCGAAAGGTCGGCCTCCATATAATGCTGGTCGATGGCTTCCAGCGCCCGCTGGCACAGCCCGCTGCCGCCCTTTACGGCAGGCATCAAATCGCCCACAAACTGGATGCCGCCCTCGGCGGGGTCGGCCTGGCGCAGGGCGTCCATCGCCTCGCGGTAGGCGGTGTGCAGCACGTCCAGCTCGGCCGCGGCACGGCTTACCCCGATGCGGCACCGCCGGCCCAGCACCCTGGCGGCGATCTGGGCGATCTCCTCGGCCAGGATGTGCAGGTACTCGTCAAAATCCGACCGGTTGCCCAGCAGCACCGTCACCACCCGGCCGCCGGAGAAAAAGCTGGCCCCGCGCAGATACTTGACGGCCAGCGTGTCCACCGTGCTCACAAAGGTGGGGGTGGTGCAGCCGGCGCCGTCCTCGCTTTGCAGGGTGGAGACCATCACCACGTAGTTGGGGTGGTCGTCGGCGTCGCGCAGCAGGCCGCAGTCCAGGGCGTACTGCCGGGTGCCGGGGTCGGCCTCGGCATATTCGTCCAGCACCAGCGGCATCAAAAAAGCGGCCATGGCGTCCTGCCGGGGGCGGTCAGCGTCGGCCGCCTGGCGGAACATGGCAAACTGCGCGTCGATTTTCTGGTGGATGATTTTCAGCTCGGCCGCAATGCCGTCAATGGTCAGCGGCTTGAGCATATAGCTGATGATATTGTACTGGATGGCCTGCTTGGCGTACTCGAAATCGTCAAAGCCGCTCAAAAAGGCAATGTTCATGGAAGGGCGGACCTCCCGCACCTGCCGGGCCAGCTCGATGCCGGAGATGAACGGCATGCGGATGTCGGTCAGCAGCAGGTCCGGCTCCAGCTTTTCCACCAGCTGCAGGGCGTCCAGCCCGTTGCTGGCGCTGCCCGCCAGGCGGAACCCCAGCTCCTCCCAGGGCACCATGGTGCATACGGCCTCGCGCAGCACGTCCTCGTCGTCGGCCACAACGACGGTGTAAATGGTTTTGGCAGCCATGTCGGCTCCTTTCTCCGGGGGATGGCCCCGTGTCTGTGATATTCTCTATATGATCTCTATATAATAGGTGTCCTGCCGGCGCGGCAGATCAGTCTGCGGCGGGCGGGGCGGGCTTTTCCATCACAAAGTTGGTCAGCAGCACGCCGTGCCGCTCCACCTGCTGCGCGCGCACCACCCGGTAGCCCCGCGCCTCGAAAAAAGGCCGGGCGGTGATGGACGCATGGGTAGCCCAGGGGCCGGGCACGGCGGCTTCCAGCGCGCCGCACAGCGCGGCGGCCGCGCCCCGGCGCTGGAAATCCCGGTGCACGTACAGCCGGTCCAGATAGCCGGAGGCGTCCATGTCGGCAAAGCCGACGATGCGGCCGGCGTCCTCGGCCACCAGCGTCCGGTGGGCCAGAAAGCTTTTGTCCCAGGCGGCCAGGTCCACCTGCCCGTCCGCCCAGGCGTCCAGCTGGGCGGGGGTGTAGTCCTTGGCGTTGACGGTGTGGACGGTGTTGAAAAACAGGGCGGCCAGTTCGGCACAGTCGGCGGTGCGGTAGGGGCGCAGCTGCATGGTGTTTCTTCCTTTCCGGGGGCACCCGGCGGCACGGCGGCGGGCCGGCCGCGGGATAGGCCTGCGTGTTTTTTCCAGTATACCACGGCGCGCCCCGGCGGGAAAGCCCCGTCCCTTGCCGGCAGGCGTTGCGGGCAGACGCTGCGGCGGCACCTGCCGCGCCGGCCCGGCGACGGTGCGCCGACCAGGGCGGGGGCATTCAAAAAATGAACGACCGGCGGTATTGCCCCGGCGGGGGGCACCGCACCGATTTGGTCTGAACTTTAGTCTGAACAATTCAGCGCAAAACCGACCAAACAATCGGCAGCAATCGCCAACGATAAAACGAAAAAGTCCACGATGAAACGCGATCTCTGCGAATCATCGTGGACTTTTTTTGGTCGGAGTGACGGGATTCGAACCCACGGCCTCTTGGTCCCGAACCAAGCGCGCTACCAACTGCGCTACACCCCGATA
>DWWX01000006.1 GCA_019119495.1 Candidatus Gemmiger stercorigallinarum | reverse complement strand
GGGATGACCAGGCCGATGGCCTTGGCAGCGCCGGTGGAGTTGGGAACGATGTTCTGCGCGCCGGCGCGAGCACGGCGCAGGTCGCCCTTGCGCTGCGGGCCGTCCAGGATCATCTGGTCGCCGGTGTAGGCGTGGACGGTGGTCATGATGCCGGAAACGATGGGGTAAGCCTTGTTCAGGGTGTCAGCCATCGGGGCCAGGCAGTTGGTGGTGCAGGAAGCGGCGGAGATGACCTGGTCTTCCTTGGTCAGGGTCTTCTCGTTGACAGAGTAGACGATGGTCTTCAAGTCATTGCCGGCGGGGGCAGAGATGACGACCTTCTTGGCGCCAGCAGCGATGTGAGCCATGCTCTTCTCCTTGCTGGTGTAGAAGCCGGTGCACTCCAGCACAACGTCGATGCCCAGCTCGCCCCAGGGGCAGTCCTTGGCGTCCTTGATCGCGTAGATCTTGATCTCCTTGCCGTCGACGATGATGGAGTCGTCGGTGGAGTCAACGGTGTGCTTGTTCTCGCCGATGTGGCCCAGGAAAGAACCCTGCGCGGTATCGTACTTCAGCAGATGCGCCAGCATCTTGGGGCTGGTCAGGTCGTTGATCGCGACGACCTCGTAGCCCTCGGCCTCGAACATCTGACGGAACGCCAGACGGCCGATGCGGCCAAAACCATTGATAGCAACTTTGACAGCCATAGTTAAGTCCTCCCAAGATTTTGTATTAAGGGGATGCCCCCACCTCGCGGTGCGACCGCACCGCGCTACGGTACATTGTTATTGTACCCCATTATCTGGCAAACTGCAAGGGGGAATGTTATTCTTTTAACGCAATTTTTGCAAAAAATTTGCAGCACGGGGCGGCAGCCGGGCGTTTTTGGGCGGCCGGGCGGCTATTTTAAGCGCCGCTGCATACAATAAAGGAAGCGCCGCGCGCCGGGCGGGGCGGTGCGGGCCTGCCCGCACCGCCCTGGCACAGTGCCGGGCCGGGTGCCGGCCCCCGGCGCAGTTTGAACCCAAAGGAGGTGCCCCGCCATGCCGGATCTTACCGCCCTGCGCGGCGCGCTGGCCGACCAGGCCGCCCGCAGGGCCCTGTGCGGGCGGCAGCCGGGCCCGGTGCTGCCCCGGCTGCGCCTGCTGACCACGGCCGAACTGCTGTGCCCCGCACCGCCGCCCGCCTGCGCCGCCGACGCTGCCGGCGAGCTGGACGCGCTGTGCCGCGCTGCCGCCGAGATGCTGCGCCGCCATCCCGGATGGCTGGCGGCCCGGCTGGACGCCGGCCCCCTGCCGGTGCTGGCGCGGCCGGCGCTGCTGCAGGCGGCGGTGCTGGCCTGGCTGCGCTGTGCGCTGCAGGCGGGGGCGGACGGGGTGCGGCTGTGCTGCCGTGCAGCCGGCTGCGCCGCCGTGCTGGAACTTGCCGGCGGCGCCGACCCCCGCGGGGATGCCGCGACCCTGCTGGCCCGCCTGGCCGGCGAGGGCGGCGGCAGCGCGGTGTTTGCCGCCCGCGGCCGGTTTGCCGCCGCAGTGCGCCTGCCCGCCGCCGACGGCCTGCCGCTGCGCCCGGCGGCAGCCCCCGCCGACCTGCTGGCCGACCGGTACAGCCTGCCCCGGCTGTACCTGGACGGCTTTTGCGCCGAGCCGGAACAGTAAGCGCGGGCCGCTTGCGCATTGCCCAGCCTTGTGGTAGGATAAAGGCAGAAAACAGGCGCGGCACCGCCCGGCACAGGGCGCTGCGCAAAAGGGGGCATGGCCATGTTTCGGCAGCTGCAGCGCAGCGTGCGGCGCAAAAAACTGGTGCGGGCCGCGGTGCTTTTTGCGCTGGCCCTGCTGCTGCTTGCCCTGTTTGCGCCGGGGCTGGCGGCCATGGTGCGCGGCCCCGCCGACCTGTACGCCGCGGACATTGACGGGCTGGAGGGCCGCTACGTGGCCGCCCGCGTGGACATCATCTACGACTGGTACGCCGAGACCGTCCGCCGGGACAGCACCGGCACCGAGCAGACGGTGCGGCGCAACTACATCATCCCGGTGGGCAGCAGCCAGTTTATGGGGCTGGATGTGGACACGGCCCGGCTGGGCGAGGCCCAGGCAGTGCTGGCTTCCACCGCCGCCGTGATGGAGGGCCGGGCCGAATCGCTGGACGGGTCGGCCGTGGTGGTGCGGGGCACCATCCGCCGCATGGACGCCCAGGAGCAGGAGTTTTACCGCAGCGTTGCCAATTACGGCAGCCTGACCGCCGACGACCAGGCGCGGTTTCTGCCGCTGGTGCTGGTGTGCGGCCAGGTGGGCAACTACACCGAGCAGACGCTGCAGCTGGGGGTGCTGGCGGCCGCGCTGCTGGCGCTGGCCGGGCTGGCCGCCGCGGTGCGGGCCGTGACCAGCCGCGGCCCGGCCCAGCCGGCCGCCTACCTGGCGGCGGCCGCCGGCGAGCAGGCCCCGCTGCTTTGGCCGGAGCTGGACGAGTTTTACCGCCAGACCCCGCCGCTGGGGCAGCTGCGGGCCAACTGCCGCTGGGTGCTGTGCGAAAACGGCGCCGACAGCTGGCTGCTGTACGCCCCCGACGTGGTCTGGGTCTACCGGGTGCAGGGCCGCCGGCGCGGCGTGGTGCTGTGCGCCCGCTCCCCGCAGGCCAGGAGGCGGCGGTATTTTGTCCCCGCCGCCTCCCCCGCCGAGGCCGACCGGATCCTGGACCGGCTGTACCCGCTGCTGCCCAACGCGGTGTTCGGCTACCAGCCCGCCTGGGAGCCGCTTTACCGCGCCCACCCCGGCCGCTTCAGCGCCGACATCCGCGCCGAGCAGCAGGCCGCGCGGGAGGCCGCCGCCCGCCGGGCCGCCGAGACTGCCGGCTCCGCGGCAGCGCCCGCCGCGCCCCCGGCACAGCCCGGCAGCCCGCCGCAGGACCCGCCCGATACATAAAGCCCAGCCGCCGGCAGCCTTCTAAAATGCCACGCAGGCGCGCCGCAAACCCAAACGGCACGCCAAACCGCCCCGTCCGTACCGGTTGCCGGTACAGGCGGGGCGGTGTTTTTGATGATGCGGCTTTGCGGCGGAAAGCGTCAGTCCTCGATCAGGACCTGTTCCATCACCGGCATCTCCACCGGTTTGTTCCAGGTTTCGGGGCCGTGGGTGGGCAGGGCGGCGATGGCGTCCAGTACGTCAAAGCCGGACTCCATCTCGCCGAAGGCCGCATAGCGGCCGTCCAGCTTATGGGCGTCGCGGTGCACCACAAAAAACTGGGTGCCGGCGGTGTCAAAGCCGTCGTCCCGCGCCATGGACAGCGCGCCGCGGATGTGCTGCAGCGGGTTGCTGACGCCGTTTTCGGCAAATTCGCCCTTGATGTGCCAGTCGCTGTCGGTCATGATGTCATTGTCCGGCGAGCCGGCCTGGATGACATACCCTTCGACGATGCGGCACCAGCACAGGCCGTCGTAAAAGCCGCTGCGGGCGGTCTTGACAAAGTTTTCCACCGTGATGGGGGCGTGCTCCGGGTACAGCCGGAACCTCATCTCGCCAAAGCCTTTGGTGCGGATGATACAGCGCATCAGGACACGACCACGTCCTTGAAGTAAAGGTTGCCGGAGGCGGTCATATAGAAGCCGCTGATGTTGTCGTGCATCAGGAAGGTGTTGGACTTGTAGTACAGCGGCAGGCAGCAATAATCGTTGGAGGCAATGTCAGCGGCCTGCATGGTCAGCTCGGCGGCCGCCTGGGGGTCGCTCTCGCTCATGACCTGCTGGACCAGCGCGTCGTACTCCGGGTTGGAATAGAAGGAGTTGTTGGTGGAATCGCCGGTCATAAACAGCGGCAGGAAGCTCATGGGGTTGAGGTAGTCGGCGCTCCAGCCCATGGCGGCGACCTCGTACTCGCCCTGCACGACGTTCTCGTAGAAGATGGCCCAGTCGTTGGAGGAGACCTCCACCTCAATGTTCAGGTTGGTCTTGAGCATCTCGGCCATGGCCTCGACGATGCGGCTGACGGTGTCGTCCTGGTAGTAGGACAGCTGCAGCGTGGGGAAACCCTCGCCGTTGGGGTAGCCGGCCTCGGCCAGAGCCGCCTGGGCGGCCTCCACGTCGGCGGTGGCGGACAGGCCGTAGTCGCTGCGGCCCTCGGTGATGTCAACGCCGTCCACCATGTAGCCCGGCGCCAGGAAGCTGTAAGCGGGCTCGGCATCCACCTGGACCACGTTGTCGATCAGGGACTGGCGGTCGATGGCCAGACACAGCGCCTTACGGACCAGCGGGTCGTCATACGGCTCCACCGAGCAGTTGATGTTGTAGTAGACGGTGCCGTAGCTGGGGTAGACCTGCAGGCCGGCGTTCTCGGCTTTCAGGCGGGCATAGTCCGAGCTGGGCACGCTGATGATGCCGTCCACCTCGCCGGACTCGTAGGCGGTCAGGGCGGTGGAGTTGTCCAGGATGTAGCGGAAGGTCAGTTTTTCCAGCGTGACATTGTCGGCATCCCAGTAGTTCTCGTTCTTTTC
The DNA here is from genome assembly GCA_019119495.1 of Candidatus Gemmiger stercorigallinarum. Lineage (GTDB taxonomy): Bacteria > Bacillota > Clostridia > Oscillospirales > Ruminococcaceae > Gemmiger > Gemmiger stercorigallinarum. Next base: position 27,510 of record DWWX01000006.1, on the reverse strand, counting down.
CAGGACAACGCTCTCGTTGGCGTTCATCTCGGTGACCTTGAAGGGGCCGTTGCAGATGTAGGTCTCGGCAGAGGTGGTCCAGCTGTCGCCGTTGGCCTCCACGGTGGCCTGCTGCACGGGGTCATAGACCCACATGCTCAGCACGTCGATAAAGTAGCTGGTGGGCTGCAGCAGGGTGATCTCCAGCGTCTGGTCGTCGATGGCCTTGACGCCCAGATCCTCGGCGGTGCCGGTGCCGTCGTAGTATTCCTGCGCGCCCTTGACATAGCCGGTGACCATGCTGACGTACTGGGCGGTGGTCTCCGGGGTCAGCACGCGCTGGATGGCGTAGACAAAGTCGCTGGCGGTCAGCGGGGTGCCGTCGCTCCACTTCAGGCCGTCGCGCAGGTGGAAGGTGTAGACGGTGCCGTCGTCGCTGACTTTCCAGTCCTCGGCGCTGCCGCCCACCAGGCTGCCGCTCTCGTCATAGGTGACAAGGCCCTCGAAGCAGTTGATGATGACGTACTGGGCAAAGCTGTTGTTGGTGACGCCGGGGTCCAGGCCGTCGGGCGTGTTGTTCAGCACAAAGGTCATTTCCTGTGCGCCGGCGGGCTCGGCGGCCTCCTGGGTGGTGGAGGAGCTGGCGGCCTCGCTGGAGGAGCTGGTCACGTCGGCGATGTTCTGGGGCTCGCTGGAGGAGCTGCACGCGCTGAGCAGCGAGACCGCCAGCGCGCCGGCAAGCGCGGCGCTGATGGCTTTCTTTTTCATGTTTTCTTCCCTCGTTTCTTTTGGTTGGTTTGCGGACTATGTTCTCCGCCGGGCAAGTCCGGCGGGGCAACCGAAATAAAGCAGCGGCCGGCATACAGCATACGGCGTACAGGCTGCAAACACTGCCGAAACGGCAGACAGAGGGGGCGTTTCAGCCCCCGTACAGGTGGCAGGCCACGCGGTGGCCGGGGGCAGCCTCGCACATGGGGGGCACTTCCTCGGCGCAGACGGGCTTGGCGTAGGGGCAGCGGGTGTGGAAGCGGCAGCCTTTGGGCGGGTTGACCGGGCTGGGCAGGTCGCCGGAGACGCCGGTGTTTTCGCGGCTGCGGGCCACCTTGGGGTCGGCCACCGGGATGCAGGACAAAAGGCCCTTGGTGTAGGGGTGCAGCGGGTTCTTGTAGATCTCCTCCGACTCGCAGGTCTCCACCAGCTGGCCCAGGTACATGACGCCCACGTCGTCCGAGACGTAGCGCACCATCGAAAGGTCATGGGCGATGAACAGGTAGGAGGTGCCCTCCGCCTGCTGGTAGTCCCGCAGCAGGTTGACCACCTGCGCCTGGATGGACACGTCCAGCGCCGAGATGGGCTCGTCGCAGATGACCAGCTCCGGCTTGAGCACCAGCGCGCGGGCAATACCCACCCGCTGCCGCTGCCCGCCCGAAAACTCGTGGGCGTAGCGGCCGGCGTGCTCGCGGGTCAGGCCCACGCGCTCCAGCATGGGGTAAACGTACTCGTCGATCTCCTGCCGGCTTTTGGCCACATGATGGGCCAAAAGCGGCTCGGCGATGATGTCCCGTACCGTCATGCGGGCGTTGAGCGAGGCATAGGGGTCCTGAAAGATCATCTGCATCTTGCGGCGCAGCGGCTGCAGCTGGCGGGACTTCATGTGGCTGATGTCCTGCCCGTCCAGCAGGATCTTGCCGCCGGTGGGCTCGTAGATGCGGATGATGGTGCGGGCGCAGCTGCTTTTGCCGCAGCCGGACTCGCCCACCAGGCCGAAGGTGCGGCCCTTTTGCAGCGTAAAGCTCACGTCGTCCACCGCGTGGACCACGTTCTTTTTGCCTGCGGGGAAATGCTTGGTCAGGTGTTCCACCTGCAATACCGGCTGGTTTTCCATGTCACTGCACCTCCTTTTCCGCGGCGGCCAGCTTGCCGTACAGCGGGTTCTGTTCAGCCGGGGCGTCCGGCTGCAGCAGCCAGCACATGGCCCGGTGGCCGCCGGCCTGCACGTAGGGCGGGCACTCGGCCGCGCAGATATTGCGGGCGTAGGGGCAGCGGGGGGCAAAGGGGCAGCCGGCGGGCGGGCTGGTCATGTCCGGCGGGCTGCCGGCAATGGACTGCAGCCGCTCGCTCTTGTCCTTGTGGACGCCGGGGATGGACGCCAGCAGGCCCATGGTGTAGGGGTGCAGCGGGTTTGCAAAGATCTCCTCGATGGGGGCCTCCTCCATGATCAGGCCGCCGTACATGACCACCACGCGGTCGCACAGCTCGGCCACCACGCCCAGGTCGTGGGTGATAAAGATGATGCTGGTGCCGTACTCCCGCTGCAGGCTGCGCAGCTGTTTGAGGATCTGGTCCTGGATGGTCACATCCAGGGCGGTGGTGGGTTCGTCGGCGATCAGCAGGTCGGGGCGGTTGGCCAGCGCCATGGCGATCATCACCCGCTGGCGCATGCCGCCGGAAAACTCGTGCGGGTAGGATCTCAGCCGCTTGGCGGCTTCGGGGATGCGCACCTGCTCAAACAGTTCCAGCGTGCGCTGTTTCAGCTGTTCCGGCTTCATTTCGGGGTGGTGGATCTTCATGATCTCGGCCACCTGCTTGCCCACCGGGACCAGCGGGTTCAGCGAGGACATGGGGTCCTGGAAGATCATGGCGATCTTCTGCCCGCGGATGGCGCGCATCTCCTTCTCGCTGACTTTGGTCAGGTCCTGCCCTTCAAACCGGATGGTGCCTTCCTTGATGCGGGCGGTGTCGGCCAGCAGCCGCAGGATGGTCATGGAGGTGACGCTTTTTCCGCTGCCGGATTCGCCCACAATGCCCAGGATCTCGCCCTTGCGCACGCCGAAGCTGACGCCGCGCACCGCCTGTACCTCGCCGGAGGAGGTCATAAAGGAGGTTTTCAGGCCCTCCACCTTCAAGATTTCGTCCATATCTCTTCAACCTTTTTCCAAAATTCCAATCGCGCCCGGCGCCTTACTTTTTCAGTTTGGGGTCCAGCGCGTCGCGCAGGCCGTCGCCCACAAAGTTGAACGCAAACATGATCAGGCAGATCATCAGCGCAGGGATAAACATCTCGTGGGGGCTGGTGCGCAGGTTGGCCGAAGCGTCGTTGCACATGGTGCCCAGGCTGGCCAGCGGCGCCTGCAGGCCGATGCCCAGGTAGCTGAGGAAGGCCTCCATAAAGATGGCCGAAGGGATCAGCATGGTGACGGTGACCAGGATGGAGCCCAGCGCGTTGGGCAGCAGGTGCCGCCGCAGGATGGTGGCCGGCGAGGAGCCGATGGTCCGGGCCGCCAGCACAAACTCCTGCTGCTTCAGGCTGAGCACCTGGCCGCGCACCACGCGGGCCATGTCCACCCAGTAGACGGTGCCCAGCGCGATGATGATGCTTTGGATGCCGTTGCCCAGCAGCTGCATAATCAGGATGACGTAAAGCGTCAGCGGGATGGTGGAGATGATATCCACAATGCGCATCATCACCGCGTCCACCGCGCCGCCGGCATAGCCGGCGATGCCGCCGTACAAAATGCCGATGACCATGTTGACCAGCGCGGCCACAAAGGCCACCACCAGCGAGACGCGGGTGCCGTACATCAGCCGGGCCAGAATGTCGCGCCCCAACGCGTCGGTGCCCAGCAGGTAACTGCCGTTCCAGACCATTTTAGTGGAATAGATGTTGCCGGTGGCCTCGTCCGCAATGACGTAGGGGCTGCCGCCGTAGTAGAGGGCGACCTCCTGGCCGTTGGACTCGTAGATGGTCATGCTCTTGTCATCTTCCTCCCGCACACGGGTCAGCTGATGGCCCAGCGTGCCGTCCGGGTTGACCGAGAGCACCCGCAGGTTCTGCGTGATGTACAGATACTCGCCCGAAGGCCCCACATAGACCTTCATCAGCGGCGGGATGTTGACCAGCTCCAGGTTCTGCATGGCGTAGTCGTAGGGGGTCAGCATCGGCCCCACCAGCGCAAACAGCGCCAGCACCAAAATGATGACAAAGCCTGCAATGGCGGTGGGTTTGTGGCGGAAACGATACCACACATCCCCGGCAAAGCTGCGGCTTTTGGCCCAGATCTTTTCGCGGTCGGCGTCGGTGGCGGCCAGCGGCGCCCATTTGTTCTGCTGTGTCAGTTCTGCCATCTTGGCCACCCCCTCAGTTGTTTTCAAATTTGATGCGCGGGTCGATCAGGCAATAGAAGATATCGACCAGCAGCACCATGGCCATCAAAAAGGCGGCGTAAAAGATCGTCATGCCCATGATGGTGGTGTAGTCGCGCTGGGAAACGCTGTTGACGAAATAGAACCCCAGGCCGGGGATGGCAAAGATCCGCTCGATGACAAAGCTGCCGGTCAGCAGCCCCGCAATGGTGGGTCCCAGCACCGTGACCACCGGGATCAGCGCGTTGCGCAGCGCGTGTTTGGCGACCACCGCAAACTCGGTCAGGCCCTTGGCGCGGGCGGTGCGGATGTAGTCCTGCCCCATGACCTCCAAAAGGCTGGAGCGCATCAGCCGGGCAATGTAGCTGACCGAGTAGCCGCCCAGTGCGATGACCGGCAAAATGTATCCCTGCCAGCTGTCCAGGCCAAAGGTGGGCAGCCAGTTGAGCATGTAGGAAAACACATAGATCAGCAGCGACGCAATGACAAAGGAGGGGATGGTCACGCCGATGGTGGCCAGCGCCATCAGCAGCATATCCTGCCATTTGCCGTTTTTCAGCGCCGCCAGGATGCCCATGGGGATGGCGGCCGCCAGCACGAACACCACCGTGACCAGGCCCAGCCGCGCCGACACCGGCGCGCCGGCGGCGATAAAATCATTGACCGTCTGGCCGGTATACCGGTACGAGGGGCCGAAATCCCCCTGCAGAACACCGCCCAGGTAGGAGAAGAACTGCACATAATAGGGCTGGTCCAGGCCGTACTTGGCCTCCATGGCCGCAATGACCTCCTCCGGCACGCCCTTGGTGTTGGTAAAGGGGCTGCCCGGCACCGAGTGCATGATGACAAAGGTGAGCAGGATGATCATAAACATGGCGATCAGCATCATGCCCAGCCGTTTCAGGATAAATTTAGCCATTCCTCTTCCTCCCCTGCGGCAAAGCGCCGCGGCGGCCGGGCCGCGGTTTACCGGAGCAGCACTTTAAAACTGCAAATTGCCGCAAAAAACGAAAAAGCGCAAAAGTGCAGCGCCATCGCTTTGCAATGGCAACATTTGCGGGACGCACCTTTGCGCTCTCTTTTGGGGGTATTATACCGCATCCAAAGACACTTGTCACCCCCAAAAGGACAAGTTTTCACCGTTATCTATTTTCTATACCAAAAATCTACCGTTTCTGAAAAAGTTTTATCCGTTTTACCCATCAACTTGTTCCCATTCCTGGCTGTTCGGCCGTATCCTGCGCATACTGTTCTATCACGTGCAGGAAATTTTCTCCGTAGCGTTGTGCTTTGACCGCCCCCACGCCGGACACCTCCAGGAACTCGTCCATGGTACGCGGACACCTGGCAGCCATATCCTCCAGCACGGCGTTGGAAAAGACGATGTAGGCCGGCACGTTCCCGGCCTGGGCCAGGCGCAGGCGCTCGGCTTTCAGTGCGGCCAGCAGGCCGGCGTCGGCATCGGCGGCCCCGCCGGCCTTCCGGCCCGGGCGCAGGGCGGGGGCCTCGCCGGCGCGCACCGGCATGGTCAGCGTCCCGCCGTGGAACAACAGCTCCCCCGCCTGCCCGGTCACCGACACGCCGCCGTGGGCGGGGTCCCGGTGCAAAAATCCCCGTTCCTCCAGATATTCCACCAGGCGGCGCACCTCGCCGCGGGGGACCTGTTTCATCAGGCCGTAGGTCGAGACGCCGTCCAGCCCCAGCTGGCGCAGCCGCTGGCTGCCGCCGCCCCGCAGCACCTCGATCAGCAGGTTTTCGCCCACCGGGTAACCCAGTTTCTGCCGGATGCGCGCCGCGCAGGACAGCACCATCTGGGCCTGCACCGTCACGTCCCGGTCCACGGCGGGGGCGCGGCAGGGGCCGCAGTTGCCGCAGCGTTCGGCATGGGGCTGGCCGAAATAGTCCAAAATTGCCCCGCGCAAACAGCCCGTGGTGCGGCAGTAGGCCGCCATGGCGTCCAGGCGGCGGTAATCCTGGGCGCGGACGGCGGCGCGTTCCTCCGGGGTAAGCGCCTCGTTCCCGCCGCCGTTCTCGATAAAATAGCGGGCGGTGGCAATGTCCGCCGGCGAGAACAGCAGGATGCAGTCCGCCGGGGAGCCGTCCCGCCCGGCACGGCCGGCCTCCTGGTAGTAGGCCTCCAGGCTTTGGGGCATGTTGTAGTGGATGACGAAGGAGACGTTGGACTTGTCGATGCCCATGCCGAAAGCGTTGGTGGCCACCATCACCGGCCTGCGGTCGAACTGGAAGTCGTCCTGATTGCGGCGGCGCTCGGCGTCGGGCAGGCCGGCGTGGTAGCGGGTGGCGGGCAGACCGGCGGCGCACAGCGCATCGCAGACCTTTTCCACATTGGCGCGGGTGGCGCAGTAGACGATGCCGCTTTTGCCCCGGCGCTGCTCCAGCAGGGCCAGCAGGGTGTCTTTCTTGCTTTTGGGGCGCAGCACGTCAAAATACAGGTTGGGGCGGTCAAAGCCGGTGACCACCTCCACCGGGTCGTCCAGGCGCAGCAGCCGCACGATGTCCGCCCGCACCTGGGCGGTGGCCGTGGCGGTAAAAGCCGCCACCGCCGGGCGCCGGGGCAGTGCGGCGATAAAGTCGGCGATGGCCAGGTAGCCGGGGCGGAAGTCCTGCCCCCACTGGGAGATGCAGTGGGCCTCGTCCACCGCCACCACCGGGATGGTCAGCGCGGCGGCCAGTGCCCGGAAGCCGGGGCTGGCCAGCCGCTCCGGCGCGATGTACAGCAGCTTGTACGCCCCGCCGCGGGCCTTTGCCATGACCTCCGCCATTTCGGCGGTGTCCAGCGAGCTGTTCAGGCAGGCGGCGGGCACGCCGGCCTGTTCCAGCGCCGCCACCTGGTCTTTCATCAGCGAGATCAGCGGCGAAATGACCAGCGTGACGCCCGGCCGCAGCAGCGCCGGCAGCTGGTAGCAGACGGATTTTCCGCCGCCGGTGGGCATGACGCCGAACACGTCGCGCCCCGCCAGCAGCCCGTCCACCAGCGCCTGCTGGCCGGGGCGGAAGCCGTCGTGCCCGAAATATTGTTTGAGTGCAGTCAGTTTGTCCATGGGCGGCCTCGGTTCTGCGGCAAATCAGCGGCGGGCGGTCAGCTGCCCCAGCAGCGCCCGGCAGCCGGATTCGATGTCGTTCCAGGCGGCGTCAAAGTCGCCGGTGTACCAGGGGTCGGCGATGTCCGCCGGGCGGGCGGTATAGTCCAGCAGGCGGTGCATTTTGCCCGCCGGGTCGCCGCCGCAGATGCGCCGCATGGCGGCCAGGTGTCGGCTTTCCATGCCGATCAGCAGGTCGTAGCGGTCGTAGTCGGCGCGGGTCAGCTGGCGGGCGGTCTTGCCGGCGCAGGCGATGTCGTGCTCGGCCAGCTTGCGCCGGGCGGGCGGGTAGACGGGGTTGCCGTACTCCTCGCTGCTGGTGCCGGCGGATGCCGCCTCGAACTCGGCCCCGCGGCCGGCTTTGGCCGCCAGGTCCTTGAAGATAAACTCCGCCATGGGGCTGCGGCAGATGTTGCCCAGGCAGACAAACAGGATGCGGGTCATGCGGGTCCCTCCGTACAAAATCAAAAGTCAAAACTGCATGTATTATAACACACCGGGGCGGCACGGGCAAAACCGGCGCAGCCTTGACAATCGCGGCCGAACCGTGTAGTTTTTAGGGGACGTCTGACCGGTCCCCTGCACGATTTGATTTGCCGGCTCCCCCCGGCAAGACCCGATTTGGAAGGAAGGCGATCCCCATGTTCCGACCCATGCGCAGAAACAAACAGGCTCTCTCCCCCGCCCAGTGCGAGGCAGTGCTGGCCCGCGGCAGCTCCGGCGTGCTGGCGGTGTCCGGCGATGACGGCTACCCCTACGCCGTGCCGCTGAGCTACGTCTATGCCGGCGGCAGGCTCTACTTTCACTGTGCCGCGGCAGGCCACAAGCTGGATGCGGTGCGCCGCTGCCCCAAGGCGTCCTTCTGCGTCATTGACCAGGACCGGGTGGTGCCGGAGGAGTACACCACCTATTTCCGCAGCGTGATCGTGTTCGGGCAGGTGCGGGAACTGACCGACGCCGCCGAAAAGCGCGCCGCCGTCCTGCAGCTTTCCCGCAAGTATGTGCCAAACGCAAGCGACAGCGCCCACAGCGCCGAGGCCGACCGCTTTTGGGCGTCGCTGTGCATGCTGGAGCTGGTCCCCGAACAGATCACCGGCAAGCAGGCCAAAGAGCTTGCAGGGGCCGCCGGGGACTGAGCTCTGCCGGCGGCACTCCCCCGCCCTGTGCCTTCCGGCCGGGGTGCCCCCCACGCAAAAACACCGCTCCGCCGGGCCGGTCCAGGGCCCGCGGGGCGGTGTTGTTTTTGCCGATGATGTACGCCGGCCTTACTGTGCCGCGATGTCAAACTTGTAGACGGTCGTCTCGTCGTAGGTCTGCCGGGGCAGCAGCGTGCAGTCGGGGAAATCGGGATGGTTGGGACTGTCGGGGCAGTTCTGCGTTTCCAGGCAGACCGCGTCGCGGGCGGCATAGCGGGCGCCGTCCTTGCAGGGGGTCTCCGGGGCCAGATAGTTGGCGGTGTACAGCTGCACCGCCGGCTGGGTGGTCAGCGTCTCCATGCGGATGCCGGTCTCCGGGCCGGCCAGCCAGGCGGCGTGGCGCAGGCCGGTGTCCGGCAGCAGGTAGCAGTGGTCGTAGCCCTTGCCCTGCAAAAGCGCGGGGTAACTGGCGCCGATATCGCGCCCCAGCGTTTTTTCCTCGTTAAAGTCCATGGGGGTGCCGGCCACCGGGATGCGCCGGCCGGTGGGGATGCTGTCCTCGTCGGTCTCCAGGTACTCGGCGCTTTCCAGCTCAAAGCGGTGCCCCAGCGCGCTGCCGGAAGCATGGCCGTTGAGGTTGAAGTAGCTGTGGTTGGTGATGTTGACCACGGTGGGGGCGTCGGTGGTGGCATAGTAGCGGATGACCAGCGCGCTGCCCGCCAGCGAATACTGCACCTCCAGCTGCATATTGCCGGGGAAGCCGTCGGTGCCGTCGGGGCTTTCGGCGGTCAGGCGCACGGCGTTTTCATCGCCCTCCACCGGCTCCATCTCAAAGACGGTGCGGGCAAAGCCGTGCAGGCCGCTGTGCAGGCAGTTGCCCTTCTGGTTGGCGGTGACGTGGTACTCCTGCTCATACAGGTAGAAGGACGCGCCGCCGATGCGGTTGGCAAAGCGGCCCACCACCGCGCCCATGGCGTCGCCGGCGTTCAGCTCGTAATCAGGCACGGTGGGGTAGCCCAGCACCACGTCCACCGGGCTGCCGTGCTTGTCCCTGACGTACAGCCGGTGCAAAACCGCGCCGTAGCTGAGGATGTGGGCTTCGAGAATGCCGTTGTTCAGCACCGCCGCGCGGACGGGGGTGCTGTCGGTGGCGCGGCCGAACTCAGAGATCGTAACAGACATACCGGTTACCTCCAGACAGTCAATGATTTGCGGGGGTGCTCGCTGCGCCCCATCCTTTCATGCTCAGGCCGTGTCCCGCCCGCGGGGAGCTTTGCTTTGCTGCGCCGCGCCCCGGCGCGGTCAGGTGCGCGGGGTCATTCTTCCGGCCGGCCGGCGTCCTGTTCCAGGTCGTAACGGACGCTTTCGGCCACAGCGCCGGCGCCGTAGTTCAGCATCCGGTTGACGCGTGAGACCGTGGCGCTGGAGGCCCCGGTCTCACGGCGGATCTCGGCGTAGACCTTGCCCTGCAAAAGGCACTTGGCCACGTCGTACCGCTGTTCCAGCGTGCGCAGCTCGGTCACGGCGCACAGGTCGTCAAAAAAGCGGATGCAGTCGTCCAGGTTATCCAGGCGCAAAATCGCCTGATACAGCGCCAGGCTGCGCGGGTCACGCTCGCCGGGGGTCTTTTGGGTGCGCATGGGCAGCCCCTCCTTTTCTGTTGCACAAAGTCTGCCGGCCCCGCAAAAGCCGGTCCGCGCCTGCCATCTTCAGGGGATCTCTGCGCTGATCCGCAGCTTTTTGTGCGTTCCCTGCCTTTTGTGCGGGATACGCCGTGCCGGCGGAGTCTTTTATGCTTTAGCGCAAAAAAGCGCCCGGCCGGCACAAAACCGGCCCTGTGCGCAAGGCACAGCAGCCACAGGGCAGGCAGGTTTGCCCGGCCGCACCGCAGCGGCCGGGGCGATTACCTATATTTTAACAGTATGCACAAACCAAGTCAAGGCGGCGGGCGGGTTTTCCGCCGGAGCTGCCATTCCCGCCTGACGCCGCCCCGCAAAAGGCGCATAATCCGGACTGCACCGCGTTGCTCCGCCGGGGCGGGTGTGGTATGATAAAGGCAAAGTTTCGCCGCGGCGCCGGCCGCGGCAAAAGGATGTGGGGTAAGATGGGAAATCGGATCGCAGAGCGCCTTCTGGTCCAGCTGCGGCGCTGGCGCAGGATCCTGGGTCTGGCGGTGCTGGCCGCCGGGCTGGGCGTGCTGGCCGGGCTGCTGGACGCGGTGTTCGACCACGGCATCCTGGCGGTGACCGCGGTGCGGGAGCAGCTCCCGCTTTTGATGCTGCTGCTCCCGGCGGCGGGGGCCGCGCTGGTGTTTGTGTATGCCCGCTGGGGCGGCGAGTGCGGCAAGGGCATGGCGCTGGTGTTTGACGCGGTGGCCGGCAAGCGGCAGAGCGTGCCCAAACGGCTGATCCCGCTGGCCATCGGCGCCACCTGGGTCACCCACCTGTTCGGCGGCAGCGTCGGGCGCGAGGGCGTGGCGGTGCAGATCTCGGCAGCGGCAGCCGGCCTGCTGACGCCGCGGCTGCGCACCGCCAGGGCCAAGCGGCACCTGCTGATCGCGGCGGTGGCGGCGGGCTTTTCGGGGCTGTTCCGCACGCCGGTGGCGGCGGTGTTTTTTGCACTGGAGCTGTTCCATTCCGGCGTGATGGAATATGACGCGCTGCTGCCCGCCATTGTGGCGTCGCTGACGGCCACGGCGGTCAGCGGCGCGCTGGGCGTGACGGCGGGCGGCGTGGACCTGGGCGCGGTCTCGGCGCCGCCCACGGCGGGGACGCTGGTCTCGCTGGCGGTGCTGGGCGCGGCGTGCGGCCTGGCGGGATGGCTGTTTGTCACACTGCTGCACGGGCTGAAAGCCCGCCTGCCCCGCTGGCTGCCCAACCCCTATCTGCGCATTGCGCTGGCGGGCGCGGCGGTGGCGGCGCTGGGCCTGGCCACCGCCGGGCGCTACAACGGCCTGAGCGAGGCCCTGCCTGCCGCGGCGCTGGCCGGCGGGCAGCTGTACGCCTGGGACTGGCTGGCCAAGCTGTGCGTGACCGCCCTGTGCCTGGCGGCGGGCTTCCAGGGCGGCGAGGTCGCCCCGCTGTTTACCATCGGCGCGGCGCTGGGCGCAGTGCTGGCAGGGCCGCTGGGCCTGCCGCCCCAGCTGGCCGCGGCGCTGGCCTACGCGGGGGTGTTTGCCGCCGGCACCAACACGCTGATCGCCCCCATCCTGGTGGGGCTGGAACTGTTTGGCGGCGGGCATTTCGGGACCTTTTTCCTGGTGTGCGCGGTGGCCTATGTCTGCAACGGCGGGCACTCGATCTACCCGCAGACCCGCCTGCCCGACCCCTGGCGCAAGCCGGCGGCCAAACCAAAAACGGAGGATGCTTCCTGATGGAGATTTTGTTGATCATACTGCTGGCGCTGGCCCTGGCCGGCGACGCCATGCTGGGCGTTGCGCTGTACCGCCTGAACCGCCGGGACAGCGGCGGCCGGGACGACGAGCTGCTGCGCACGGTGCAGGAAACGGTGGAGCAGGAGACCGAGGTGCTGGCCGACCAGCTGCGCGCCGTGCAGGGGGAGGTGGGCCGCACCACCGTGTCCTCGGTGCGGGACCTGGGCGCCATGCTGGCTGAAAGCCAGCGCCAGAGCGCGTCGGCCTCCACCGCCCGGCTGGAGGCCATCGACCGGGCCGGCGCCGCCCGCCAGAAGGCCGCCAGCGACGCCGTGGTGGCCCAGCTGGCCCTGCTGGAGAACCGGCTGAAAAACCTGGAGGACTCCAACGCCGCCCGGCTGGAAACGATGCGCGGCGCGCTGAAACAGGGCATGGACGCCATCCGCGCCGACAACAACCGCAAGCTGGACGAGATCCGCGGCACGGTGGACGAAAAGCTGCAGTCCACCCTGCAAAGCCGCATTGCCGAGTCCTTCCGCGCCGTCAGCAGCCAGCTGGAGCAGGTGTACAAGGGCCTGGGCGAGATGCAGAACCTGGCCGCCGACGTGGGCAGCCTGAAACAGGTGTTAAGCGGCGTCAAGACCCGCGGCATCCTGGGCGAGGTGCAGCTGGGGGCCATTTTGCGGGAGATTTTGGCCCCCGGCCAGTACGAGGAGAACGTGGCCACCGTGCCGGGCAGCAGCAACCGGGTGGAGTTTGCGGTGCGGCTGCCGGGCCCGGACGGCAATGTCTACCTGCCCATTGACGCCAAGTTCCCCGGCGATACCTACGCGGCGCTGCAGGCCGCGCGGGAGCAGGGCGACCCGGCGGCCGTGCAGGCGGCGCAGAAGCGCCTGTTGACGGTGCTGCGCCAGGAGGCGAAGGACATCCACGACAAGTACATCGAGGTCCCCCACACCACCAACTTCGGCGTGCTGTTTCTGCCCTTTGAGGGGCTGTATGCCGAGGTGGTCAGCAGCGGCGTGACCGAGAGCTTGCAGCGGGACTACCAGATCAGCGTGGCGGGGCCGTCCACCATGGCGGCGCTTTTGAACGCTTTGCAGATGGGCTTCCGCACGCTGGCGATCCAGAAGCGTTCCGGCGAGGTATGGACGGTGCTGGCCGCCGTCAAGACCGAGTTTGAGAAGTTCGGCGCCGGGCTGCAGGCGATGCAGCGCCATCTGAACCAGACCGGCAGCGACCTGGAGGAGCTGATCGGCACCCGCAGCCGGGCCATCACCCGCAAGCTGGAGCAGGTGCAGACGCTGGACCCCGGCGAGGCCGCCGACCTGCTGGGCCTGGCCGCGGACGCCGCGCCCGGCAGCGTCCCCGCCGTGCTGTCCCCGGCCCCGGCCCAAGCCGCCGCCGAGACTGCCGCCGCACCGCCCAGGCTCCGCCGCCGCGCCGAGGACGGCGGGGCGTAAACTGCCGCTGCCAGCAGGAAATTGTAACCATGGACAGCAAAGCGCCCCGCAGGGCGGCCGAGTGGCCGCCCTGCGGGGCGTTTTGGCATTTTGCCTGCCAGGCAGGCCGGTTATTTCAGTTTTGCGCCATCGTGGAAGGCCCGGCCGACGTTCTCGCCCAGGACCCGGTAGGTGTTGGCCGCCGGGTCAAAGGAGATGGGCCGCAGCCTGGCGGCGTCCGGCTTGCCGTCCGCGCCAAGGATGCTCTCGTCGGCGGTGACGTTGACGATCTCGCCGATGATGTTGCCGTCCTCGTTGGTTTTGAGGTAGCGGCACTCCAGCGTCAGCGGCAGTTCGTCAAACAGCGGGGCGTCCACCTTGCTGCTTTTGGTCACATGCCAGCCGGTCTTTGCAAGTTTGTCCGGCGTGTCGTTGCCGGAGACCATGCCCACATAGTCGCAGGCGGCCATCTGGTCAGCGGTGGCAAAGCTGACGGTAAAGGCTTCCCGTTCCTCGATGTTGTGGGTGGTCTTGTGCCCGGCGCTCAGGCAGAGCACTACCTGGTCACTGTCGTACAGACCGCCCCAGGCCGCGTTCATTGCGTTGGGGGTGCCGTCGGGGTCATAGGTGCCCACGATCAGCACCGGCAGCGGATACAGCCAGGGCTTTTTGCCAAAATCTTTGCGCATAATGATCGACTCCTTTTGAACGGTCATGGTTTCCAAACCGACCGGGTCGGCGGGGGCCGCCGGAAAGCAGCCCCCGCCCCGGCCGGAAGAAGAAAAGAAGGAAGGAAAAGGAGCAAACCGCTTTACGGCTGGGCGTCGAGATCGATCTTCATCCCGGCGTAGGCGGCTTCCTGCTCAGGGGTGGCGTTGTAGTAGCGGACGTTCTTGTTGAGCTTTTCAATGGCGGCCATCTCGTCGGCAGTCAGCGCAAAGTCGAAGATGTCGGCGTTGGCCTTGATGTGGTCCGGGTTGGTGGAACCGGGGATGACGGTGGTGCCCCGCTGCACATGCCAGCGCAGGATGATCTGGGCGTTGGATTTGCCGTACTTTTGGGCCAGCTCGGTAAACGCCGGCTCGTTCAGCAGCGCCTTGTCGCCGTGGCCCAGGGGGTACCAGGCCACCATGCGGGTGCCGTATTCTTTCAGGCGGTCCATCGTCCCGGTGTCGGTATAGTAGGGGTGGCTTTCCAGCTGGATGACATGGGGCTTGATCTCGGCGTGGGCCAGCAGGTCCTCCAGCTTTTCGTCGTGGAAGTTGGAGATGCCGATGGCCTTGATCTTGCCCGCCTTGTAGGCGTCCTCCAGCTGTTTGTAGCCGGCCAGGTAGTTGCCGGAAGGCTGGTGGATGTAGAGCAGGTCGATATAGTCGGTATCCAGCAGTTCCAGGCACTTGTCCACCGCGCCGTCCTGCTCATAGACCGAGGGCCACAGCTTGGTGGCGATAAAGATCTCGTCCCGCGGCACGCCGGATTTTTTGATGCCGCGGCCCACGGCCCGCTCGTTCAGGTAGCCGTTGGCGGTGTCCACCATGCGGTAGCCCAGCTTCAGCGCGTCATAGACGGCCTGCTCGGCTTTGTCGGGCTGCATCAGAAAGGTGCCAAGGCCGACGCTGGGCATCTTGACGCCGTTGGAAAGAGCAAATTCAATCATCGGAAAGACCTCCTTGTTGGATCGTCCGGGTATTGTGTGGAGCTTCACTGTTTCCAGTATAACGCATGGGGGGCGAAAACAGAAGTTCCATCTGGTTCATCTGTTTTTACCTTTGGGTGTTGAGTTCCGGCATTATTCCGGGCTTTGGGCGTTGGGGTCCCGGCCGAACAGCCAGCCCATGATGGCGGCATCCTCGGCAAAAGCCTGGCCGCCGTGCTGGTTCGGCAGCCCGCGGGCAGTGAAATAATCGGCATCCTTCACGTCCAGCACCAGCAGTTCGCCGATCTCGGCGTCCGTCAAGCCGGCTTGCCGGTACAGGTCCTGCAAGGCGGCATAGGCCTCCATAAGCGGTTCGGGGCCGTAGTATTCGTCGCTCTCCCCCACCTCCAGGTAGACCGGCGTGCGGGCGTCCACCACCGGCTGGTAGGCGCCGTCCCATCGGGTGGCCCTCAGCAGCGCGGCGGCGTAAAGCTCCGGCCGCTTGCCCAGCACCCACGACAGCGTCTCCCCGCCGCCGGAGTAGCCCTCGATGTAGACCCGGCCGGGGTCGATGTTGTAGGCGCCCAGCAGGTACTCGGTCAGGGCGATGGCCTCGTCGCCCGACTGCTCGTCCCAGCCGTTTAATTGCGGCGCGGCGACGATCATGTCGGGCACATATTCTTGCGCGGCAAAACCGAACGTCTCGGTCTGCAGGTTGACCCCCACGCCCTGGAAGTACAGCCCCTGCCAGCCCGGCAGCGTGACAAACAGCGCGTAAGGCGTGCTGCCGTCGTAGCTTTCCGGTACATAGAGGTTGAAATGGATGTCCCCGATGTTGGAATGGCAGACATTGTCCAGCGTAAAATCCCGGTAGGTCTCGCTGCCGGGGGTGACGTCATAGACAGGTTCGGCCGGTTCGGCGGGACTTTCGGGTGTTGCGGCGGGTGTTGCCGCCGGGACTTCGGCGGGGGCCGTCGGGGCGGGCGTCGGCGGGTCGGTCTCGACCTGCACCTGTACCGTGCAGCCCGCCAGCGTCAGCGCGGCCAGCAGCAGCGCCGCGCCTTTTATTCTGCCCGATAGTGCAGCCACAGCGCATCCCCCTCCCATGGTTTTGCCTCGACCAGCCGGAAGGCCGCCCCGGCAAAGTCCGGCGCAAAGGGCGACGCCGCAAACAGCGAGACCGCCTTGGGGTCACCCTCGGCCACCGGGGCCACCACCAGGCTCAGCTCATCGATGCAGCCGGCCGCCAGCAGCGAGCCATTCATTCCCCCGCCGCCGGCCAGCAGCACCCGCCCGATGCCGAAGGCTTTGAGCTTTTGCAGCATCAGCCCGCAGTCCAGCGCGGTCTTGCCGGCGAACAGGTAGGGGATGCCCACCCGATGCAGGTAGGCCAGGTAGGAATCCGGCACCTGCTCGGTCAGCATCTCGATGATCTGGGCCGGGGCGCGGCCCTTTTTTGCAAGGACCGGGCTGCTCCAGGCAAGCAGGCCTTCCGGGTCCACCGAGACGATGAAGTTGTCGGCCCAGAGCGCGGGCAGGCAGTCCTCCCGCGGGTAGGCGGTATCGGCGGGCGGCAGCGGCCGGACATAGCCGTCGGCAAAGCTCTCGGCCATCGTGGTGGTGCCGTAGAGGGTGGCGCGGCAGCCGAAGCTCCCCCGCAGCTCGTTGTAGGCTTTCAGCGCAGGAGCCGCCTGGGGCGCGCCCATGAAGGCGCCGGAGATCTTGCCGTCCAGCGACATGAGGATGTGGCAGATGACCGTCGGGCGGTCGTTGTTTTTGATTTGCATAGCATTCACCTTTGTCGTTTATGAAGTCCGGGCTGCCCTGTGCATTACAGAGCAGCACCGCCGGGAAAAGGCACAGACGCCGCCGCACCGGGGGAGCTGCCGCAGCCGGGCAGGCTGAGCAGTAGGGACAGAACAGCGAAAACAGCAAGGAAGCGTTTGAACATGAAAGGGGCTCCTTTCCGGTGCGGCGGTGGAAAAAAAGGAGTATCGAGAAGGCTGCTGCCCTCCCGATACTCCCTATCCCAGCATTTTGCCGGCGCAAACAGAAGTTCCAAATAGTTTGCCACTATAAAGCAAAAGGTATATGCTTTGTCCGCCGCGCACGGCTTTCTTTTCCGCGTTTATGCGCCTTTTTCAAATGCAGTACGCAGTGCGCGGCTGCGCGCCTCGATCTGCTTTTTCACAAGATCGGCTTTGCGGAACACGTCAAACCCGTGGAATGTCCCCCGCACATCCTCCACCAGCACCGATACGCCTGCCGCCTGCAATGCTGCGGCGTAGGCGATCCCTTCATCATGCAGGCAGTCAAACTGCTCCACCTCCACATAGGCCGGCGGCAGACCGTCAAACCGTTCTGCCAGCATCGGCGCGGCCCAGGACGGGCGATCGCCGGCGCAGGCGTCGGCAAAGGCCGCCGGGAAAGCCGCTTTCTCGCTGGTGCGGTAGTGCACGAACACTACCCGGCAGCCGGCCAGACGTGCGTAGTCCATGACATTTTCGTGGATGTAGCCCGCATCGGCAAAGCAGAAGCCCCCGCCGTGCAGGTAGACCAGGCAGGGCAGCGGTCCCGCGGCGTTTTCCGGCGCATAGAGGGTCAGCGGCAGACTGGCGGCGTTGGGGCCGGGGATCTCGATGCGCCGGCGGGTCACGCCGGCCGGCGGTTCCGGCAGCGGCGCCCCGGCCAGCGCGGCATTGCCCGCCGCCACAAGTTTTGCCGAAACCAGCGCCGCGGGCACCACAAACAGGTTGAGCGGCGGCAGCCCCGGCGCAAGCGGATACTTGCGGCGCCGCAGCACGCACCAGGCCGCGGCGGCCGCAGCCAGCAGCAAAATCACAGCAACGATCATACACAGCTCCCCGTCAGTTTATACCAGCCAGTTTACCACCATTCCGCTGCCAAAGGCAAACGCCATGACGAAGGCGAGGTACAGGCAGAACCGCCGCAGCCCCAGCACGATCTTGAGCGCGCCCAGGTTGGTGATCTTGGTGGCGGGGCCGGTGACCATGAAGGCCGCCGCGCTGCCCATGCTCATGCCGATGGCCAGCCACTGCTGCAACAGCGGGATGGTGCCCCCGCCGCAGGCGTAGAGCGGCACCCCGATGGCGGCGGCCAGCAGCACGCCGAAGCCCTCGCTGCGGCCAAACAGCGCGGCAAAGCCGTCCGCCGGGACATACCGCTGGAACAAGGCCGAGAGCAGCACCCCCCACCAAAAACCAGGGGCCGGTGGCCTTCAGGTTGCGGCCCAGGTTTTTGAGGAAGCGCAAAAGCGGGTCGGGGTCGGTGTCGCGGCCGGGGCGGGGCTCAAAGCCGGTGAAATCGAAAAAGGGCTTGCCGCGGTAAAAGGCGTGCACCAGCAGCCCGGCCGCGCTGCCGCAGGAAAGGCAGCAGGCAAGCCGCACCGCAAAGGCCGGGTCAGCCTCCGCCTCTGCCACCGTGGTCCCGGCAGTAAAAAGCGCGGCGGCGCTCTCGGCGCCGCGAGGTTCAGGTGCGGGTGTCTGCACCGCGGGGGCTTCGCTGACGGCGGGCGGGGTGGGCGTCTGCGTCGGGGCCGCCGGGGTATGCGCGGCGCAGCCTGCCAGCAGCAGGGCTGCGGTCAGCGCCGGGGCAAGGATTCGTTTCATGGGTGTCTCCTTGTTCTTGGGCCGTTTATTGATTCACATCGGCGCGCACGGCCTTGATCCAGGCGTCGATCTCGGCCTGGGGCGTGATCAGTTCGGCCCCGCCGGCGGAGTCAAACTGCACCTGCATCGGGCAGGCGAAGCCGGCCCCCTTGCACAGCGCCTTCATATCCCGCAGCGTGTGGCCGGGCCAGCCGCCGTGGGTCTGGAACAAAACCACCGTCTTGCCCGCCAGGCTGTGCCCGGTCAGGAAGGTGCGCACCGCCGGGGCCATCGTATACCACCAGGTGGGGGTGCCCACGGCGACGGTATCGTAGCCGTCCAGGTCATGCCGCAGCAGGCGGACGGCCGGTTTGAACCCTGCATCCACCTCCCGGCGCCCCTGGTCCACAATGGCCTGATGGCTGCCGGTGTAGGGCTCCAGCGTTTCGATGGCTTCCATGTCCGCGCCGGTGGCTGCCTGCAGCTGCTGCGCAATGCGGCGGGTGTTGCCGTTGACGGCGGAATAATAGACGATCAGCATCTTTTTCATCGCAGATACTCCTTCTGCGGCGGCGCTCAGCCCTTGACGATTTGGGACCCGCCGAACACCGCCGACATCGGCGTTTCGTCCAGCGCCCTGTCGATGGCGGCCACCTCGGCGGCGGTCAGGCGGATATCGGCCGCGCCGGCGTTCTCCTTTATGCGCTCCACCCTGCGGGTGCCGGGGATGGGCACGATCCAGGGCTTCTTGCACAGCATCCAGGCCAGGCTGATCTGCGCCGGGGTGCCGTTTTTCTCACCGGCCAGCCGGTCCAGCAGGGCCAGCAGCTGGCGGTTCTGGTCGGCGGCTTCGGGGGTGAACTGGGGCATATTGCTGCGATAGTCCAGCTTGGGGTCAAACCGGTCGTTTTTGCCGTAGCGGCCGGTCAGCAGGCCGTTTGCCATGGGCGAAAAGGCCACCAGCCCCACCTTCAGCTCCTCCAGCAGCGGGAAGAGTTCCTCGTACTGCCGCGCCATCATCGAGTAGCGGTTCTCCACCGCCGTCACCGGGCAGACCGCGTGGGCGCGGCGCAGGTAGTCGGCGTTTGCCTCCGAGATGCCCCAGTGCAAAATTTCGCCTTCCTTCATCAGGTCGGCCATCACCCCGGCCACCACCTCCGGCTCCACCTTCGGGTCAATGCGGTGCTGGAAGTAAAGGTCGATGTGGTCGGTGCCCAACCGTTTCAGGCTGCCCTCCACCGAAGCGCGGATGGTCTCCGGACTAGCGTCGGGGATCAACGGCTTGTTGGGGGTGTCGCTCTCGGCAAAATGGATGCCGAACTTTGAGACGATCCGGACTTTGTCCCGGTACGGGGCCATCGCCTCGCCCACCAGCCGCTCGTTCTGGTGCGGGTCGTCGGCGGTGCCGTAGACCTCGGCGGTATCAAACATCGTGTAGCCGATCTCGACCGCCTGGCGGATGGCCGCCACCGCCTCGTCGTGGCCGGTGGGTGCGCCGTAGGCGTGGCTGAATCCCATGCAGCCCAGCCCGACGGCCGATACGGTAAAGTCTTTGCCCAGTGTGCGTGTTTCCATTGTGGCCCTCCCTGTTTGTTTTTGTCGTTTCGTCAAAAGAAGGATGCTGATGCTGCCGCCCCGGAGGTGATGCTCTATGCCAAAAGGGCGCTGCCGTTTGCGCGCGGGCGCCGCCGGGACGATCCACGCGTCCGACTGCATCTGCCGCAAACAGTGCGGGAACGCCTGCCCATTCCCCCGGCTGCCGGACCGATGCGCGCAGATACCGGAATAACGCGCAAAAAGGGAAGCGCAGCGGGCCTGCCGCCGCCCTTCCCTTTTTGCCGCCGCGCAGGGGCCCGCTTTGGCGCCTGTAGTTACAGCCCCAGACTGTTGACCCATTCGTTCACGTCGTCGGCGCTGGCACTGCTGCGGAAACGCTGGCCTTCCAGCCAGGTGCCGGTGCCGGCAGCTTCGGCCAGCAGCGTGCCGCTGTCGCCAAGGCTGGAGCTGGACGAGGTGCAGAACGGGATCACCGTTTTGCCGGTGAAATCGTTGGCCGCCACAAAGCTGGAAGTCGGCCAGGCCGCGATGCCCCACCAGATGGGATAGTCGATAAAGACGGTGTCATAACTGTCCCAGTTGTCCGGCGTGGCGGCGGCCAGTTCCACATCCCGCAGCGATTCGTCGGCATACTCCTGGCTGACACGGCTGTCCTCGTTGGTCCAGTCCAGGTCGTCATCGGTATACGACTCGGCCGGGGTGATCTCGAACAGGTCGCCGCCGGTGGCCTCGGCGATGGTCTGGGCCACCGCTTCGGTGTGGCCGCTGGCCGAGAAATAGACCACCAGCACATTGCCGCCGGCTGCGGCGGCGTCGCCCTCCGCCCCGGAAGAAGCAGTGCCGCTTTCGGATGCGGCCGGGGTCTCGGCGGGTGCGGGCGTTTCAGCGGCCGCCGGGCTTTCAGAAGCGGCGGAGGCGCCGGCGTCCGACGGCGCCTGCCGGCTGCAGCCCGCCAGTGTACCCACCGACAAAACCCCTGCCAGAAGCAGGGCGGAAAGACGAGTCATACGTTCCATATACAAAGCCTCCTGCAAGTTTACCGTTTGGTTTTTTGGGGGAACCGTTTCTTCGGCTCTGTGTACATTGTACCCCGCCTTTTTTCGGCTGAGAAGTTCCGATTGGTTGGGCAGTTTTCACCTTCGGGTATAAGCTGGCAAAGCAGTTTCCTTCTGCCCGGCAAAGTTCCGTACTCCTCTCAGCAAACGAAGGGCATCCCCGATGCGGCGGATCGCGTCCTGATGACCATCAACGGCGGCACGCTGGTCCTGACCTGCAACGGCGATGATGACACCGCCGTTGACTGCGACGGGACCTATACGAACAACGGCGGCGACCTGACGACCAACGACGGCTCCGAAAACGCCCCGAACCAAATGGGCGGCACAGGCGGCCGCGGCGGTATGGGCGGCCAGGCAGATCCGGCGCCTGCAGCAGGCAACGGCTTTTCGCCCGGCGCGTGAACATATGTCAGGCGGCCGGCTTCCCGCCTCTGTAACGATCACAAAAGCGTGCGCCGCAGGTCTTTATCCTGCGGCGCACGCTTTTCTTCCGGCAGCCGGTTCAATTCCGCCAAGTATCCAAAGGAACCTGTCCGTTTTGCAGGCCTTACCGCCCGTTTTCGATATTCGCCGGGCGGCGCCGGCGTCCGCTCAGCGGAAGGACACGACCTCCACCCCCGCATCCCTGGCCATCTGCCGCCAATGGTCCAGCTGGGCGGGGGCGGGGGCGGCAAATTCCCCGCCCGGCGGGGTCAGGCCCAGCCGGCGGTATTTGCCCTCGCCGTAGCGGTGGTAGGGCAGCAGCTCCAGCGTGGCGCCGGGGCAGCGGTCCCGCACAAAGGCAAAGGCGGCGGCCATCTGCTCATCGCTGCCGTTGACCCCCAAAATGGCGGGGATGCGCACCGTCATCGGGACGCCCAGCCGGGCGGTGCGGGCTAGGTTTTGCAAGATCAGGCCGTTGTCCGCGCCGGTGTACTGCCGGTGCCGCACAGGGTCCAGCAGTTTCAGGTCCATAAAGATCCGATCCATCCTGGCCAGCACCGGGGCCAGGCGGTCAAAGTCAAACTGGCCGCAGGTCTCGATGGCCAGCGAAATGCCCTCGTCATACAGCGCGCCCGCCAGCTCGGCCAAAAACTCCGGCTGGGCGGTGGCCTCGCCGCCGGAAAAGGTCACTCCGCCGCCGGAAGCCCGGTAGAAGATCTCCTGCCGGCGCACCTCGGCCAAAATTTCCTCAGTCTCGGCCCAGCGAGTCATGGGGTTTTGCAGGGTCTGCCCTTCCGGGTTTGCGCACCAGGCGCACCGCAGCGGGCAGCCCGCCAGAAAGATGACGGTGCGGATGCCGTCCCCGTCGTTGACCGAATAGTTTTGCAGCTGCATGATATAACCGCCCATCGGCAGATCCCCCCTGTGCCGGTCAGAAACCGCTGTGCTCGGTGCGGGCGATGATGGCGTCCTGCATCGAGCGGGACAGGTTGACAAACTGGGTCGAGTACCCGGCCACCCGCACCAGCAGGTCCCGGTGCTCTTCCGGGCGGCGCTGGGCCTCGCGCAGCACATCGGACGAGATGCAGTTGAACTGCACATGGAAGCCGCCCAGCGCAAACAGCGTCTGGATCATGGCGCCCAGGTTGGCCTGGCCGCGTTTGGTGGCCACCAGCTCCGGGTTCAGGCGCAGGTTCAGCAGCGTGCCGCCGGCGTGCATCTCCTGGTTGAGCTTGGCGGCGGAGCACATGGCGGCCAGCGGGGTGGAACGGTCGGTGCCCACATAGGGCGAGACGCCCTCGCTGGAGGGCTCGCCGTTTTTGCGGCCGTCCGGCGTAGCCCCCAGCACCCGGCCCATCGGGATATAGTTGGAGATGCCCATAAAGGCCGAGGTGAACGGGTTGCCAAAGATGTCGCGGTAGCGGTGCACCTCGTGATAGAAATGGTTGGCCACCTTGCGGGCGATGGCGTCCACATAGTCGTCATCGTTGCCGTACTTGGGGGCGTCCGCGGCCAGCCGGCGCAGCGGCTCGTACCCCTGCCAGTTGGCGCGCAGGGCATCCACCAGCGTGGCCATGCTGCAGGCACGGTCCTCAAACACCAGCTTTTTGACCGCAGCCAGCGAGTTTGCCGCCACGGCCAGCCCGATGCCGGTGATGACCGGTCCCACGTTGTATTTGGCGCCGCCCCGGCTCAGGTCTTTGCCCACCTCCAGGCAGTGCTCGTTGCAGGCCGAGAGGAAGGGCCGGGGCACCATCTCGCGGTGGACCCGCTGGGCCGTGACCAGCGAGATGACGGTGTGGCGGCAGAGGTTGTCAAACTGGCGGAAGAAGGCCGCCTCCACCTGGTCATAGCCGGCGAACCCGGCGGCAGGCTGCTCCGGCAGGCCCATCTGCTCGCCGGTCATCAGCGAGCGGCCCTCGTTGAGGGCATACTCCATCGCCGCGCCGAAGTTCAGGTTGGCGGCGCTGGTCCACTCGCCCGTCTTGCGGGAGTGGGGCACCACGCAGCCGCAGTTGCTCCAGTCGCGGGCGTCCTCCGGGGAATAGCCCAGGTTCAGCAGCATCTGGTAGCCCACGCTGTCGCTGTGGATGGCCGGGAAGCCGGTGCCCCTGCTGACCAGGCGGGTGACGGCGGCCATAAACTCCTTGGGGCAGTCGGCGTGGATGCGCACCGAAAGGCCGGGCTGGTGGGTGCGCACCTCCTCGGTGGCGCGCAGCGCCATGTAAGAGACGGCGTTGGCGGCGTCCTGCCCGTCCCGGGTCTTGCCGCCCACCGTCAGGTTCTGGAACTGATTGTAGCCGGCAAAATAGTCCGCCGTGTTGGCCGAGATGGTCCAGACCCACTCGGAATATTTCAGCCACAGCGCCTCGACCAGCTCCTGGGCAAAATCGGGCGTGACGCGGCCCGCGGCCAGGTCCGCCTCGTAGTAGGGGTCCATGTACTGGTCAAACCGGCCGGGGTTGAGGGCCAGCGGGTTTTCGGACAAAATGCCGCCCAGCTGGGTGAACCATACAAACTGGACCGCCTGCCAAAAAGTTTCGGGCGGGCGGGCAGGCACGTGGCGGCAGTTTTCGGCGATGGCGCGCAGCTCGGCGGCGCGGTCGGCGTCCGGCTCGGCCACGGCCAGGCGGCCGGCCTCGTCGGCATAGCGTTCCGCCAGCCGGATGATGCCCCGGCAGGCCAGGATGACCGACTGGTAAAAGTCCCGCTTGTCCTCGTCCTCGGGGCAGGCATCGTCCAGCGCGGCAATGTGCGCCTCGGCTTCCTGCAAAATGCCGGCAAACCCTTTTGGGAACAGCACGTCCTGGTAGTCGGGGGTGATCTCGCCCACCGCCTGCCGCCATTTGGAGTCGCTGTCGATGATGCCGGTGTCCACGCCGATGCGCCGGGTCTCGGCAGGCAGGCGGGCCAGGAAGGCCTCCTCCAGCGATTTGCCCTTCCAGTAGGGGAAGATTTTTTCCCGCACAAACTGCCGCTGTTCCTCCGTCATCACATAAGGGTCCTGCGGGCGGGTGGCAAAGCTGTCCATCTCCCGGTCCACCCACATCCAGGAAAATTCCGGCGTCAGGATGCCGCATTTGCGGAACTCGCCGACGGCGCCCACCACCAGCTCGCCCTCAAAAATGTGGACGCCCAGCCGGTCGCAGCAGTCATAGAAGGCTTTGGCCGCCCGGATGCAGGCGGGCTGGCCCTCGGTGGTTTGGTAGGACTCGGTCCAGATGGCGGCCCGCTCGCAGGAGATCTGCGGCTTGGCGTTGACGTAGTTCTGGCGGATCTTTTCAATGCGCGGTGTGATCATGGCAAGCATCTCGCTTTCTTTGTGGATCGTTTTGCCCGCCCGGCACCTGCCGGGGCCCTGCAAATGCAAAAACGACAAAGGCGCCATCCCCGAACCGGGAATGACGCCTTTGTCGTATCGTTTGCTTTATTATAGCCGCCCCGGCCGCAAAATGCAAGAAGCAGTTTGCCCGGAACGCAGACGCAGGCGCCGGTTTTTTCCGGCTGCCGCCCGCCGCGCCTGGCGCACATCCCTGCCCGGCGCGGCATAGGCTGGTGCGGGAGGTGTTTGTATGCCAAGTGGAACTTTACAGGTCTACGCCGCCGTGGCCGGGCAGAGCGCCCCGCTGGCCGGCGTGACCGTGACGGTTTATGACGAGAACGGCGCCCGCCTGGCCCGCGTGCAGACCGACGGCCAGGGCATGGCCCCGGAGCTGACTCTGGATGCGCCCGACCGCGCCCTGAGCCTGGACGAGTCCAACACCACGGTACGGCCCTACGCGGTATACCAGCTGACCGCCGCGCTGGCCGGCTGGCAGGAGCAGAGCCTTGCAGGCGTGCAGGTGTTTGACGGCCAGCAGACGGTGGCCCGGCTGGATCTTCTGCCTGCCGACACCGCGCTGGCCGCCGCGCGGCAGGGGCCGGTGGTCATCCCGGAGCATGTGCTGTTTGCCGGGGGCGGCGGCAGCGGCCGCCCGCCCGCCGACCGGCAGGCCGACCCCCGCGTGCTGACCGAGGTGGTCATCCCCCGGCGCATCACGGTGCATCTGGGCGCGCCGTCCTCCACCGCCCGCAACGTGACGGTGCCTTTCCAGGAGTATATCGCCAACGTAGCCTCCAGCGAGGTGTACCCTACCTGGGAAGGGCATCGCAGCTCACAAACAGCACGGCAGTCCATAAGAAATCTGCCGAATATTCGACAATTATCCCGTCCATTTGCGAAGAACTACATCATTCATCCATGCCACGCAATCGTTCTGCCGCCGGGCCCGATTTTCCGGGTTCGGCGGTTTTGTCTTGTTCTGTCTCCTTGATCTTGTTTAGAAAGAATTTCGGAGCGGCAGAAATTACTTTGATCGAAAAAGAGTTTAATGAAATTGAAAAGGCACTTTCCAATATCACCATTCACGGGAACCGTACAGATGAAGATATTGCAAAGCTGCGAGAATAAAGCAAAGCCAGCGAGCCGGCGGGCGGGCAAGATGAACGGCGCATCCTGCGCCGCTGTCCACAGCCCTGTCCGCCTTTGCAGATAGGCGATCAAGGGGCGACGGCATGGAACTGGCCGATGCGCTGCGCCGCATCTCCGGGGACGGGGTGGACGTCCGCGATCTGCTTCAGGTCCTTGCCAAAGCCAGAAACCAATACCGCGGCGTTGCCCGCAAGGGCGTCCAGGCGCTGGAGATGCAGGTGTGCGGCTACACCACCCGGGAGATCGCCGAACTGTACGGCGTGCGCAGCAACGTGGTGGCTGCCTGGGTAAGCCGGGCAAGGCAGATGCTGAAAAAGGAGCGTACTCTGTCTGCCGGATAAAGCCGCTTTCTCCGTTCCGGTCGTTTTCTGCCGCAG
The DNA here is from genome assembly GCA_019119495.1 of Candidatus Gemmiger stercorigallinarum. Taxonomy (GTDB): domain Bacteria; phylum Bacillota; class Clostridia; order Oscillospirales; family Ruminococcaceae; genus Gemmiger; species Gemmiger stercorigallinarum. Next base: position 1,206 of record DWWX01000006.1, on the reverse strand, counting down.
CCTACGGCTTTTTCTTCCGGTAGGCCATCGGCGTGCAGCCGTAGCGGGCGGAAAAGCGCCGCACAAAATAGCTGATATTCTCCACACCGCACTCGACAGCGATGCGGGTGACGGTATCGTTGGTGGAGAGCAGCCGCATCCGGGCCTGTTCCAGCCGGTACTCCATCAAAAACTGTATCGGGGTGGTCTGCATGGTCCTGTGGAAGCAGCGCAGCGCGGCGCTGACGCTGACGCCGGCCGATCCGGCGATTTGTTCCAATGTCAGCTTTTGTGTATAGTGATCGGCGATAAACTGCACCATCGTCCGCGTCCTTGCCTGGATCAGCAGGTCCCGGTCCTCTGCGCAGTGGGTCAGCTCCTGCCCTTTTGCTTGCAGAAAGGTACGCCATAGCCTGAGCGCCGCAAGCTGGATATCCAACTTGTTTCCATCTGCTGCGGCTTTCAGCACCTCCTGCAGTGAGCGTATGACCGGCCTGTCCCGATCGTCGGCTTGGCGGAACAACGCAAACCGCAAACCGGATCCTGCCGCCGGGGCCACAAATTGCCGGTAAACTGCGCTGTCCTGCGGCGCAAGGAATTCCGGGGAAAACAGAACATTGGGGATGTGCGCCCCCTCGGCAGACTCCATGCGATGGATCGTGCGGCTGTTAAAGAGGATCGCGTCACCGGCACGCAGGCATTCCTGCGCCCCTTCCGCCTTGCAGACAACAACGCCGCTGTCCACAAAGACCCACTCCAATTCCCGGTGCCAATGCCAGTCGATACAGCCCCGCTGAAACTGGCGCAGATTTTCATCGTAGTAGGCGAACGGAAAATCCGGTGTTCCATGTTTGCAGAGTTCCCGCATCGTTTCGTCTGTGATGATCTCGGTTTGCTGCATAGTTTTCCCCCGTCCTGACGCCCCTGCGATTTGACGATATTGTACCACAATTTGGCCAAATAGAGCAAGATTTTTGGTGGCCGCTGCGATATATTGTTATCTGCGAAAGCGTGTATCGTATTGTCAGCGAAGAGAGGGAGCTTTATGAAACCATCCTACCAAAAAACGATGTACGCCTGCTTTGTGGCCTACATCGTACAGGCAGTGGTCAACTGCTTTGCACCGCTGCTGTTTGTGACATTCCAAAACCAGTATTCCATCCCGCTGGCGCAGATCACCGCCCTGATCACCATCAATTTTGCGGTGCAGCTGGCGGTCGATCTGCT
>DWWX01000039.1 GCA_019119495.1 Candidatus Gemmiger stercorigallinarum | reverse complement strand
TCGCCCTCGGCCTCGCCCTTGTCGTTCAGGTGGGCGTCGCTGCACAGCGCCATGGCGGTGGCCAGCAGTGTTTCGTCGCTGCCGGTGTGGTCCACCACGGTCATCTTGTTCTGGGTCAGGGTGCCGGTCTTATCCGAGCAGATGACCTGGGCGCAGCCCAGCGTCTCGACGGCGGTCAGCTTGCGGATGACCGCATTGCGCTTGGACATGTTGGTGACGCCGATGGACAGCACCACCGTGACGACGGTGGCCAGGCCCTCCGGGATGGCGGCGACCGCCAGCGACACGGCCACCATAAAGGTGTCCAGAATGGTGCTGGGGCTGAACTCGCCCGCCGAGATCAGGTTGAACACAAAGATAAACACGCAGATGCCCAGCACCAGCTTGGACAGCGTTTTGCCCAGCTGGTCCAGCTTTTTCTGCAGCGGGGTCTGCTCCTCCTCGGTGGCGGCCAGCGCGCCGGCGATCTTGCCCATCTCGGTGTCCATGCCGGTGCGGGTGATCAGCGCCTTGCCGCGGCCGTACACCACGGTGGAGCCCATATAGCACATGTTCTTGCGGTCGCCCAGGGGGACGTCCTTGCCGTTCTCCAGATCCAGCGCCTCAATGACCTTGTGCACGGGCACGCTCTCGCCGGTCAGGGCGGCCTCCTCGATCTGCAAACTGGCGCTCTCCAGCAGGCGGCCGTCGGCAGGCACGGCGTCGCCGGCCTCCAAGATCACCACGTCGCCGGGCACCAGCTCGTCAGAGTGCAGCAGCACCTGCTTGCCGTCCCGCAGCACCTTGCTGGTGGCGGCGGTCATGGTCTGCAATGCCTCGATGGCGGCTTCGGCCTTGCTCTCCTGGTAAACGCCCAGGATGGCGTTCAGCAGCACCACGATCAGGATGATGAACACCTCGGCAAAGCCCTCGCCGGAGATATAGTTGGTCACGGCCGAGACGGCGGCGGCCACCATCAGGATGATCAGCATCGGGTCTTTCAGCTGCTGCAAAAACCGCTGCAGCAGCGTGGGCTTGGGGGCCTCCTTCAGCCGGTTGGGGCCGTACTGTTCCAGCCGCTTTTTGGCTTCGGCGCCGGAAAGGCCGTCCGGGGTGCTTTGCGTCTGCTGCAGGGCTTCCTGCGCAGACAGCGTATACTCATTCATACAAACTCTCCTCCTGATTTGACGATCGGGTTTGTTTCGGATACAACATGGATTATGTGAAAGGCGGGACCATGCAAAAACAGTCCCCGTCCTGTTCCACCACAAGCATTGCGCAAGGGGGCGTCCCAGCGGCCTGCCGCTATACTATAATAGAGTATACCAAAAACGGCGGGCGGTGCCCAGCGTTTTTCCGCTGGGCGGGCAAAATTTTTTGCGCGCCGTTCAGCCCAGCACGCCCAGGCCGTCCAGCAGCGTTTTCAGGCCGATCAGGATCAGCACGATGCCGCCGGCACGCTCGGCCAGTGCGCGGAACTTTGCGCCGAACACCGCGCCGATCTTGACGCCGACGGCCGAGCAGACAAAGGTGGTCACGCCGATCAGCCCGGCCGCGGGGCCGATGCTCACATCCACCGCCGCAAAGGCGACGCCCACCGCCAGCGCGTCGATGGAGGTGGCCACCGCCAGCGGCAGCATGGCTTTGGGGCTGAAATCGTCGTTCAGGCTCTCGGTCTCGCCAAAGCTCTCGCGCACCATGTTGGCGCCGATCAGCGCCAGCAGGATAAAGGCCAGCCAGTACCCCACGTCCTGGATCAGCCCCGAAAAGGTGCCGCCCAGAAAATACCCCAGCGTGGGCATCAGCGCCTGAAATCCGCCGAAGTAGACGCCGCACAAAATCGCGTGGGACAGCTTGAGCCTTCGCACCGAAAGCCCCTTGCAGATGGACACCGCAAAGGCGTCCATCGAAAGGCTCAGCCCCACCAGAAACAGTTCTCCGATCCCCATGGTTACCTTCCTCTCCTTAGGGCCGCGGCGGGCAGGGGACAGCAGCACCCCGCGCCGGGCGGCAGACACACATACACAGCAGCAATGCAAAGGGACGCCGCCGCGCGGGCGCAACAAAAAGCGAGGCTTATCTGCTTTTGCCCAGCCGGGCGGACAAAACAGATAAGTCTCGCTGTTTCAAACAAAGCCAGGGCGCGAGGCCCAAGATGTTGACGATGTTGCGCTACCAGCCCAAACGGCGGCCGCGCCAGCTACTCCCTTATGCTGGCGCTATTATAGCATGGCAAAAACGGCAAAGTCAATAAGCGCCGCCCCCAAAATATGGGACACCGGGCCGGCTGTGGGCAAAAAACGGACAAAACCGCGGGGGTGGGAACCGGCGGAGTGGATTTTTCTTTGTGCGGGTGATAGATTTGTGGAAACAATAGCAGGAAAGACACGGAGGCGGAAATGAAAATCGAAGAAGTGCAGGAAAGAACGCCGGAGCTGACCGGGCAGCTGCTTGAAGTGTGGGAGGCCTCGGTGAAAGCGACGCATCTGTTCCTGTCGGACGGTGAGATCGAGCGCATCAAAGCGTACGTGCCCCAGGCGCTGCATGCGGTGGAGCATCTGGTGATCGCAGCCGGGGAGACAGGCCGGCCGGCGGCCTTTATGGGCGCGGAGGCCGGCAGCCTGGAAATGCTGTTCCTTGCCCCCGAAGCGAGGGGGAAGGGGCTGGGAAAACGCCTGCTCCAATACGGGATCGAACATTTTGCGGTCGAGCGGGTGACGGTAAACGAGCAGAACCCGCAGGCCAGAGGCTTTTACGAGCACATGGGGTTCTGCGTGTACAAGCGGACGCCCCTTGACGAACAGGGCGGCCCGTATCCGCTGCTGTATATGCGCCGCCGGGAAGGGTGAGGCGGGGGGCCTCGCAAAGCGGCCGTCAGGCGGCGCGCCTCTCACTGATCCGGGTACGGCCCAAGACCGCGCCCCAATTCCGCATTTCCGGGCGGTCCCCGGTTGCGCAGCGCCCTCTTTTGCAGTAAAATAGACCGAGAAAGCGAAACAATAAGATCGCCGGGGCGGGCAGCCGCCGCGGCGGGACAGGATGTGAAGCAGCATGCAGTATAAAATGTTGGCCCTGGACCTGGACGGCACCCTGACCGACAGCAACAAGCAGGTTACCCCCCGCACCGCCGCGGCGCTGGCCAAAGCGGCCGAAAAAGGGGTGCGCGTCGTGCTGGCCAGCGGCCGGCCCACCGTGGGCGTGCAGCCGCTGGCCCGCCAGCTGGGGCTGGACAAGACCGGCGGCTGTATCCTGAGCTACAACGGCGGCCGCGTCAGCGACTGCGCCACCGGTCTGACGCTGGTGCAGCACGCCTTCCCGCCGGAGCTGGTAGGCCCGGTGTGCGCCTTTGCCCGTGAAAACGACGTCACTGCGCTGACCTACGACGCCGCCGGCATCCTGACCGAGCGCCCCGACGACCCCTACGTACAGATCGAGGCCGCCACCAACCAGATTCCCGCCCGCAAGGTGCCGGACCTGGCCGCGGCGGTGGACTTTGCCGTCAACAAGGTGCTGATCGTGGGCGACCCGGAAAAGATGCCCCACGTGGAGGAACTGATGCAGCAGCGGTTTGCCGGCAGGCTGTCCATCTACCGCTCCACCCCCTTCTTTTTGGAGGTCATGCCGCTGGGGGTGGAAAAGGCGGCCTCGCTGGAGCTGCTGCTGCGCACCCAGGGCCTGTTTGCCGAAAACCTGATGGCTTGCGGCGACGGCTGGAACGACCTGCCCATGATCCGCTTCGCCGGGCTGGGCGTGGCCATGGGCAACGCGGTGCCCCAGGTCAAGGCCGCGGCCGACTATGTGACCGCCGACAACGACCACGACGGCGTGGGTCTGGCGGTGGAGAAGTTTATCTTGCAGGAGGAGGGCACCCCTTGAATCTGATCGTATTCGACCTGGAATGGAACATCGGCTACCAGCCCAAGACCTTCCTCTACCACGGCGCCGAGATCACCCTGCGGGGCGAGATCATCCAGATCGGCGCGGTGCGCATCGACGAGCGCGGCGACGTGCTGGATACCTTTGATATGACCCTCAAGCCCCGCATCTTCCGCAAATTGCAGCACCACATTGCAAAAGTCACCGGCCTGACCCAGCTGGATCTGGACGGCGGCGTGCCCATCGCCGACGGTCTGGCCGAGTTCGTGCGCTGGGCCGGCCCCGATGCCGCCTTTGCCGAGTGGGGGCTGGACGACGTGCCGGTGCTCAAGCAGAATTTGTATCTGTGCGGCCTGGACGAACGCTGGCCCGCCCGCTGGTATGACCTGCAGCGCATCTTTCTGCAGAGCTACCCCCGCCGGGAGGGCGAGGGCATGACGCTGGAGAGCGTGGTGGACCGCATGGGCATCGAGAAAGACATCCCCTTCCACAATGCCCTGGACGACGCGCTGTACACGGTGCGCATCGCCCGGCTGCTGCCGCTGGCCGACGCGCTGCGCGCCTACCCCTCGCCGGACGCCCAGCTGCGCGAGGCGCTTTTGACCGACCCGTCCGCCAACTACTACGATGTGCAGATCTTCCCCGACCGGCTGGACCACGACGACTACAAAAACGACCCGGCGCTGTGCGGGGTCGACTGCCCGCTGTGCGGCACGGCGCTGGACGTGGGCGAGATCTGGCTCAAGCGGGGCAACACCGGCTACTATACCCAGGCCGACTGCCCGGTGCACGGGCCGTGGTTTCTGCGGTTCAAGCTGTCCCGCCGCGACGGCCTGCACTGGAATTTCGCCCGCTGCATTGAGGCCGCCCGCCCCGACGCCCTGGAAAAGTACCTCCGTCAGAAAGCCCGCCAGGAGGCCCGCTTAAAAAAGCGCAGCCAGGAGGAGGGGGAAAACCCCCGGACTTAAAACAGGGGGCACCGTCCGTCCGGCGGCGAGGTGCACCTCCGTGAAACCGTATTTGCGGGATCTGATTTGGATGCAGCTTCAAAAAGGCGGCCGCCTTTTCTTTGAGTGGTTTTGCACAGCACCTGCCGCAGTACAGCCCGGCCGCCAAGTGGGGCAGGGCTGCGCCGCAGCAAAACAAGCGCGGCTGCCGCGGGCCGGGGGCAAACACCCCCGCCGCGGCAGCCGCGCAGCTTTTTGCAAAAAACGACTGGACCGTAAGCCGGGTTCTGTATTAAACGGCGATCTATCTTGACCTTGCGTCGCCGCAAGGCTCCGCGGGAGATCCCGCATGCCATCTCCGGGACGCGCGAGGCTCCGCATATGTCCCATCCGGATGTTGCTTCTGACAGGGTTTACATAGCCGCAAAGTCGCCAGTGCGCTGGTGAGCTCTTACCTCGCCTTTCCATCCTTGCCGCGCTTGGGCGCGGCGGTCTATTTCTGTTGCACTATCCCTGGGGTCGCCCCCGGCTGCCGTTAGCAGTTGCCATGCCTCTGAAAAGCCCGGACTTTCCTCAGGGCGGCCAAAGCCGCCCCGCCGCCGTATGTTCCACTCGTTTTGCCGTACAGTATACCACATCCGCCCGGCCTTGGCAAGCCGCCCGCGTCGGGGCCGGGCACAGGCCGCGGATCGCGCCGCCGGTGCTGTCCTGCCGGCTTATCCGGGCAAAACAAGAGTGCCTGCCAGCAATTCCCACCTGTGAAAACCGCTCCGTTTGATTGCAACCGCCCGCCCTTTGTGCTATAATCTTTCCTAACCACTGCAATGCGGTGGCTTTGCCATGCCCGTCTGCGGGCGGCACAAAACCCTGTCCGCGGCGGGAGGTTGCGCCATGCTGTACTTGAGCTGCCGGGTCCCGGCCGCGTCCGACGGCCTGCGCCTGGACGTGTTTCTGCGCAGGCAGGGGCTTTCGGCAGGGCTGATCCGGGCCGTCAAGCACACGGCCGGCGGCTTTTTTGCCGACGGCGTGCCCATCCACACCAACATGCCCGTCCGCGCGGGCCGGCGGCTGTGGTTCGCCCTGCCGCCGGAACCGCCCACCTCGGTCGCGCCCCAGCCTGTGGACTTCGGCATCCGGTTCGAGGACGGCTTTGCCGCCGTGCTGGACAAGCCCGCCGGCCTGGCGGTGCATCCCACGCTCAACTATCCCGACGCCACGCTGGCCAACGGCTGGCTGTGGCATCTGCGGCAGCAGGGCAGGGACGGCGTGTTCCGCCCCGTCAACCGCATCGACAAAAACACAAGCGGCCTGGTGCTGTGCGCCGGCAATGCCTTTGCCGCGCCGCTGCTGGCCGCCTCGGCGCGCAAATGCTACCTGGCTGTTGCCCAAGGCGCGCTGCCGGGGCCGGAGGGCGTCATCGACGCGCCCATCGCCCAGCGGGGCGATTCCATCATCGGCCGCACGGTGGCACCCGGCGGCAAGCCCAGCGTCACCCGCTACCGGGTGCTGGCGCAGGGCGGCGGCTATACGCTGGCGGCCTGCCTGCCTGTCACCGGCCGCACCCACCAGATCCGCGTCCACTTTGCCCATTTGGGCTGCCCGCTGGCGGGGGACACCCTTTACGGCGGGACGGCCGCAGACATCGGGCGGCATGCGCTGCACTGCGGCGCGCTCTGCTTCCGGCATCCGCTGGACGGCGCACTGCACCGGCTGCAAAGCCCCCTGCCGGACGACATGGCCGCGCTGTGCATCCGCTGCGGCATCGACCCGGCACTGCCCGACCTGTTTGCCTGGCTGGACGCGCTGGCCCCCGTGCCGCCGTGCCCGGAAGGCTTTGTGCCTTTTTCCGCGGCGCAGCATCCCCCGGCCTCAGGGGAGATCTGAAAGATCCCCGGCACGGATCGATCAGGCACACCCCAAGCACAGTTAAGGAGAAACTACCGTGAAACCCAAAAACGGCGGGACTTCCACACAGGAAAATCACCAGCCAAACCGCCCCCGCAGCCGGTTCAGCCGGTGGCGGGACGAGCGCGCAGTCAAGCGGACGGTGCGCCGGTGGCACAAGAGCGAGCGCAAGGCCGCCCGGCGCGGGCGGTTCGGCGATCTGCTGCAGCGGGTGCCCCATGCCGGCGTGATCGGCGACGTGCTGTATATGTTCGGCTTCTGGCTGGAATACGGCGCGGTCTGCGCCGGGCG
>DWWX01000005.1 GCA_019119495.1 Candidatus Gemmiger stercorigallinarum | reverse complement strand
CTGTTTCCCCTTGTGTATGTCCGGGTTGCGGTGCCCGCATCATGCGGCGCGCCTTGGACGGCGCTTGCATTCTGCGACCGCTGCCCCTGCTCCGCCTCGCTGCATCCGCCGCAGGCGGCGCTCGGCTCCGCAGCCCTTCGACAAAATTTTATGGCAAATCGCGCACTCGTCGCTTTACTCCTCGCACACAATTTGCCGTAAAATTTCCCTGTCGGTGTCGCCGTCGTCGGCGCACTGCGCCCGCAGGCGCGTTTCGGAGGCCAACCGGGCCGCAAGGCCCGGCTCTTAGGCCGGAGATTGTCCGCCGACGGCGACGATTTTAGACTTTTTCGACAGTCTGGCCTCCCCTGCAAGGGGAGGTGCCGCCTCCGGCGGCGGAGGGGTGCATTGCCGCCTTGCGGCGGAACTGTCCCTGCGCGGCTGCCGCAACGCCCGCCAGAAAGCCGCTGCAAACATCGCCCCGCAGGCGTTTCCCGCCGCCGGCGCGTTTTTGCGGGGAAAGCCTTTTCCCGATTCCAAACGCCTGCCTGAAAAAATCCTCATTCCGAACGCCTGATCCCTCATTCCCCAAAAGGTGGTACCCATGCTAGTCAATCTCATCGCCCACACCAACGACCCCGAAAAGACCATCGCGGCGGCGGCCAAGCTCTGCTACTCGGACGCGCACATCGCCACGCTGCTGTACGGCCTGACGCCCGAAAAGACCGCCGCCTTCCTGCAGCGCCTGTCCGACGTGGGCCACGCCAGCCCCATCGAGCACGCCAGCTTCACCTTCGGCATCGAGGGCGTTTCCCGCACCTTCCTGGCGCAGGTCACCCGCCACCGCATCGGCAGCTTCAGCGTGCAGAGCCAGCGGTATGTGCGGCTGGAGGATTTCCGCTACGTCATCCCGCCGGAGATCGAGGCCATCCCGGAGGCAAAGGCGCAGTTCATCGACGCGATGAACGACGACGCCCGCCGCTATCTGGAACTGGTCAAAAGCCTGGAGGACGCCCACACCGCCCGCCTGGTGGCCGAGGGCATGGACGAGAAGTCCGCCCGCAGCAAGGCTGGCAAGCAGGCCAACGAGGACGCCCGCTTTGTGCTGCCCAACGCCTGCGAGACCAAGATGGTCATGACCATGAACTGCCGCAGCCTGATCAACTTTTTCAATCTGCGCTGCTGCAACCGCGCCCAGTGGGAGATCCGCGCCGTGGCCGACGAGATGCTGCGGCTGGTCTTGCCGCTGGCGCCCCATATCTTTGCCCAGGCCGGCCCCCGCTGCCTGACCGGCCCCTGCCCCGAAGGCCGCATGTGCTGCGGCCAAATGGATGCGGTGCGGGACAAATATGCAGCTTTGAAAGCCGAGGCCTTGCAAAATGGGTAAACTGATCATATTGGAAGGGCTGGACGGCTCCGGCAAGGGCACCCAGGCAGGCCTGCTGGCCGACGCGCTGGCCGGGCAGGGCAGAAGCCTGCGCAAGCTGACCTTCCCCAATTACCAGAGCGATTCCTCGGCGCTGGTGCGGATGTACCTGGCCGGGCAGTTCGGCGAAAAGCCGGACGACGTCAACGCCTATGCGGCGTCCAGCTTTTTTGCGGTGGACCGCTACGCCGGCTACAAGGCCGACTGGGGCGGGTTTTACCAAAACGGCGGCCTGCTGATCAGCGACCGGTACACCACCAGCAACGCGGTGCACCAGTGCGCCAAGCTGCCGCCGGACCAGTGGGACGGCTTCCTGAACTGGTTGTTCGACTTTGAGTATAACAAGCTGGGCATCCCCGCGCCCGACCGGGTCGTTTACCTGGCGGTGGACCCGGATGTGTCCCAGCAGCTGATGACCCGCCGCTACCACGGTGACGAGAGCAAAAAGGACATCCAGGAAAAGGATACCGAGTACATGGCCCGCGCCCGCGCCGCCGCCGAGTACTGCGCCAAGACCCTGGGCTGGGCCCGCATCGAGTGTACCCGGCACCTGCCCGGCGGCGGCAAGGCTATGCTGAGCATCCCCGCCGTCCATGCCCGGATACTTGAAACATTGTGTGATATCCTGTAAACTGAAACAAGAGCGCCCGCCGGCGCCCGTGCGTTTTCCCGGCCCCGTTGCAGAAAGGAAGTGGCCTATGCTGCGCAAAGCGACCCCCGCCGACCTGGACACCCTGGTCGCCTTCCGCCACGAGGCTTACGGCGGCAGCAAGGCCGAGATCGCCGGCTGGCTGCAGAACATTGTGGGCATCGACAATGTCTTTCTGGTGGAACAGGAGGGCGCGCAGGGCGGCCTGGTGTCGATGGTCTGCGCGGTGCCGGTGGAGCTGCACGGCCGCCGGGGCGTGTGGCTCTGCGGCATGGCCACCGCGCCGCAGTTCCGCGGCCGCGGCCTGATGACCCGCCTGCTGGACGGCTGCCTGCGGGCCTTTTCGGCCAGTGGGTTCGAGTTTGCGGTGGCGGTGCCGGAGACCGCCCGCGCCGCCGCCCGGCTGCGCGGCCTGCAGTTTGCCGACGCCTTTGCGCTGCGCATCCTGCGCCGGCCCATTGCCCGCAACCTGTGGGCCCGCGCCGAGTTTGACGCCATGACCGTCCGCCGCCTGATGGACGCCCGCCTGCGCTACCAGCCCGGCTGCGTCACACTGCCGGAGCAGAGCATGAACGAGGTGGTGTCCCAGCTGTACCACCGGGGTGTGACCATCGTGTCCAACCAGCGGGGGTACGGGCTGTACTATGTGCGGGGCGGCAGCCTGCAGTTTGTCGAGCTGCAGGCCGACAACGACCATTCCGCCGATATCCTTCTGGAAGCGGCCCGCGAGCATACCGGCTGCGAGACCGCCCAGATCATCCTGACCGAAAACCAGTCCCTGTATCTCGGCGAGGGCAAACGCTGCGGCTACGGTATGCTGCGGTTTCTGCAAAAGCCCTTCCCGTTGACGGATGTCTATTTCCGCCTGCTGGTCTGAACCGGGGGCGTGTAAAAGGAGAGTATATCATTATGAGGATCCAACGCAATGACGGCAGCGGGGCCGGAGACACCTCCCGCCGCGTCTACCATGCCAAGCCGCAGATGCAGCCCGAAGCCCCCGCCCCCCAGTCCCGGCCGGAGGAGGAAGCCGACGAGTACGACGCCGAGGACGACGGGGACGAGCGCCCCCGCCGCCGCTTCCCCGTGGGGCTGGTGATCGTGCTGGTGTTTGCGGTGCTGGTGGCTGTGGGCGGCTGGAAAGGCATGCAGCTGTACGGCGAGCTGGCCGGTTCCGGCGACAGCGTGATGGGCGAGGCCGTCACGGTGGAGGTCGCCGAGGGTGCCAACGCCAGCAGCATCGCCGACCAGCTGGAGGAAAACGGCGTCATCCAAAATGGCTGGCTGTTCAAGCTGTACGCCCGTTACAGCGGCAAGGCAAGCAACCTGCAGCCCGGCCCGGTGGAACTGCGCGCCGGCATGAGCTATAACGAGATCCTGGACGCAATCTCGGAGCAGCGGGTGTTCCGCAACACCACGACCGTCACCTTCCCGGAAGGCTCCACCGCCGTGGCCATCGCCCAGCTGATGGTGGACAGCGGCCTGGTGGACAGCGTGGACCAGTTCCTGGCCTGCGCCAACGGCGAATCCTACACCGAGAAGGACGGCAGCCAGGCCCAGGCGGATTTCAGCGACTACACCTTCTGGGCGCAGATGCCGGACAACCCCGGCCGCCTGTTCAAGTGCGAGGGCTATCTCTTCCCCGACACCTACGAGTTTTTTGACGACGATACCGTCGAAAACTACGTCCGCACCTTCTATAACCAGTTTGCCCTGGAGACCGAGGGCCTGCAGGAACTGGTGGACGCCGACCCCGATGACTGCATCAACAGCCTGGACGACGCGGTGATCCTGGGCAGCTTTATCCAGGAGGAAGCCGGCATGGCGGCGGAGGACTACAAGGTTTCGGCCTGCTTCCACAACCGGCTGGAATCTGCGGGGATGCCGCTGCAGTCCAACGCCAGCTGCGACATCATGCAGGAAAACGACAACAACTACCTGTGGAACTCGCCCATGGCCGAGTATATGGGCTGGGTGGAGGCCGGTGCCATCCCGGAGGAGGTCCTGGCCGCCTACGACACCTATGACCATGTCACCGGCCTGACCGCCGGCGCCATCTCCAACCCCGGCATCGACGCCATCCAGGCGGCGCTGCAGCCGGACCAGGAGTATATCAGCGAGGGCTACCTCTACTTTGTCACCGGCAACCCGGAGGGCGATTACCCCGGCCAGTATTTCTACGCCAAGACGCTGGAGGAGCACAACGCCAACGTGACCATGGCCGGCTGGTGACCCTGACGCAAAGGATCGACCCCATTTTCACACAAAGGAGCTGTACCCCATGCTATCACAGCCGGAACTGCTCAGCCCGGCGGGCAACCTGGAAACGCTGAAATACGCGGTGCTCTACGGCGCCGACGCCGTCTACTGCGCCCTGCAGGAGTTCGGCATGCGCGCCGCGCCCGCCAACTTTACGCCCGGCCAGCTGGCCGAGGGCTGCATCTTTGCCCACGCCCGCGGCAAAAAGGTCTACCTGACGCTGAACACCCTGCCCACCAACGACGAGCTTGCCCGCCTGCCCCAGGCCATCCGGGACGCGCGGGACGCCGGCGTGGACGCCTTTATCGCGGCGGACCTGGGCGTGGTGGAGCTGTGCAAAAAATACGCCCCCGATACCGACATCCACTTTTCCACCCAGGCGGGCGTCGCCAACTACGCCGCCGCCGCCGCGGCCTACCACCTGGGGGCCAAGCGGGTGGTGCTGGCGCGGGAGCTGACCCTGACCGAGATCGCCCAGATCCGGGACAACACCCCGCCGGAGCTGGAACTGGAGGCCTTTGTCCACGGCGCCATGTGCATGAGCGTTTCCGGCCGGTGCCTGCTGTCCAGCTATATGACCGGCCGCAGCGGCAACCGGGGCGAGTGCGCCCAGCCCTGCCGCTGGAAGTATTATCTGGTGGAGGAGCGCCGCCCCGGCCAGTACATGGAGATCGGCGAGACCAGGGACGGCAGCTATATCTTAAACGCCAACGACCTGTGCACCGCGCCGTTCATCGACCTTTTGTGCCAGGCGGGCATCGACTCGCTCAAGATCGAGGGCCGGGCCAAGACCTTTTACTATGTGGCGTCGGTCACCAGCGCCTACCGCCGTGCCCTGGACGCCTACCTGAAAGATCCGTATAACGAAAACTTCACCCTGCCCGACGACGTCATCGACGAGCTGGACCGCACCAGCCACCGGCATTACTCGCCGGGGTTCTACTTTGGCAAGGAGCAGGCGCTGCAAACGCCCAGCCACACCTATGTGCGCAACTGGGACTTTATCGGCACGGTGGACGCCTGGGAAAACGGCGTTGCCAGCTGCACCCAGCGCGGGCGCTTTCTGCTGGGGGACACCATCGAGGCGCTGCAGCCGGACGGCACCGTCATCCCCATCACGCCGGAGTGGATCAAGAACGAGGCAGGGGAGCAGGTGGACGCCACGCCCCACCCGATGATGAAATACACCATCCCCTGCGCCGCGCCGCTGATGCCCTACACGCTGCTGCGCGCCCCCAAAAAGCCCGCGCCTAACGAGATCGCCGACCCCGACGCCGACACCACGATCTGCGCCGGCTGCCAATAAGCAGGCGGCGAACCGCTCAAACCGGACCGCCCGCATTGCCCCGCGTTCTGCTTTGGAAGGAGACCCCCATGGATTTTGAAACGCTGAAACAGGAATGTCTTTCCTGCCGCCGCTGTGACCTGTGCGAGACCCGCACCAACGTGGTGTTCGGCCAGGGCGTGCCCGACGCCGAGGTACTGTTTGTGGGCGAAGGCCCCGGCGCCAACGAGGACGAGCAGGGCCTGCCCTTTGTGGGCCGCAGCGGCAAGCTGCTGGACAGCTACCTGGAGGCGGTGGACCTGAGCCGCGACAAAAACGTCTTTATCGCCAATATCGTCAAGTGCCGTCCGCCCCAGAACCGCGACCCTCTGCCGGCGGAATCCGCCGCCTGCATGCCCTGGCTGCGGGAGCAGTTTAAGCTGCTGCGGCCCAAGATCGTGGTCTGCCTGGGCCGCGTCGCCGCCCAGCAGATGATCGAGCCCAAGTTCTCGGTCACCAAGGATCACGGCAAATTCTTTGACAAGCAGGGCACGCTGTTCATGGCCACGCTGCACCCGGCGGCGCTTCTGCGCAACCCCAACAACAAACCGCTGGCCTTTGGCGATTTCGCCGCCCTGCGGGACAAGATCTACGAGGTCTGCACCCACACCTACCCCGACCAGCAGCAATAAACCCCTTTCCTGCCCGCCCGCCGCGACCTATGGCCGGCGGGCAGCGGCGCATCCGGGCGCCCCGTGTCACGCCGCCCCGTTTTTGCATAGAATGGCCTGTTAGCCGCCGCATTTCAACCCAATGGCAAGGAGGTCACGGTCATGCAAACCAAAACTGCAAAAACGGGCGCGCCGCCCGTGGTGGATTTTTTCCTCGGCGCGCTGTCGCCGTCCGGGTTCTCCGGCTGGTTCGCCCAGGCCGCCGCCGAGCCGGGCGCAAGGCCCTGGCTGATCAAGGCGGGGCCTGGCTGCGGCAAGTCCACCTTTATGCGCCGCATTGCCGAAAAGGCCGCCGCGCAGCCCGCGGACAGGGGCGCTTATGTCGAGCGCATCCACTGCTCCAGCGACCCTGCCAGCCTGGACGGCGTCCGGCTGCCCTCCGGAGACCTGATCCTGGACGCCACCGCGCCCCACACCCTCGACTGCAAATACCCCGACGCGGCCGAGCGGGTGCTCAGCTTTTACGATACCCTTGACCATGCTTACCTGCACAAGAACAGCGCCCAGGTGCTGGCGGCCGGCAATGGCAACACCGCGCTGCTGCAGCGTGCCGCCGCCGATTTCGCCCTGGCCTGCGGGCTGCTGCAGCGCCGCCGGCAGTTTGCCGCCGCCCGCCTGGACGCTGACAAGCTGGACCGCTTTACAGCGCGCATGGCCGCCCGCCTGATGCCCGCCCGCCGCGGCGCAAAGCCGGGCATCCAGCGCATCCGGCTGCTCAGCGCGCCCACGCCGGGCGGCGTCACCGTTTTTGTGGACACGGTGCCCGCCCTGGCCGATACCATCTACGCCATCCACGACCCCTACGGTGCGGCTGCGGCCCGCATGCTGGGCATCCTGGCCGACCATGCCGCCCAAAACGGCTACGAGGCCATTGTCTGCCGCTGCGCCGCGGACCAAAGCAAGACCGACCACCTGATCCTGCCCGCGCTGCGGCTGGCGGTGGTCACCTCCAACCCCTGGCACCCGATGCGCTTTGCCGGGCAGAAGAACATCCACGCCGCCCGCTTTGCCGACGGCGCCGGCCTGGCCGCCCGGCGGGGGATGCTGCAATACCAGAAGCGCATCGCCGCGCAGCTGATCGCCCGCACCTGCCAGACCCAGGCCGAGGCCAAGCGCGTCCACGACACGCTGGAGACCTACTACGTCCGCGCCACCGACTTTGCCGCGGTGGACGCCATCCGGCAGAGCGTGGAGGCCGAGCTGTTCGGCTGAACAGAGAAATACCCGCCGCCCGGCCGCGGCAAAACCAAAAAGGAAGTGACGCAGATGATCGTTTCCGCCATCCGCGCGGTGCTGCCCTGCCCGGCAGGGCGCATCTGGCGCACCGTGACTGACCTGCAACATTATGGCTGGCGCAGCGACCTGAGCCGGCTGGAAGTCCAAGCGGACGGCCGGTTTGTGGAGTACACCCGCCAGGGCTTCCCCACGACCTTCACCGTCACCGCCGCAAAGCCCTGCCGCCGCTGGGCGTTCACACTGGAAAACGAAAACCTCCGCGGCCGGTGGCAGGGTATCTTTTGGGAAAGGCAGGGCAAAACCGCCGTCCTGTTCACCGAATGGGTGGAACCCAAAGCGCCGGTGCCGGCGGTTTTGATCCGGCTGTACCTGAAACAGCAGCAGCGGCGGTATCTGGCCGACCTGCGCCGGGCGCTGGGATGCTGAACCCGCCGCCCGGCCGCGGCAAAACGCCGACCACAAAGGAAAGAAGGTCCCTTCCATGCCCGCACTGTCCCTGACGCTGCCGGTCCGGCAGCTGGTGGAGTTTTTGCTGCGCACCGGCAGCATCGACAACCGGTTCACCGGTTTCGACCGGGCGCTGGAGGGGGCCCGCCTGCACCGCAAACTGCAAAAGGAAGCCGTCGCCGCCCACCCCGACTACGCCGCCGAGGTCAGCTTGCGCCATACCCTGACCGCCGCGGAGGTGGAATACACCATCGAGGGCCGGGCCGACGGCATCTTCACCGCGCCGGACGGCATTGTCACCATCGACGAGATCAAGACCACCGCCCTGCCCGCCGACGCCATCACCGGCGAGCAGTCGCCGGAACACTGGGCCCAGGGGCAGGTCTACGCCTTTATCTACGGCGTGCAGCACGACCTGCCCCGCCTGCGCGTCCAGCTGACCTATTACCAGGTGGACGAGGAACTGACGCTGCGCTTCTCCCGCGATCACACCATCGGGGAACTGACCGGCATCGTCACCGGCCTGCTGGAACAGTACGCCCCCTGGGCGCGGAGGGCGGCTTCCTGGCGGGAACAGCGCGCCGCCGGCCTGGCGGCCATGCGCTTCCCGTTCGGCGGTTACCGCCCCGGCCAGAAGGCCATGATCGGCGAGGTCTACCGCGTCTGCGCCGGGGGCGGGCAGCTGTTGTGTCAGGCGCCCACCGGCATCGGCAAGACCATCAGCGTGCTGTTCCCGGCGCTCAAGGCGGTGGGGAAGGGCGGCCCGGTCTTTTACCTGACCGCCCGCGGCACCACCCGCGCCGCCGCCGAGGCCGCCCTGGCCAGCCTGCACGCCGCCAACCCCGGCCTTGCGCTGCGCAGCATCACGCTGACAGCCAAGGACAAGATCTGCCTGTGCGAAAGCCGCGAGTGCACCCCCGAAGCCTGCCCCTACGCCAACGGCTACTTTGACCGCATCAAGCCGGCGCTGTGGCAGGCGCTGGACGAGACCGCCCTCACGGCAGAAACATTGCAGGCCGCGGCGCGCCGCCACACCGTCTGCCCCTTTGAGCTGGGGCTGGACCTGAGCCTGTGGTGCGACGTGGTGGTGGGGGACTACAACTACCTGTTCGACCCGGTCGTTTCGCTCAAGCGGTTTTTCGAGACGGCGGGGGACTATATTTTCCTCATCGACGAGGCCCACAACCTGCCCGACCGGGCGCGGGACATGCACTCGGAAAGCCTGCTCAAAAGCAGCTTTGTGCAGGCGCGCAAGCTGTTGGGCAAGGGCAAAAGCCGGCTAAAGACCGCGCTGGGCAGGGTAAACGCCGCCCTGCTGGAATGGCGCCGCCGCTGCGAGGAGGAGGGCGGCCGCGCCAAAACGCTGATGCGCCCGGAGCGGGACGAGGAACTGGACCGGGTGCTCCAGCGCCTGTGCGACCCGCTGGAAGCCTGGCTGGACGAGCACCGCGACCCCACCGAGGCCCACGCCGCCCTGCTGCAGCTCTATTTTGATATCCGCGCCTGGCTGCGGGTGGCCGAGACCTTCGACGACCATTTTGTTTTGCAGGCAGCGGCCTTTGGCAGCGACCTGCGCCTGACCCAGCTCTGCCTGGACCCCAGCGAGTTTTTGAAAGCGAACTTTGCGCTGGGGCGGGCTGCGGTGCTGTTTTCGGCCACGCTGGCGCCGGCAGCCTACTACAAGGACCTGTGCGGCCTGCCGGACGCCCGCGCCGTGGCGCTGAAAAGCCCCTTCCCGCCGGAAAACTTCGGCCTGTTTGCGGCCTGCCAGGTCAGCACCCGCTACAGGGACCGGGAGGGCGGCATCGCCCAGGTGGCCGGCTGCCTGGCTGCCATGGTCGGGGCAAAGCCCGGCAACTATCTGGCGTTTTTCCCCAGTTACAGCTATCTGGAACAGGTGCGGGCCGCTTTTGCCGAGGCTTACCCGGGCATCCCGCTGCTGGTGCAGCAAAGTGCCCTGGACGAGGCCGGCCGCGCCGATTTCCTGGCGCAGTTTTGCCCCGACCCGCAGGGCACGATGCTGGGCTTTGCGGTGCTGGGCGGCGTCTTTGGCGAGGGCGTGGACCTGGCCGGCACCCGGCTGATCGGTGCGGCCATCGTCGGCCCCGGCCTGCCCCAGGTGGGGCCCCGTCAGGATCAGCTGCGGGACTACTTCGAGCGCACCCGCGGCAGCGGCTTTGACTACGCCTACCGCTACCCCGGCATGAACAAGGTGCTGCAGGCGGCCGGGCGGGTCATCCGCACGCCGCAGGACAAGGGCGTGGTGCTGCTGATCGACGACCGATTTGCCGCCCCCGGTTACCGCCGCCTGATGCCGCCCCACTGGGACCGCCTGACCCCGGTGTACACGCTGGACGCCCTGCGCCGGGCGCTGGGGGAGTTTTGGGGCAATGAGGAATGAGAAGTCAGGAATTGGAGAGAGCGCGCCTGCCGGCGCGCAGCGCAAGCATCCCGCAGGTGTAAAGGCCCGGCAAGGTGCCGCACCCCTCCGTCTGCGCCTGCGGCGCATCCACCTCCCCTTGCAGGGGAGGCTTTTTTGCGGCGGTTTTCCAAAGGCGCCCCTGCAAGGGGAGTTGTCGGCGTCAGCCGACTGAGGGGTGCATCGCCGCCCGGCGGCAGAGATACCCTGCAAACCCCGGCAGGCCCCTGCCTCGCATGCGTAGGGGACGATGCTCGCATCGTCCCGCTGCCTGTCCGCGGCGCAGACAGCGCGGGCTGATGCAGGCGTCGCTCCCGGTGCACGCAGCGCAAACATCCCGCAGGCGTAAAGGCCCGGCAAGGTGCCGCACCCCTCCGTCACCTTCGGTGCCACCTCCCCTTGCAGGGGAGGCTTTTTTGCGGCAGTTTCCCAAAGGCGCCCCTGCAAGGGGAGCTGTCGGCGTCAGCCGACTGAGGGGTGCATCGCCGCCCGGCGGCAGAGATATCCTGCAAAACCCGGCAGGGCCTTACCTCGCATGCGTAGGGGACGATGCCCGCATCGTCCCGCGAGCTTCCCGGCAGCAGCCGCTTTCTCCGGGCCGATGAAAATCATCGGCCCCTGCGCAGGCTTTGCGCAGCCCGGAAAGATACCGGGAAAGGCAACGCGGCAATGCACCCCTCCGTCTGCGCCTGCGGCGCATCCACCTCTCCTTGCAGGGGAGGCTTTTTTGCGGCAGCGTTCCAAAGGCGCCCCTGCAAGGGGAGCTGTCGGCGCCAGCCGACTGAGGGGTGCATCGCCGCCCGGCGGCAAAGATATCCTGCAAAACCCGGCAGGCCCTTGCATGCGTAGGGGACGATGCTTGCATCGTCCCGCGAGCTTCCCGGCAGCAGCCGCTTTCTCCGGGCCGATGAAAATCATCGGCCCCTGCGCAGGCTTTGCGCAGCCCGGAAAGATACCGGAAAAGGCAACGCGGCAATGCACCCCTCCGTCACCTTCGGTGCCACCTCCCCTTGCAGGGGAGGCTTTCTTGAAGGCGGCCGCCCAAAGGGGGAATGTCGCCCCCGCGCCGTCCCGCTCCTTCACACCTGCGGCACAAACAGGACGTTCTCGTAGTCTTTTACATAATACCGGACATTCTTGCGCCCGCGGGCCAGGATGGTGTGGCCTTCGGCCTCCAGGCGGGCGCGCTGGGCTTCCACACCGCCGGGATATTTGGGGTTCAGCTCGCCGCCGGCTTTCAGCGTGCGCCAGTAGGGCGTCTCGTCGCCGGTGCGCTGGAAGCTGGCCCAGGCGGCAATGGATACAAAAATGCCGGCGGTGATGGGGTCGGTGAAGTCTGCGCCGTTCGCTTTGGCAAAGGCCTCGCGCAGCGCGCCCACCGTGGTGACGCGCCCCGGCGGCACCTGCCGCATGGCGCGGTCGTAATCCCGCGGCGGGGCAAAATACATGCGGCTGCCGCCGTATCTGCGGATGGTGGCCGGGTCGGTGACGATTTGGAGCTTGGGCATGCCGTTGTCCTGGGCAAGCATCGCGTTGAAATCCTTCTTTTCCTCGTTTGCCATGAGAAACCTCCTGCTGTGGTGTGGCGATCCGGGCCGTGCGCCCCGTTACCCACAGCGTAACAGGTTTTCCCCGCCCTTGCAATGAGGCAGTTTGAAAAAATGCCGCCCCGCCTAGCGCCCTGCCGCGATCCGGCGGCGCCGCACAGGCGGCGCCCTGCGGCTGATTTGCCTGCCTGCACGATTTTTTGCAAAAAATCAGCATTCCCCCTTGTAAATCGAAGCTGCTTTTGGTAATATTTTAACAGGGACTGCATTGTGCCCGGCGGGATCTTCCCGCAGCAGAGAGGCAGGGGCAGGGCAGTCAAAGCAATATCCAAAGAATGCTGTATTAAGGAGCTGTCAACATGAGAGGTATTTACACCCCTGTTACGGACATCCGCCGCAAGGTGTTTACCGAGGTCGCCCGGATGGCCTATGAAGTGGATGAAATGGCCGATCTGGATTACCTGATGCGGGAACTTCCCTACGAGATCATCCCCGGCGAGGAACATTCGCTGCGCAGCAGCATCTTCCTGGAGAGAGCCATCATCTCGGAGCGCATCCGCCTGGCCATGGGCCTCTCCCTGCGCCCCATTGACGAGAGCGTCCCCGCCAGCGAAGGTCTGCAGGAAAGCGTCATTGCGGACAAGTACTACGAGCCGCCGCTGATCAACGTCATCAAGTTCGCCTGCAACCGCTGCCCGGAAAAGGTCGTCAAGGTCACCGATATGTGCCAGGGCTGCCTGGCGCATCCCTGCCAGGAAGTCTGCCCCAAAAAGGCCATCAGCTTTGTCAACGGCAGAAGCCATATCGACCAGGGCCTCTGCGTCAAGTGCGGCCGCTGCGTCAGCGCCTGCCCCTACGGCGCGATCATCAAGGTCGAGCGCCCCTGCGCCAAGGCCTGCGGCATGGACGCCATCCATTCCGACAAGTACGGCCGTGCCGAGATCGACTACGACAAGTGCGTGTCCTGCGGCATGTGCCTGGTCAACTGCCCCTTCGGCGCCATTGTGGACAAGGGCCAGCTGTTCCAGCTGATCAAGTCCATCAAGCGCGGCGACAAGGTCATTGCCATCGTTGCCCCCGCCTTTGTCAACCAGTTCCCCGGCCTGACGCCGTCCAAGCTGCGCACCGCCATGAAGCAGCTGGGCTTTGCCGGCGTGGCCGAGGTCGCCATCGGCGCCGACCTGTGCACCATTGACGAGGCCAAGGACTTTATGGCCGAGGTGCCGGAGAAGCACCCCTTTATGGGCACCTCCTGCTGCCCGGCCTGGAGCGTGATGGCCAAAAAGCTGTTCCCCCAGTATGCCGACTGCATCAGCATGACCATGACCCCCATGGTCCTGACCGCCCGCCTGCTCAAGCGCAACGAGCCGGACGCCCGCATCTGCTTTGTGGGCCCCTGCGCCGCCAAAAAGCTGGAAGCCAGCCGCCGCAGCGTCCGCAGCGAGGTGGACTTTGTGCTGACCTTTGAGGAACTGATGGGCATGTTTGAGGCGAAGGAAGTGGACTTTGCCAGCCTGCCCGACGACCCCGCCGAGGCGTTCAACGACGCCAGCGCCGACGGCCGCGGCTTTGCGGTGTCCGGCGGCGTGGCCCAGGCGGTGGTCAACGCCATCCACAAGCTGGACCCCGGCCGCGAGGTCAAGGTGGCTTCCGCCCAGGGCCTGGCCGATTGCCGCAAGATGATGATGATGGCAAAGGCCGGAAAATACAACGGCTATCTGCTGGAAGGCATGGCCTGCCCCGGCGGATGCATTGCCGGCGCCGGCACCCTGGCGGACCCCGCCAAGAGCGCCGCGATGCTGACCAAGTACAAGGCCCAGGCACCCATGGCATCCGCCCTTGACACCGAGTACAAGGACAGCCTGGATTACCTGAAATATTGATGTGTCCTGTCGTCGCCCAATAGGCAGGGCACATACGGCAGTTTACAGGACCAATGCCGAACACAGCAGCCCCGTGCAGCAATGCGCGGGGCTGCTGTGGCTTTTTATGCCGCAAACAGCAAACCGCCCCCGGCTGCCTGTGTTGGCAGCCGAGGGCGGCGTTTTGATGGAAAGAAAGCGGGGCGGGGGATCAGCCGGCCGCGCTCTCGGCGGTGGCGGTCTCGGCCGTGTCGGTGTCCGCCTGGAGCGACACTTTGGTCTGGGCAAAGACCGACAGGTGGTTGGCGGCGATCTCGTAGACGACGCTCTCGTCGGTGGAGGCCCGCAGATAGGCGACGCTGTCGTCGTCCGGGTCGGTGCCGCCAAAGGTGCACTGCACCGTGCGGCCGTCGCCGTCGGTCAGCGTCACCACGGCGGCGGGCGTGTCCAGCCCGTACTGCACATCGGCAGCGGGGGCGGTGATGCTCCAGCTGCTGGTCAGCGAGCAGATGGTGTTGGCCATCAGCGCCACGGCGTCCTGGTCCAGGGCGTAGGCGGGGTCCTCATCCAGCGTCCAGCTGCCGTCCCCGCCGCGGGTGAAGGACAGCACCTCACTGCCGGTGTCCAGCGTCATGGCGGCCACGTCGGTGGACTCCATGTCGGTGATGTCCTGGGTGGCGTACAGCTGCCGCGGCGTTTTGCACAGCGTCGAAAAGCTGGAGGTGGACACGGTATAAACGCCGCCGTCCCCCAGCCGGACGTAATAGGCCCCGGCAATGCTGTTCTCGGCGCCCACGGTCAGCGTATAGTCGGTGCCGCCGGCGGTAAAGGCAAAGGTCATGGCGGGGCTGTCAAAGCCCAGCTGGGCGCTTTCCAGCGTCTCGCCGCTCAAATCCCGCAGGGCGGTCAGGCCGGTCAGGCTGTCCAGCAGATCGGTGACGGTATCGCTGTCGATGGGCAGCAGCGGGTCACTCTCCAGCGTCCAGCCGCCGTCCTCATTCTGGGTCAGCGCCACGTCGGTGCTGCCGTCCTGGTAGGACAGGGCGGTCACCTCCCCGGCCGAGACCGAAAAGAGGGCGATGCCGCTCTCCTCCCCGTCCTGCCGGCGGTTCAGCAGGGTAACGGCCAGCAGCGCCGCGGCCAGCAGCAACACCACGCCGGCCAGCACGGCCAGCGGCAGCAGTTTTTTACGGTTCATGGCAGATCCTCCCTTGCCGGATGGTGGCCGCTTACCTGCGGCGGCGGATGACAAAGATCACCACGCCCGCCACGATGCAGGCCACCGGAAGCACGATGACAAACAGCAGCCCCAGCCCGATCACGGCGGTGCCGGGCACCGACAGGCTCTGGGCCGACATGCTCTTGCCGTCGATGGCAACGGCGTTCTCTTCGCCGTTGAACCAGTTGACGATGCTGCCCAGCAGCTGCGAGTTGCCGCCCGACACCATCTGGTCGATCTCGGACACAAAGATGTTGGGGCAGCCGATCCACACCACCCTGGCGCCGGTGGATGCACTCTCGGCGGCCACGGCAAGGTCAAAGCTGCCGGTGGGGTCGTTCTCGCCGGGGGTGGCTGTGGTGGCGTTCTCGTAGTCCTGCATGGCAAAGGCCGAACTGCTGGTGCTCAGCAGCGAGGTGTAGGTCATGTCCTCGTTCTCGCTGTCGGTCAAAATGCCCTGCGAGATGGGCGCAAAGACCATCATGCCGCTGGTCACGCCGGCGGTGATGTCGTTGACCTGCATGGCGGGCAGCAGGTAGGTGGGGGCGTAGTTGGCCGCGTAGTAGTTGGCGTCGGTGTCCACCAGCAGGCCGCTCTGGCGGCTCAGGCCGTACTCGGCCAGCAGGGCGTCCAGGTTGGGGGTGTCGTAGGTCAGGCTGGTGGTCACCAGCAGGCGGCCGCCGCCTTCCAGGTAGCTGCGCAGCAGCGCGATGGAATCCGCCGAGTAATCCACCTGCGGCGTGTTGATCAGCAGCACCGCCGCGTCCTCCGGGATGCTGCCGGCTGAAAGCAGGTTCAGGCTTTCCACCGTCACGTTGGCGTTGGTCAGCGTCTCGGTCAGGTCGGTGCCCAGCTCCAGCTCGCCGTGGCCGGACAGCTGGTACAGCAGATAGCTGCTGTCGCTGGTCACGCGGGAGATGGCCCCGGTCAGCGCCGACTCCGCCATAAAGGTGTAGTTCAGGCTGCCGGTGGTGTAGTAGGTGTTGTAGTCCACCTCGTACAGGCTGGAATAGTCCACCACCACCGACCGGTCGCCGCAGACCAGGATGACGCTGCTGGAACTGGCATTCTCCGCGCCGTACTGCTGGGCAAAGGTGGGGTAGAGCACCGGGTCCCGCTGCTGCCAGGTAAAGTGGCTGCTCTCGCCGGCGTAGCGGTCCAGGATGCGGGTGATGTTGGTGTCCTCGTTGCCGGTCTCGCCCAGGTAGTAGGCGGTCACGTCCCGGTCCAGGCCGGCCAGCAGGTTTTTGGTGGTGTCGCTCAGCGTGAACAGCCCGGTGGTGGAGATGTCATACTCGGTGTATTTGGTGGGCAGGGCCCGCACCAGCAGGTTGACCAGGATCACGGCGGCCAGCACCACAGCGGTCAGGATGGCCGCGTAGGCGCCGTTTTTCAGCACACGGGCGCTGCCGGCCTTCTGCGCGGCCGAAGGCTGCGCCTGGCCGCTGCGGGGCGTTTTGCGGAAAAGATTCATCGGTCCCAAGCCTCCTCTCAGTTCCACCGGCGGCGCTCCAGCGCCTGGCCGGTGAGGAACAAAAACAGCGCGATGACAGAGAAATAGTACACCACACCGGAGATGGTGAACATGCCGCCCACAAAGTCCAGGAAGGGGTCAAACAGCGCCAGCGCGTCCAGCACGGCGTTGAAGGCCTCCAGCAGCCAGGCGGGCCGCAGCCGGAACAGCAGCACCAGCGCCGCCGCGCCGACGCAGAACACCGCGCTGCCCGCGGTGACGTTTTTGCACAGCAGGCCCACCAGCACCGCAGCCACCGCCAGCACAATGCCGAACACGATGAACGCCATGGTGTTGCCGCTGGTGAACAGCGTCTGGATGCTGTTCATCATGTAGCAGACCAGCAGCACCGCAAAGGTGGCCAGGTAAGAGAGAATCTGGTTTTCGGTCAGGGCCGACACAAAGGTGCCCACGGCGATGCAGGCCGCACCGGCCAGAAAATACCCGAACAGCGCGGCGTAGGCGCTGACGTAGGACACGGTGCCAAACAGCCCCATGGTCAGCGGCAGCACGGCGGCCAGCGCCACCGGCACCGCAAACACCGCCAGCTGGGCCAGGTACTTGCCCAGCACAATGGCCGGGATGCTGACCGGGCTGGTAAGCAGCAGCTGGTCGGTCTTGTTGCGGCGCTCGTCGGCAAAGCTGCGCATCGACAGCGCCGGCAAAATGAACAGCATCACCAGCAGCGTGGAGTACAAGACCACCGCAAAGTCCGGCGAGCCGTAGATCAGGTTGTTGGCGGCGTAGTACAGGGCGATAAAGGCAAAGGTGGCCGCAATGATGACATAGCCCACCACGCTGGTGAAATAACTGCGGGTCTCCCGCTTAAAGATGGCTTTCATAACTCAGTCGCCCTCCTTTCGGTCGGCAGGGGCCTCCGGGGCGTCGTCGGTCTCGGCAGCCTCCGCGGGGGCGTCCGGTGCTTCCGCGGGGGCGTCCGGTGCTTCCGCGGGGACATCCGATGCTTCCGCGGGGGCTGCGCTGCCGGCGGGGGCCGGGGCGGGGGCGGTCTCCCCGGCAGGGGCGGCGGGCGCGGCGGCGTCCGGTTCGCTCTCGGTCAGCTGCAGGAACACGTCCTCCAGACTCAGCGTCTGGCTGGTCAGGCTGGTCACGGGGCAGCCGGCCTCGGCCAGCGCGCGGGACAGCGCCGCACGCAGGTCCTGGCCGCCCTCGCTGGCGGCGGTAAAGCTGACCTCGCCGCCTTTCTCGGCGGTGACCTGCAGGTGGGACAGCCCCGGCACCCGGCCGGCGGCGTCCAGCACCGCCTGGCGGCTGCCCAGCGCCGTGGCCGAGATGACGCCGCGGGCGGCCAGCCGGCCGGCCAGCTCCTCCGGCGTGCCCTGGGCCACCAGCCTGCCGTGGGCGATGATCAGCACCTGGTCGCAGACGGCCTGCACCTCGCTGAGGATGTGGCTGGACAAGATAACGGTGTGGGTCTTGCCCAGGTCGTGGATCAGGCTGCGGATCTCGATCATCTGCGCCGGGTCCAGGCCGACGGTGGGCTCGTCCAAAATGATGACCTTGGGGGCGCCCAGCAGCGTGGCGGCAATGCCCACCCGCTGGCGGTAGCCCTTGGACAGGTTGCGGATCAGCCGGTCCATCACGCCGTCCAGGCCGGTGCGGCCCATGGCGCGGTCGATCTGCCCGGCACGGTCGGCCTTGCTGCACACACCTTTCAGCTCGGCCACAAAATGCAGGTACTCCCGCACGGTCATGTCGGTGTACAGCGGCGGCTGCTCCGGCAGGTAGCCGATGCAGCGTTTGGCTTCCAGCGGCTCCTCCACGATATCGTGGCCGTCGATGCGCACGGTGCCGCTGGTGGGGGACAGGTAGCCCGTCACCACGTTCATGGTGGTGGATTTGCCGGCGCCGTTCGGCCCCAGCAGGCCGTAGATGCAGCCGTCCTCCACGGTGAAGCTGACGTCGTCCACCGCACAGTGGCTGCCGTAACGCTTGGTCAGGTGGCTTACTTCGATCAAAGCACACACGCTCCTTTGTCAATGGGGGTCAGGGGAAAGACGGGGGCCGGGGACGGCCCGCCCTTCCGGCACGGCCGCCCCACACCCCAGTCTATCCGCCCAGTATAGGTTCCAAATGTGAAAAATCTGGGGTGATTTTGCGGTGGAGTTATGGAAGCGGCTGCGCCCCGCGGAAAATTTGCAAGCGCGCCGCCCGCACGGCCGCCCTGCCCGCTGCCGCCTTTTCCCGCCGTTTACAATCCCGCCAAAATGTGACATAATACATACGATATCCGCCCCCGCCCGTGCTGCCCGGCCGCCCCTGCGCCAGCAGGCGCGGCTTTGGGGGAGGCGGAAAGCAGACGGCGCCGGAGCGTTTCCGGGGCTGGTCGTAAAACAGCCAGAACGCAAAGGGGGATGCCCATGATCCTGGGGATCGGCACCGACCTGTGCCAGGTCGAACGTATGGAAAAAAGCCTTTCGCGGGCGGGGTTTGCCGCCCATGTCTTTTCGGGGGCCGAGCGCGCGCTGCTGGACAGCCGCCGCGGCGCTGCCCGCGCCCAGACGGCCGCCGCCAACTTTGCCGCCAAGGAGGCCTTCCTCAAGGCCTGCGGCACCGGCCTGGCCGGTTTTGCCCTGGCCGAGATCGGCGTATTGCGGGCAGCGTCCGGCGCGCCCTGCTATGCGCTGGAAGGCCGCGCCGCGGCCTGGGCGGCGGCCAACCGGGTCACGGCCCACCTGTCCCTGACCCACGAGGCCGGCCTGGCCTGCGCCTTTGCGGTGCTGGAACAGCCCGACCCGCCCGCCGGATCCCAGGGGGGTGACCTGTGATGCCCGCGCCCGCCGCCATGCCCTCCGCCGCGGCCCGCCCCGCCGCTGTGCAAAAGCCCGGCCGGGAAAGCGGCCTGGAGCTGCTGCGCATCCTGTGCATGCTGTTCATCATCGCCGACCACTACGCCGGCCAGTCGGGCGCCGCGGTGTACGACACGCTGCCCCGCGCGCTGTTCTTCTCGGCGCTGGGGGCGGGCAGCCGGCTGGGATGCGATATTTTTGTGGTGCTGGGGGCGTGGTTCCTCTGCCGCCAGCCCTTTCACACCCGGCGGGCGCTGGGGCTGTGGCTGAGCCTTTGGCTGTACACCGTGCCGCTGACGCTGCTGTGCTGGTTCATCCCCGGCAGCGGCGTGGGCCTGGGCACGCTGCGCTGGGCCATGTTCCCGGTCAGCACCCAGCAGCTGTGGTTTGTGGCCCAGTATATCCTGCTGTTGCTGCTGTCCCCGGCGCTCAACCTGCTGCTGCGTGCCGCGCCCCGCCCGGCCATGCGGGGGCTGCTGGCGGCGGTGGGGGTGTTCCTAGTGGGCTATCCCACCCTGTTTGCCGAGGACGGCATTTTCGGCGACTGGCTGTGGAGCTTTGTGTTCCTGTACCTGCTGGTGGGCTACCTGCGCTTTTACCCGGACAACCGGCTTTCGCGGCTGATGCAGGCCCCCGCCGCGCCCTGGCTGGCGCTGGCCTTTGTGGCGGCGCTGACCGCCGGGCGGGGCGCGGCCCAGTGGCTGGGCGTGGGCGGCAAGGTGATGCAGTACCTGGAATACTACCGCACCGCCCTGGGCGCCGCGCCCAACCTGCTGTGCGCGCTGGCCTTCTTTTTCGCCTTCCAAAAACTGCGGCTGGGCAGTGTGGGGGCCGTCAACCGGCTGGCGTCGGCCACGCTGGGGGTCTATGTCATCCACCAGACCCCTGCGGTGATGGGCCTGCTGTGGACGGGGCTGTTTCGCACCGCCGACCATGCAGGCTCGGCGGGGTATGCGCTGTTTGTCATTGCGGCGGTCTACCTGGGCTGCACCGCCATCGACCTGGCGCGGGAGCGCCTTGTGATGCGGCCCATCCGCGGCAGCCGATGGTTTGCCGCCCTCTGCCGCCGCGGCGACGAAACGCTGGGCGCGCTGGACAAAATCTTCCCCGACCGGTGATTGAAACCCGGCCTTCCTGCTTATACTATTAGCAACAAACTTGTTTGAGCAGGGAGGCAGGCACCATGGAGGTACACAGAGGGGAAGTTTTCTATGCCGATCTCAGCCCGGTGGTCGGGTCGGAGCAGGGGGGCGTGCGGCCGGTACTTATCATCCAGAACGATGTGGGCAACCGGCACAGCCCCACGGTGATCGCGGCGGCCATCACCTCGCGGCAGGACAAAAACCGCCTGCCCACCCATATCGGCGTGCGGGCCGACCGCTGCGGCCTTTCGCGGGACAGCATCGTCCTGACCGAGCAGATCCGCACATTGGACAAACGCCGCCTGCGCGAGAAGGCCGGCTGCATCCCGCCCGACGACATGCGCCGTGTGGACGAGGCGCTGGGCGTCTCGATGGGGCTGCAGTCCCAGAACATCCACCACCACAGCGCCGAATAAACCCGATACGCAGCACGCCCCCGCCCGCCGTTTCCCGGCAGGCGGGGGCGCTTTGTGATCGGGATGCCGCTGACAAAGCAATAGTGCTGAGAAATTTGCGGAAAAGAAGCGGATACCAGGCGCGAGACCACAGAAACACCTGGCCTGCCGCAGGGCCTCGCAGCGCGGCAGGCCCTGCTTTTTGGCGGCGCCGGCAAGCCGCCGCGCCCGCCCCGCCGCAAGCACCCGCCGCAAGCACCCGCCGCAAGCACCCGGAAGAAACTGCCTGTGAAAAAATAGACAAAAACTTTCCACCGCTCTTGTAAATCCCGGCAAAGGGGGCTATAATGGGGCTTGGATTTGACACATTGGATGGTTTTTCTCCAGGAAAGGGCGTGCGTTATGGGTGTTATACCGATTTTGATCGCCTGGCCGGCGCTGGCGGCGGTGGTCCTGCCGCTGGTCCGCAGCCGCAAGGCGCGCGCGGCGGTGGTCTACGCGGCCGCCGCCGGCATGATGCTGCTGGCCGCGGTGCTGCTGGCTGCCTGGCTGTCCGCCGGCAAACAGACCCTGTTTCTGGCGCCGGAAAGCATCTATACCAACTATCTTGACCTGGCCATGCTGGCGGGCGAGTTCGTGCTGATGGGGCTGATCATCGCGCTGTCCATCCGGCACCGCAAATACCCGGTGATCCTGCTTTCGGCCGGGCAGACGCTGCTGGTGGCCTGGTCCGAGATCTTCCACCCGGTGGAAAAGACCACCCACATGCGGGTGGACGGCCTGGCCATGCTGCTGTGCATCATCGCGGCGTTTGTGGGCGGTTTTATCTGCATCTACGCGGTGGGCTACATGAAGGCCTACCACGAACACCATAAGGAATACAAGGACCGCGGCGGCTTCTTCTTCTCGATGCTGTTTCTGTTTTTGGCGGCCATGTTCGGCCTGGTTTTGTCCGAAAACCTGGTCTGGATGTATTTCTTCTGGGAGGTCACCAGCGTCGTGTCCTTCCTGCTCATCGGCTACACCCGCACCGAGGAGGCCGTCCACAACAGCTTCCGCGCATTGTGGATGAACCTGCTGGGCGGGTTCGGCTTTGCCATTGCCATCGTCTACTCGGCGGCCACCGGCGGCACCGTACAGCTGACCGACGTGGTCACGTCCGGCGCGGCCATCCCGGTGGTGCTGCTGGCCTTTGCGGCGCTGACCAAATCGGCGCAGATGCCCTTCTCCTCCTGGCTGCTGGGGGCGATGGTCGCGCCCACGCCCTCCAGCGCGCTGCTGCACAGCGCCACCATGGTCAAGGCGGGCGTCTACCTGCTCATCCGCCTGGCCCCGGCGCTGGCCGGCACCCTGGGCGGCATGATGGTGGCGTTCATTGGCGGCTTTACCTTTATCGTGGCCAGCATGATGGCCATTGCCCAGAACGACGGCAAAAAGGTGCTGGCCTTCTCCACCATTTCCAACCTGGGGCTGATCGTCGCCTGCGCCGGCATCGGCGTGGAGGAAACGGTCTGGGCCGCGGTGCTCCTGATGATCTTCCACTCGGTGGCCAAAAGTATGCTGTTCCAGGCGGTGGGCTCCATCGAGAACAGCCTGGGCACCCGCGACATCGAGGCGATGCACGGCCTGCTGCTGCGCCTGCCCAGGCTGACCTATATCATGGGCATCGGCATTGCGGGCATGTATCTGGCGCCGTTCGGCATGCTGATCTCCAAGTGGGTGGCGCTCAAATCCTTTGTGGACGCCGACAACTACCTGCTGGTATTGTTTTTGGCCTATGGCAGCGCCACCACCATGCTGTACTGGACCAAGTGGCTCAGCAAGCTGATCTCGCTGCACCACACCAAGGAGCCTGTCACCGACAGGACCCATCAGGACCAGTACCTCTCGATGTTTGTCCATGCGGGGGCCACGCTGCTGCTCTGCCTGGTTTTCCCGTGGGTGTCGTCCCGCATCGTGGACCCCATCGTGCGCACGCTGTTCGGCGCTTCCCACGAGGTCTTGTCCATGAACGTGCTGACCACCATGGCCATCATGCTGGTGTCGGTGCTGTTTGTGCCCACGCTGATGTTCATTCTGACCCGCACCACCCACCGGGACTATGTGCCCATCTACATGGGCGGCGCCAACGTGGGGGACAACACCTATTTTGTCAACAGCTACGGCGAGCCGGAGCATTTGTATCTGAGCAACTGGTATATGCGCTTTGAGTTCGGCATGCGGCGGCTGATGCGGCCGTCGGTCATCGTCTCGGCCGGGACGCTGGTGGTCATGCTGTGCATGGTGATCGGGGGTGCGTTGTGATGCAGGCTGTCAGTGTGATCTTGTACCTGCTGCTGGCCCCGCTGGCCGGCGCATTGCTGGACGGGCTGGACCGCCGGCTGTCGGCCCGCATGCAGGGCCGGCAGGGGCCGCCGTTTCTGCAGCCGTTCTATGACATTGCCAAGCTGTTTTCCAAGCAGATGCTGGCGGTCAACAGCGTGCAGATGTTTTTGCTGCTGAGCTACCTGATCTTTTTGGCGGTGGCCGGCTCGCTGCTGTTTGCGGGCGAGGACATCCTCATGTGCCTGTTCATGCTGTCCACGGCGGACATGTTCCTGGTCATGGCGGCATCCAGCGACTCGTCGCCCTTCTCCACGCTGGGCGCCGGCCGCGAGATGATCCAGATCATGGCCTACGAGCCGATGACGCTGCTGCTGGCGGTGGGCTTTTACCTGGCTACCGGGTCTTTCCAGGTGGCGGACATCGTCCGCCAGCCGGTCAGCGCGGTGGTGACCATGCCGGGCTTCCTGCTGGGGCTGATGTTCATCATGGCCATCAAGCTGCGCAAGTCGCCCTTTGACCTGTCCACCAGCCACCATGCCCACCAGGAGATCGTCAAGGGCCTGACCACCGAGATGGCCGGCCCCACCCTGGCGGTGATGAACATTGCCGAATACTACGAGATGACGCTGATGCTGGGCCTTGTGGCGCTGTTTTTCGTCAACGAGAACCCCATCAGCTGGCCGCTGGCGCTGGTCGCCTGCCTGGCGGTGTATGTGCTGGAGCTGGTGTGGGACAACGTCAGCGCCCGCGTCAAGTGGCGCACACTGCTGGACGGCTGCTGGGTGGTCACGCTGCTGACCGGCGGCCTGAACGGCCTGATCTTAATGCTGATCCGATAAGGGGGCGCGATAGATGGCAAACAAACTGGCAAAGTCGCCCTGGATGCTGCACTACGACGGCAGCAGCTGCAACGGCTGCGACATTGAGGTGCTGGCCTGCACCACGCCCAAATACGACATCGAGCGGTTTGGCATCATCAACACCGGCGATCCCTTCCAGGCGGACATCCTGCTGATCACCGGCGGCGTCAACCACCAGAGCGAAAGCGTCATCAAACAGATCTACGCCCAGATGCCGGAGCCCAAGGTGGTGGTGGCGGTGGGAATCTGCGCCTGCACCGGCGGCGTGTTCAAGGATTGCTACAACATCAAGGGCGGCATCGACACCGTCATCCCGGTGGACGTCTATGTGCCCGGCTGCGCCGCCCGCCCGCAGGCCATCATCGACGGCGTCGTGCAGGCGCTGGAGATCTTGCAGACCAAGCGGGAAGCCTACGCCGCCAGCCGGCGCCGCAGGCCGTGACGTGCGCCGCACAGAAAGGGAACACCCATGGAAGCATTGAATACGATCGAACCCATCACCCCGGACGCCTTTATGGCGGAGGTGATCCGCTTTAAGATGGAGGGCTGGCGCGTGGTGCAGATCTGCGCCGCCCGCCTGCCGGACGGCTACGAGCTGAGTTATTCCTTCGGCAGGGACTACGACATGCGCACCTTGCGCCTGACCGTGGGCGAGGAGGAGCCGGTGCCCAGCATCACGCAGATCTACCCCGGCGCCTTTTTGCAGGAGAACGAAGCCGCCGAGCTGTTCGGCGTGCGGATCGAGAACATCGACGGCGACTACCACGGCAAGCTCTACCGCATTGCCGGCGAAACGCCGTTCAAGCAGAAGGGGTGAGGCGAGATGGCAAAACAGAGTATCGTGCCCTTTGGCCCCCAGCACCCGGTGCTGCCGGAGCCGGTGCACCTGGACCTGGTTTTGGAGGACGAGGTGGTGGTCAAGGCGGTGCCCAGCATCGGCTTTGTCCACCGCGGCCTGGAAAAACTGGTCGAGACCAAGGACTACAAAGAGTATGTCTATATTGCCGAGCGGGTCTGCGGCATCTGCAGCTTTGGCCACGGCATGGGCTACTGCCAGTGTATTGAGAAGATCATGGGCGTGGAGGCGCCGCCCCGCGCCAACTACCTGCGCACCATCTGGATGGAGATGAGCCGCATCCACAGCCACCTGCTGTGGCTTGGCCTGCTGGCCGACGCCATGGGCTTCGAGAGCCTGTTCATGCAGAGCTGGCGGCTGCGGGAGAAGATCCTGGATATGTTCGACGCCACCACCGGCGGGCGGATCATCTTCTCGGTCAACTGCGTGGGCGGCGTGCTGAAGGACATGGACAACGCCATGCTCCGCACGCTGGTGTCCACCATCGACGGGATGGAGAAGGAACTGCGCCCCATCGCCGAGGCGTTTCTGCGGGATTACAGCGTGGGCACCCGCCTGCACGGTTTGGGCGTGATGGACGCCGGCCACGCCCAAGGGATGGGCGCGGTGGGGCCGATGCTGCGGGCCTCCGGCGTGGCCTTCGACACCCGCAAGCTGGGGTATGCGGCCTACGGCGACCTGGAGTTTGAGCCGGTCACCGCCGCGGACGGCGACTCCTTTGCCCGGTGCGAGGTGCGCATCAAAGAGATCTACCAGTCCATGGACCTGATCCGCCAGGCCGCGGCCAAGATCCCGGCGGGGCCCATCGCCGTGCCGGTGAAGGGCAACCCCGACGGCGAACACTTTATGCGCATCGAACAGCCCCGCGGCGAGGCCGTCTATTACGTCAAGGCCAACGGCAGCAAATTCATCGACCGGTTCCGCCTGCGCACCCCCACCACCAGCAACATCCCGCCCATGCTGGAGCTGCTCAAGGGCTGCCAGCTGGCCGACGTGGCGCTGCTGATCCTGACCATTGACCCCTGCATCAGCTGTACCGAGAGGTGAGGAAGATGGACCACAAACACGACCAGACGCCGGCCCCCTGGCGGGTGTTCCCCTTTGCGGGCACGGTGCTGAAAAACCTGTTTTCCAAGCCCGCCACCACCGGCTATCCCTTTGAGCCGGCCCACTACCCGGAGCGGATGCGCGGCCATGTGGAGATCAAGATCGAGGACTGCATCAGCTGCGGCCTGTGCGCCCGCAGCTGCCCGCCCGGCGCGCTGAAAGTGGACCGGGCCGCCGGCACCTGGACCATCAACCGGTTTGACTGCGTCCAGTGCGGCAACTGCGCCAACGTCTGCCCCAAAAAGTGCCTGGCCATCGTGCCCGGCTACACCGCCCCCGGCAGCCAAAAAGCCAGTGAGACATTCACCCGCCCCAAAGCCCCCGACGCCCCGGCGGCGGGCAAGGCGGGCGGCAAGCCGGAAAACGACGCGGCCAAATGCGTCTACTGCACCCTGTGCGCCAAAAAATGCCCGCAGGGGGCCATCACGGTGGACCGGGCCGCCAAACAGTGGCTGCTGGACGCCGAAAAGTGCATCGGCTGCGGCATCTGCGCCGCCTCCTGCCCCAAAAAGTGCCTGACGCTGCAATGACTGCACCCCGCAAACCAAACAAAAACGGCGTGCCAAAAGTGCCGGCGCCGCATAGTTGAGCTGAAACACGATTGAAGTCATAACTGCCTGAATCGTCAAATCATCTGCCGCCTGCGAGGAAAAATAATGAAAATACAATATGAAAACCTGACGCTCCGGCAAGCGGGACTTCCCGACGTAAAGCAGCTTGCCGCGTGGTGGAATGATGGGACCGTGATGGCGCATGCAGGCTTTCCCAATGGAGTGGGCGTGACCGAGGAGGAAGTCGCCAAAGGACTCGGAAACGGCTGTATGGTCATTGAGGAAAACGACCGCCTGATAGGGGAATGCAGCTACCGCAATATTGCGGATGGCATTGCAGAAATTGGCATTAAAATCTGCGAAACCGATTGTCAAAACCGTGGCATCGGCAGAAAAATTTTAAGTATGCTGATCGGGTGGCTGTTCCGAAACGGGTATTCCAAAATCGTTCTCGACACCAACTTGACGAATACACGAGCACAGCACGTTTATGAATCGCTCGGCTTTCAAAAGGTGCGGACCAATATCGATTCGGGAAAAGATCAGCTGGGCCGGCTCCAGTCTTTTGTCGATTATGAATTGATCGAAAAGAATTTTATCAACTATATTTAAGAGTATCGCAGTTCCCGTTTTCGGGAACTGCGATACTCTGTCTCTATCCGTAACAGGCGGGAAAACTGTATTGGCGCTTTCCCAATATAAGAAAACGGTGTAACCCGTGTTACTGGGTTACACCGTATCTTTTTGTAAAGACTTCCTGATCTGGCATAGGCAAAAACCGGTACGCCGTTTTTTTGATTTGGCCCTGCCGGCGGGCACTTCGCCTTACTCCGCCGCCAGGATGATGCCGCCGCCGGCCACGTAGCCGTCTTTGTAAAAGACGGCGCTCTGGCCCGGCGCGGCGGCCCGCACCGGCCGGGCGAAACAGGCCGTCAGCGCGCCGCCGTCGCTGGTCACGCGGCAGGGGGCGGGCGCGGCGGTGCTGCGCACTTTGGCCAGGTACTCGCCCTCCGGCAGCGGCTGGCCGTCCGGCGTCACCACGCTGCCCACCGTTACGCGGGTGTGGAACTCGCCGCCGCTCTCGGCCAGCTGGATGTCGCCGTTTTCCAAAATCGCCCGGACAAACAGCGGCCGCCCGGCGGCGATGCCCAGCCCCTTGCGCTGGCCCACCGTGTAGTGGTCCACGCCCAGGTGCGCGCCCAGGTCCTCGCCGTCGGGGCCAAGGAAGCGCCCCGCCTTGGGCTGCATGCCGCGGCTGCGGATAAAGGCCGCGTGGTCGCCGTCGGGGATAAAGCAGATCTCCATCGAGTCGGGCGCGTCGGCGCAGGAAAGGCCGATGTCCCGCGCGATCTCCCGCACGTCGTCCTTCTCAAACTCGCCCAGCGGCAAAATCAGCCGGTCCAGCAGCTCGCCGCCCAGCCGGTAGAGCATGTAGGTCTGGTCGCGGGCGGCGCTCTCCGGCGCGCACAGTCGGCAGACGCCGTCGGCGCAGCGTTCGATGCGGGCGTAGTGCCCGGTGGCGATAAACCGGATGCCCAGCTCGTCCGCCTTTTGGGCCAGCAGTTTGAACTTGACCGCCGGGTTGCACAGGATGCAGGGGTTGGGGGTGCGCCCGGCGCAGTAATCCGCGCAGAAAGGCGTCACCACCTCCCGCTCAAACTCCGCGCCGGCGTCGATGACATGCACCGGCACGCCCAGCGTTTCGGCGGCGGCCTTCGCCTCGGCCACCGCGCCGTCGTGGGCGGGGGAGAAGCGGATCACCGCGCCCTGCACCGCAAAGCCCTGCTCCTGCAAAATGCGCACCGTCACGCTGGAATCCACGCCGCCGCTCATGCCCACCAGCACCTTGTCCTGCTGTTCGTATGTGTTGAAACCTTCCATGGGGGACCCTCCGTTTCCTGTTGTCTGCCTGTCCGTGTTTCGGCGTCAGCCGCTGGCGCTGGTATACCGCCGCATGGCCCGCCGCCAGATGATCCGCTGGATGGCGAACACCAAAACCGGCGCCGCCAGCCCCCACAGGGTCATTGCCGGCGAAAGCGCGCCCATCACAAACAGGGTGGGGAAATTGGTGATCAAAAAGACCGGCAGCAGAAAAATGCCCAGCCGCTGCACCCATTTGGGGTAAAGGTTCATCGGCGTGTTGTTGAAGTCGAACACCGCCGAGGAAAGCGCCTGCACCCCGTTGTTGGAGACAAACCAGAAGGACAGCAGCTCCGGGATCAAAAACAGGCAGTAGGTCAAAAACCATCCTGCAATACAGAATACCACAAACCCCGCCACGTTGGCAAAGGTCACCGGCAGGCCTTCCTGCTGCCAGCCGTACACGATCAGCGCAAGCCCGCACAGCACGTCCGGGATGGGCATGCCGAAATCCAGCTTGCGCAGCGTGATTAGGAACTGGGTGTTCACCGGCTTGGTCAGCAGCATGTCCAGGCTGCCGTCCTGCACCGAGAGGGGCAGCGCCCAGAAGTTGGGATAAATGCCCATGTAAACGCCCGTCACCATGATGTAGGTGCCGATGCACATCAGCATCTCGTTGGCGGTCAGGCCGTTGATCTCGGCCCCGGCGTTCAAAATCAGCACGGCGTACATCAGCTTGATGAGCATGTAGCCGCACTCCACCGCGATGCCCGCCGCAAAGTTGATGCGGTATTCCATCTGCTCCATCAGCGAATATTTGGCAAACAGCCCCAAAAGGCCCAGGTAATAGCGCAGACGTTCCCAAAACTGTTTCATGCCCGGCACCTCCCTCAGCCGCCCACGGCGGTATAACGCTTTGCGCCCCGCCGCCACAGCGCCGTGTGCGCGGCGGTGAACACGGCGGTCCACAAAAGCTGCGCCGCAAACCCCGGCCAGATCTCGTCCATCGCCAGCCGGCCGCTGACGATGTTGACGCAGAACTGGGTGGTGTAGCCAAAGGGCAGCACCGCAGCCGCGGCGGCCGCCGCCGGGCCGAAGATGTCCAGCGGGAACACGCCGCCGCTGACCACCATGATGACGATGGAGATGGTGCCGAACAGCTGGCTGATCTCGGTCAGCCAGAAACCCAGCAGCGCGATGGTAAAAAAGATGGCAAAATTCAAAACCAGGGCCAGCACCAGTGAAAGCGCGTACAGCGCCAGCCGCACCGGCGCAAAGGGAACGCCCAGCGTAAGCGCCGCGCCGCCAAGTACCGCGGCGGCCGCCGCCAGCAGAAAACCCGCCGCGGCCGCCTTGCCGCCCGCAAACTGGGCAAAGCAGTACGCGCCGTAATTCATCGGCTTGACCAGGTACTTGTTCAGGCCGCCGTCCTTGATGTCCCGCGCCACGTCGTTCTCGAACCCGGTGGCCACGATGCGGGAGGTGACGCCCGCCAGCAGCGTGTACAGGATCATCTGCTCGTAGGTGTAGCCGTTGGTATCGGCGGCGCCGGCGGCGTACAGCGCCGTCCACAGGTACACCTGCATGATGATGGGAAAGATGCAGCTGACGATGCTCAGGAAAAAGTCGGCCCGGTAGGCCATGGCTTTCTGCATCCCCATGCCAAACACATAGCAGTAACCGGCAGCTGTCATTGCGCGTCCACCCCGGCTTTCCGGTAAAAATAGGCGATGCCTTCCTCGATGGGGATGTCCTTCACGTCCAGATCCACCACCGGCACCGCGCCGAACAGCCGCTGCAGGCAGCGTTCCAGCCCGTCGCGCTCCACTTCCAGCAGGGCGGTGCTGCGCTCCAGTTGGCGCACGGCGCCAAACTGCGCCAGCTCGCCGGCCGTCAGATCCCGCCGCGCCTTGATGGACACCAGCTTTTTGTGGCCGAACACCTCGCTCACCTCGGCCAGCGGACCGTCGAACACCACGTTGCCGTGGTTGATGATGACGCTGCGCGGGCAGATGGCCTCGATGTCGGTGGTGTAATGGCTGGTCAGCAGGATGGTGGTTTTGGTTTGCTGGTTGTAATAGTGCAGAAATTCCCGGATGCTGCGCTGGGACAAAATATCCAGCCCGATGGTCGGCTCGTCCAGGTACAGGATCTCCGGCCGGTGCAAAAGCGCGGCGATCAGCTCCATCTTCATCCGCTCGCCCAGCGAAAGCCGCCGCACCTGCACCTGCAGCAGGCTGCGCACGTCCAAAAGGCCGGTCAGCTCGTCCAGCGTGCGCCGGTACGGATCCTCGTCGATCTGGTAGATGCGGCGGTTCAGCTCAAAGGTGTCCAGCGCGGGCAGGTCGGGCCAGAGCTGGGTCTTTTGCCCCATCACGATGGCAAACCGGCGCTGATAGTCCCGCCGGCGCTCCCAGGGCACATAACCGGCCACCGTCACGGTGCCGCTGGTGGGGTACAAGATGCCGGCAAGCATTTTCAGCGTGGTGGTCTTGCCGGCGCCGTTGGGGCCAAGCAGGCCCACCGCTTCGCCCTGTTCAACGGCAAAGCTGACGCCGCTGACCGCGGTTTTTTGCAGGGTCTGCCGCGCAAACAGGTTGTGCAGCGAGCCTTTCAGCCCCTTCTCCTTGACCGAGTAGGGAAAGGTTTTGGTCAGGTCTTTGACCGTGATGATCTCCATGGCGTCCGCCCCCCCCCGTGGCCGCGCAGAAAATGCGGCCGCATCGCAAAAAAATCCTGCCCGCACGGGCAGCGCGTAGGCAGTTTAGCATCTGCCGGCAGCGCCGTCAATGGGGCAGGAAAAATAGTTGTCACACCCGGCCGGGCGTTGAGGGGGGGCAGGCCTTGCCGGGGCCTTTGCCGAGGGGGGCGGTCAGGCCTGCCTGCCGCCGTACTTTTTGCTCTGCGCCACCGCCAGGCGGTCGCAGCGTTCGTTTTCCGGGTGGCCGGCGTGGCCTTTCAGCCAGTGG
Source organism: Candidatus Gemmiger stercorigallinarum (assembly GCA_019119495.1). GTDB lineage: Bacteria > Bacillota > Clostridia > Oscillospirales > Ruminococcaceae > Gemmiger > Gemmiger stercorigallinarum. The sequence continues at coordinate 17,684 of DWWX01000005.1, read as the reverse complement.
TAGTGGATCACATGCTTTTCGCTCTCCTCCAGCAGCTGCGCCCACAGGTCGGCGTTCAGGGCGGGGGACTTGTCCGCCTTGCGCCAGCCGCGGGCGCGCCAGCCTTTGGCCCAGCCCTTCTCCAGCCCGTTGATCACATACTGGCTGTCAGAGTACAGGTCGATGTCGCAGGGCTCCTTCAGCTGACGCAGGGCTTCCAGCAGGCCGGTCAGCTCCATGCGGTTGTTGGTGGTCTCGGCCTCCCCGCCGGAAAGCTCCTTCTCAAACACTTTGCTGGCGGTGCGAAACCGCAAGATCGCGCCCCAGCCCCCCGGTCCGGGGTTGCCGCTGCAGGCGCCGTCGGTGTAGATCTCGATATGCTTCATGCTAAACTCCCAGGATGCAGCCCATACTGTGGCTGGGCACGGTGATAAACGGACGGCGGGGCCGCCCGGGGTCTCGTTTCTGCCATTATACCCGCTTTGCGCGCCGCCGGCAAGGGGCGGCAGGGCGGCAAGATTGACAACTGCCCCCGCCAGGCCGTATAATACCTATTGACGGAAGGCATTCCTGCCGGCTGCAGCCCCCAAACCGGGGCCAGGACCCGGCGCCGCCGCACCGGCGCGCCGTGCCACAGGAAGCTGCCTGCAATGTTCGTGTTTTTTCAGTGTCTGTCCCCAAAAGGTGTTTTTCTGGCGCGCAGGCGGGCTGCCTGCGCCGCGGCCGGCCTTTTGCAGGGACAAGGCGCGGCTTTGGCGTGCCCCGTGCGCACGCAGGCCGACGCGCAACATCCGGTGACTCTGCGTTTTCCCGGCGGCATTTGCGGCCAGACCCGTGCCGGAAACGCTGTTGTATCCCAATATACATCACGATACCCGCAAAGCTGCGGCATCTCTCGCTGGCAAAGTCTCCTTTGCAGCGCCGGGTGCCGGCTTTGCCGAGCCATTTCTTCGGAGGTTTCAATGGAAGATTTCAACGACAAGCGTCAGTCCAACCGTACCCGTGCGCCCCGCAATACCGCGCCCCGCCGCACCCAGCGCCGTGCCGCCGCGCCCAAGCCGGCCCAGGCGTCCCCGGCTGTGGAGACGGTGGAGCAGCCGTCCCGCCCGCCGCGCACCCGCCGTGCGCCGCAGCCCCGCCGCAGCCAGGCCCCGGCCGCCGTGCAGCAGGTGCAGCCCATCCAGCAGCCCCGGCCGCGCCGCCGGCCCATGTCCCGCACCCGCGTGGAGGAGCAGCCCGCCGTTCCCATGCACATCATCCCGCTGGGCGGTTTGGGCGAAGTGGGAAAAAACATCACCCTGTATGAATGCCAGGGCGACATGATCCTGGTGGACTGCGGTTCGGTGTTCCCGGACAGCGACATGTTCGGCATCGACCTGGTCATCCCCGATTTCTCCTACGTGCTGGAGAACAAGGACCGCATCAAGGGTCTTTTTATCACTCACGGGCACGAGGACCACATCGGCAGCCTGCCCTACCTGCTGCGGCAGTTCAATGTGCCCATCTACGCCACCCGGCTGACCATCGGCCTGATGCGCAACAAGCTGGAGGAGCACGGCCTGGCCGCCAGCGCCAAATTCAACGAGATCCGCCCCCGCCAGAAGGTGCGCCTGGGCTGCTTTACCGTGGAGCCCATCCACGTCAACCATTCCATCCCCGACGCCGTGGCCTACGCCATCGAGTGCCCGGCCGGCGTCGTCATCCACACCGGCGACTTCAAGATCGACTACACGCCGCTGTCCAGCGACGCGGTCACCGATCTGTCCACCATCGCCGAGTACGGCCGCCGCGGCGTGCTGGCCCTGCTGGCCGATTCCACCAATGCCGAGCGCCCCGGCTTTACCGCCACCGAGCAGACGGTGGCCGAGGGGGTGCGCGCCCTGTTCAACCGCGCCCGCAAAAAGCGCATCATCGTGGCGACCTTTGCCTCCAACATCTACCGCGTCCAGCAGATCATCGACCTGGCCATCGAGTCGGGCCGCAAGGTGGCGGTCAACGGCCGCAGCATGGTCTCCAACACCGAGATGGCCAAGGAGCTGGGCTACCTGCATGTGCCGGACACCGTCCTGATCGACATCGAGGAGGTCAACAAGTACCCGCCGGAAAAAGTGGTGCTGATCACCACCGGCAGCCAGGGCGAGCCGCTGTCGGCGCTGTCCCGCATGGCGCAGGCCAGCCACCGCAACGTCAAGGTGGGCCCCGGCGATTTTATCATCATCTCGGCCCGGCCCATCCCCGGCAACGAAAAGACCGTCACCAAGGTGGTCAACGGGCTGCTGGCCCTGGGCGCCGAGGTCATCTACGAAAATATGTACGACACCCATGTGTCCGGCCACGCCTGCCAGGAGGAGCAGAAACTGATGCTGACCCTGGCCCACCCGCAGTATTTCCTGCCGGTGCACGGCGAGTTCAAGCAGCTCAAGCGCCATGCCGAGACGGCCGAGCACCTGGGCTATATCCCCAGGCAGAACATCTATATCGCCGAAAACGGCCAGAAGATCCGCCTCTCCCGCGACAGCATGGTGCTGGAGGGCACCGTGCCCGCCGGCGCCGTCATGGTGGACGGCTACGGCGTGGGCGACGTGGGCAATGTGGTCCTGCGCGACCGGCATCATCTGTCGGAGGACGGCATCATCGTCGTCACCGTCACCATCGACGGCCGCAGCGGCCGGGTGCTGGCAGGGCCGGAGCTGGTTTCCCGCGGGTTTGTCTATGTGCGCGAGAGCGAGGAGCTGATCGACGGCGCCCGCACCCAGGTGGAGATCGCCCTGGACCGCGCCCTGGCGGACAACGCCCACGACTGGAACAGCCTCAAGACCCGCGTGCGGGAGGCTCTTTCCAGCTATATCTACCGCAAGACCAAGCGCAGCCCCATGATCCTGCCCATCCTGATGGAAGTGTAAAGCACAGCTGCCTGCTGGGCTGCGGCGCCGCTTCGGCGCGGGCCGGCGGGCGGCCAAGACTGTTTACAGGCCGCGATCTGCGGCCGGCCCTGCGGCAGGGGAGGGCGGCGCCCGCTTTTCCCTGCCCGGCAGACGAGGAAGTCCCATGAAAAACAAGCTACGTCTGGATACCGGCGCCATCCTGTTGCTGCTGCTGGTGTGCTGCGCCGCGCTGGCGGTGCCGGTGGCGCTGTACGCGCCCCAGTGGCTGCTGGCGCCGGTGGTGGTGCTGGCGGCGGCCATCCTGCTGATGGTCGCCAACCGGCGGCGGCTCCGCACCTTCATCGCCCAAAACCTGGGCGGCAACGTGTTTGGCGGCAGCAAGGTGCAGTATTCGCTGACCCAGCTGCCCATCCCGGTGCTGCTCTTGTCCGGCCATACCGTTTTGTGGTATAATGCCTGCTTTAAGGAGCAGGTGCTGGCCGGGCGGGACTCGGTCATGGCGCCCGTCAGCCAGCTGCTGCCGGGGCTGGACCTGGCCGTCTGCGCCCGCCCCCACGGGCAGGACATCACGGCCAACGGCTTCCGGTTCACCGCCTACACCAGCCCCAGCCCCACCAGCAACGGCGCCAGCATCGTCTACCTGGTGGACGATACCTTCTATAAAGACACCCTGGACGAGTACACCGCCAGCCGCCCCGCCTGCATGATCATCGTCATTGACAGCTACGACGAGCTGTTCACCGACATGAAGGACTCGGAGCAGGCCCACGAGCAGGAGGCCATCAACCGCCTGCTGGAGGAGTACATCGGCCAGACCACCGGCTTTCTGCGCCGGGTGTCCAACAGCCGCTACATCGCGGTGGTGGAGGAGCGGCACATCCGCCGCATGATCAAGCACCGCTTCGACATCCTGGACAAGGTCCGCGCGCTGCATCCCGGCGGCATGCTGACCATCTCCATCGGCGTCGGCCACGGCGGCAAAACGCTGGCCGAGTGCCAGGACATGGCCCGCGAGAGCATCGACATCGCGCTGGGCCGCGGCGGCGACCAGGCCGCCGTCAAGACGCTGGACGGCTTTGAGTTTTTCGGCGGCGTCTCCCACGGCGTCGAAAAGCGCAGCCATGTGCGCAGCCGCATCATCGCAAACGCCCTGGAGGACCAGATCCGCCAGAGCGACAGCGTGCTGATCATGGGCCACAGCATGAGCGACCTGGACGCCATCGGCTCGGCCATCGGCGTGCTGCGCATCTGCAAGATGTGCGGCGTGCCCTCGGTCATCACGGTGCGCCGCAGCGCCACGCTGGCCGGCCAGCTGATCGAGCTGTTCGACAAGGCGGGCGAGAGCGACAATTTCATCGAGCCGGAGGAGACCTACGAGATCATCACCCCCAAAACGCTGCTGATCGTCGTGGACACCTACCAGAAACGCCTGCTGGAAAGCCAGAAGATCTACGAAAAATGCCAGCGGGTGGTGGTCATCGACCATCACCGCATGGCGGTGGGGCATATCGACAACCCCATCCTGCTCTACCACGAGCCTTACGCTTCCAGCGCCAGCGAGCTGGTCTGCGAACTGCTGCAGTTTATGCCCAGCCAGGGCAACATCACCCCGCTGGAGGCCCAGGCCCTTTTGGCCGGCATTATGCTGGACACCCGCAGCTTTGCGCTGCATGTGGGCGTGCGGACGTTTGAGGCCGCCGCCTGGCTGCGTAGCCGCGGCGCCCAGACCGCCGACACCAAGCTGCTGTTCAACACCTCCAAGGAGGAGTACGAGGCCCGCGCCCATATCGTGGAGGACGCCTACATCTACAAGGGCTGCGCCATCGCCGTTTCCGGCGAGCTGGAGCCTGGCATGGCGGTGGTGCTGCCCATGGCCGCCAACGACCTGCTGACCATCTCCGGCGTGGACGCCAGCTTTGTGGCGGTGGCCAAAAACGGCGGCGTCAACATCTCGGCCCGCAGCATGGGCGCGCTGAACGTCCAGGTGATCCTGGAGCCTTTGGGCGGCGGCGGCCACCTGACCATGGCCGGCGCCCAGCTGAAAGACTGCACGCCGGAGGAGGCCGAGCGCCGCATCCGCGAGCAGATCGACCATTACCGCGCCACCCAGACAGCCAACAATACCAAATAGATCAAGTAATTTCAGTAGGGAGGGTTTTGCTGTGAAAGTCATTCTCAAGCAGGACGTGAAAAATATCGGGAAGAAGGACGAGATCCACGAGGTCTCGGACGGTTACGCCCGCAATTTCCTGTTCCCCCGCGGCCTGGCCGCCGTGGCGGACGCCGGCGCGATGAACGTCGCCCGCACCAAGAGCGAGGCCAAGGCCCACCACGAGGCCGAGGCCCGCGCCGAGGCCGAGGCCCTGGCCGCCAAGGTCAAGGACAAGGTCGTCACCGTCAAGGTCAAGGGCGGCGCTTCCGGCAAGCTGTACGGCAAGGTCACCTCCAAGGACGTGGCCGAGGCCCTCAGCAAGCTGATCGGCGCCGAGATCGACAAGAAAAAGGTGGACCTGCCCTCCGGCATCAAGGAGTTTGGCAGCTACGACGCCGCCGTCAAGCTCTACGCCGGCGTTTCCGCCGGGTTCAAGGTGAAAGTGGAAGAGCTGTAAAGCGCAGCGCGATGCGAAATGAGGAATCAAGGGAACGGGGGTCTTAACGGGCGGCCGGGCACGGCGCTGTGACCCGCGGCAAGGGCCGGCCTGCCGGCACCTTATCTGCCCGCGGACCTGCTCCGCCGGCCCAACACGCTGCCCTTGCGTCCATTCCTCATTCCTGACTTTTCATTAAAAAGGGGGTGGTCCCATGCCGAACAATGAACTCAGCCTGGCAGGGCTGGGCATCCAGATGCCGTACAACATGCAGGCGGAGCAGAGCGTGCTGGGCGCCGCCCTGATGGACGAGAACATCCTGACCCAGCTGATCACCGAGCTGGAAGCGGATATGTTCTACTCGGAGCAGAACCGCGCCGTCTACACCCAGATGGCCGCCCTGTTTGCCGAGAACGAGGCCGTGGACGTGGTCACGCTGGTGGACGCCCTGGCCCAGGACCCGGCCTTCCAGGGGGCGGACGACGCCAAGATCTACGTCGCCCGCCTGGCCGAGACGGTGCCGGCCCTGTCCAACGTGGACTCCTACATCCGCATCGTCCGCGAAAAGTACCAGACCCGCCGCCTGATCGAGGCCGCCCGCACCATCCTGCAGCAGTCCGCCGAGGAATCGGACGCCGATATGCTGCTGGAAAGCGCCGAGCAGAAGATCTACGACATCCGCAGCGGCAAGGACAAATCCGGCGTCAAGACCATCAAGGAGTCCATCCTGGATGTTATCGCCACGCTGCAAAAGCTCAGCGGCCCCGACCGGGACAAGTTCGCCGGCATCCCCACCGGGTTCACCTACCTGGACACGGTGCTCACCGGCCTGGGCCGGTCCGACCTGGTCATCCTGGCGGCCCGCCCCGGCATGGGCAAGACCAGCTTTGCGCTGAACATCGCCACCAATGTGGCCCGGCTGCAAAAGGTGCCCACCATCATTTTCAGCCTGGAAATGACCTGCGAGCAGCTGACCGACCGCATCCTTTCCAGCACCGCCGGCATCGACAGCCAGACCTTCCGTACCGGCCGGCTGAACGATTCCGACTGGAACGACCTGGTGGGGGCCAGCACGCTGCTTTACGACGCGCCCATCTATATGGACGATTCCTCCGGCATCTCGGTGCCGGAGATCAAGGCCAAGATCCGCCAGATCAACCAGGACCCCAAAAAGGAAAAGATCGGCCTGGTCATCATCGACTACCTGCAGCTGATGCAGTCCAGCAAGCGGACCGAAAGCCGCGTGCAGGAGATCAGCGACATCACCCGGAACCTGAAGATCATGGCCAAGGAGCTGAACGTGCCGGTCATCGCGCTGTCCCAGCTGTCCCGTGCGGCCGAAAAGTCCAGCGGCCGGTCCGACCACCGGCCCCAGCTTTCCGACCTGCGCGACTCCGGCTCCATCGAGCAGGACGCCGACGTGGTGCTGTTTTTGTACCGCGCCGCCTACTACAACAGCCAGAACGGCGAGGGCGAGCAGGCGGACGAGAATGTCGCCGAATGTATCGTTGCCAAAAACCGCCACGGCGAGACCACCTCGGTGCGCCTTGGCTGGGACGGCGCCCACACCCGCTTTATGAATTTGGATTACGGCCATGACGACTTCGGTTGAGCCTATCATCGAACAAACAGAACAAAAGCTGCTGGCCTTCTGCCGGCAGCGCGGGCTGTTCAAGCCCGGCGACAGGGTCATTGCGGCCTGCTCCGGTGGGGCAGACTCTATGGCCCTGTTGCTGTTTCTTCTGCGCTGCCGCCGGCAATTGTCCGTCCGGGTGCTGGCCGCCCACGTGGACCACGGCATCCGGGGCGAGGCTTCCCGCCGGGACGCCGACTTTGTGCGGGAGTTTTGCCGGCGCAGCGGCGTCGAGCTGTTTGTCTACGATGCGGTCAAAGAGGGCGTCGCCATCCCGGAGCATCCCAGCGAGGACTGGGCCCGCCGGCTGCGCTACGCCTGGTTTGACCGGCTGGCCGCCCGCGAGGAAGCCAAGATCGCCACAGCCCACACCCTGTCCGACCAGGCCGAGACGGTGCTGTTCCGGCTGGCGCGGGGCACCGGGCTGCACGGCATGACCGGCATCCCGGCCCGGCGGGGCGTCTACGTGCGGCCCTGCCTGTGCGTCACCGGGGCCGAGACAGCGACATACTGCCGCGCCCTTGGCCAAAGCTATGTGCAGGACTTTACCAACGAGACCGACGACTACGCCCGCAACCGCATCCGCCACCATGCCATGCCGGCGCTGGCCGGCGTCAACCCGGCGGCCGAGCGGTCCATCGGCCGGTTCTGCCGCCAGATGCAGGAGCTGGACGACTGGCTTTCCGGCGAGGCGGCCGCGCTTTTGCAGGCCGCGGACCTGGGCGACGGTTACGACATCGAGCGCCTGCGCGCCGCCGACGGCCCCATCCTGAAAGCCGCGCTGCACAGCCTGATCGTCCCGGTGCGGGACGCCGAGGAAAAGTATGTCAGCCTGCTGCGCTTCCTGGTGCTGCGGGGCGAGGGCGCCTTGCAGCTGACGCCCCAGGTGACCTACAAGGTCAAAAACGGCGCGCTGGTGCGGGTGGCGCCGCCCGGCACGCTGCCGCCGCCCGCGCCGCCGCAGCCCGCCCTGCCCGGCCTTTACCGCCTGCCGGGGGGCTACTGCCTGCAGATCGAGAGGCAAAAATATGAAGAATTTCTGAAAAATGCACCAATTTTCAAAAAAGACTTAAACTGTTGCGCAGATTATGATAAAATACAAAAGAGTATTCAGCTGCGTACCCGTCAGCCGGGCGATTTTTTCCGCCCCGCCGGCCGGCACGTGAGCAAATCGCTCAAAAAACTGTTCAACGAGCTTGGCACAAGCCCGGCGGACCGGGCGCTGGCGCCGCTTTTGGCGGACGGCAGCGAGGTCGTCTGGCTGTGGGGCTGCGGCTTTGCGGAGGGGCTTGCCCCCACCGCGGCCACCCGCACCGTCTGCGTGGTGCGGGCCTGGCGCGATACGGAGGAATGAACTGCCATGTATGACATGAATCGGGATATCGACCATATTCTGGTATCGGAGCAGCAGCTTCGGGACAAAGTTGCCGAGCTGGGCGCGGCCATCAGCCGCGACTATGCAGGGCGCGACCTGCTGCTGGTCTCCATCCTCAAGGGCGCGGTGGTGTTCATGGCCGACCTGATGCGGGCGGTGACCATCCCCTGCGGCATCGACTTTATGGTGGTGTCCAGCTACGGCGGGGCAAACACCACCACCACCGGCCTGGTCAAGATCATCAAGGACCTGGACCAGGACCTGACCGGCAAGGACGTGCTGATCGTGGAGGATATCCTGGACACCGGCGTCACGCTGTCCCATCTGGTGCCCATGCTCCAGATGCGCAACCCCAACAGCGTCAGGATCTGTGCCATCCTCTCCAAGCCCAGCCGCCGCCAGGCGGACATCGAACCCGACTACAAAGGCTTCGACGTCCCCGACGAGTTCGTGGTGGGCTACGGCCTGGACTACGACGAAAAATACCGCAATCTTCCGTACGTGGGCGTTCTCAAGCCCCAGGTGTACAACAAATAAAGCCTGCTGCGGCAGGGGAGGAGGGACGGCTGCCGGCATCGGCATCCGGCGTCCCCGGCCGCGGCACCCTAAAGAGTAGGAGTTGATTTTTTGCAGCAAAAACCTCGTTTCAGCGGTGGCATCATCATTGCCATCGTGCTGGTGCTTGCCCTTGTGATGGTGACGATGTACTCGTCGCTGTCCGGCTCGGAACCCAGCACCATGGCCTATTCCGATGTCATCGAGTATTTCGAGAACAACCAGGTCACGGCCTTTGAGCTGGATCTGAACACCGGCACTATTGAGCTGAGCCTGAAAGAGGGCGACAAGCCCCTGCCGGAGAACGCCCTTTCCGCCGGCGAGTCCACCGGCCTTTTGCAGGAGCTGGCCGGCGCCGACGAGAATTACGGCCCCCAGAACGGCGGTACCGTGCTGGCCACCTACCGCCTGCCTTATATCGACTTTTTCCTGAGCACCCTGCGCAGCGAAGGATATATCGAGCAGTACAACGAGGCCAACCCCGACGCCCCCATGATCTATGACATGACGCCGGTGCGCGCTTCCATCCCCTGGATGGAGATCGTGCTCTATGTGGTCATGATCGGCGGCGTGGCGTTTCTGTTCATCTCGATGTACCGCAGCGGCGCCGGCGGCAGCGGCATCATGAACGTGGGCCGCGCCAAGGTCAAGGACCAGCAGGAAAGCCAGCGCAAGGCAACCTTTGCCGACGTGGCCGGCGCCGAGGAGGAAAAGGCCGAACTGCAGGAGGTCGTCGAGTTCCTCAAGGCGCCGGAGCGGTTCAACTCTCTGGGCGCGCGCATCCCCCACGGCGTGCTGCTGGTGGGCCCTCCGGGCACCGGCAAAACGCTTTTGGCCCGCGCCTGCGCCGGCGAGGCCGGCGTACCCTTCTATGCAATCTCCGGCTCCGACTTTGTGGAGATGTACGTGGGCGTCGGCGCCTCCCGTGTGCGCGACCTGTTTGAAAAAGCCAAAAAGACGATGCCCAGCATCATCTTTATCGACGAGATCGACGCGGTGGGCCGCCAGCGCGGCACCGGCCTGGGCGGCGGACACGACGAGCGGGAGCAGACGCTGAACCAGCTGCTGGTGGAGATGGACGGCTTTGACGCCAACGATGGCGTCATCGTTATGGCCGCCACCAACCGCGCCGACATCCTGGACAAGGCGCTGCTGCGTCCCGGCCGTTTTGACCGCCAGGTCTATGTGGGCCTGCCCGACGTCAAGGGCCGTGAGGAGATTTTGCGCGTCCACACCAAAAACAAGCCCCTTGGCCCGGACGTCAGCCTCAAGACCATCGCCCAGTCCACCGCCGGCTTCTCCGGCGCCGACCTGGAGAACCTGGTCAACGAGGCCGCCCTGCTGGCTGCCCGCAAGGGCAAAAAGGCCATCACCGAGCCGGAGATCGAGGAAGCCTCCATCAAGGTGGTGGCCGGCCCGGAGAAGAAGAGCCGCGTCGTCACTGACAAGGAAAAGCGCCTGACCGCCTATCACGAGGCCGGCCACGCCATCACCGGCTATTTCTGCCCCACCCATGACCCGGTGCATCAGATCAGCATCATCCCCCGCGGCGCCGCCGGCGGCTACACCATGTACCTGCCGGACAAGGAGCCCAGCTACGTCACCCGCACCGCCATGCACGAGGACATCGTCTGCCTGCTGGGCGGCCGCGTGGCCGAGCAGCTGGTTTTGGAGGATATCTCCACCGGCGCGTCCAACGACCTGGAGCGCGCCACCGACACCGCCCGCGCCATGGTCACCCGCTACGGCTTCTCCGAGCGGCTGGGCCCGGTGGTCTACGGCAACGACCCCAACCAGACCTTCCTGGGCCGCGACCTGGCCCAGGGCAAGGGCTACTCGGAGACCATCGCCTCCGAGATCGACAACGAGATCCGCGACATCATGGACGAATCCTACGAGAGCGCCCGCCGCATCCTGTCCGAGCATATGGATAAGCTGCACGAGGTGGCCCGCGTGCTGATCGAGAAGGAGAAGATCTCCGGCGAGGAGTTCCGCGATATCATGGAGTCCAGCGGCGTGGACTACGACGCCGACCCGGACGCCGGTGCGGATGATGCGGGCGCGCAAGCCCCGGCCGCCGCGGAAACGCCCGCCGACGCCGGTACGGACGGCCCCGCCGATGCGGCGGAGGACGCCGCCCCGCCCCGGGCCTGAACCCCCTGTACCACAGCGGCCCGGCAGCCGGCCGGGCCTGCAAGAGGAGCAACTATCAAAAGCAAGGTGAGTGAAGCATGGATCAAAATTTTTCGCTGATGGCGCAGTCCCGTGCAAACTATTATACGGCGGGCAGCCCGGTGCAGTTTGTGCGCGTGGAGCTGCTGAAAGGCGACGTGACCGGTGAGATCGCTGTCTGCCTGACCTTCAAAAATGTCGGCACCGAGCCGCTGACCGGCCTTGTGATCCATTTCAAGTGCAAGGACGCCGCCGGCCAGGTGCTGTGCGAGGATGATTTTTATTACGAGCAGCTGGAAGCCCAGCCCGGCGACCTGTTCGGCAGCGATGACGCCGTCTATGTCAGCGATACGCCGGTGTCCAGCGTCGAGATCGAGCAGGACCGCGCCTTTTTGAACGGCCGCGGCGTCGATCTGCGCAGCTACAAACGGGTGCGCCTGCAGACCCCGCGCATGTTGCCGGCCTCCATCGCCAAAACGCTGCAGGCCCGCGCCGGCAACGACCAGCTGGTCTGCGTGCCCCAGGATATCGAGCAGGGCTGGTTCTGCGCCTGCGGCGCCTTCCACCCCAACGAGGAAAACACCCAGGTCTGCAGCGAGTGCGGCGGCGACCGCGCCTTTATCAAGGCGGCGCTGACCCGCGTGCTGGAGGAGGCCCGCCAGGCTGCCGAACAGCAGCAGCGGGAGATCAACGAGGTGGCCAACGGCCCGGCCGACCCGGCCGCCGCCACCGCCGCCGCAGCCCAGGCCGCCATCGAGCAGCAGGAGGCCACCGCCCAGTTTGACCCCCAGGCCGAGCAGGACAACCCCGAACTGGCCCGCGTGCGCCGCTACGCCAGCCGGGGCGGCATCCTGGACGATGACGAGGACAACGACGAGAGCACCCGCATGTTCGACACCGAGGAGCAGTCCGGCGAACTGGACTACGACGATGAGGACGAGGATGACGACGATTACGCGCCCCGCCGCCGCGGCCGCTATGCCGACGACAGCGAGGAAAGCCCCGACGACGTGATGGCCGAGCGCATCATCCACTGGGCGCCGCCCATCACCGCGGTGATCTGCGCGCTGATCGTGGCGTTTGCCGTGATCTACCGGCTGCTGATCGCATAAAAACAAACAAAACCGCCGCCGCACACAGGGCCCCAAGGCTCTGCGTGCGGCGGCGGTCGTGTTTTTGCCCCCACGGTTGGTGCAGGAGGAACACAGATGGAATATTGGGTTGCAGCGGCAGTTACCCTGTGCAGCGCAGGGCTTGGGCTGGTTTTTTCGGTCGGCAGGGTCCGGGCCGGGCAGGGAAACGAGCGCCTGAATGCTCTGTATCTTTTGGCGCGCAGCGCCGCGCTGGTGCTGCTGGCGCTGATCCCGCTGGTGGTATATTCCAGGCCCCTGCTGGGGGCGGTCACAGCCGCCATGCTGGCGGTGCAGCTGATCGACGGCGGCATCGGCCTGTACAGCAAAAGCCGGCCGAAAACCGCAGGCCCGCTTTTTATGGCCCTGCTGCACGCAGTCTGCCTCTGGCGGCTTGCGCCGCTGTGAGCGGTTCAGCGGGCGGGGCGGCCGTCCGCTGCGCCCAGCCGGTCAAACACTTTCACGATCTCCGGGTCGTCCAGCTTGACGACCCGGCCGGACAGATAGTGAAGGGTGTTCTCCTCCGGGATGCGCCCAAAGGTCAGCCGCTGGGCGCACAGGGCCTGGGTCTTTAAGCCGGTGCGCTCGTTCATTTTGCGGTTCCCGTACTTAATGTCCCCCAGCACCGGATGGCCCAGATAGGCCAGGTGGGCGCGGATCTGATGGGTGCGGCCGGTCACCAGCCCGATGCGGCACAGCGCAAACGGCCCCGCCTGCCGGATCACCGTCACGTCGGTGATGATCTGCTTGTACCCCTCGCTCTGGCGGGCATGGATGCGCACCCTGTTGCCCTTCTCGCTGTGCTGCAGCCAGGCAGTGTGCCGCCCCTGGGGCGGCGCGCCCACCGTGATGGTCAGGTACTCCTTTTTCAGCAGGTCCTCCCGGATGATGGCGTTCATGTCCCGCAGCGCCGCATAGCTTTTGGCGGCGATCACCAGCCCTTCGGTGCCCCGGTCCAGCCGGTTGCAGATGGCGGGGGCAAAGCGGTTTTCGGCTTTTGGGTCGTACTTGCCCTGGGCTTCCAGCTGCGCCGCAAAGGCGTCCACCAGGTTGGCGTCGCCGGTGCGGTCGCTGTGGCACAAAAGATGCGCGGGCTTGTACAGCACTGCGATGCTGTCGTCCTCGTACACCGCCGTGACCGGCGGCTGGCGGCGGGGCGCCGGCTTTTTCACCGCCGGCCGGGCAGGGAAGAACTCGTCGTTGATGTACAGCTCGATCACATCGCCGGCGCAAAGCCGGGTGTCCGGCTCGGCCCGCCTGCCGTTGACCTTGATGCGCTTGTTGCGGAAGCTCTTGTACAAAAGGCTCCGGGGCAGGTTCGCCGTCACGCTCTCCACAAAGCGGGAAAGCCGCACGCCGTTTTCGTTTTCGCCGGCGGTAAACTGTTTCATGCTATGCCTCTCTTTTCAAAATCCGCGTCTGCGTGTATAATGGAACCAACAGGAAGCGGCGCCGTCCCTTGCGGCAGCGCCAAAAAACGACAGCCGCAGCCGGCACACCGCCGCGCGGCCCCATTGCAGGAATGTGCGTTATGCCGGAACCCAAGCAGACCAAACCGTCAAAACCCATCCATGCCGACCACCGCGCCCGCATGCAGGCCCGCGTCCAGCGCGACGGCCTGGAAAGCCTGGCCGAGCACGAGGCGCTGGAATATCTGCTGTTTTTTGCCATCCCGCGCAAAAACACCAACCCCATCGCCCATGCGCTGATCCAGCGGTTCGGCAGCTTCTGCGCCGTGCTGGAAGCCGGCGAGGAGGAGCTTGCCCAGGTGGAGGGCGTCGGCCCGGCCAGCGCCCGGCTGATCCACGGGGTGCTGGGCTTTGCCCGGTACTACAGCCTGCACAAGCGGGGCCGCCGCGTCAGCCTGAAACAGACCGAGCAGGCCGTGGAGTACGTCCGGCCGCTGTTTTTCGGCCTCCAGCAGGAGGCGCTGTACCTGATCGCCATGGACGACCACTGCACGCCGCTGCGGGACATCCGCGTGGCCGAGGGCCTGCCCAACAAGGTGACGTTTGACATCAACCGCCTGGCCCGCGCGGCGGTGGCCACCGGCTGCACCTGCGCGCTGCTGGCCCACAACCACCCGTCCGGCCTGGCCGCCGCGTCGGAGGCGGACTTTGCCGCCACCGCGCAGATCGTCAAGGCGCTGGGGCTGCTGGGCATCGACGTGCTGGACCATATCATCATCACCGCCGGCGACGCCTGCTCCATGCGCCAAAGCGGGCGCATGCCCCACTATGACCCCTACAACCAGCAGGTCTGCTACTGAGCCGCTCTGGCAGCAGTATACCATAAAAAGGCCGTAAGTACAAAGCGCCGGCTGCGGGCAGTACAGACTTCTGCCCGCAGCCGGCGCCTTTTTGCCGCTGCTTATCCCTTGCTGACGGTGTACAGCGAGTAAAAATATCCCATCCGGCGCATCAGCTGGTCAAATCGCCCGCGCTCGCAGACGGCGCCGTCCCGCAGCACAATGATCTCGTCGTACCGGCGCAGCAGGGCGTCGTCCAGGCGGTGGGTCACCACCAGCCGGGTCAGGCCGTCCAGGTCCAGGACCGCCTGCGTCACCGCAAAGGCGGTCTGGTTGTCCAGCGCGGCGGTGGCCTCGTCCAGCAGCAGCACCGGCGTGCCACGCAGCAGGCACCGGGCGATGGATACCCGCTGCCGCTCTCCGCCCGAAAGCCGGCAGCCGTTTTCGCCGCAGGGGGCGTCCAGCCCGCGCTCGGCCGCCAGGGGCGCCAGGCCGCTGCGCTGCACCGCGCGCTCCACCGCGTCGGCGGGGAACTGCCGGAACATGGTGATGTTGTTGGCCACCGTGTCGTCAAACAAAAACACGTTCTGGCCGATCAGGCTGCACAGGTCGTACAGGCTGTCAGGGTCGATGTCCCGCAGCTCCTGTCCGTCGATGGCGATGCTGCCGCCGTACTGCGCGCTGGCGCCCATCAGCAGGCTGAGCAGCGTGGATTTGCCGGAACCGGACCCGCCCACGACGGCGTAGCTTTTGCCGGCGTCAAATTCCAGCGAGACATCCCGCAGCGCCTCGGCGCTGCTGCCGTCGTAGCGGTAGCTGACGTGGGAAAGCCGGATGCCCTCCTTCAATACCGGCGCAATGGGCCGCCCGCTGCGCCCGGCGTGTTCCTCGGCTGCCTGCGCCGCCTTGTCGATCAAGGCCCTGGCCGCCTTGCGGCCGGCCCAGAAGCCGGGGAAATCCCGGATGGACCAGGAGATGGAGCCGCACAGGTTCGCCACCGACACCACGGTGCCCACTGCGATCTCGCCGTTCAGCGCCAGCAGCGCGCCGGCAAAGTAGGGGCCGAACATAAAGACGGAGGAGGAAAGGTCGCCGGCGGCCGCCACAAAACAGTCCCACCAACGGCGGCGCTGCTTGCAAAGCTCGGTCTTTTGGTTTATCGCGTCAAAGCGGGCGCTCATCTCGTCCTCGGCCTTGAAACTTTTGACCACCGCAAACCCGGTCAAAAAATCCTTGACCGCGGCCACAAAATGCTCGTTCCGGTCGCTGACGGCCCTCTCGCGGCGGGCCAGCTCGCCGCTCATGGCGGCGGAGACGGCGGCGGGGATCAGGCTGAGCAAAAGGCTGAGCAGCGTCAGCTTCCAGCTCAGCACCACCATGGCGGTCAGCGACGTGACGACGGTAAAGGCCATCGTCACAAGCAGGGTGGTGCGGTTCAGGTAGTTTTCCTCGATGGAACTGGCGTCGTTGGTCAAAAGCGACAGATACCGGCCGGTGCTCTCCCGCTGGAAAGCGGCAATGGACTTTTTGCAGAGCCGCCGGAACAGAAAGCTCTTGTACTGCGCGATGCCCTGGTGCACAAACCGGCACTTGAGATAGTAGGTGGCCGACGCGGCCGCAAACTGGACGGCCAAAAGCCCTGCCAGCAGGGCGGCCAGGACCCCCAGGCGGGTCAGGCTGCCCTGAACCATCACGTTCAAAAACTCGCCCTGCAGGATGGCAAAGGCGGTGTCGGTAAGCCCAAAGAGCAGATACCCGGCCAGGGTCACGGCAAAGCGCAGCCGGTTATTTTGGCAGATCGCGTGCAGATAAGGCCGCACGCCGGCCTGTTGTGTTTCTTTCATCTCTTGCTTTGTCCTTTCTGCCGCGCGGCATCATGGCCGCGCGATCGTAGCGAAACAGCAGTCTGTCGGTTGATCGGTTCAAAAGCATTCTCAAACACCATTCCTTTCCGCTCGGCGGATCAAAACCGCCGGTTATGGGGCCGTGTGGAGTCGGGCAGATCGCAGATCCATGGAAATTCCTCTCTTTCTGGCGGATGGCAAAAAAAATGCCCGTGCTTTTTGCGCGGTATCTTGCAAAAAGCACAGGCGAAGTTTCCGTTTGGCGCATGCTCCCGCTCAGCCGGCGCAGGGCGGCAAAGGGGAGAAGGGCGGTTTACTCTTCCGGCACCAGCACGCCGTAGCCGCCGTCGGTGCGGCGGTAGACGACCTGGATGCCGCCGGTGTCGGCGCTGCGGTAGACGTAGAAGCTGTGGCCCAGCAGGTTCATCTGCAGGATAGCCTCGTCGGTCGAGCAGGGCTTTACGGCAAAGTGCTTTTCGCGGATGATCTCGTAATCCTCCTCCGGCTCCACGGCGGCGGGGACTTCGGCGGCGGCGCTGGTCAGCTTGTCGCCCAGGCGCTTGCGCTGTTTGACCACACGGCGCACCAGCAGATCGCAGGCGTCGTTCAGGGCGTCCTCCATGCGGTCGGCCGATTTCTCGGCGCGCAGCATAAGCCCGCCCTCACGCACGGTGATCTCGACGGTCTGGCCGGATCTCTCCACATTCACCGTCACCTGTGCCTCGGCCTCGCCGGGGAAAAACTTATCCAGCTTGGCAAGGCGCGCCTCCGCTTTCTCTATAAAACCGGGTTTCAAAGTGACCCTGCGTCCTGTGCATGTAACTTTCATGGAACAAGCCTCCTTTACGGGGCGGCGCAGCACGCCAGCGCCCGCGTATTTTGCGGCGGGCGCGCGCCGGATGCAGTCCTGCGCCGGGCATGCGTACCGCCGTTTGTTACCCTTATTATAGCAGGCTTTGCGCAAAATGCAAAGAGGGTCTGCACAGAATGTTCACTTTTTTGTAAAATCAAACAAGAGGCGGCCGGCGGCGCGGCCGCGCGAAACGGCGCAAAAATTTATGGTTGACTATTTCGCGTTTTTATGGTATAACAGTTAAGCCGTTGGTCGGCAGATCATATGGGCCTGTAGCTCAGTTGGGAGAGCGTTCGGTTCGCATCCGAGAGGTCAAGGGTTCGAATCCCTCCAGGTCCACCATAAAATCAAAACGGTATAGATGCCACTGGCGAAAAGCCAGTGGCATCAACCGTTTCCGGGCTTTTTCAGCTCGAAAATTC